>CAVPEU010000024.1:0-240167 GCA_963703575.1 uncultured Chloroflexia bacterium
GGCCGGCCGACATCGAGCGCTTCTTCGCCCGCTGGATGGCCCGCATCCCGACGCCGCTCGGCGCGGCCGACCGGGCCGCCGGCTACTGGTGGGAGCTCTCGATGCGCCAGGTGGAGGTCAGCCGCACCATCGTCTTCGACGCCCCGCGCCGGGCACGCTCCTTCTTCGAGGCGCTCGTCACGGACAACCTCGACCTCGGTCGTCCCGACGAGGTGGCGCTCATCTTCGACC
Source organism: uncultured Chloroflexia bacterium (assembly GCA_963703575.1). Lineage (GTDB taxonomy): Bacteria > Chloroflexota > Limnocylindria > Limnocylindrales > CSP1-4 > CAIXZV01. Next base: position 232 of record CAVPEU010000024.1, read on the forward strand.
GCCGGGTCCAGGCGAACACCCCGGGCACCTTCTCGACCAGGGTCGTGACCCGCGGCACCGAGGTCACGGTCAACGTCTTCTACAAGCACTCGCGCATCAAGGAGTACCTGAAGGAGGGCCGCGCGCTGCGCATCGAGACGGTCGTCAACGGGCCGTCCGACCTGGGCTGTCAGCGCCGGCTCGCCAACCTGCCCGAGCTGCAAACCAAGGCCCGCGCCGCCAACGGGCGGCTGCTTATCATCCAGCGTGTCGGCCAGGGCTGTGCCATCGCGACCGAGCTCTTCGAGCGGGTCGCACTGCCCTCGTTCCAGGAGGGCCAACGAACCGGAGCGCTGCGCTTCGGGGATCCCCGCGTCATGGCCCTGGCCGGCGCCCTGTGCCTGCTCGTCCACGCCGTCAGCGGCTTCACCAACCGGAGCCTTCGCGCCCAGGTGGCCGCCCTGCTCGGGGTGCCGTACACGAGCGGACAGATGACCTACGACCTTCGCCGTCTGCGACGCAAGGGCCTCATCCGGCGGCTCGACCACGCGAACACCTACGTGCCCACCCCCGAGGGCATCCGCGTCGCCATCTGCTACACCAAGCTCCATGACCGGCTGCTGGGCCCGCTCCTTGCGGCCGACCATCCGCCCGCTCCGCCGGAGCTCCGCAACGCCCTCAGGGTCGTCGACCGGAGCATCGACGACTACGTCGCCCGGGCCCGCCTCAAGACGGCGGCGTGACAAACTTGACCGATCCGTCCACTTCCCGACAACCGAGCTTGGCTAGGGTCGGCTCGAAGGAGAAACGGGCCGCGGCGGCGATCCTGGGCGGGGATCCCCTCGAAACGAACAGCTGATAACTATGCCTGTTTGTATCGGCCTCTCACGCTCGGGCCACTGCGCATAGCGCGGGAGGCTTACGAAACAGCTGCTCTACCGCTGAGCTATGTCGGCGCGAGCGTGAGTATAGGCGATGATCCCGGGCGTCAGCCCTCCGCCTCCCGCGCGCTCATCGACGGGTTGAAGGTTCGCCCGCCGGCAGTGACGCTCAGCGGGCTCAGGCGGGGCGATCGACCCGGTGGCGCACCACGAACGCGGCGGCCTGGGCGCGGCGCTCCAGCTTGAGCTTCGAGAGGATCGAGCTGACGTAGTTCTTGACCGTCTTGTCGGACAGGAAGACCGCCTCGGCGATCTGCTTGTTGGTGCTCCCCTCGGCGAGCAGGAGCAGGATCTTCCGCTCCTCAGGCCGACCCACCAGCCGACGCCCGTCGCCGCGCTGGACAGCACGAGCGGCCCGGCCAGCCCGCCGGCGACGGCGAACAGGTTCGCCCGGACCAGCAGCGTGCCGCCCTGTTGCCCTTCGCCCAAGGCGCTGTTGACGTGGACCAGCGCTCCCCCGATCGAGACCCCGAACACGAGTGCCCCGACCAGGATGGGCACGATCGTGATCGGGATCGCCAGCAGGACCGCGGACAGGGCCATCAGCCCCGGCCCAGGTCCGGACCGCGACGCGCGGCCCGACGCGGGCGTTGGCGAAGCTCGTCAGGGCGCTTGCCCCGACCAGGCCGACCGCCATCGCCGAGTTCGGGAGGGCCGCCACCCAGGGCGCCAGGCCCAGGTCGTCACGGATGAACGGCATGATGAACCCGACCGCGTAGATGAGGTAGCCCTCGCAGGCCATCAGCAGGTAGGCCGTCAGGGTCAGCGTCTGCAAGGGCTCGTCGTCTCCAGTCGAGCCGGCCACCGCGGGTCGCGCCGGGCGTGGCAGTGGACGCGTAGAGTAATCGCTTACATGATGCAGCAGCGCGCCCGCCGAACGGGCGCCGGTGCGCACCGCCCGCCGCGGAAGGGAGCCGCCCGCATGGATCGGATGTTCGACTTCTCCGGCCAGGTGGCCCTGGTGACGGGTGCGTCGCGTGGGATCGGACGGGACCTTGCCCGCTCGCTCGCACACGCCGGGGCCACGGTCCTGGCGGGCGTGCGCCACGTGGACGACGCCCCTCCGGAGCGTGACGAGCCGGCGATCCGACCGCTGGTCATGGACGTCCGCGACGTCGCCGGGACGCGGCACGCGATCGACCGTGCGGTCGCCGAGCTGGGTCGCCTGGACATCCTCGTGAACAACGCCGGGCTCGGGGCGGAGCACGACCCGCTGGACGTCACCGAGGCGGACTGGGACGCGCTGGCCGAGGTGAACCTCAAGGGCGCGTTCTTCACGACCCAGTCGGCCGCGAGGCACATGCTGGACCGCGGGTACGGGCGCGTGATCATGATCAGCTCGCAGGCGAGCCTGGTCGGGCTGCCGCGGTCGGCGGTGTACTGCGCGACCAAGGCCGGGCTCAACGGCCTGGTGCGGGCGCTGGCCATCGAGTGGGGCGCGCGCGGCGTGACCGTCAACGCGGTCGCCCCGACCTGGATCTACACGCCCGGCACGGCCGACCGCCTCGACGATCCGGAGTTCCTGCGCGACGTCCTCGCCCGGATCCCCGTCGGCCGCATCGGCGCGCCCGGCGATGTCGCGGCGGCCGTCCTGTACCTCGCCTCGCCGGCGGCGGGTCTCGTGACGGGCTCCGTGCTGTCCGTCGACGGGGGGTGGACCGCGCAGTAGCGTGGCCGGCCGTCAGGCCGGTGTCTCACGAACCCCGGGAGCTACGCCTGGGCGGTCGGTGGCGTCGCGGCGTCCGGACCGCCGGTGGCCAGGGACGCATGGATCTCCTCGAGCTCGCGCGACAGGTCCTCCAGCTCCTGGCCGCCGCCCATCAGGCCCTGCAGCTCGCCGAGGCCCACCTCGCCCCGCTTGAACACGCCCAGGCCCTGGCCGTGGCTCAGGATCGTGAACCTGTCCCCCACCGGCAGCGCGTGCTGGACGTTGTGGGTGATGAAGATGACCGCCAGGCCGCGCGCCCGGGCCCGGACGATGTGGCGCAGCACGATCGCGGCCTGCTTGACGCCGAGCGCCGACGTCGGCTCGTCCAGGATCAGGACCCGGGCGCCGAAGAACTCGGCGCGGGCGATCGCCAGCGTCTGGCGCTCGCCGCCCGACATGGTGCCCACGAGCTGGCTCGTGTCCCGGACCTCGATCCCGATCTCGCGCATGTGCTCGCGGGCCGTGCGGTTGGCGTACGCCATGTCGAAACGACGGAGCGGGCCGCGACCCTTGGTCGGCTCGTTGCCGAGGAAGAAGTTGCGGCTGACGCTCATCAGCGGCAGGACGGCCAGGTCCTGGTACACGGTCGCGATGCCACGCGCCTGGGCGTCGCGCGGTGAGGACAGCGTGACCGGCTGGCCGTCGATGAGGAGCTGGCCGTCGTCTGGCCGGTGGACGCCCGACAGGATCTTGATCAGGGTCGACTTGCCGGCCCCGTTGTCGCCCAGGAGGCAGTTGACCTCGCCGGCCCTGACCGACAGCGAGACATCCTTGAGCGCCACCACGCGCCCGAAGTACTTGGAGATGCCCCGGGCCTCGAGGACCGGTTCGTCGGGGACGGCCCGCCGGGCCTCCGCGGGGGCGGACGGCTCCATCGTCATGATTGGCCTCCCGAGGCGCGGCGGAGGATCCAGTTGTTCACCAGCGCGGCGGCAAGGAGGAGCCCGCCGAGCACGAACGCGTACCAGTCGGAGTTGAACCCGGGCACGAAGAAGATGCCCAGCTGGGTGACGCCGAGGATGAACGCACCGAACGCGGACCCGAGAGCGGACCCGTAGCCGCCGGTCAGCAGCGTGCCGCCGATCACGGCCGTGATGATCGCCTCGAACTCCTTCTGCTGCCCGCGCAGCACGTCCGCCGTGCCGACCTCCAGGACCTGGATGCAGGCGTACAGCGCCGCCGAGGCCGCGGTCGTCATGAACAGCAGGATCTTCACCCGGGTGACCGGGACGCCCATGCTCCGGGCCGCGTCCCTGGACCCGCCGACGGCGAAGATCCAGTTCCCGAACGGCGTCCGGAGCAGGACCCAGGTCGCCACGGCGACGACCCCGAGCCACCACACGATCTCGGTCTTGAAGTCCGCGCCGGCAACGGACAGCAGCGAGGCGTTGAAGATCCCCGCGACGGGATCGCCCGCCGCGGCAGCGCCGATCCCGCTCACGATGGTCTGCCCGTTGGTCAGGATGCGCGTCATCGCGAGGCCGGCCCCGCGGAGCATGTAGAGAGAGCCGAGGGTCACGATGAACGACGGCAGGCCCGTGCGCACCACGATGTAGCCGTTCAGCGCGCCGACGCCGAGGGCGAAGGCGAACGTGATGATGACGCCCAGCCACAGCGGCAGGCCGTACTGCGTGATCGACAGGCCGAGGATCAGGCCCGCCGCGCCGATCATCGAGCCGACCGAGAGGTCGAACTCGCCCGCGATCATCAGCAGCGCGACGGTGGCACCCAGGATGCCGACCTGTGCCGTGACCTGGATATAGGCGGCAAAGCCCTTCCAGGACATGAAGCCCGAGCCGACCTCGAACCCGGTCAGGGCCCAGAACAGGATGAAGATGAGGACGGCGCCGACGACCGACCCGAACTCGGGCCGGGTCAGGAGGAGCCGGAGCGAACCGACGCGGCGAACGCGCTGCGCCTCGGAACCGGTTGTCCCGACCGTCATCGGCACCCTCACTCGTGGTCGCTGGGGCCGCGCGCGCGGCCCCAGCGCGATTGCACCTGGGCGAAGGCTAGCGGGTCGTGCCCGTGTTCGCCTGGACCGTCGCGACGTTGTCCTTGGTCACGAAACCCGGACCCGTGAGGACCGGCTGTCCGCCACCCGGCATGAGGGCGTACAGGTGGTAGTAGGTGAGGAACACGATCGGCAGGTAGCCCTGCAGGAACTGCTGCTGGTCGACCGCGAACAGCATCCCGCCGTCCGAGATCGCCTTGAGCACGTCGGCCGACAGGTCGAACGTGGCGAGCTTGATGGTCCGGCCGCTGAGACCCTGGACGGCGGCCAGTGCCGGGGTTGAGCCCGTCGGGCCGAGGGCCATGACGGTATCGATCGACGGGTCCGTCTGGAGCGTCGCCGCGATCTTCTGCTGGGCCGTCGTCGGGTCCTTGAGGTCGACGCCGAGGACGGTGGACTTGCCGGGGGCGAACCCGTCGGCGAAGCCGGCGCAGCGGGCGTCGAGCCCGGCGTTGCCGACCTCCTGGTTGACGCACAGCGCGTTCTTCCCGCCGGCGTCCTTCATGCGCGCCCCAGCCGCCTGCCCGGCGACGGTCTCGTTCTGGCCGACGTGGGTCAGAATGCCGAGCGCCGCGTACGTATCGGAGCCGGAGTTCGCGGAGATGACCGGGATGCCCGCCGTGATGCACTTGGTGACGCTCGGGCCGAGGGCCGTGGCGTCAGGGAGCGAGATGACCAGGCCGGCCGGCTGCTTGGCGCATGCCGCGTCGATCAGCTGCCCCATCTTGACCATGTCGAACGTGTCGGGGGCGCTGTAGTTGGCCGTCACGCCCATGTCCTTGGCGGCCTGCACGACCCCGTTCTTGAAGATCGACCAGAACGGGTCGGACGCCTGGCCGTGGGTCACGACCTCGATGTCGATGCCGGCGCGGTCCCCGGAGCCGCCGCCGCTGGGCGCCGGCGTGCCGGAGCTGGACGAGCAGGCGGATGCGACGATCGCGATCGCCGCCAGGCTGACCGCCAGCTTGCTGAACTTCATGTGGCCTCCTCCAGTGGTATCGCCGGGCCGTGGATCGGACCGGTCACGCAGTTCCTCGCGGTCCGCAGACGCTCCTCACCCGCGGGGAGGCGCCTCGCGGCAGCAGTGACGGACGCCTCCTTTCCCCTTCGGATGGCCCCGTGTCGGGCCACCGCGAACCTGTCCCACGATGGCGCATCGGCCCGCTCCCGTGGACTCGAGCCGCCACGCCGTGTCATAAGGATGCGCTGCTCGCCCGCCGGTAAGGTAACCGATTACATGCTCCGAGGTCCACCAACTCTAACCGACCTCGATGGCGAACGGCAACCCTCTGCATCCGCGCTCTGCCCTTGACGCCCGGGTGCCCCTCCGGTATCGTGTGCAATCGATTACGTGCGCGGTCGGCCGGTACCGGTCCCCGCGCCGGAGCACGGTCTCGAGGCAGGGATGAGCGGTTCCAGGGTTTCGCCCGATGCGGGCCGCGCCGGGCGCCCCTCGCCTTCCACCATCCGGGACGTCGCCCTCATGGCCGGCGTCTCGACGGCCACGGTCAGCCGGGTGCTGGCCGGGATCGGCAATCCCAGGCCCGGGACGTCCGACGCCGTCATGGGCGCCGTGGCCGCCCTGGACTACCGACCCTCCGGCGTGGCGAGGTCGCTGCGCATGAAGCGCACCGGGACGCTCGGCCTCATCGTGACCGACATCCAGAATCCGTTCTTCCCGGAGCTCGTGCGAGCGGCCGACCTCGCGGCCAGGGGACTCGGCTACTCCATCCTGCTGGGCAGCGCGGCGTACGACGAGCACCGGGCCATGCACTACCTCAGCCTGATGGTCGACCGCCGGGTGGATGGCCTGATCATCGCGTCGAGCCAGGTGTCGGACGAGAGCCTGAAGTGGCTGCTGTCCTCACCGGTGCCGGCCGTCATCGTCAATGCCGAGGCCCACGGGCTGCCGGTCGCGGTGATCACCAGCGACAACGCGGGCGGCGCCCGGCTGGCCGTCCAGCACCTCGTCGGGCTGGGGCACCGCCGGATCGCCTACGTCCGGGGCCCCGCGACCTACACGGCCGATGCGCCGCGCGCGGAGGGGTTCCGCTCGGCATGCCGGGATGCCGGGCTGTCACCCGCCGACACGCCGGAGGTGACGGGCGATGGGCAGTTCGAGGGCGGCGAACGGGCGGCGGTCGAGCTGCTCGAGGCGGGCCACGACCCCACGGCGATCGTCTGCTACAACGACATCACCGCGATCGGTGTCCTGCGTGCGCTGCGGGCCGCCCGGCTCCGCGTCCCCGAAGACATCAGCGTGGTCGGGATCGACGACATCGCGGCGGCCTCCTGGGTCGTCCCGGCGCTGACCACCGTCGCCCAGCAGAAGGCGGAGATGGGCCGGCTCGCCGTGGAGCGCCTCGCGGCCACCCTCGACGGCCCGGAGCACGCGGCGCCGCCGGAGACGCTCCGCCTGCCGATGGTGCTCCGCGTGCGCGAGTCCAGCGGGCCCGCCCCCGACGCGTCCCGGCCCGCCCCCGACGCGTCCCGTGCGGGCACCTGACCCGGAAGGAGTGATCCCAGATGGTTCGAATCGCGAACGCCCCCTGCTCGTGGGGCGTCATCGAAGGCATCGACGGTGACCGCGACGGCTATCGCCGCGTCGTCGACGAGATGCGGGAGACCGGGTACGCCGGGACCGAGCTCGGTGACTGGGGCTTCATGCCCACGGACCCGGACGAGCTGCGCGCGGAGCTCGACAGCCGGGGCCTCGCGCTCATGGCGTCGTGGGTGAGCGTCAAGCTCCACGACGCGGACTGCCACAGGCCGTCCGCGGACGACGCGGTCCGGACCGCGAAGCAGCTGGCGCTGGTCGGCGGCCCGGACAGCCTCATCGTGCTCGGCAATGACCCGTACGGTGACCCGCGGCGGTCGAGGATCGCCGGGCGCGTGACGCCGGCGGACGGGATGTCCGACGAGGGGTGGCGGACGTTCGCCGCGGGTGCCAACTACCTGGCCCGGCGGGTCATGGACGAGGCCGGCATCCGGACCGTGTTCCACCAGCACATCGGCACGCTGGTGGAGACGGAGGCCGAGGCCAGGCGCCTCCTGGACAGCACCGACCCTGCCGTCCTGGGCATGTGCCTCGATACCGGGCACTGGACGTTCGGGGCCCACGGCGACCCGGTCGCCGCGGCCCTGGAGTTCCGTGACCGCGTGTGGCACGTTCACTTCAAGGACTGCGACCCGGCCGTCGCGGAGGCCTCGCGCGTCAACGGGTGGGACGGCCCGACGTCCGTGGGCCACGGGGTGTTCTGCGAGCTCGGGACGGGCAGCGTGGACTTCCCGGGTGTGCTTCGGGCGCTCGAGGAGATCGGCTACGGCAGCTGGATCGTCGTGGAGCAGGACGTGCTGCCGGGGATGGGCACCCCGCGCGAGAGCGCGCGACGGAACCGTGAGTACCTGCGCTCGATCGGCGTCTGACCGACGCTCACAGCCGGCGCCCGTCCTCGTCCGGCGTCCACAGGAGGAATGCGCAACGTGACCGCACTGACGAGCCGCCAGGAGCTGCCCCTGGCCGGCAGCCCGCTGGGTCGAACGATCGCGGAGACGGCGACCGACATCTGGAACAATTCATGTGCCGTCGACGAGCTCGAGTACGCGCTGAGCTTCGGCGCGGTCGGCGCCACGGCCAACCCGACGATCGTGGTCGACGTGTGGAACAAGGAGCCGGCCCACTGGCGGGACCGGGTCGTCGCCCTGGCGGCCGAGCGCCCCACGGCGACCGTCGGCGAGCTGGCCTGGGCCGTGGTCGAGGAGATGTCGATCCGCGGCGCGAAGCTCCTCGAGCCCGTGTTCGAGGCGCAGGCGGGCCGGCAGGGCCGGCTGTCGGTCCAGACGGACCCCACGCTGTTCCGGACCCCGGTGCGGATGGTCGAGCAGGCGGTGCACTTCTCCGGCATCGCGCCGAACATCATCGTCAAGCTCCCGGCGACCGCGGCCGGCATCGTGGGGATCGAGGAGGCCACCTACCGCGGCGTGAGCGTCAACGTCACCGTGAGCTTCACGGTCGCGCAGGCCCTGGCGGCCGCCGAGGCGATCGAGCGGGGGCTCCGGCGGCGGGACGCGGAGGGCCTCGATACGCAGCGCATGGGTCCGGTCGTGACGCTGATGGTGGGCCGCATCGAGGACTGGCTGAAGGTCGTCGTCGATCGCGACGCGATCACGGTCAGGCCGGATGCCCTGCCGTGGAGCGGCGTGGCCGTGTTCAAGCGGGCCTACGGCCTGTTCCGGGAGCGCGGCTACCGCGCCCGGTTGCTGGGCGCGGCGATCCGCCACCAGTACCACTGGTCGGAGTTCATCGGCGGCGACGTCGTGATCACCCTGCCGGCCTCCTGGCAGCGTCGCTTCAACGCCTCGACGATCGAGGTCCGGCCCCGGATCGACGACCCGGTGGCGCCCGCGATCCTCGACGAGCTCCGGGCCCGCCTGCCGGACTTCGTCCGCGCCTACGAGCCGGACGGCCTCGCGGTCGCCGAGTTCGATGGCTTCGGCGCCACGGCGCGCACCCTCCGGTCGTTCATCGCCTCCTACCAGGACCTGGTCCACCAGGTCACGGACGCGCTGGTCCCCAACCCGGACAAGGCGCGATGACGGGCGGGACGACGCCGGGCGGGACGACGCCGGGCGGCACCTTGTACCGGGCGGCCGGCACGACCGCGGCCGACGGCTCGCTGTACCGGGCCGCCGGCACGACCGCGGCCGACGGCTGGTCGCTGATCGTGACCCCGGAGAGCGCGGGCTGGGGCCACGCCGGCCTGCGTGTCGCGGACCTGCCGCCGGGCGGCCGGATCGCGTTCGCCACCGGTGAGGACGAGGCGATCGTGCTGCCCCTCGCCGGTTCGGCCCGGGTGACCTGCGACGGGGAGGCCCTGGACCTCGCCGGCCGGCCGGGGGTGTTCAGCGGCCCGACCGATTTCGCCTACCTCCCCCGCGACGCGTCGATCGTGCTCGAGAGCCGGGATGGCGGCCGCTTCGCGCTGGCGACGGCCCGCGCGGACCGACGGCTGCCGTTCCGCCACGGGCCATCGACCGGGGTGCCGATCGAGCTGCGCGGCGCGGGCGCCAGCTCGCGCGAGGTGCGCAACTTCGCGTCCGCCGCCGCATTCGAGGCGCAGCGCCTGATGGCGGTCGAGGTCATCACGCCCGGCGGCAACTGGTCCTCCTACCCGCCCCACAAGCACGACGAGGACCGGCCCGGCGAGGCCGTCCTCGAGGAGATCTACTACTACGAGATCGCGCCCGGCCCGGCCGGGCCGGGCATCGGCTACCAGCGCGTGTACGGGACCGCGGACCGGCCGCTCGACGTCCTCGTCGAGGTCCGCGACCGGGACGTCGTCCTGGTCCCGCACGGCTGGCACGGCCCGTCGATGGCCGCTCCCGGCTACGACATGTACTACCTGAACGTGATGGCCGGCCCAGGCCCTGAGCGAGCCTGGCGCATCAGCGACGATCCCGCCCACGCCTGGGTGAGGGACACCTGGGCCAGCCAGGCCATCGACCCGCGGCTGCAGGCCGAGACGCATGATCGGAGGGTCCCGTGAGCACCGTCCGCCTGACCGTCGGACAGGCGATCGTCCGCTTCCTCGTTGCCCAGCGCACCGAGCGAGACGGCGTGGAGCACCGCCTGATCGAGGGGATGTTCGGCATCTTCGGTCACGGCAACGTGGCCGGGCTCGGCGAGGCCGTGCTGGAGGCCGAGCTGGCCGATCCCCAGGCCATGCCGTACTACCAGGGCCGCAACGAGCAGGGGATGGTGCACGCGGCGACGGGGTTCGCCCGCCAGCGGAACCGCCTCTCGACGCTCGCCTGCCTGTCGTCGATCGGCCCGGGCGCCACGAACATGGTCACCGGGGCGGCGACCGCGACCGTCAACCGGCTGCCGGTGCTGCTGCTCCCGAGCGACCTGTTCGCGACCCGCGTCGCCGACCCGGTCCTCCAGCAGCTCGAGCATCCGATGGCCCACGACGTCTCGGTCAACGACTGCTTCCGGCCCGTCTCGCGGTTCTTCGACCGCATCTGGCGACCGGAGCAGCTGCCCTCGGCGCTGCTGGGCGCGATGCGCGTCCTGGCCGATCCGGTGGACACGGGCGCAGCCGTCATCGCGCTCCCGGAGGACGTCCAGGCGCAGGCCTGGGACTGGCCCGTCGAGCTGTTCGAGACCCGGGTGTGGCACGTCGGACGGCCCGTTCCGGAGCCGGTGGCGCTGGCGCGGGCGCTGGACCTCGTCCGGGCGTCCCGGCGGCCGCTGATCGTGAGCGGCGGCGGCACCATCTACTCCGAGGCCACCGATGCGTTGCGGGCCCTGGTCGAGGCCACGGGGATCCCGGTCGCCGAGACGTACGCCGGCAAGGGCTCGCTCCCCTACGATCACCCGTCGTCGGTGGGCGCCGTGGGGGCGAGCGGGACGACCGCGGCCAACGCGCTCGCCCACGAGGCCGACCTCGTCATCGGGATCGGCACCCGGTACGGCGACTTCACGACCGCGTCCCGGACGGCGTTCGCCGATCCGGACGTGCGCTTCCTGAACATCAACGTCGCGTCGTTCGACGCGGCCAAGCACGCCGGGCTGATGCTCCAGGCCGATGCGCGCGAGGCCGTCACGGCACTGGCGGCCGGTCTCGCGGGCTGGTCGGTCGGTCCCGCCTACCGTGCGCGCGCCACGGCGCTGGCCACGGAGTGGAATGCGACCGTGGAGCGCGCGTACACGCTGGGCCACGGTCCCCTGCCGGCGCAGTCCGAGGTCATCGGGGCGGTCAACGAGGTCTCCGAGCCCCGTGACGTCCTGGTCTGCGCGGCGGGTTCGATGCCGGGCGAGCTCCACCGGCTGTGGCGGACGCGGGATCCGAAGGGGTTCCACGTCGAGTACGGCTACTCGTGCATGGGCTACGAGATCGCGGGCGGGCTGGGGGCGAAGCTGGCCGCGCCGGACCGCGACGTGTTCGTGATGGTCGGCGACGGGTCCTACCTCATGCTCTCCTCGGAGCTGGTGACGGCCGTCCAGGAACGGATCCCGCTGATCGTCGTCCTCGTCCAGAACCACGGCTACCAGTCGATCGGCGCGCTGTCCGAGTCGGTGGGCGCCCAGCGGTTCGGCACGAGGTACCGCTTCCGGACGGCGTCCGGGCGGCTCGAGGGCGACAAGCTGCCGGTGGACCTGGCCGCGAACGCCGCGAGCCTCGGCGCACGGGCGGTCCGCGTCGATGGCATCGCGGAGCTGCGCGCGGCGCTGGCCCAGGCCAAGGCCGAGCGGTTCCCGGGGCCGGTCGTGATCCACGTGGAGACCGATCCGCTGGTGCCGGCACCGGGCGGCGACGGTTGGTGGGACGTGCCGGTCGCCGAGGTCTCCGATCTCGCGTCCGTGCAGGCGGCGCTCAGCGACTACGAAGTCCGGAAGCAGCGCCAGCGGAGCTACCTGCAAGGGGTGAACCGGCCGGTCGGCGAGGGGTGAGCGGGGCCGGCACCGGCGGCCGGCGAACCTCCTCGGTTCCGTGACCGGCGGCCGGCGGCCGGCGGCCGGCCACCCACCCCCGGCTCCGCACGGCGACGCTGGTAGCCACCCTCGTCCGTGATGAGGCTCCGCGCATCACGGGGTGGCGTCCCTTGCGCCCGCGTCCCTTTGCGGCCGCGTCGCTTCCGGCCGCGTCCGTGGCGCCCGCGGCCTGGCGCATCCGCCCCGGAGTCATCTCCGTCCCCCGGACCCCCGGCCGCCCGATGCGCGGAGCCTCATCACGACCGGCAGTGGTTGCCGGCGCCCAGTGGTTGCCGGCGCCGTGCGAGGACGGGGGCAGGTCGGGCGGTGACCCGCACCCGACCGGGATGCGGCCGGTTCGGTGACAATGGCGCCGGCGATGACAGGAAGCCAAGGAGGATCGATGCCCCCGGAGACCGTGATCGAGGTCAGCGACAACGAGGCAGCACATCGTTTCGAGGTCTGCGTGGATGGGGAGCTGGCCGGGTTCGCGGAATACGAGCCGGCCGAGGGACGGCTGGTGTTCACCCACACGGAGGTGCTGCCCGCGCTCGCGGGACGGGGCATCGGTGGGCGACTGGCGGCCGGGGCACTGGACCAGGTTCGCGCGCGCGGCCTGCGCGTGACCCCGCGCTGCCCGTACATCGCGGCTTTCATCCGGAGGCACCCCGCGTACTCGGACCTGGTGGTGGGCGTGCGCGGGACTTCCGTGCGCCGGCCCTCGCACGAGAGCGAGCCCGGCTAGCGCCTTGGGCGAGGCTGGCGCCCCAGGCGAGGTTGGCGGCCCCGGCCGCAGGCCGGGGCCCGACCCGGCCTCAGCTGCGCCGGACCGACTTCCCGTCGGCCGTCCGCGTCCGGGCCAGTCTGCTCGACGCATAGTGGCGCGCCTTGCGGTCCATCTCGGGCATCGCGGCCGCGTACACCGGCGCCTCCACCCGCAGCTCCGCGACGAGCGCCTGGAGCTCCGGGTCGGAGCCCGCGTAGGCCGCCACGCGCCGGCGCACCCCCTCGAGGGCCTGGCCCGCCTCGTCGAAGCGGCCTTCGCGGTTGAGGCGGACGGCCTCCTGCTTGGCGCGCTCGGCGAACAGCCGTGCGACCACCCGGTCCACGTCCCGGTCCCGCGGCTGGGCGTCGTTCGCGGCGTGGTCCCCGTAGGCCCACGTGATCGCGATCGGGTCCAGCGTGGGTCGCGCACGCTCGAAGGCGCGGTCCCGGTCCGCGACCCGCACGAAGGTGCCGATCTCGCGGCCCACCTCGCCGAAGTCGAAGGTCAGCCGGAACACGACCGAGAGCATCTGCCCTGACACCATGTCGCCGAGGTAGACGAGGACCCGGCCGCCGCGCCGCTCGAGGCGGAACGGGGACAACGCCTCGACCCCGACGGTCTCGGGCAGGGTCAGCTCCAGGACGACCTCCCGGGCCACGACCTCGAGCGTCTCCCCCACCTCGCTCGTGATGTGGTCCCGCATCTGGGCCACATCGCCGATGAAGTAGAAGTGGCCGCCTCCCGAATCGGCCAGGCCCTGGAGCAGGGCCTCGTCGAAGTCCGTGCCGACGCCGAACGTGCTGGTCGTCACGCCCCGGCGCCGCAGATCGTAGGCGGCCGACACGAGCTGGTCGCGATCGGTCACGCCGACGTTGGCGAGGCCGTCGGTCAGGAGCAGGACGCGGTTGACGCCTTCCGCCTGGAGGTTGCCGGCGACCTGCTCGCAGCCTGCCAGCCAGCCGCCGTGGAGGTCCGTGGTACCCCGTGCCTCGACCTCTCGCAACCGGTCCGCGGCCAGTCGCCGGGTCTCGGCGGAGGCGACGACGCTGCCCAGCACGACGTCGATCTCGTTGTCGTAGACGACGGTCGCGAACCGGTCCGGTGCCTCCAGGCGGTGGATGGCATCGAGCACCGCCTGCCGGGCAAGGCCGAGCTTGTTCTGCCCGCCCATCGAGCCCGAGCGGTCGAGGACGAAGGCAAGGTTGACCGGCGGCCGGCGCCGTGACGGATCCGGGGCGACGGTCGGCGCCACGACGTCCACGAGCAGGAACCGCTCGCTGCGGCCGTGGGCGCGGATGAGATGACGGTCCGATCGGACCCGGAGACGCGGGTCGATGAGCGGGGTCTCGACGATGCGCGGATCGACGGGGCGGTCGTCGGGGCGGTCGTCGGGGCGGGTGTTCGGGGTCATGTGGCCTCCTCTGCGGATGCTGGAGCTCAGGGTTCTTCCTCGAACAGCTCACGCGCGATCCGGATGAGCCGCTCGACGCGCTTGTTCCCCCGGCGATCGAGCGGCCGGCGGACGTGGAGCTCGACGTCCGGGGTGATCGAGAGCCGCTCCCAGGTCGAGCGGTCCGCGAGCAGGGGGCGCGTGTCCGGACCCGCCGCCGGCGTCGGGACGATCGCGGGCACGACCGGCGAGGACGGCGGCGGTCCATCGCGCAGCTCCGGCGCAGCGGGGGCAGGCGCGGCGGGTTCGGGGGCCCGGATCATCCGGCGAGCCAGCGCCGGGGCCGGCCGGTCGTAGAAGCGCGGCGCCACCCCGGCCCGCTGCATGAGGCCCCGGACGTAGGCGAGCGTCGCATCGGTGCCCGTCGGCGGCTCGGGCGTGGCCAGGCTGTCCGCGTCGAGCGTGGCCCGGACCTCCTCGTCCCCCATCCGCTCCAGGCGGGCACGGATCTCGGACAGCGGCAGGTGGTCCCGCTGCAGCCGCCGGATCAGGCGGAGCCGCAGGAGATGGCCCTCGCCGTAGCGGGTCGCGGGGCCGGCGACCTCCGGGGAGGGCAGCAGGCCCTGGGACACGTAATACCGGATCGTCCGAGGCGTGACGTCCGCGAGGCGGGCGAGGTCAGCGATGCTGTACGGGTCATCAGGCATGCGACGATCATGACACTGCAACGTGTCGCTGTCCAGACCAAGGCCGATCCGCGGCTGGGCGCGGAGCCGGTGTAGCCTCAGGAGCACGAGCGGAATGGAGGACGACGACGTGGGCGACATCGCGGTGCTGCGCGGGGTCTGGAACATCGTCCCGACCCCGTTCCTGCCGGACGGCGAGCTGGACCTGGCCTCGATTCCGGGGCTGGTGTCGTTCGTGCGCGCCACGGGCGTGGACGGCATGACGATCCTGGGTGTCCTGGGTGAGGCCGGCCGCCTCGGAGACCTCGAGCGAACCCGGGTCCTCGAGGCGGTCGCCGCCGCCGCCGGCGGCTCGATCCCGGTCTGCGTCGGCGTCTCGCACGCGTCCACCGACCGCGCCATCGCGTTCGCCCGCGAGGCCGAGGCAGTCGGGGCGCACTCGGTGATGCTCGCGCCGCCGCCGCTCGCCCGGCCGACCGACGCCGCCCTCCGTCGCCACTACCTCGCAGTGGCCGGCGCCGTGTCGCTGCCCGTCGTCGTGCAGGACCACCCGGCCAGCTCGGGCGTCCCGATGTCGGTCGAGTTCCTCCTCGCCCTGGCCGCCGAGGCGCCCCAATGCCGCGTCATCAAGCTCGAGGAGGAGCCGACGCCGCCCAAGGCCGGCCGCCTCGTCGCCGGCTCGCCCGACGTCATCGTCCTGGGCGGCCTCGGCGGGGAGATGCTGCTGGAGGAGCTGCGGCGGGGCAGCCACGGAACGATGACCGGGTTCGGGTTCCCGGAGGTCCTGGTGGCCGTGGTCCGGCGCTGGTTCGACGGGGATCACGACGGCGCGGCGGCGATCTTCGACCGCTACGCGACCCTGATCCGGTTCGAGAACCAGGCGCTGCTCAACCTCCCGATCCGCAAGCTCATCTACCAGCGGCGCGGCGCGATCGCCCACGCGGCCGTCCGGTCGCCGGGGATGGCGCCCGATCCCGGCACCGTCGCGGACCTGGACGACGTCCTGCGCCGGACCGGGCTCGACGGCTTCATGGCCGCTGGCTCCGTGCTGAGCACGCTCGCCGTGGACCACCCCCACCTGTGATGAGCCTCCGCGCATCACCCGCGGGCGGCGGGCCGTTCGCGCCTGCACGGTCAGCCTGACGTCCTCGCCCTGGACCGCCCCCACCTGTGATGAGCCTCCGCGCATCACCCGCGGGCGACGGGCCGTTCCGGCCTGCCGGCGAAGTCGTCCGTGATGCGGCGAGCCTCATCACGAACAGCGGTGGTGTTCGGGCGCGGGCGGGCGGCGGCAACGGGCGGGCGGCGGCAACGGGCGGGCGGCGGGGCCCGCCAACGGCAGGGCCCGCCTACGGCAGGGCCCGGATCATCCCGCCGTCGACCGGAACGATCGCGCCGGAGACGTAGGAGGCCGCCGGCGACAGCAGGAACGCCCCCACGCGCCCGATCTCCGCGGGTTGGCCGGAGCGCCCGAGCGGGATGTTCGCCCGGGCGCGACGATCGATCTCCTCGACCGAAACGCCCTCCGCTTCGGCCCGCTTGCCGTCCAGGAAGGCGATCCGGTCGGTGGCGATCCGCCCGGGGGCCAGGCCGTTGATCCGCACGGGCGTGATCTCGGCGGTGAGGGTCTTGACGAGGCCGGCGAGGCCGGGCCGCAGGACGTTGGACGTGGTGAGGCCCGGGAGGGGTACGCGGACGGAGGAGGAGAGCACGATGAGGATGGCCGGATCGGAACCCGCCCGCAGGTGCGGCAGCGCGGCCCGGATGAGGCGCAGCACGGACTGCAGGGTGCCGGCGATGGCCTGGTCCCAGTCGCTCTCGCCGAGGGTGTCGAAGGTGCCGGCGGGCGGCCCCCCGGTGTTGACGACGAGGAGGTCGAGGCCGCCCATCGCGGCGACCGCCGCCTCGACGGCGGCCGCGGGTCCATCTGGCGTCGCGAGGTCGGCCACCACCCCGACACCGCCCAGTCGCGCCGCTTCCGCTTCGATCCGCTGGCGCGTGCGCCCGATCAGCGCGACGCGCGCGCCCTCGGCTGCCAGCACGCCGGCGATCCCGCCGCCGATGCCCGATCCCCCACCGCCCACCAGCGCTCGCCGGTCGCGCAGACCCAGATCCATCGCTGCCCTCCAGGAGTGATGCCGTCAGGGTAGCGCCGCCCGCGTCCGCGCGGCCGCGACCGCCGGCGAGGCGTGGATCCCGACGAACGACCCGCGCAACCGGAGCGCAACCGGCCGTCACCCAAACGGATCCGGTCCGCACCGGTCGGGGGCGCTGACCGGCCGCCGTCGCGGCGCCAACCTCCGCGCATCGGACCCCGGCCCGCGTCGGGTCGCTGCACTGGGAGGCGGATCGAGCGATGCGTTTCGGACGACTGGTGACCGGCGGCCTCGCGGCCGCGTCCCTGCTGGCGGCCCTGCCCGGCGTCGCCGCGGCGGCCGACGGGGCGGAGATCAACTCCGGCGACACCGCCTGGCTGCTGGTCGCGACGGCCCTCGTCATGGTCATGCTTCCGGGCCTCGCCCTGTTCTACGGCGGCCTCGTCCGGAGCAAGAACGTGCTGTCGACGATCATGCACAGCTTCTTCGGCCTGGCCATGGTCAGCGTGGTGTGGGTGCTCATCGGGTTCTCGCTCGCGTTCGGCAAGGACGTCGGCGGGCTGGGGCTGATCGGCGGCCTCGACTTCGTGGGCTTCATGAACGTGGGGCTCACGCCGAGCGAGACTTACGGCACCTCGATCCCGTTCGTCCTGTTCGCCGCCTTCCAGCTCATGTTCGCGGCGATCACGCCCGCCCTGGTCTCCGGCGCCTACGCCGAGCGGAAGCGGTTCGGCGCCTTCGTCCTGTTCACAGTCCTGTGGTCCGTCGTCGTGTACTCCCCCATCGCGCACTGGGTCTGGGCGGCCGACGGCTGGCTGTTCAAGGCGGGCACCCTGGACTTCGCCGGCGGCACCGTGGTCCACGCATCGTCCGGCGTCTCGGCGCTGGTCGTCGCCATGCTCATCGGCCGCCGCGCCTTCAGCGAGGACCGCATGGAGCCCCACGACATCCCGATGACCGTGCTGGGCGCCGGCCTGCTGTGGTTCGGTTGGTTCGGCTTCAACGCGGGCTCCGCGCTGGCGGCGAACGGCCTGGCGGCGAATGCGCTCCTGGTCACCAACACGGCCGCCGGTGCGGCGACGCTCACCTGGGTCCTGGCGAGCTACCTCCACAAGCGCAAGGTCAGCGTCGTGGGGGCCGCCTGCGGCGCGGTGGCCGGGCTGGTCGCGATCACCCCGGCGTCGGGTTTCGTGACCGCCGGGGGCGCGCTCGTGATCGGACTGTCCGCGGGCGCCATCTGCTACAGCGCCACCCTCCTGCGCGAGCGGCTGCGCATCGACGACGCGCTCGACGTGTTCGCGGTCCACGGCGTCGGCGGCACCTTCGGCGCGATCGCGACCGGCGTGCTCGCGACCACGGCGATCAACGCCGCCGGACGTGGCCTGGTCGACGGCAACGCGGGCCAGGTCTCGACCCAGCTGCTGGGTGTCGGCGCGACGATCGCCTACGCGGCGGTCGCCACGTTCGTGATCGTGAAGGTCGTGGACGTCGTGCTCGGTCTCCGCGTCGGGGCGGACGAGGAAGCCCTCGGGCTCGACCTCTCCGTCCACGGCGAGGTCGCGTACCAGGCCTGATCCGGGGGGACCGCTCGATGCGCCGATCCGCCACGCCGGGCCCACAGCGCCGCCTCCACCCGAAGGCGGCTCGGGGCGGCCGCGTCCACCCCGAGCCCGCACGGCGCGGCCGCGTCCAGCCACTCGAGCCGCCCCTGTACGACCCGCGGTACGAGCACGACGCCTGCGGCGTGGGCTTCGTCGCCGATGCGGGTGGGCGGTCAGGGGGCCGGGTGCTCGGGCTGGCGCTGGGGGGGCTGGCGGCGCTCGGGCACCGGGGGGCGTTCGCGGCCGACGGCGCGTCGAGCGACGGGGCCGGGATCCTCCTTCCCCTGGCACCGTCGGTGGTCCGGGTCATCGACCCACGCGGGCTCTCCGGGGAGCGACCGGGGGTCCTCACGGTGTTCGCGCCCCGAGGCGCAGGACGCGGGTCGGCGCGAACGAGCCGGGCCGCGCGGACCACCGGGGCGGCTCGCGCGAACACTCGCGCGGCGGTCGAGGCCCGGACGATCGTCGAGGCCGCGCTCGCGGCCGAGGGGCTCCCGGCACCGGCCTGGCGAGCCGTGCCCGTGGATCCCGCGGCGCTGGGTCGCGAGGCTGCCGCGTCCCTGCCCACGATCCTGCAGGCGCTGGTCCGCCGCCCGGGCGACCTGGGCGACCCCGAGTTCGAGCTCGGCCTCGTGTGCGCCCGGCGGCGTGCAGAGACGGCGGCCCGCGCCGCCGGGCTGGCGGGCTTCGCGGTGACCTCGGCGTCCGCGCGCACGATCGTCTACAAGGGCCTCGTCGCGGGTGACCGGCTGGCGCGCCTGTTCCCGGATCTCGCCCGGCCGATCGACGTGCCGCTGGCCGTGTTCCACCAGCGGTACGCGACCAACACGCACCCGGTCTGGTCGCTGGCCCAGCCGTTCGGGTTCGTGGCCCACAACGGCGAGATCAACACCGTGCGCGGCAACCGCGAGGCGCTGCGCGGGCGGGCGTCCGACGCGGGGATCACGAAGCGCCGTCGTGGCGCCGCGGACCGGCTCCTGGCCGCCGGTCCCCTGCTCTCCCCGGATGTCTCCGATTCCCGGTCCCTCGACGAGGCGCTGGAGCTGCTCGTGGCCACCGGCTGGTCGCTGGAGGCGGCGCTCCTCGCCCTGGTGCCCGAAGCGCCGTCGCTGCGCCGGACGCCACACCCGGCGGTGGCCGCGTTCGGGCGGCGGACCTCCGGGTTCGTGGCGCCCTGGGACGGGCCGGCCGCGCTGGTGTTCAGCGACGGCCGGCGAGTCGGGACGCTGCTGGACCGCAACGGGCTGCGGCCGGCGGCCTGGGCGGTGACCGCCGACAGGGTGGTGACGCTCGCGTCCGAGGCGGGTGCCGTGCCGCTGGAGCCGGCCGAGATCGTGCGCTCCGGGCGGCTTGCGCCCGGCGAGATGCTGCTGGTGGATCCGGCGGCGGGCCGCGTGCTCAACGATGCCGACGCGAAGTCGTGGGTCCTGCGCCGCCTGCCGCTGCACGACGCGCCGCGCCAGACGTTCGCGGATGGCGAGGACGCGGCCCAGGTGACGGCGGAGGGAGCTGCGGCGGGGGTCGCCCCGGGAGCTGCGGCGGGGGTCGCCCCGGGAGCCGGCCCCGGCCTGCGCTTCCTGTTCGGCCTCGATGCGGAGCGCCTCCGCCTCGACGTCAGGACCATGGCCCTCGATGCCCACGAGCCGCTGTGGAGCATGGGCGACGATACCCCGCTCCCCGGTCGCAGCCGGGTGACGCGACCAGTCACCGACCACCTGCGCCAGGCATTCGCCCAGGTCACCAACCCGCCCATCGATCCCGAGCGGGAGCGTGCGGTCATGGACCTGCGCGTGGAGCTGGGCCGCCGGCCGGCGTTCCTGGGCGGTATCCCGGACGGCCCCACGACGATCCGCCTCGACCGCCCGGTCGTCATGGACCTCGGGCGCCTGCTCGACGCCGCGCGCGCGGGATCACGGACGCCCCACCGCGCCGTCCGCGTGCTGGACGCGACCTGGCCCGAACAGGACGGCCGGGCCGGTCTCGCGACCGCCCTGGAGCGACTCGCCGGTTCGGCGCTGGAGGCCTCGCATCGCGGCGCGGAGGTTCTCGTCCTCTCCGACGCGCGTGCCGGACTCGCGGGGCGCGACCGCCTCCCCGTCCCGTCCGTCCTGGCGGCGGGCGCGGCGCACACCGCCCTGTCCGGGGCCGGCCTGCGCGGCCGGACCGACATCGTCCTCGACGCCGGCGACGTGCTCGACGTCCACGGCCTGGCGATGGCGATCGCCGCCGGCGCGACCGTCGTCCACCCCCGGCTGCTCCTGGAGCTCGCGCGTGAGCAGGCGGGCGGGCGCGGCGCTGAGGACGTCACGCCCGCGGGCGCGGTCGCGAACTCGCTGGCGGCGCTGGACGCGGGCCTGCGCAAGGTCCTCGCCCGGATGGGGATCTCGACCGTCGCCAGCTACGTCGGCAGCCAGCTGTTCGAGACCCTGGAGCTGGGACCGGTCCTGGTGGCCCGCTGCTTCCCGGCCGCCGCGGCCTGGCCCGGTCGCCTGGAGGCCGCGGATCTCGCGGCGGTCCAGCTGGCACGGCTCGCGTCCGCCCGGTCGCTGGCGGTGGCGGCCCGCCCCGACCGCCTCCCGGACCCCGGCCTCGCCCGTTATCGCGGCGACGGCGAGCTCCACCTGTACAGCCCCGCGATCGCCGGCGCAGTCCAGGAGCTGGCGCGGAACGAGGCCGGCGACGACACGGAGGCAGCGCTCGCCCGCTACCGGGGCCGGCTAGAGCGGGAGGCCGCGGTCGTGCGCGACGGCTGGCGCGTGGTCCGCCCGCGCGGAGCGACCCCGGTGCCGCTGGCCGAGGTGGAGGACGCGCGGTCCATCGCGCGGCGGTTCGTGGTCTCCGCGATGAGCGTGGGCGCACTGTCGCCCGAGGCCCACCGCGTGTTGACCATGGGCATCCAGGCGCTGGGCGGCGCCGCCAACACCGGCGAGGGCGGCGAGGACCCGGCCTGGTATGCCCCCGGCCCCGACGGGCGGCCGACCGACGCGCGGATCAAGCAGGTGGCGTCGGCGCGGTTCGGCGTCACCGCCGAGTACCTCGCCCGTGCCGACCAGTTGGAGATCAAGATGGCCCAGGGCAGCAAGCCCGGGGAAGGCGGCCAGCTGCCCGGCCGCAAGGTCACGGCCTACATCGCCTCGCTCCGGCGTGCGCAGCCCGGCCAGGCCTTGATCAGCCCGCCGCCGCACCACGACATCTACTCGATCGAGGACCTGGCGCAGCTGATCGCGGACCTGCGCGCGATCAACCCGCGGGCGCGGATCGGCGTGAAGCTGGTCGCGACGCGGGGCGTGGGGACGATCGCGTCGGGGGTCGCCAAGGCCGGCGCGGACTACGTCCACCTGTCCGGCCACGCCGGCGGGACGGGGGCCTCGCCCCTGTCGTCGATCAAGCACGTCGGTGCGCCGTGGGAGCTCGGCCTGTCCGAGGTCCACCAGTCGCTGCTGCGGAACGGGCTGCGCGACCGGGTGGCGCTGCGCACCGACGGCGGACTCCAGACCGGCCGTGACCTGCTGGTCGCGGCGCTGCTGGGCGCCGAGGAGTTCGCGTTCGGGACCGCGGCGCTCGTCGCGGTCGGCTGCGACATGGCCCGGCAGTGCCACCTGGACACGTGCCCCACCGGCATCGCCACCCAGCGCGAGGACCTGCGCGCCAAGTTCGGCGGGACACCGGACATGGTCGTGACGTTCTTCCTGCGGATCGCGGAGGACCTGCGAGCGGCCCTGGCGGCGGTCGGGGCGCGGTCCGTGGGCGAGGTCGTCGGCGAGGGCCGGCGATACCTTCGCGAGGCCGGCGGCTCGACCGTTGACCTCTCGGCGCTGCTGTCGCCGGCCTGGGGGGCGAGCGTCGAGCGGCGCGCCGTGCCCTGGGCGGCGTCCGCGGGACTGGCACGAGAGGCCGCCTCTCCCCTCGAGGGGCGCCTGGTGGCGGAGCTCGGGGGCCGGGGCGGCGGGCTGGTCGCCTCGGGGCTGGAGGTCACGACGGCGGAGCGGTCGCTGGGCGCGGTGATCACGGGCGCGATCCGGCGCGGGGAGCTGCGGGCCCCCGTCCGCCTCGGGTTCCGGGGATCGGCGGGCCAGAGCTTCGGCGCCTGGGCCGGCGAGGGCGTGTCGCTGGTGCTGGAGGGCACGGCAAACGACTACGTCGGCAAGGGGCTGTCGGGCGGGTCGATCGTCGTCCGGCCGGCGCCGGAGGCGTCGCCCCTTGCCCTGTCCTCGATCGGCGCCTCCGTCTTCGCCCTGGCCGGCAACACGTGCCTGTACGGCGCCACGGCCGGGCAGCTGCACGTGGTCGGACGGGCCGGGATGCGCTTCGCGATCCGCAACTCGGGCGCCGAGGCGGTCGTGGAGGGCGTCGGGCCGCACGCGTGCGAGTACATGACCGGCGGCGCGGTGGTCGTGCTGGGCCCGGTGGGCCCGTCCTTCGGCGCCGGGATGACCGGCGGCCGGGCGTACCTGTGGGATCCGTCGGGACGCCACGTGGCCGCGCTGCACGCCCCGTCGGTGCGGGCGGTCCGGCTGGCCGAGGCGGCGACGACGCGTGACGATGGCGACCACCTGGTCGCCGAGCTGCACCGGCTCCTCGCCTCGCACCGGGACGCGGGCTCCACGCTGGCCGGACGGCTGCTGGACGCGGGCCGCGCCACGGACGCGGACGTCTGGCTGGTCGAACCGGTTTCCGCCGCGTCGGGGGCGATCCCGTCCGAGGCGGTCCCGTCCGAGGCGGTCCCGTCCGTTGGCCGGGCGGTCGGGGCGGGCGCCAACTCGCCCTCGGAAGCGCAACCCAACCGCAACCGGGCCGTCGCCTGACGGGTGTCGAAGCCGCCGCCTGGCCGAGCGCAGCATCCGATCCTCGGCGCCATGCCGCAAGCTCGAGGTCCAGCGGGTCCCGTTCCGGCCCGTCCATCCCTCCGGCACACGCACCGGGCCGCCAGCATCGGGAGGACACCGACATGACCTATCCGGCCTTCGACTCCAGCCGCCTCGCCGACGCCGTCGACTCGCGTGGCGGGCCCGTCACCTGCTCGTCCTGCGGTTGCCGGCTCCAGCGTGCCACCGAGGGCGCCGAGGTCTGGTTCCACTTCTCCCCGATGGATGGCCGCGATGCCCGCGGCTGCCGCGTGGACTGCGCCGACGCGGCCCACGACTCGAAGGGTCGCGCCCTGGTCGCCGCCGGCTGACAGGCCGGTCCCCCTCGGTCTGCGCCGGCTCATCCGGCCGGTTCGGCCCCCATCACACCGCGACGGCCCCGGTCACGCCCCGGGGCCGTTTCGATTCCAGGCCGCGATCGGGCTCGCCCGCCGCACGGTGCGGCCGGTCCCGCCAGGTACTCGCCAGCGCGCTGCTAACCGGCTGATCGGCCCACGGGGTCACGCCGCCCGAGGGACCGGGCCGCCGCACCGGGCCGCCAGTCCCGCTCGCGAGGACCTCAGGCTGGCTCGTCCGCCTCGATCCGGTAGCCCACCGAACGCACCGCCACGATGCGCGGGCCGCCGACCGCCTCCAGCTTCGCGCGCAGCCGGGCCAGGTGCGGCTTGAGCCACAGCAGGTCCGGATCCGGCTCGGCGGGCCAGCCGGCGCGCGCGAGCCGGTGGTGCGCCACGAGATCGCCGCCCGCTCGCACCAGCGACTCCAGCAGCCGGAACTCCGTTGGCGTCAGGCTCAGCGAGATCGCCCCGACCCGGGCCTCGTGGCGCGCGGGCTCCAGCGTCAGCGACCCGGCCGTGAGCACGCCGAACGGGCCGTCGCCGGTGCCACGCCCCGGGGCCGCGAGGTCCACCCGGCGCATGACCGCGGAGATGCGCGCCAGCAGCTCCTGCTTGCCGAACGGCTTGACGAGGTAGTCGTCCGCGCCGATGGACAGCGCCTTGACCTTGGCGGCCTCCGCGCTCTCGCCGGAGACCACGAGCACCGGCACGTTCCCGGTCGCCCGCAGCTGGCCGATGACCGTGAATCCGTCGGGACCCGGCATGGCGAGGTCGAGCAGCACGAGGTCCGGCCGCTCCTCCCGGAAGCGCTTCACGGCGGTCAGCCCGTCGTAGGCGGTGATGACCTGGTGGCCCTCGGTGCCGACGAGCGCGGTGATCGCCCCGACCATCGCCGGATCGTCGTCAACGACGAGGATCCGCAGCGGCCTCGTTCCAATCATGCGAAACGACTCCTTCGCTGGGGGTGCATCGGGATCCTGGGGGTGGGCGGCATCAGACCGCGACCGCGGCGGGCAGCGCGAGCACGAACTTCGCTCCGCCCGTGGGTGCCGGCTCGCACCACAGTCGCGCGCCCATCGACTCCGCGAGGCGGCGGGCCGCATAGAGCCCGATGCCGGAGCCCCTCGCCGTGTGCGTCTCGTGCCGGGCATACGGTTCGAAGATCCGCTCGCGCCACTCCTCGGGGATGCCCGGGCCCTCGTCGCTGAGCGCGATCCGGACGACCCCCTCGACGAGGGTCCACTCGATCGCGACCCGGGTGCCGGGCGGCGCGTACTTCACGGCATTCTCCAGCAGGTGCTCGAGGACCTTGCGCAACCGGTCCGGGTCCGCGAGCACGTGGAGGCGTCGGGACCGCACGATCTCCGGCCGATGCCGGTGGAGCAGCGGCCGCAGCTCCTCGACCAGCTCTCCGATCGTGGTCTGGAGGTCGATCGTGCGGACCTCCGGCGGCTGGTCCGGGACCACGCGCACGGACTCCAGGATCGAGTCCACCAGCCGGTTCAGGCGATCGATCTGGTCCAGCGTCCCGGTGTGCCACGCCGCCCGCGTGGCGCGGCGCTCGGGGTCCCGCGACGAGCGGCCATCGAGCTCCGGCTCCTCCGACAGGAGGTCCGTGTACGCGCGGACGACCGCCAGGGGGGTGCGCAGCTCGTGGGTGACCAGCGCGATGAGCTCGTTGCGCGCCTGGTCCAGCGCCTTGAGCTGCTCCACCTGCGCCTCCGCCTCGCGCTGGAGCCGCCCCTTCTCGACGATGCCGGCGAGCAGGTCGGCGATCGCGGACAGCTGGGCGACATCGGCCGCCGTGAAGTCGCGTGGCTGCTCGGTCTGGACGTTGAGCACGCCGACGACCTGGTCGTGCCACGCGAGCGGGACCGAGAGCATGGAGGCGATGAACCGGCGCTGGTCGATGCCGCGGACCCACAGGAACCGCGGGTCCTCGCGCACGTCCGGGATCACGATCGGCCGGCGGGTCGCGGCGACGCGGCCGGTGATCCCCTCGCCGAACGGAACCCGGGCACGGCCGATCTGGAAGCGGTCGAGGCCGTTGGTCGCGCCCAGCGTGAGGTGGGCGCCGTCACGGTCGAGCAGGTAGAGCGACGAGACGCTCGCGTGGAGGGCGTCGCGCGTCCCGTCCACGACCGTCTCGAGCAGCTCCTCCCAGGTGCCGGCGGTCGTCGCCAGCCGGAGGATCTCGTGGAGGAACCGGAGCTCGGCGAGGCGCGCGTCGGCATTCGGCGCTCCGCCCTGGGGCGCGGTCTCGCCCTGGGGCGCGGTCTCGCCCTGGGGCGCGGTCTCGCCCTGGGGCGGCGGGGCGGCGCGGTTCGCATCGTTGATCGTCGACATCACGGTCACGATACAAGCCTAGGCGCCGCCGCTACCGATAACGGTTGCGGTGCGGTACCGGGACGGTGCCCTTGCAGTCGAACCGTAACCCTTGGCCGGGTGACGGGACCTCCTCAGGTCGGCGATCCTTGTACCCGTGACAGAAGACCGCTCGTCCACGCCGGCCGGAGCCGCCGACCGCGCCGCCGTTCGCCCTGCCGCGGCCGCCGTTCGCCCGGCCGGAGCCGCTCCCCGCGCCGGAGCCGCCGACCCGGCCACCGATCCCCGCGCCACCGATCCCCGTGCCGCGCGGCGCCACCCGGCGTCCCGGTTCCCCGCCGTCGCCGCGGAGCCGCCGGGACCCGGCATCGGGCGAGCCCGGGACCCGCTCGCGCGTGAGGTCCGCCTGCTGGGCGCGCTGCTCGGGCAGGTCATCGCCGAGCAGGCGGGGCCCGACCTGTTCGCCACGGTGGAGCGGATCCGCCGCCGGACCATCGTGCTTCGCCGCGGCGACCCGGACTCCCGGTTCGAGCCGGACGTCGAGCGGGAGCGGCTGACCGCGGACGTCGCCGGGCTGGACGTCGCCCAGGCGGCCTCCGTCGCGAAGGCGTTCACCCTCTACTTCCAGCTGGTCAACCTGGCCGAGGAGCGACACCGGATCCGGACCCTCCGGTCCCGGGCACGGCGGGCGCGGGGTGGCGCCATCGACGACTCGATCGGCGAGGCCGTGGCCCGGCTCGCCCAGGCCCACGGACGTGCGCGCGTCGAGGCGATGGTCCGCGGGCTCGTGGTGAACCCGGTGCTCACGGCCCACCCGACCGAGGCCCGGCGGCGCACGCTGCTCGTCGCGCTGCGGCGGATCCGCCGGCTGCTGGACGCGCTGGACGACCCGCTCACGACGCCGGACGAGGACGCGGACCTTCGCCGCCGGCTGCGCGAGGAGATCACGATCCTGTGGCACACCGGCGACCTCCGCGCCATCACGCCGACGCCGCTGGACGAGGTCCGGTCCGAGCTCGCGATCTTCGACGAGACGCTGTTCACGGTGGTGCCCAGCTTCGAACGCGCGCTGGACCGGGCGCTGCATGCGATGCCATCAGCCCCGTCATCGCCCCCGCCTTCCGGGCCCGTCCTGGCCACCGACGCCGGCGCCAGCGGCACCCGTCCGGCCGCCGCCCCGGCGGTGCTCCGGTTCGGCAGCTGGATCGGCTCCGATCGCGACGGCCACCCGGGCGTCACCGCGGAGATCACGCTCAACGCCGGTCGCCTCCAGGCGGACCACCTGCTCCACGGCTACGAGGCCGTCGCGTCGCGGCTGATGCAGACGGTGGCCGCGCGGGTGCCACCCGAGCGCGTCGACCGGGCGCTGGGCAGTGCGCTCGCGCGCGACGCGGAGGAGCTGCCCGAGACCGTCCGCCAGCTCCGCCGCCGCTTCCCCGACGAGCCGTACCGGCAGCGCCTGGGCGCGATCGAAGAGCGCCTGCGCCGCACCCGGGCGGCGCTGACCGGCGAGACCGCCCCACGCGCCGGCGGCTACAGCGGACCGGCAGCCCTGGACGCGGAGCTGGCCGTCGTCCAGCAGGCGCTCGCGGCCGACGGGCTGGGCCGGGTGGCCTGGGGCGAGCTCGTCGACCTGCGCTGGCAGGTCGCGACATTCGGGTTCCACCTCGCCTCGCTCGAGGTCCGCCAGCACGCGGCCGTCCATGCCGCGGCGCTCGAGGCGTTGCGCGCCGGCGCCGGACCGGACACCGAGGTGGCCGCCGGGGTGCCGCTGGCCGAGGTCCTGGCGACGTTCCGCGCCATCGCCCGCCTCCAGGCGCGCCTCGGCGTCGAGGCCTGCCGGCGGTACGTGATCTCGTTCACGACCGGGCCGCGGGACGTCGCCAACGTCCTGGAGCTGGCGCGGCTGGCGGCGGATCCGTCGGTGTTCGGTGGGGCGCTGCAGCCCCCGGTCCTGGCCGACCTGCCCGCCGCCGAGCCGGCCCTCGACGTGGTCCCGCTGCTCGAGACGGCGGAGGCGCTGGCCGGAGCCGGGCCGCTGCTGGACGCCCTGTTCACCGATCCGGCGTACCGCGCCCACCTGCGCGAGCACGGGAACTCGCAGGAGGTGATGCTCGGCTACTCCGACTCGTCCAAGGAGAGCGGGTTCCTGGCGGCCAACTGGCTCCTGTACCGGGCGCAGGAGGCGCTGGTCGCGGTCGCGCGGCGACACGCGGTGACGCTCACGCTGTTCCACGGGCGGGGCGGGGCCGTCGGGCGCGGCGGCGGACCGGCGAACCGGGCGATCCTCGCCCAGGCGCCCGGCTCCGTGGACGGGCGCCTCAAGTTCACGGAGCAGGGCGAGGTGGTCGCCGCGCACTACGCGGACGGCACGATCGCCCAGCGCCACCTGGAGCAGGTCACGGCGGCGACGCTGCTCGCCTCGACCCCGGAGCACGAGCGGGCGACGGCCGAGGCCGCGGCCAACGGGACCACGACGATGACCGAGCTGGCCGCGATCTCGCGGACGGCGTACCGGGCACTGGTCGAGCTGCCGGAGTTCGCATCCTTCTTCCGGGCGGCGACGCCGATCGACCTGATCGCCGGGCTGGGCCTCGGGTCACGGCCGACGGCACGCCCTGCGGCTGGCCGGGGCGGCGGCGCGGCTTCGACCCGGTCCGCGGCACCCGGGTCCGGCGACGACCTCGCGTCCCTGCGCGCGATCCCGTGGGTGTTCGCGTGGTCGCAGGCGCGCGCGAACCTGCCGGGCTGGTACGGCCTGGGCACGGCGCTCGAGGCGTTCACCGGGCGGGGCGGGCGCGAAGCCGTGGACCACCTCGCGTTCCTGTACCGGCGCTGGCCGTTCTTCGCATCGGTCATCGACAACGCGGAGCTGTCGCTGGCGAAGGCGGACCTGGGCACGTTCCGGCGATCCGCGGACCTCGCCGGCGGCCCGGCCGCGACGGCGATCCGGGCCATGATCGAGGCGGAGTACGCGCGCTCCGTCCGGCTCCTGCTCCTCGTCACCGGCCGCGACCGCCTCCTCGACGGCCACCCGACCCTCGCCCGCTCGATCGAGCTGCGGAACCCGTACGTGGACGCGCTGTCCGCCATCCAGGTCGAGCTGCTCGGACGACTGCGCGACCCGGCCCTGCCGCCCGCGGACGCGGTGGCGCTCCGGGCGGTGATCGGCGTCACGATCAACGGCATCGCGGCGGGACTCCAGAACACCGGGTAGCGGCACCCCGGCTGGGGATCGAGCGCGCCGCCACGCTGCCGGGCCGTCCCGGCGCCGCGCCTGGCCGGAGTGAGCGCGGCCGGATCGCGGCGGGCGCGGCGGACGCCGCGGACGCTTCCAGCCCTACGGCAACGCCACGAACTGCGACAGGAACGCCCGGGCCGACGCCGTGTCCATCCGGTAGTCGACGTTCGTCGAGCGGCAGATCGCGTCGCCGGTGATCGTGGTGGCGGCCACGATGTCGGTGGTGCCCAGGAAGTTCGGTCCGCCGGAGTCGCCGTAGCAGGTGCCGCCGTTTCCCGTCGACGGGTTCATCGAGATCCGCAGCCACGCCTTGTTCGTGCTGTTCAGGGTCCCGGTCGCGACCATCCGGACGTCGTCATACAGGTACTGGTGACCGCCGGGCTCGTTCGTCACCTCGTAGGCGCCGTAGCCGACCGACGTGAACAGCTGGTTCGACGGCAGGTCGGACAGCGAGCCGGCCGCGGGCAGGCGCGCCGGCATGATGCCCTTGACCGCCTTGTCGAGGACGACCACGGCGATGTCGTGGGGATCGTTCTCCGGTCCCGGATACAGCGGGTCAACGTGGAACGTGCCGGAGTACGTCCTGTCACCCGCCACGTAGGCCGGGTCGAACGTCACCACCGCGGGGCCGTCGTCCTCGGCGCAGTGGGCGGCCGTCAGGAACACCGTCGGGGCGATGAGCGTTCCCGAGCAGTAGAGCCAGGTCCCGTCCGAATACCGGGTCGGAGAGACGAGCCCCCCGACGTTGGGATGGCCGGCCCCGTCCACGGAGCCGAACGTGATGGCGCCCACGGGGGCGGGGGTGACGAGTGCTGCCACCAGGGTCAGCGCGAGGATCAACCGTCGCATGACATCCCTCGATCGCGGTCGTGTCGGCGCCATCATACGAGCCCCTCGAGCCGATGTGACCATAGCCCCTCTTGAGCCTGAATCACCTCGCGACGCGTGGTCGCGTCCCGGACGAGGCCCGCGGCGACCGGACGATCGACCCTACCTGTCGCGCTCGGCGGCACCCGCCAGCACGGCCTGCGCCGCGGCGAGGCGGGCGACGGGGACGCGGAACGGTGAGCAGGACACGTAGTCCAGCCCGATCCGCTCGCACTTGTGGATGGACTCGGGGTCGCCGCCGTGCTCGCCGCAGATGCCGAGCTCGAGGTCCGGCCTGGTGGCCCGGCCCTTGTCCACGGCGATCTTCATCAGGCCCGCCACGGCGTCGTCCAGGGTCTGGAACGGGTTGGCGGGCAGGATGCCGTCCTCGACGTACTTGAGCAGGAAGCCACCCTCGGCGTCATCACGGCTGTACCCGAACGTCATCTGCGTCAGGTCGTTGGTGCCGAAGCTGAAGAAGCTGGCGTGCTTCGCGATCTCATCCGCGGTCAGGGCCCCACGCGGGACCTCGATCATGGTGCCGAACTTGTAGTCGACCTCGATGCCGCCCGCGGCCTGGCGCACGGCCTCCGCCTCGGCCTCCAGCAGGGTGCGTGTCGCCGACAGCTCGTTCACGTGCCCGACGAGCGGGATCATGATCTTGGCGATCGGGTTGCCACCGGCCTTCCGGACGGCGATCTGGGCGTTGAGGATCGCCCGGGTCTGGATCTTCACGAAGTCCGGGATCATCAGCCCCAGGCGGCAGCCGCGGAGCCCCAGCATCGGGTTCTGCTCGTGCATCGACCTGATGGTCGCGAGCAGCCGCTTGTCCTCCTCGGAGGCACCGCCGCTCATCTCGGCCCGGGTCACCTTGACCAGCTGCTCCTCCAGGTTGGGGAGGAACTCGTGGAGCGGCGGGTCGATGAGGCGCACGACGACCGGGAGGCCGTCCATCGCGCGGAAGATGCCCTCGAAGTCGCCCTGCTGGAGTTTCTCGAGCTGGGCCATGGCCGTGTCGAACGTGGCGACGTCCGCGGCCTCGTCCGCGTCCAGGGTCCCGCCGGCCGCGACCTTCGCCTTGGCCCGGGTGGCCTGGTTCGCGACGAGGATCGCGCCGCGCACGATCTCCAGTCGCTCGCCCTCGCGGAACATGTGCTCCGTGCGGCACAGGCCGATGCCCTGGGCGCCGTAGCGGCGCGCCTGGGCGGCCTCCTCGGGCTTGTCGGCGTTGGTCCACACGCCCATGCGACGGATCCCGTCAGCCCACCCGAGGATCTGCTGGAGCTCGGGCTGGTCCTCGAACCGCGCCTCGACGGTGGGCAGCGCGTCCAGGAAGACCTCGCCGGTGGAGCCGTCGACGCTGATCCAGTCGCCCTCGCCGAACGTGAGGCCGGAGTCGCTGCTGCGGGCCGTCCTGGTGGCGTAGTCCACGACCAGCTCCGCGCAGCCGGCGACGCACGGCTTGCCGATCTGGCGGGCGACGACCGCCGCGTGGGACGTGGCGCCGCCCCGGGCGGTGAGGATCCCCTCGGCCACGGCCATGCCGTGGAAGTCGTCGGGCGACGTCTCGACGCGCACCAGGACGACCGTCTCGCCGCGCCCGACCCACTCGACCGCCACGTCCGCGTTGAACACGGCCCGGCCGACAGCCGCGCCCGGGGAGGCGTTGAGGCCCTTGGCGACGCGCCTGGCGCCCTGCCGTGCGTTGGGGTCGAACTGGGCGCGGAGGAGCTGGTCCACCTGCGCCGGCTCGATCCGGGCGACGGCCTCCTCCCTGGAGATCAGGCCCTCGGCGACCATGTCCACGGCGATCTTCACGGCCGCCGCTGCGGTCCGCTTCGCGTCACGGGTCTGGAGCATGTACAGGTGCCCGCGCTCGATCGTGAACTCGAGGTCCTGGACGTTGCGGTAGTGCTGCTCCAGCTGTTGGCCGATGCGCTTGAACTCCGCGTAGACCGCGGGCATCTCCTCGGCCATCTGGGCGATCCTGGGCGCGGTCCGGATGCCGGCCACGACGTCCTCGCCCTGGGCATTGGTGAGGTACTCGCCGAACAGCACCTTCTCGCCCGTGTTGGGATCCCGGGTGAACGCGACGCCGGTGCCGGAGTCGTCGCCCATGTTGCCGAACACCATGGTCACGACGTTGACGGCAGTGCCGAGGTCGTGGGCGATCTTCTGGCTGTTGCGGTAGTCGTTGGCGCGCTTGCCGAACCAGCTGGCGAACACCGCCCTGACGGCCAGGTCGAGCTGCTCGTAGGGATCCGTCGGGAACTCGCGGCCGGTGTCCTCGCGCACGACCTGCCGGTACACGTTCACCAGGCCCTGGAGGTCACCGACCGTGAGGTCGGTGTCCTTGGCGCCGGCGCCGTGCCCCTCCCTGGCCGCCTCGAGGGGCTCGTCGAACCGGGCGGCGTCGATGCCCATCACGATCCGGCCGAACATCGCGATGAACCGGCGGTAGGCGTCCCAGCCGAAGCGCTCGTTGCCCGTGAGCGCGATCAGGCCCTGGAGCGTCTCCTCGTTGAGGCCGAGGTTGAGGACGGTGTCCATCATGCCCGGCATCGAGAACTTCGCTCCCGAGCGGACCGAGACGAGGAGCGGGTTCTTCGGATCGCCGAAGCCCTTGCCGGAACGCTGCTCGACCTCCTTCATCGCCACCAGGACGTCGTCCCAGAGACCGGCCGGCAGCTGCCTGCCGGCGGCGAAGTAGTCGTTGCAGGCCTCGGTGGTGATCGTGAAGCCGGGGGGCGTCGGCAGGCCGGCCAGCGTCATCTCCGCGAGCCCGGCGCCCTTGCCGCCGAGGAGGTCCTTCATCTTCCCGTTGCCTTCGGCGGTACCGGCACCCCAGGCGTAGATGTAGCGCTTGGCGGCGACGTGCGGCCGCTCGGCGGTCGTGGCAGGGCTGTGGGCCATCGTGGCGAGGCTCCTTGGCTGGGAGGGCGGGCGCCGGGGATATGGGCCCGCGATCGGTCTCGTTGGGAACCGCCGAATTGTACGCCGCCACCCGCGCATGCCCGGATTGCGCCCGGGTTGCGGATCGTGTCCGATCCGCCCGATGGAAGGGGCCGCGCGCCCTGCCGGGGCGGGGCCGTTGGCTCCTTGCGGACGGTGATGGCCGGGAGCCCCCGCGCCCGGACGGCGTGCCGCCGACTACACTCTGACGGGCCGCGCGGCCCGCAGCGCGACCGTCGCGATCCGAGCAGGAGCCGATCCCGTGACCCAAACCTACGACGACACCCGCGTCATCGAGACCGCGGCGGAGTCGTACAACGCCACGCTGGTCCGGCGCGAGGACCTCACCCGCGACCTCGCCTCGTTCTGGGTCAGGTTCGATGGCCCGGCGACCCCGTTCGAGCCCGGGCAGTACATGACCACGGGGGTCATCGCCGACGGCAGGATGCTCCAGCGGCCGTATTCGGTGGCGTCCGCGCCCGCGGTCGCCGATACCGAGGGATACGAGTTCTTCGTCCGCCACGTGCCGGTGATCCGGTTCACGACCGCGCTGTGGCGGCTGCCGGTCGGCCACCGGATGCGGATGATCGGGCCCAAGGGCAGGTTCATGCTCGAGCCCAACGACGAGCGAACGCACTTCTACGTGTCCACGGGAACGGGCATCGCGCCGTTCATGTCGATGATCCGCGAGGGCATGGCCCAGGGCCGGCCGCGCGAGACCGTGCTGCTCAACGGCTGCTCGTTCGCGGACGAGCTGGGCTACCGGCGCCAGCTCGAGGCGTGGGAGCAGGACCCGGCCTACCGGCTGCGCTACGTCCCGACGGTCTCGCGCGCCGGGGACCCACGCAACGCGGGCTGGAGCGGGCACGTCGGCCGCGCCGAGCAGGTCGTCGGCGATGTGTGCCGGGAGCAGGGGCTCAGGCCGGACGAGACCGTCGTCTACATCTGCGGCAACCCGGAGATGATCCTCAAGGTGGAGCAGGTCCTGATGGACCGCGGCTTCCCGGACTTCCACGTGAAGAAGGAGCTCTACTGGCCGAAGGGCAAGGCCCCGGCGACCACCGTGGGCTGAGACGGCGCGGGCCGGCGCCCCGCGGGCCCCTGGTTCGCCACGTACCGGCGCCGCGCGCGGGCCCCTGGTTCGCCACGTACCGGCGATGGGGTGCGGGCCCCTGGTTCGCCACGTACCGGCGCCCCGCGGGCCCCTGGTTCGCCACGTACCGGCGCCCCGCGGGCCCCTGGTTCGCCACGTACCGGCGCCCCGCGGGCCCCTGGTTCGCCACGTACCGATGGAGTGCGTGGTAACAGGCCGGGGGTGCCGGAAGTTGGCCGGATACCGATCGGGTGCGTGGTAACCCGCTGATCGCGCCCGACAACCGGCCACCTACCGATGGCGTGCGTGGTAGACCACCTGTATTCGGCCCAGCACGCACCCGATCGGTAGGTGGCGACAGAGCGAGACCGTCGGCTCTCGTATCATGCGGCGTCTCGATGATCGCGACCGATCCGGTCGCTGGGGACTCTGGCCGAAACGGCGGATACCACGCGCCGGATCGTTGCCTGGCCAGGTTCGACGGCACGGCGAGATCCGGCGACAGCCGCCCGGAGCCGGCACGGGGGCCGCCCGGAGCCGGCACGGGGCCGCCCGGAGCCGGCGACAGCCGCCCGGAGCCGGCACGGAGCCGCCGCCCGGAACCCGGCTGCCGGATGGCCCGCCGTGCACGTGACCTTCGGACCGCATCGCGGGGCCATGGGCAGGTAACGGGGCGGCCGCGCATGGGCGACGATCGGAGCATCATCAGAGTCCCACCCAAGAGGTCGCATGCATCCCGTCGTCGAGCGTGAGCAGCTCTCCCCGAACGTCGTCCGCCTCGTCGTCGAAGCTCCCCAGATCGCGAAGGTCCGGCGTCCCGGCCAGTTCGTCATCGTCCGGAAGGGTCCGGGCGCGGAGCGCATCCCGCTGACCATCGCCGACAGCGACCCCGAGGCCGGCACCATCACCCTCATGATCCAGGCGATCGGCGCCAGCACGACCGACCTGTGCGACCTCCAGGTGGGCGACGCGATCACCGACGTCGCCGGTCCGCTCGGCCGCGCCACCGAGCTCCCGGAGCAGGGCCACGCGGTGTGCGTCGGCGGCGGCGTGGGCACGGCGGTCATCCTGCCGATCGCCCGCGAGCTCGCCCGGCGGGGCGTCAGGGTCACCAGCGTGATCGGCGGCCGCTCCCGGGAGTGGGTCATCCTCGAGAATGAGCTGCGCACGGCCGGTGACGTCGTCACCTGCACGGACGATGGCAGCTACGGGCGGCCCGGTTTCGTCACCGAGGCCCTCAAGGACCTGCTCGACGCGGGCGGCGTGGACGCGGTCTACGCGGTCGGCCCCGTCCCGATGATGAAGGCCGTCTCGGCGCTGACCCTGCCCTACGGCGTGGCCACGACCGTCTCGCTCAACGCGATCATGGTGGACGGCACCGGGATGTGCGGCGGCTGCCGCGTGACCGTGGGCGGCCAGACCCGGTACGCGTGCGTGGACGGCCCGGAGTTCGACGGCCACCAGGTCAACTTCGGCGAGCTGGCGGATCGCCTCACGACCTATCGCACGTTCGAGGCGGAGGCCCTCGAGAAGCGCGGCGCCTGCGCGACCACCGAGGTAAAGGCATGACCGAACCCGCGTCCCCGATCCCGGCCGGCGAGCCTGGCGCGGCGTCCCCCGCCCCCACCGAGAAGGCCCCGCTCACCCAGAAGGCACGGATGGGGATCGATCGGGTCGCCATGCCCGAGCAGGAGGGCGATCTTCGCGCCCACAACTTCCGCGAGGTCAACCTCGGGCTCACCTACCAGCTGGCGATGCTGGAGGCGGAGCGCTGCCTCATGTGCCCGAAGCCCTATTGCGTGGACGGCTGCCCGGTCCGCGTCAACATTCCGCGGTTCATCAAGTTCCTCCGGGAAGGCGACCTGCCGGCGGCCGCCGAGAGCCTGCTCGACGACAACGCGCTCCCGTGCGTCACCGGCCGCGTGTGCCCCCAGGAGACCCAGTGCGAGGGCGTCTGCCTGCGCGGTCGCAAGGGCAACCCGGTCGCGATCGGATACCTCGAGCGCTACGTCGCGGACTGGGCGCAGCAGAACCCGGAGGGCGTCCTCCAGCACGCCGGCCCCGCCAGGACCGGTCGCAAGGTCGGCATCGTGGGTTCCGGTCCGGCCGGCCTCACGGCGGCGGGCGAGCTGGCGAAGAAGGGCCACGACGTCACGGTGTTCGAGGCCTTCCACGCGCCGGGCGGCGTCCTGATCTACGGCATCCCGGAGTTCCGGCTGCCCAAGGACATCGTCCAGGCCGAGGTCGACCGCCTGGTCTCGGAGGGGGTCCGGATCGAGGTCGACTCGATCATCGGGCGCACCTACACGATCCCCGAGCTGCGCGAGGAGTACGACGCGCTGTTCCTGGCCGTGGGCGCCGGCCTGCCGGTGTTCATGAACGTCCCGGGCGAGAACTTCAAGGGCGTCTACTCGGCGAACGAGTACCTGACCCGCGTCAACCTGATGGGCGCCTGGAACGCGGACTCCCAGACCCCGGTCCTCCACGGCCAGCGGGTCGTGGTCGTCGGCGGCGGCAACGTCGCGATGGACTCGGTCCGGACGGCGCGCCGCCTGGGGGCGGCCGAGGCGACGATCGTGTATCGCCGCTCGGCCGACGAGCTCCCCGCTCGCGCGGAGGAGGCCCACCACGCGAAGGACGAGGGCGTGCGGTTCGAGTACCTCGCCGCCCCGGTGGAGGTCCTCGCGGACGAGAGCCGGTGGGTGACGGGCCTCAAGTGCGTGCGCATGGAGCTGGGCGAGCCCGACGCCAGCGGCCGCCGCCGCCCGAAGCCGATCCCGGGCTCCGAGTTCGTCATCGACTGCGACCTCGTCGTCGTGGCGATCGGCACCAAGGCGAACCCGCTGCTCACCGGCAGCGCGCCCGAGCTCACCGTCAACGAGTGGGGCTACCTGGTCACGGACGAGAACGGCATGACGAGCATGCCCGGCGTGTTCGCGGGCGGCGACATCGTTCGCGGCGCGGCGACCGTGATCCTCGCCATGGGCGACGGCAAGCGTTCCGCGGCCGCGATCGACTCGTACCTCCGCGGCGTCTGGCCACCCGTCCCCGAGGCCGTTCCGGCGACCACCCGTCCGCATCACGAGGCCGCGGTCGTCGCCGGCTGACGGGTCTGCTGTCGACGGGCCGCGTTCGGGGTCTGGAACGGCACGACCGCGCGCACGGCCCCCGGCAGGCTGCACGGCCCCCGGCAGGCCTGCACGGCCCCCGGCGCGTCTACGGGCGGGCCGCCGCCATCCGGTCGAGGATCAGGCGCTTGACGCCTTCGAGCGGGACGCGCTCCTGGGTCATCGAGTCGCGGTCCCGGATCGTCACCGCGCCGTCGTCCAGCGAATCCACGTCCACCGTCACGCACCACGGCGTGCCGATCTCGTCCTGGCGCCGGTAGAGCTTGCCGATCGCGGCCGTGTCGTCGTAGACGGCCATCAGGTCCCGCTTGAGGTCACCCAGCAGCCGGTGGCACAGCTCGACGATCTCGGGGCGCTTCTTGAGCAGCGGCAGCACGGCCACCTTGTACGGCGCCAGCTCCGGGTGCAGCCCCAGGACCACGCGCTTCTCGCCCCGGACCTCCTCCTCGCGGTAGGCGTCGATGAGGAACGTGAACGCGGCCCGGTCCGCGCCCGCCGCGGTCTCGACGACCCACGGGATGAAGTGCTCGCCGGTGGCCTGGTCGAAGTACTCGAGGTTCTCGCCGGACGCCCGCGCGTGGTTGCCGAGGTCGAAGTCGCCCCGGTTGTGGATGCCCTCCAGCTCCTTCCAGCCGAACGGGAAGCGGTACTCGACGTCGATCGCCTTCTTCGCGTAGTGCGCCAGCTCGTCCGGCGCGTGCTCCCGGAGGCGGAGGCGGGACGGGGTCACGCCGTAGCTCTCGTACCAGGCCCGGCGCCGGGGCAGCCAGTACTCGAAGGCCTCGGTCGCCGCCTCCGCGGGCCGGACGAAGTACTGCATCTCCATCTGCTCGAACTCGCGCATCCGGAACACGAAGTTGCCGGGGCTGATCTCGTTGCGGAAGCTCTTGCCGACCTGGGCGATGCCGAACGGGATCTTCTTGCGCGAGCTGTTGAGGACGTTCCTGAAGTTGACGTAGCTGCCCTGCGCGGTCTCGGGGCGGAAGTAGACGATCGAGGCGTCGTCCTCCACCGGTCCCATGTGCGACGTGAACATGAGGTTGAACCGGCGGGGCGCGGAGAGGGACCCGCCGTCGTTGGGGCACACCAGGCCCAGCCGCGAGACGATGGTCTCGTCGCGCAGGTCGGTCGCCGACAGGCCCTCGGCCCCGGGCAGCTCGTCCAGCCGGTAGCGGCGGCGGCAGGTCCCGCACTCGACCAGCGGGTCGCTGAACGAGCCGACGTGGCCGGACGTCACCCACACCTGCGGGTGCATCAGGATCCCGGCGTCCAGCCCCACGATGTCGTTGCGGTCCTGGACCATCGCGCGCCACCAGGCGCGCTTGACGTTGTTCTTGAGCTCCACGCCCAGCGGCCCGTAGTCCCACACGGCGTTGATGCCGCCGTAGATCTCGGACGAGGGGAAGACGAAGCCGCGGCGCTTGGACAGCGAGACGATGGTGTCCAGGTTGGCGACGGCCGGCGCGACGGCGTCGGGATCGACGGGCTGGACGTGGTCAGGGGTCACGGAAGGCTCCGGTTGGTCGCACGGCGGTGGCAGGGACGCGCGAGCGGGCTGTGGCTGGTGGGGGTGCGGCCGATCCTAGCAGACGCCCGCCGGGCGGTCGCCCGGAGTGCCGGGCCACGGGGCGTGCGCCGGGGCCGCCGGGGCCGCCGGGCCCCCGCGTCCGCTCGCTCAGCCGCCCGCCAGGAACCGGTAGCCGAGCCCGTACTCGGTGGCGATGAAGGAGCGGTCCGGGCTCGCCCTCGCCAGCTTGGCCCGCAGGTTGCGCATCGTGACCCGGAGGAGCTGCGTCTCCCTGCCGTACGTCGGGCCCCAGACCGTCCGCAGCAGGTCCTCGTGCGTCAGCAGCTCGTCGGGGCGCCTGGCCAGCGCGGCCAGCAGGCGGAACTCGGTCGGGGTGAGGTGCACCTCGCCCGCAGCCCCGAACACCCGGTGCGTCCGGGGCTCGATCCGCAGCCCGTCGTGCTCGATGACGTCGTCGTCGTGCGCGGCGGCGGCGTGCCGGGCGCGCCGGAGGGCGGCGCGGATGCGCGCGATCAGCTCCGGGAAGCTGATCGGCTTGGTCAGGTAGTCATCCGCCCCCGCCACCAGGCCGCGCACGATGTCGGACTCCGCGCCCAGCGCGGTGACCATGAGCACCGGGACCGTGCTCACGCGCCGGATCCAGTCGATGACCTGCCAGCCGTCCATGGCCGGCAGGCCGAGGTCCAGCAGGACGAGGTCGGGCTCCGCCTCCTCGAACCGGCGGATGACCTCGCGGCCGTCGCCGGCGAGCGCGACCCGCCATCCGTGGCGGCTCACCCACAGCGCGACGAGGTCGCGGAACTCGGGCTCGTCCTCGACGATCAGGACCAGTTCGCCGTTGCCGGGCAGGGCCCGGTCCGGCGCGGGCGGCAGGACCCGCCGGCGCCCGTCGGGAGAGCGGGTCGCGGCCTGCCCCGCGGCCGCGTCGCGCCCCGTCACGACGACGCCCCCCGCTCTCCGGACGGCGGGTCGACGGCGACGGGGATGCTGAACGAGATCGCGCTGCCCGGCCACTTCGTGTCGATCCAGATCCGGCCGCCGTGCGCCTCGACCAGGCGCCGGCACACATACAGGCCGAGCCCGCTGCCGGCGATCCCGACCGGCACGGCGCGGCCGCGGTAGAAGCGGTCGAACACACGCGTCCGCTCATCGGGCGGGATTCCCGGGCCCTGATCGCGGACGCTCACGACGACCTCGGCCCCGGCGCGGGCGGCCATGACCGTGATGGG
Source organism: uncultured Chloroflexia bacterium (assembly GCA_963703575.1). Lineage (GTDB taxonomy): Bacteria > Chloroflexota > Limnocylindria > Limnocylindrales > CSP1-4 > CAIXZV01. The sequence continues at coordinate 40,453 of CAVPEU010000024.1, forward strand.
GCCCTCGCCGTACTTCTGGGCGTTGTCCACGAGGTTCGCGAGGACGTGCCCGATCCGGACGGCGTCGATGTCCACTGCGGGCAGGTCGGACGGGATCATGACGTGAACGGGTCGCATGCCCGGCGATTCGGCGATCTCGCCGACCAGCCGCGCGACGACCGTCGGCAGGTGCACCCGGGACCGCTGCAGGGCCCTGCCACCGCGCTCGAAGTCGGTGAGCTCGAGCAGTTCGTGCACCAGCTCCGTGAGCCGCCCGGCGGCGTGGCCGATCCGCTCGACCGACCGCCGCTGTTCCTCGGGATCGAGGTCGAGATCGAGCAGGCTGTCGACGTAGCCCGCGATCAACGACAGCGGCGTTCGAAGCTCGTGTGAGACCGCGGCGAGGAAGCTCGCCCGGAGCTCCTCGACCGCACGCTCGGCGCGCAGGTCCCGCAGGACGGCAACGGCGCCCGTGCCGGGACCGGGCATGAACGAGTAGGACGCCGCCACGGGCACCTCGCTGCCGTCGCGGGCGACGACCAGCTGCTCGCATTCCACGAGCCGTGCGGGTCCGGCCATGACCTCCTCGAACCGGCAGCGGGGCCCGCACCGGAGCCGCTCCTCCGAGCCGGCTCCATCGGAGCCGCGCACGGGCCCGCAGCCCAGCGCCTCGCGGCAGGTCAGGGTGCGCTGGCGCGAGAGCGGGCCGCCGAGCAGGGCCGTCGCGGCGGCATTGACCCGGACGACCTGCCGGCGGTCGTCGACGGCCACGATCGCGTCTCGCGCCCCGTCCAGGATCGCGGCCAGCAACGCCTGTTCGCCCGCGAGCGCCTCGCGCAGCTGCGCGGCCCGGAAGGCGATCGCGAGCTCGTGGCGGACCAGCGCGAGGAGCCGGATCCGGTCCGCTGGCAGGCCGGTCTCCTCGCCCGGGCACAGGGCGAGGAACCCGACCATCCGGACGTCTCCGCCCTCGAGGTCGCGCCGCTCGTCGAGCGCCACCCCGTGCCAGCCGCTCCGGCGCGCCCATTCCTCGGCCGCGGCCGCGCTGGCGAACCGGGTCGGGACCGCCCCGGGACGTCCGGCGCCACCGGGCGCCCGCCGCGGGGTGCCCTCATCCGCGGGCGGACCGGCGGACTCGTCGGCGGCCAGCTGGAGAACGCCCTCGCCCGGTGCGGCCAGCCACAGGGCGCCGGCGACGGCGTCGCTGTCCCGGACCAGCTCGCTGATCACGGCCGAAGCCATGGCCGGAAGCTCGCCGCCCAGCGCGATCAGCTGGCTGAGCTGGTATTGCGCGAACACGGTGTCCGCTTCGCGTTGCGCGTCGTCGAACAGCCGGCGCCGCCGATCCACCGGCGAGGCCGCCGTGGTCACCGCGCCGGCCGTCGCGCCGGCCGGGTCCCCGTTCATGCGGGGTGCCGCACGTCCCGGTCGAGCATCGCCCGGACGAGCAGGAAGCAGGAGGTGGCACCCGGGTCCTGGTGGCCGCGGGACCGCTCGCCGAGGCGCAGCGCGAGCCCCCGGCGGGCGACCAGCGGGGTCGTGGCTCGCATCCCGGCCCGGGCGGCGTCGGCGGCCCGGCGCAGGGCGGCGATCGGCGTGAGCCCGCCCGTGATCCCCTCCCGGAACGCGTCCGCCGCGGGGCGCATGGCATCGAGGATGGTCTTGTCGCCGATGTCGCAGCGGCCCCGGCGGGCGAGGCCGTCCGCTGCGGCGTCGAACGCGAGGACGAGGTCGGCGGGGCCCAGGCTCGTCGATCCCGCCACGGCAAAGCCGGCCTCGATGAGCGCGGTGCCGTAGAGCGAGCCGCCGGCACCCCCGACGCTCGAGAGGAGCACGTGACCAGCCCGTCGCAGGAGGTCGCCCACGTCCGTGCCCGCGCCTTCGGCCTCCAGCGATCGCACCGTGTGCGCGAAGCCGACGGTCATGTTCTCGCCGTGGTCGCCGTCGCCGAGGCTGGCATCGAGCCGGTCGAGCAGCGAGCGGTGGCGGACCAGCGTGCGCTGGGCGCGGGCCAGGAAGGCGAGGACGTCCGCGGCGCTCACGGTGAGCCGCGCCGGATCCGCGGCGCTCACGGTGAGCCGCGCCGGATCCACGGCGCTCACGGTGAGCCGCGCCGGATCCACGGCGCTCACGGTGAGCCGCGCCGGATCCACGGCGCTCACGATGACGCCCGCGCCGCGCGAACCCGGGGCGCCGGCGAGATCCGGGTGACGGGATGCGGTGGATCCGGCCGTGTCGCGACCGTCGCTCATGCGGATGCTCATGCCCGGGGGGTAGTGTATGCCCCCGGTGTCACCGGTCCGATGGTGCCGGGCGGCCCATCCGTCCGGGGACCAGCGATCCGGCGCGCGGGCGGAAGGGCCCGTGCAACCACGAACGCGACCACGATCGCGCCGCGACGGGCAAGCGCCGGAGAAGGGACAGGCATGGTCGGACTCGTCCTCGTCGCGCACAGCCCGGAGCTGGTCCGGGGCGTCGCGGCGATGATCGCGCAGGCGGCGCCCGGGGTACCCGTCGAGGGCGCCGGCGGGCTGAGCGGGGGCCGGCTGGGGACGAGCGCGCCGGACGTCACGGCGGCGATCCGCCGGGCGCTAGCCCGCAGCGACCCGGACGGAGTGCTCGTGTTCCTCGACCTCGGCAGCGCGGCGCTCGCGGTCGAGATCGCCGTCGAGGACCTCGAGCCTGATCGACGGGCGCTGGTCCGGGTGACCGAAGCGGCATTCGTGGAGGGGGCGATCCTGGCGGCGATCGAGGCGTCCCGTGGCGGCGACGCCGACGCGGTGGCCCTGGCCGCCATGCGCGGCGACGGCCTGCGCAAGCTCGTCGCCGACTGACCGTGACCGTCGAGCGGGGCCCGACCGGGGGCGGAGACGCGGGCGGTGGCGACTCGGGCGGCGGCCGCCGGCTGGCGGCGGGGATCGTCGAAGCCTGGCTCCGGCGGTCGGCCGCTGTCATCCACGAACGCCGCACGTGGCTCACGGACCTGGATGCCGCGATCGGCGACGGCGACCACGGGATCAACCTCGACCGCGGGTTCTCGGCCGTCATCGCGGACCTCGACGCGCTCACGACGCCGCCCGACGACCCGGCTGCGCTGCTGGTTGCCGCCGGGCGACGCATCCTCGGCGCCGTCGGCGGGGCCAGCGGGGCCCTCTACGGGCGGGGCCTGATCCGCGCCGGGGAGAGCGTCGCCGGCGGCCCGCCGCCGCGCGACGGCGCGGTGCTGGCCCTGGGCGCGGCGATCGATGCCATCGCGGCCCTCGGCCGCGCGGCGCCGGGCGACAAGACGATGCTCGACGCCCTCATCCCGGCGCTGGCGGCGCTGCGGACGGCGTCGACCGGCGAGCCGGGGGCGTCCGCGTTCCTGCGGGCGGCGGACGCCGCGGACACCGGCGCGGCGGCCACGATCCCGCTCGTCGCCCGCAAGGGGCGCGCGAGCTACCTCGGGGAGCGATCGGCCGGCCACCTCGATCCCGGCGCGGCGTCCAGCGCCATCCTCCTGCGCTGCCTTGCGGACGCCGTCGCGGACGCGCCGGGAATCCGGGCGACCACACCCTGACGTGATTCTCACGATGTCTTGAGATTCCGCGGCGGACCGCGCCCCTAGCATGGAGCCAACTCGTCATCGCGCCGGCGTCACGCTGCGCTGCGTCCCGGTTCCAGGGGACGCGCCCCGTGCGCGGCTTGCGCCGGGAAAGGAGGAGCCCACCGGAGGAGGTCGCTGTCCCGATCCGGCCCAGGCCATCCCGGTGACCAGCCCGTCGCCGCGCACTGGGCCCCGTCGGAGATCCATGGCCCCGGGCAGGGGCATTCCATCATCGAGGGAGCGCATGGCATGACTTGGGATACGAACATCTTCCTCGCCGAGGTCTTCGGGACCGGGCTCCTGGTCCTCCTCGGGGACGGCGTCGTCGCGGGCGTCCTGCTCGCCCGGTCGAAGGCCCAGAACTCGGGCTGGATCGTGATCACGGCCGCATGGGCGTTCGCGGTGTACGTGGGCGTCGTCGTGGCCGGCCCGATCAGCGGCGCGCACATCAATCCGGCCGTGACGATCGGACTCGCGGTCAAGGGCGCCCTTGACTGGGGCCTCGTCCCGACCTACCTCCTCGGCCAGTTCATCGGGGCCTTCATCGGCGCCGCGCTGGTCACGGTCCATTACTGGGATCACTTCAAGGCGACCGAGGACCAGGGCCTCAAGCTCGCGGTGTTCTGCACCGCGCCGAACATCCGGAACATCCCGCTCAACCTGGTGTCCGAGATCATCGGCACGTTCGTCCTCGTGTTCGTGGTCCTCGCGTTCGGCACCAACGGCAGCGCGGCCGGCCTGGCGTCGCTGGGCGCCCTCCCGGTGGCCATCCTCGTGTTCTCGATCGGCATGTCGCTCGGCGGCACGACCGGGTACGCCATCAACCCGGCCCGCGACCTGGGGCCGCGCATCATCCACGCCGTCCTGCCGGTCCCCGGCAAGGGCACCTCCGACTGGGAGTACTCCTGGGTCCCGGTCGTCGGCCCGATCGTCGGCGGGATCGTGGCGGCGCTCGTGTACAACGGCTTCTGGGTCAACGTGATGGGGATGTAGGCGCGACGCCTGCGACCTGATCGCTCGCCGCCAGCTTGCACACGGGAGCCCGGCGGCGAGCCCAACCGTCCATCAACGCCACGGGAGAACCCATGAAGAAGCTGATCAACGTCCCCGAGGACGTCGTCGATGAGGCGCTCGCGGGGATGCTCGCGGCACACCCGGACCTGATCCGGGTCGAGACACCCAACGTCGTGGTCCGCAAGGACGCGCCTCGGCCGGGCAAGGTCGGGGTGATCTCCGGCGGCGGGTCCGGCCACGAGCCGATGCACGGCGGGTTCGTCGGGCTCGGCATGCTCGATGCCGCCTGCCCGGGCGCCGTGTTCACGTCACCCGTCCCGGACCAGATGCTGGCCGCGACCAAGGCGGTCGACAGCGGGGCCGGTGTCCTCCACATCGTCAAGAACTACACCGGCGACATCATGAACTTCGAGCTCGCCGCCGAGATGGCCCGGGCCGAGGGACACCAGGTCACCTCCGTCGTCATCGCCGACGACGTCGCGGTGAAGGATTCGCTGTACACGGCCGGCCGGCGAGGCGTCGGCGGCACGGTGCTCGCGGAGAAGATCGTCGGCGCGGCTGCCGAGGCGGGAGCTGATCTCGCCACCGTCACAGCCCTGTGCCAGAAGGTCCAGGACAACGTCCGCTCGATGGGCATGGCCCTCACGAGCTGCACGGTGCCCGCGGCCGGCAAGCCGACCTTCGAGCTCGGCGAGGACGAGATGGAGATCGGCATCGGCATCCACGGCGAGCCGGGCCGGACGCGCATGAAGCTCGCGACCGCGGACGAGATCACCGAGATGCTCGCCGGTCCGATCCTCGACGACCTGCCGTTCAAGAGCGGGGACAGCGTCCTCGCCTTCGTGAACGGCATGGGCGGCACGCCGCTCGTCGAGCTGTACATCGTGTTCAACAAGCTCGCCAGGATCCTCGAGGGTCGGGGCATCAAGGTCGCGCGCAGCCTGGTCGGCGACTGGATCACGTCGCTCGACATGGCCGGCTGCTCGATCACGCTGCTCAGGCTCGACGACGAGCTGACGCGCTACTGGGACGCGCCGGTGAAGACTCCCGCCATGCGCTGGGGCGTCTGAGCCGGTCACGGGAGCGGATCACCGACCACTGGACAAGGACCCGAAGGGAGCACGATGAGCGCGCCGTCACGTATCAGCCACGACGACGTCGTCGCGTGGATCGAGCGCTTCGCGCAGACGGTGCGCGAGCAGAAGGACTACCTGACGGACCTCGACTCGGCGATCGGTGACGCCGACCACGGCATCAACATGGACCGCGGCTTCCAGGCGGTCCTGGGCAAGCTGCCGACGCTTCCCGTCGGCGACGTCGGGGCATTCCTGAAGGCCGTGGGCATGACGCTCGTCTCCACCGTGGGTGGCGCGAGCGGGCCGCTCTACGGCACGTTCTTCCTCCAGATCGGGGGCGCGACAGCCGGCAAGGACGGGATCGACATCGGCGACTTCGCCAACGGGCTGGATGCCGGCGTCGCCGGCATCCAGCGGCTCGGCAAGGCCGAGCCCGGCGACAAGACGATGCTCGATGTGCTCGTGCCGGCCCGGGACGCCCTGCGCGGCGCGGTCGATCGGGGCGACCCCCTGGCCGACGCGCTCGGCTCGACGGTTGCGGCTGCGGAGCAGGGCATGCTCGCCACCATTCCGCTCGTCGCCCGCAAGGGACGTGCGAGCTATCTCGGAGAACGCAGCGCGGGTCACCAGGACCCGGGCGCGACCTCCTCCTACCTGCTGCTCAAGGCCGCCGCCGACACCTGGTCCGGGGTCGAGGCGAACGGCACTGCTGTCTAGACGGGAGCGAACGAATGACCAAGTACGTTGGGGCCCTGGACCAGGGCACGACGAGCACCCGCTTCATGATCTTCGACCACTCCGGCGCGGTCGTCGGGATCGATCAGAAGGAGCACGAGCAGATCTACCCCAAGCCCGGCTGGGTCGAGCACGATCCGGCGGAGATCTGGACGCGCAGCCAGGAGGTCATCACGGGCGCGCTGTCCAAGGCCGGGATCACGGCCGCGGACCTCGCCGCCGTCGGCATCACCAACCAGCGCGAGACCGCGGTCGTCTGGGACCGGACGACCGGCAAGCCGGTCTACAACGCGATCGTGTGGCAGGACACCCGCACCGACACGATCATCAACGAGTTCGCGAAGGACGGCGGCCAGGACCGCTTCCGGGCGAAGGTCGGCCTTCCGCTCGCGACGTACTTCTCCGGGCCCAAGGTCAAGTGGGTCCTCGACAACGTCGAGGGCGCCCGTGCCAAGGCCCTGGCCGGCGACCTGCTGTTCGGCAACGTCGACACCTGGTTGATCTGGAACCTGACCGGCGGCGTCAACGGCGGCGTGCACGTCACGGACGTGACCAACGCGAGCCGCACGATGCTCATGGACCTCCAGACCCTGGACTGGGATCCCGTGATCATGGGCATCATGGGCATCCCGCGGTCGATGCTCCCGACCATCAAGCCCTCGTCCGCGGTCTACGGGAACGGCGTCGGCCTCCTCGCGGGCGTGCCGATCGCCGGTGACCTGGGCGACCAGCAGGCGGCCCTGTTCGGCCAGACGTGCTTCTCCGCCGGTGAGGCGAAGAACACCTACGGCACCGGTTGCTTCATGCTCCTCAACACGGGCACCAAGGCCGTCCCGTCCAAGAGCGGGCTGCTCACCACCCTCGGCTACAAGATCGGCGACCAGCCGGCCGTGTACGCGCTCGAGGGCTCGATCGCCATCACCGGGGCCCTCGTCCAGTGGCTCCGGGACAACCTGGGCCTGATCGCCTCGTCGGGCGACGTCGAGGCCCTGGCCAACACGGTCGAAGACAACGGTGGCGTCTACTTCGTGCCGGCCTTCTCCGGCCTGTTCGCGCCGTACTGGAAGAGCGACGCCCGGGGCGTGATCGCGGGCCTCACCCGCTACGTCAACAAGGGTCACATCGCGCGTGCCGTCCTCGAGGCGACCGCGTGGCAGACCCGCGAGGTGCTGGACGCGATGAACGCCGACTCCGGCGTTCCGCTCACGGCCCTCAAGGTCGACGGCGGCATGGTGTTCAACAACACGCTCATGCAGTTCCAGGCAGACGTCCTCGGCGTGCCGGTCATCCGGCCGAAGGTCGCCGAGACGACGGCCCTCGGCGCGGCCTACGCGGCCGGCCTCGCGGTCGGCTACTGGGCGGAGGTCGAGGACCTGCGCGCCAACTGGGCGAGGGACGCCGAGTGGCAGCCCAGGATGGACCCCGCCACCCGCGAGAAGGACCTCAAGTTCTGGAAGAAGGCCGTCACGCGGACCTTCGACTGGGTCGAGTAGTTCCCTAACCTAACCGAGAGCGGTCCCGGAGTCCCCGGGGCGGCCGGATCGAGGCCAGGATCAGTGAGCACCATCCCGCGAACGCCTCCGCCGCACGTGCTGATCGTCGGTGGGGGCGGGACCGGTGGCGCGCTGGCCCACGATCTCGCCCTCCGGGGGCTCCGGGTCACCGTCATCGAGCGAGGCGAGGTGACGTCCGGGACGACCGGGCGTCACCATGGCCTCCTGCACAGCGGCGCGCGCTACGCCGTGAAGGACCGCGAGTCCGCGGTCGAATGCATCGAGGAGAACCGGATCCTGCGCCGGATCGCGCCCGGCTCGTTCGAGGAGAACGACGGGCTGTTCGTCGCGGTGGACGACGACGACGCGGAGTACGAGGCGCCGTTCATCGCCGCCTGCGAGGCCTCCGGCATCCCGGTCACGCGGCTCACGCCACCCGAGGCCCTGCGCCTGGAGCCGAACCTCAACCCGCAGCTGCGGACCGCCGTCCGGGTGCCGGACGCGACATTCGACGCGCTGCGGCTGCCCCTCCGCTTCTTCGCCTCGGCGATGGCCAACGGCGCCACCGTCCGGACCTTCCACCGGGTCACCGACCTGGTGGTCCGCGACCACTGCGTCACGGGCGTGCGGGGCATCGATCACCGGACCGGGAAGCCCTTCGAGATCGGGGCCGACCTGGTCGTCAACGCGACCGGCCCGTGGAGTGAGCAGATCGCGCGCATGGCCGGCGTGGATGTCCCCACCCAGCCCTCGCCGGGCGTGCTGCTCGCGGTCCGGGGCCGGCTGTGCAACATGGTCGTCAACCGGCTCCATCCCTCGGGTGACGGCGACATCGTGGTCCCGCAGCGGGCGCTGTCGATCGTCGGCACGAGCTCCTGGCTGGTCCAGGACCCGGACGACCTGGATGTCCCGGAGGACCACGTCCGGAACATGTACCGCGAGGGCGCGAAGCTCATCCCGGCCGTCGCCGGGGCCGAGACGCGCGCGACCTGGTCCGCCGCGCGGCCGCTCATCGGCGAGCGCGGGGCCTCCACCGGCCGCGAGCTGAGCCGGACATTCAAGTGCTTCGACCACGCCGTCGAGGACGGCGTCGAGGGGTTCGTCACGATCACCGGCGGCAAGGCGACCACGCTGCGCGCGATGGCCGAGGCCGCGGCCGCGGTGGTGGTGGCCAAGCTCGGCGTGGACGAGCCGTGCCGGACGCGCCGGACCATCCTCCTGCCCCACACCGACTACTACCCCCTGCGAGCTGCCCAGGCATGACCGAGACGACCGCGCCCCCCACCGTCCATTTCCGCGTCTCGCGGTTCAAGCAGGGCGACAGCGCGCCCCACTTCGACGAGTTCGACGTGCCGGTGGGCAAGCGGACGACCGTGCTGGACGCGCTGGTGACGATCCGCAACCGGATGGACGACACGCTCACGCTCCGCCACTCGTGCTTCCACGCGTCGTGCGGCACCTGCGGGATGCGGATCAACGACCGGGAGGCCCTCGCCTGCGTGACCGGCGTCGAGTCGATGGGCAGCGACGTGAAGGTCGAGCCGCTGGCCAACCAGGAACTGGTGAGCGACCTCGTCGTGGACATGGTCGACTTCTACGACCGGTTCGGGGCCATCGACCGCCCGCTCGTCCGCGGCAGCGAGGCGGTGCCGGGCGCCGTGCCGCCCGAGGGGATCGACGCGTACACCCGCTACGAGGACTGCATCGAGTGCGGCCTGTGCGTCTCCGCCTGTCCCGTGGTCGCGGTCGACGATCGCTACCTCGGGCCCGCCGCGCTGGCCGCGGCCTGGCGGGTCCAGGAGGAGCCGCGCTCGATGGACGCCACGGGCGTGCTCGCCCTGGTGGACGACCCCCAGGGCCTGTGGCGCTGTCATACGGCCTGGGAGTGCTCCGACGCGTGTCCATCGGGCGTGGACCCGGCGGGCGCGATCATGCACCTGCGCCGGCGGGTGATCGGGCAGCGGGTCGCGGGCGTGTTCGGCCGCGGGGAGGGATGATCGATGCGCGAACCACGGGAGCTCCAGGGGGACGAGCGGTCCAGCCGGCGGCGGCGGGGCGTGACCGGCTGGACGGATCCGCGTGACCGGCGGTTGACCGGCATCGCCTTCATCCTCAATCGCATCACCGGGCTCGGCGTCCTGGTCTACCTGTACCTCCACCTGGTCATCCTCTCGACGCTCATGCGCGGCCCGGAGGCCTGGGATTCGTTCGTCGCCTTCGCCACGAACCCGTTCATGCTCAGCCTCGACGTGATCCTGCTCGCCGGCCTGCTGATCCACGGCCTCAACGGGATCCGGGTGACGCTCACGGGCTTCGGGCTGGTCCTGGACCGCCAGAAGGCCTTGTTCGTGTCACTCATGATCCTGGCGGCGCTGGTGCTGCTGATCGGCGCCGTCCGCATCTACAAGGTGGCCTGACATGGCGGAGCACGACCTGCCCATTCCCCGCCCGCAGCGCACGACCTGGGCGCCGTCGGGCGAGCCCCGGGCACGCGACTGGTCCTGGGTCTGGCAGGCCGTCAGCGGGATCCTGCTGCTGTTCCTCGTGACGCTCCACATGGTCGCGAACCACTTCGTGGTCCCGGAGGGTCTGCGCAACTACCAGGAGGTCGTCGCCTACCTGTCCAACCCGCTGATCGTCGTCCTGGAGGTGGCGTTCCTGTTCGTCGTCACCTGGCACGGCCTGCTGGGCCTGCGCGCCGTGCTGTTCGACTTCGGGTTCAGCGCCGGGATCGAGCGGACCATCACCCGCATCCTGGTCGTCGTGGGCATCCTCACCATCGGGTATGGTCTGTGGCTCACGGCCACGATCATCGGCCAGGGGTAGGGCCGGCCCCGGAAGGAGGATCATCATCGTGTCCACGGGCGCCGGGCAGGCGCGCGTCGGCATCGTCGTCGCATCCCATTCGGCCCGGATCGCGGATGGCACGGTGGAGCTCGCCCGCCAGATGGCCGGCCCGGAGGTCGCGATCGTCGCGGCCGGCGGCACCGCCGACGGCTCGCTGGGCACCGATGCCATGCAGATCGCGGCGGCCATCGAGGCGGCGGACGCGGGCGCCGGCGTGGTCGTCGTCGCCGACCTCGGGAGCGCGGTCCTGGCGACCCGCACCGCCCTCGCGTTCCTCGGCGAGGCGCAGGCCGGGCGGGTCCTGCTGAGCGGCGGCCCGCTGGTCGAGGGCGCCGTCGTCGCGGCCGTCCAGGCGAGCATCGGTGACGACCTCGAGGCCGTCCGGGCGGCGGCCGAGGAAGCGGCCAGCCTCGACAAGCTCGGCGGCTGAGCCCGCCGCGACCCATGCGCATCGGGATCGTGGGCGCCGGGGCGGTCGGTTCGCTGCTGGGGGGGTCCCTGGTCGTCGCAGGGCACGACGTCACCCTGGTCGACCGGCGCGCGGCGCGTACGACGGCGGCCGCCGCGGGGCACACGGCCCCAGGCGGCCTGGACCTCGTCGCCCCGGACGGGTCGCGGCGCCACCTGGCGGTCGCGCGGGTGGCCGGCGTGCCGGACCTTCCCGCGGATCTCGACGTGGTCGTGCTCGCGGTCAAGCAGTTCGACCTGCCGGACGCCGTCGACGCGCTGTCGGCGCTGCCCGGCGTCGCGGTCGTCACCGTCCAGAACGGCGTGGGCGCCGAGGACGCCGTCGCCGCGCGGCGGCCGCACGCCCCGCTGATCGCCGCGTCGCTGACCGCCGCCACCGAGCTCGGGCCGGTTCCGGAGGTCCGCTGGCTGCGTCGCGGCGGCATCGGGCTGGCCGGGGTCCGCGGTGACACCGGCCCGCTCGTGGCCGGGCTGGCGGCGGCGTTCGGGTCGGCCGGGCTGCCCGCCGTCGTGTTCGCGGATGCCACCGCGATGAAGTGGTCGAAGCTCGTCGCGAACCTGGTCGCCAACGCGACCAGCGCGCTGCTGGACATGGACCCGGCCCGGATCTACGGCGATCCGCTCCTGTTCCCGGTCGAGCGCCGGCAGCTGCTCGAGGCCGCCACGGTGATGACCGCGCTCGGCGCCCGCCCGGTGGAGCTGCCGGGCGCGCACGTGATCATGCTGCTGCGCGGGATCCGGTTGCCGGAGGTCCTCGCCCGGCCGCTGCTGGCACGGGCGATCGGCGGTGCCCGGGGCGGCAAGTCGCCGTCGCTGCGGCTGCACCTCCGTGGCGGCGCCACCGGACCCACCGAGGTGCGCTGGCTGAACGGCGCCGTCGCGGCGACCGGTGCCCGGCTCGGGGTGCCGACGCCGGTCAATGCCATGCTCGCCACCCTCGTCGAGGAAGCAGGCGCGGATCACGGGCGGGCGGACTGGTGGGCGGGCCGACCTGACCGCCTGCGCGCGGCGGTCGACGCGCTCGAATCGCCCCGACCGCGCCGCTGACCGGACGTATACTCCCGCCCCGTGGATGGTCCCGAGCTCCTCCGCGCGATCGCGATCGTCGTCGCGTCATACCTCATCGGCGGGATCCCCTGGGGCGTCATCGTCGCCCGGGTCACCGGGGGTCCGGACCCGCGGACGATGGGCAGCGGCCGGACGGGCGGCGCCAACGTCATGCGGGCGCTCGGACCGCGACTCGCCCTGGTCTCGGGGCTCCTCGACGTGGCCAAGGGCGTCGCCGTGGTGCTGCTCGCGCGCGTCCTGGGTGCCGGAGCCGGCGTCGAGGTCGTCGCCGCCCTGGCCGCCATCATCGGCCACAGCCGCTCGCCGTTCCTGGGGCTCGGCGGCGGGCGCGGTGTGGCGCCCAGCTTCGGGGCGCTGCTCATGCTCCAGCCGCTGGTCGCGCTGGTGATCCTCCCCCTGTTCTTCGCAGTGATCGCGATCACGCGCTACTCGTCGGTCGGCTCCCTGACGGCGTCGGCGGCGGCCGGGGTGCTGCTGGCCGTGGTCACGGCGGTGACGCCGCTCGACCCATGGCTCTACCTGTACGCGGCGGGCGGGGCGCTGCTCATCTGGCTGTTCCACACCGACAACATCCAGCGACTGCTCGCGAGGCAGGAGCGCAAGATCGGGGCGCCACCGCCGGGGCCCTGATCCGATGCCCGGGACGCCGCGGGCGGGTGTCCGCCGTGGACGGGCCCGAAGTGGGCCCGTCGTCAGCCTGGATGGGCCCCGATGGCCTGGATGCGCCCGGGTCGCCGGCCGGCCTCAGGCCCCGAACGCGCGTCCGCGGGTGGGCCGGATCCGGATGGGCACGTTGTAGATCGTCGCCATCTCCTCCGGCGACGAGAGGGACTTCGAGATCCAGGCCCCGTACTTCGCGAGATACGCGGCGTTGCCGGGCACCGGGGGCGTGGCGGCGTCGACCCTCGCCTCGCCCTCGAGGATCACGATGTCACCGCCGCGGCCGTCGTCGTCGAGGTGGAGCGAGACCCGGGGGTTGGCCCGGATGTTCTCGTTCCGCTTCGCTCGCCGATCGCTGTAGATCAGCACCTCGCCGTCCTCCCACAGGAACCAGATCGGGAAGGTCTGGGGCCGGCCGTCGGGGGTGACGGTCGTCAGCCAGCCGATCATGTCGGTCCGGAGCCGCTCCAGGGCGTGCAGCTCGGTCTCAGTGCCGGAATCGAAAACCACCGGGCGCCTCCGCTTCAGGCCGGCGCCGTTCGGGCGGTGGGCCGGCTTCGAACCTCGTCCAGGAACGCGAGCGAACGGGGGTCGCGCTCCAGCGCCACCCGCATGAACTCGCGCATCGCCGTCTCGACCTCGTGCTCGACGGCCTCGGGCAGCCGCAGGGCGGCGATCGCCTCGATGTCCAGGCGCTGGTAGGCCTTGAGCAGCTTGAGGGCGTCCAGCGACAGGGCGGTCCGCTCCGCCGGCGGTCCGGGACAGCGCGCGCACAGCGCCCCGCCCAGCGGCGGCACCCAGCGGAACGCCTCGGTCGCCTCGAGCACCCGGTCGCACTCCACGCAGCGATCCACCTCCGGCCGCTGGCCGAGCTCGTCCGCCAGGTGCATCTCGTACCAGCGGGCAACGCGTCCCGGCGCCATCCCCGCGTCCAGGAGCTCGTACGCACGGTGCAGGATGGCGTACAGCGACTCCGCCTCGTGGCGCTCCTCGAGCGAGCGATCCGCCAGCTCCGCGAGATACCAGGCGGTGGCCGTGCTCTCCAGGCGGTCCCGGAGATGCAGCCACGCGCGGCCGACCCGGACCTCCGTCACGACATCGAACGTCCGCCCACGGGCCAGCGCGACGTTCAGCTCGGCGAACGGCTCGAGTGACCCGCCGAGCCGCGACGTGGGGCGCCGGATCCCCTTCGCGATCGCCTTGAGCTTGCCGTACTGGGGCGTGATCAGCGTCAGGACGCGGTCCGCCTCGCCCAGGTCAAAGCGGGACAGGACGATCGCGTCGGTGACGTAGCGGCGCGGAGCGGGCACGATCCGACGGTACCACCGGCGGACGATCGCGGCGCACCCGGCCGAAGCCGTGGCGCACTCGGCCCAACCCGGCAGCGGCGCATCCGGCCCGGCCCGGCAGGAGCGCACCCGGCCCGGCCCGGCAGCGGCACGACGGCCGCGCGTCCAACAGGCTACTTTCGACGGACACGTTTGCGCCGGGAGCCGCTACACTGGCGGAACGATGGCCGTCAGCAACGATCTCGACCTGTCCGTCCTCCTCGCCGACACCGAGGCCGAGATCATGCGCGTGGTCCAGGACCGCGACCCGTCCACGGCCGGCGTGTACGAGATGGTCCGCTACCACCTGGGCCTCGACGGTTCGGACGGTCCCCGCGGCAAGCGGATGCGGCCCCTGCTCGGCCTCCTCGCGTACGCCTCGATCGCCGGCGACCACCGGGCCGCGCTGCCGGGTGCCGCCGCCGTGGAGCTGGGCCACAACTTCAGCCTCGTCCACGACGACATCGAGGACGGTGACGTGGAGCGGCGGCACCGGGCCACCCTGTGGACGGTCCACGGCGTCGCCCAGGCGATCAACACCGGCGACCTCATCTTCAGCCTGTCGCGGGTCGCCCTCCACCGGCTGACGGACCTCGGCTTCAGCGACGCCAAGGTGCTCCGGTTGATGCGCCTGTACGACGAGACGTGCGTCAAGCTGTGCGAAGGCCAGTACCTCGACATCGCCACCTCGGCGTCCGACGAGCCGATGTCGGTGGAGCTTTACTTCGACATGATCGGCCGCAAGACCGCGGCCCTGATCTCGGCCTCGATCGAGGCGGGGGCCCTGCTGGCCACCGACGACGAGGACGTGATCGCCCGCTACAGGCGGTTCGGCTGGGCGCTGGGCCTCGCCTTCCAGCTCAACGACGACGTGCTGGGCATCTGGGGCCAGGAGCAGAAGACCGGCAAGGAGCCGACGGACGTCGCGCGCCACAAGAAGACGCTGCCGGTCCTGTACGCCTTCCAGCACGGGACGCCCGCCGACCGGGCGCGGCTCGCCGCCCTCTACGCCCTGGCCGAGCCGACACCCGACGACATCTCGGAGATCGTGACCATCCTCGACCGGTCCGGCGGGCATGGCTTCACCCGCACCGAGGCGCGCCGCTACCGTGACGAGGCGCTCGCCGAGCTGGACGGGCTCCACGTGGTGGACCCGGCCGCCCGCGAGAGGCTCACCGGGATCATCGTCTCGGTCATCAGCGCGTAGGGCCGGCGGCTACTCGTCGCCCTCGGCCGACTCGTCGTGCACCGGGTGCTCGCGGACGACGAGCACCTTGCCCACGCGCCGTCCGTCCGTGCTCTCGACGGTCAGCCGGAGCCCGTCCACGGTGATCTCGTCACCGGGCGCCGGCACCCCGCCGATCCGGTGGTACACCAGCCCGCCGACGGTGTCGTACTCGTCCTCGTCCTCGAGCTGGAGCCGCAGGTCGAACACCTCGAGCAGGTCGTCGATCGAGGCCCGGCCGTCCACCCGCGCCCGGTCCTCGTCGATCCGCTCGACCACCGGCTCCTCGACGTCGTACTCGTCCTGGATCTCGCCCACGATCTCTTCCAGCAGGTCCTCGATCGTGACCAGGCCCGCCGTGCCCCCGTACTCGTCGAGCACGATCGCGATGTGGACCTTCCGGCGCTGGAACTCGTGCAGCAGGTCGTCGATGGACATCGACTCGGGCACGAACACCGGCGTCCGGAGCAGGGTCCGCAGATCGGGCCGCTCCGCCGGGCCGGGCTTGAGGAACGGCAGCAGGTCCTTCGCGTACAGGATCCCGATGATCTCGTCCACGGAGGTCTCGTAGACCGGGACCCGCGAGTGCCCTTCGTCGATGACCCGGTCGATGACCTCGTCGAAGGTGGCCGACACCGGGAGGGCGACGATCGCGGTGCGGGGAATCATGACCTCGTGCAGGCGCCGGTCGCCGAGCTCGATGACGGCGTTGATCATCTGCTCCTCCTCGGCCTCCAGGATGCCCTGCTCGCCGCCACGCTCCACGATCAGGCGAAGCTCCTCCGCGGTGATCTGGGCCTCGGACGTGACCTCCACGCCGAAGGCCTTCGTGATCGTGCGCGTGGCCGCCGTGAGCATCGCGACGACCGGCCGGAAGACGCGCCCCAGCAGCTCCACGGGTCGCGCGAGCGCGATCGAGAAGGCCTCCGGGTGAGCGAGCGCAAGCGTCTTGGGGACCAGCTCGCCGAACACGATCGTGAACAGCGACAGCAGGACGGTGACGACGAGCAGCGCGGCCACGCCCGCATACCCGGGGTCCACGCCCGCGCTCACGAGCAGGTCCGTCAGCGTCCTCGCGAGGCTGACGCCCGCGAACGCCGAGGCGAGGAAGCCGATGAACGTGATCGCGAGCTGGATGACCGCGAGGAACCGGCCGGGATCGCTGATCAGGCGCCTGACGCGCCCCGCGCCGTGCCGGCCCTCCTCCACCATCTGCTCGACCCGGCTGTGCCGGATCGAGACGAGGGCGATCTCCGCGGCGACGAACACCGCGTTGGCGAGCACCAGGACCGCGATGATCGCGAGCTCGAGGAGCGTGCTGCCCATCAGGCGCCGCCGCCCTTCGGAGGCTCGCGGCCGGGCGCGGCGGGCTCGGCGGGCTCGGCGGGCTCGGCGGGCTCGGCGGGCTCGGGGGGCGCCACCGGCTCCGCCGGTCGCGGCTCGCGGATCCGCGCGGGCACCCCGACGGCCAGCTTGCCGGGCGGCACGTCCCGCGTGACCACCGCGCCGGCGCCCGTCCTGGCCCCGTCGCCCAGGGTGACGGGTGCCCGGAGCATCGTGTCCACCCCCAGGAACACGCCCTCACCGATCGTCGTCCGGTGCTTGCGCACGCCGTCGTAGTTGGCGGTGATCGTGCCCGCGCCGACGTTCGAGTCCCGGCCAACCTCTGCGTCGCCGAGGTAGCTCACGTGGTGCTGGCGGACATGCTCGCCCAGGCGGCTGTTCTTGATCTCGGCGTAGTTGCCGACCTCGGATCGCCGCCCGACGTGCGCGCCGGGGCGCAGGTGGCTGAACGGGCCGATCGTGACCTCGTCCTCGACCACCGACCGCTCGACCACGCTGGCCCACACCACGCAGTCGGCGCCGATCGTGGAGTCCACGATCTGCGACCCGGCGGCGATCCGCGTCCGCTCCCCGACCGTCGTCCGGCCGCGCAGGATGACGTTCGGCTCCAGGACCACGTCCGGCGCCAGCTCCACCGCATGGTCGATGTACGCCGTCGAGGGGTCCACCATGGTGACCCCGGCCCGCATCCAGCGGTCGTTCAGCTCGACCCGCAGGTCCCACTCCGCGCGCGCCAGCTGGGCGCGGTCGTTGATGCCGGTCAGGCGTCCGTCGTCCTCCACCTCGAGCGCGGCAACGATCCGGCCGTCCTCGCGCGCGAAGGCCACCAGGTCCGTCAGGTACAGCTCGCCGGTCGCCGGCGACGGTCGCAGGTCGCCGATCCGTCGCCGCAGCCATGCGGCGTCGAACGCGTACAGGCCGGCGTTGATCTCCGGGATCTGGCGCTCATCGTCCGAGGCGTCCCTGTCCTCCACGATCCGCTCCACCGCGCCGCCCTCGTTGCGCACGACCCGCCCGAGCCCGGCGGGGTCGATGGCGTCCACGGACACGAGCGAGATCGCGGCCTGGTCGAGGGCCCGCGCCTCGAGCAGCGCGGCCAGCAGGTCCGTGCGGACCAGCGGCACGTCGCCGGACACGACCAGGACCTCCTCGACGCTCGCCGGCAGCGCGTCGAGCGCCGCCCGCAACGCGTCGCCCGTGCCGCGCGGCTCGTCCTGGAGCGCGGCGTCGGCGGTCGCGGCGACCGCCGCGCGCACCCGCTCCGTGGCCGGGGAGTAGACGACCAGCGGGCGCGAGCCCGTGGCCGCGACCGCCGCATCGAGGACGTAGTCGATCATCGGGCGGCCGCACAGCGGGTGGAGGACCTTCGGCAGGCCCGACTTCATGCGCGTGCCGAGACCCGCGGCCAGCACGACGGCCACGGTCCGCCGCACGGGCGCTTCTGGACTTGCGGGGCTCACGAGGTCCGGCGCCGGGCAAATCGCGCCGGGCCCGCCGCAGGTGGAGCTGCGGGGTCTGGGCCAGGGGTGGTCAGCGAGGTTGTCATCGGCGGCGGCCCCGATTCTGGGCTGGGCCGCCCGGCGGTGTCAAACCGAGCCGCGCCGGGAGCTGGCGCGTCAACGGCCTGACCGGCGTGCGACAGCCTCGATCTCCACCCGGCCGCCCCTGGGCAGCGCCGCCACCCCGACGGTCGAGCGGGCAGGCGGCGGGTCCGGCATGAACCTCCCGTACACGGCGTTGACGGTCGCGAAGTCCGCGATGTCGGCCAGGAAGATCGTGGTCTTCACGACATCGTCCAGGGTGCACCCGGCGGCATCGAGCACGGCCACCAGGTTGCGCATCGCGCGGTCGGCCTGGTCCTCCACGCCCGCCGCGAGCTCCCCCGTGACGGGGTCGAGGCCCAGCTGGCCGCTGCAGAACAGGAGATCGCCGGCGACGATCGCCTGGCTGTACGGGCCGATCGCGGCCGGGGCGCCGGTGGTGGTGATGGCCTGTCGCGTCATCGTTCCCTCCGCGGGTCGTGAGGTGGGGCAAGGATCCTGGCGGCCGCGACGAACGGCTCGTGCGAGCCGGGGCCGGGCAGCTCGCCGGCGGCGATCGTGGCGCGCAGCCCGTCCGCGGCCGCCGACGCCTCGATGATGGAAGGATAGAGCGCCCAGTGGGTCGGGCCGGAGCCGGATACGCCGACCGGGCGGCCCAGCAGGCGCCGCAGCGCACGCCGGAACCCGACGAGCGCCGGCTCGACGACGGTCGCCGCGAGCGCGAGGTCGTTGGCGCCGACCAGCACCGACGCCCGGGCGAGCAGGTCGACGACGCGCAGGCCGGCGCGCAGCTCCTGCGCGAGGTGCTCGGAGGCCAGGCGAGCCGCCCCGCCCGGCACGCGCGCCCCGGCGTCCCAGGCGGCGAACGCCGCCGGCGTGGAGATGCCCACGGCCGGCGTCACGAGCAGCAGGCCGGGCCGGTCGTTGCGCTCGTCGCCATCGCGCAGCCAGGCGAGCGGCGTGATCCGCTCACCGCGTCCCTCGACGAGCGCGGGACCGCCGGCCAGGAAGAACGGGACGTCGGACCCGAGCTCCGCGGCCAACCGCTGGCGGGCGTCGTCGTCCAGGTCGACGCCCCACGCCTCGAGGGCGGCCCCGACGGCCGCGGCGGCGTCGGAGGAGCCGCCCGCCAGCCCAGCTGCGACCGGGATCCGCTTCTCCAGGCGGGCGGCCAGCGGGGGCGGCGGATCGAGGCGCCCCCACGCCGGGTGGGCGGCCCGCCGCGCGACCGCGATCGCCCGCAGCACGAGATTGTCGGCGACCGGGCCCGGATCGAACCCGTCCACGTGCAGCGTGTCCGAGGCACCGGGCGGGAGTACCGACACGGACAGCCGGTCCGCGAGGTCCAGCGGGACCATCACGCTGTGGAGGGCGTGGTAGCCGTCCGGTCGCGTCCCGAGGACGGCCAGCGTGAGGTTCACTTTCGCGGGGGCGAGCCGGACGGCCGGCGCCAGCCGGCGGCCCGGGTCCATGGGCTCGGTGGTCATCGGCCGGCGGGCATGGGGCCGAGGGCCTCGGCGAGCGCGATCCACTCTCCCACGGCCACGGTCTGCGGCCGCCGGTCGCCCTCGATCCCCACCGCGGCGAGGGCCGCGTCCACGCGCTCGACCGGGATCGGCAGCTGGCGGACGAGCACGTTGTGGAGCATCTTGCGGCGCTCGCGGAAGGCGGCCTGGACGACGCGCCAGAGGTGGTCCTCCGCGTCTGCTGCGAGCCGGTCGTCTGTCTCGTAGGGCTCCAGCACGAGCACCGCGGACTCGACCCTGGGAGCCGGCTCGAAGGCGTCGCGCGGGACACGGAACGCGACCCGGGCCCGGGCGTGGTACTGCACGAACACCGACAGGTAGGACATCTCGCCCGGCGCGGCGGCGACACGCTCGGCGACCTCCCGCTGGACCATCAGGACCAGCCGCCCGGCGCGTGGCGCCTGCCCCAGCAGCCGGTGCAGGATCGGGCTGGTGATGTGGTACGGCAGGTTGGCGACGACGTCGTACGGGGGCGGCACGAGGTTGACGAGGTCCTGGTCCAGCGCGTCACCCACGACGAGCCGCAGCGCGCCCGCGTCGAGCTCCGCCCCGAAGGTCTCGCGCAGGATCGCGACCAGGCCCCGGTCCAGCTCGACGGCGGTGACGTGGGCCCCGGCGGCGAGCAGCCCGCCGGTGAGGAAGCCGAGCCCCGGCCCGATCTCGAGCACGCCGCGCCCCGGCGCCGGGTCCGCCTCGCGCAGGATGCCCTCGAGCACGTCCACGTCGGCCAGGAAGTTCTGGCTCAGGTTGTGGCGTGCCCGGAGACCCGCCTCGCGGAGGGCGCGGCGGACGAACAGCGGGTCCAGGCGGAGGTCCCCGGCGCGCCGCTCCGCGGCTCCGCGTCCGGGGGTCACCGGGCCAGCGGCAGCGACGGCCGCGCGTCGAGGTCCAGGCCCGCCCGGACCCCCGCCGCCAGGCGGCGCGCACCCGCGGCCCCGATCATCGCGCCATTGTCGGTGCACAGGTCCGGGCGCGGGATGACCATCCCCAGCCCGCGTGCCTCGGCCTCGCCCGAGATCCGGTCCCGCAGTGCGCGGTTGGCGGCCACGCCGCCGCCCAGCAGGATCCCGCGGGCCCCCGTGGCCTCCGCGGCCCGGATCGCCTTCGTCGCCAGGACGTCGACCACCGAATCCTGGAAGCCCCACGCGAGCTCGGCCACGACGGCGTCGGGCAGCGCGCCGTCGCGCTCGTCGGCCGGGAGTCCGGCATCCGCGCGCGCCTGGGCGATGATGCGACGGGCGGCCGTCTTGAGCCCGGAGAAGCTCACGTCGTACGAGTCGCCCAGCCACGCCCTGGGGAACACGCGGTCGCGCGCGGTCGCCGCCTCGGCCGCGCGCGAGATCGCGGGCCCGCCCGGGTACCCGAGGCCCAGCAGCCGGCCCACCTTGTCGAAGGCCTCGCCGGCGGCGTCGTCGAGCGTCTGGCCGAGCAGCCGGTAGCTGAGGTGATCGCGCATCTCGGCCAGGAACGTGTGCCCGCCGGACACCACGAGCGCGACCAGCGGGAACGGCGGCTGCTCGCGCTCGGTCTCGCCGGGGTCGAGCAGCCAGCCCGCGTACACGTGGCCCTCGAGGTGGTTCACCGGCACCAGCGGCTTGCCGTGCGCCCAGGCCAGCGCCTTCGCGAAGTTGATGCCCACGAGCAGCGAGCCGGCCAGGCCGGGCCCGTACGTGACCGCGACCGCGTCCACGTCGCGCACCGTCACCCCGGCCGTCTCGAGGGCCTCGTCCAGGACCGGCACGATCCAGCGCAGGTGGGCGCGGGCCGCCACCTCGGGCACGATGCCGCCGGTCGGCGCGTGGAGGGCGACCTGGCTGGCGACGACGTTGGCGTGGATCCGGCGGCCGCCCTCGACCAGCGCGATGCCGGTCTCATCGCAGCTCGACTCGACGGACAGGATGAGCGGCCCGCTCATCGGGGCGTCCTCATGCGCCGCCCTCGCCGGTGCCGGTCGTCGCGGTGCGCCCCGGATCGGGCATCCCGTCGGCCGGCACGACGCCCTCCGGGTCCGGCTCGCCGGTCGGAGCCGGGCCCCCGGCGAGCGCCGCCCGGAGCCGGGCGATCCGCTCCCGCATGACGGGCGTCTCGAGCGGCTCGGTGGTCATGATCAGCGCGTCCTCCTGGTCGTCACTGTAGTAGTGCGGCCGGATGCCGACCGGGCGGAACCCGTACTTTTCGTACAGCCGCCGGGCGGGAAGGTTCGACAGGCGGACCTCGAGCGTCGCCTCCCGCGCCCGCCGCTCCAGCGACAGGTCGATCAGCGCCAGCAGCAGCCGCTCCCCGATCCGGCGCCGCCGGTACCGCGGATGGACCGCGAACGTCGTCACGTGCGCCTCGTCCACCATCAGCCACACGCCGCCGTAGGCCACGATCTCGTCGCCGATGCACGCGACGAGATACTGGGCGAGCCGGTTGGTCTCCAGCTCCTGGCGGTAGGCGTGCGGTGGCCAGGGCGTGGTGAAGCTGGCCCGCTCGATCTGCTGGACGGCTGCCAGGTCCGCGACCGTCATCGGCCGGATCCGGACCACCGGGTCGCCGGTCACGGCCGCACCGCCCCGCCGGTCACGACCGCACCGCCCCGCCGGTCACGACCGCACCGCCCCCCCCGGTCACGGCCTTGACGCCCCGCCGCTGATCTCGACGCCGCCGTCCGCGGGACCCGCGCGGACGCCGCGGGGCAGCGTGACGTACTCGGGGACCAGCTGCGCGAGATCATCCGCGTCGCCGCCGGCGAGGCGCCGGGCGCCGATCGCGAGCAGCGCCGTCGCCAGGCCCTCGCGTGCCGTCTCGCCGAGCAGGACGGCGTCGGCCGGGGCGCGTCCGTCCAGGTCCACGGCGACCAGCGTGTCGCCGGCACGCAGCTCCGGCGCCGTGCCCCCCGGCAGGATGCGCGGCGCCTCGCCGAGCCGCGACACCACCCGGTCCGACGGTCCGGCCGGCTGGAGGAGCACGACGGTCATGGCGTCGAGCCCGCGCACGGACGACGCCGCATCGATGAGGGCCCCGCCCGTCGAGACGCCCACGATCGGCAGCCGCAGGGCGTGGACCAGCCCCTTGGCCGTCGAGATCCCGACCCGCAGGCCCGTGAAGGCACCGGGCCCGGTGCCCACGACCAGGCCGCCCAGGTCCGCGAGCGCCACTTCCCTGTCCCGCAGGAGCCCTTCCAGCCGGACCAGCAGCTCCTCCCCGTGCCGGTAGCCAGCCACCCAGCCCCGCCGCTCGATCGGCTGGCCGGCCGCGGTTCCGAGCGCGACGATCGCGTGCGTGGTCGCCGTGTCCACGACGAGGATCGGGCCGCCGGCGGTCATGCCGCGGCCTCCAGATAGCGGGCGTAGGCCAGGTCGCTCGTCCGGAGCGTGATCCGGCGCTCCTCGTCGCCCGTGCCGTCGATGAGGATGTCGAGGCGCGCCGCCGGCAGGGCGCCGCCCAGCCGCTCGGCCCACTCCACGAGCACGACGCCGTCCAGTTGCCGCTCGTCGATCAGCCCGCCGGCCAGCGCGTCCGCGGCATCCTCGATCCGGTACAGGTCCAGGTGGAACAGCGGCAGCCGGCCGGCGTACTCGGCCATCAGGACGAACGTCGGCGAGTTCACGATGCCGGCGATCCCGAGCCCCGCCGCGAACCCCTTGGCGAACTGCGTCTTGCCGGCGCCGAGGTCGCCGACGAGGCACACGAGGTCGCCCGCGCGCGCGACCGCGGCCACGCGCGCGGCGAGCGCCCGCGTGCCGCGGGGATCGCGCGTCGTGACGACGCGCTCGAGGAGGACGGGGACGGACATCGATCCGAGGGTAGCCGAAGCCGGCCGCCGGCGCGGTCGTGCCGCGGTCGCGCCGCAGTGCGGCGGAGGCCGGAGGCCAGGGGGCCCCGCCCGCAGGCCGGGTCAGCGGAAGCGCTCGAGGTCCCCGAGCGGGACGTCCACCGCCCGCTCGCCGTCGATCGTCACCCAGGCCGCGTCCAGGATGACGCCGGCCCCGAACCGGCGGCGACCCGCCGGGCCGAGCAGCCGGCCCTCGGCGCCCGCGTTCGGTCCGGACCGGATCCACACCCAGTCCTCGGCGATCGCCGGCGGGTCGATGTCCGGTTCGTCGAACACGATCGCGGGCGGGTCCACGAGCAGTCCGACCTCGCGACCGGCGAGTCGCTGGAGCAGCCCGGCGACGGGGGACGGGATCGGCCGGCGGACCGCCCCTTCGAGCACCAGCACGCCGAACGGCGGCATCGCGTGGAGGGCGGCCCGCTGGCGCCGCTCCGAGGCCAGGAAGTCGCGCAGCTCCTTGCCCGGCAACGATGCCGCCACGATCCCCCGCACGCCCATCGCGCGCGCCCGTGTCAGCGCCTCGGCATCGATCCGCGACCCGACGACGAGGATGCTGCCGGCCCGGCCCACATCGATGCCGCCCGGCCGCAGCTCCCCGAACGGGTCCGTCGCGAGCTCCAGGCGCCCGCGGGCCGAGGCGCCGGCCGCGAACGCGCCGCGCAGCGCCCGGCCGGCGATGCGGACCCGGACCTCCGCCCCGGGTCGTACGGCCACGACCGTGCCGCCGACCGGCGACACGACGATGTCGCCGTGTTCGCCGACGACGAGCCGCCAGCGATTCCGCTGGCCCGGGACGGGTGCCAGCAGCTCGCCCTCGAGATCAGGCCGGGCGCGCCGGAAGCGTCCGGTCGCGGGGTCCGACGACCAGCGC
Organism: uncultured Chloroflexia bacterium; assembly: GCA_963703575.1. Taxonomy (GTDB): domain Bacteria; phylum Chloroflexota; class Limnocylindria; order Limnocylindrales; family CSP1-4; genus CAIXZV01. The sequence continues at coordinate 65,031 of CAVPEU010000024.1, forward strand.
GTGCCGGCCGTGGGCTCCGGGATCCCTTCGGCCGTCCGGAGGTTCACCTCGTCGACCAGCGGATCGCGGAGATGCTCCACCAGCGGGTCGCCGGGCGCGATCTCCGCGCCGGTCTCGACCAGCGCCCGGTCCCCGGGCGGCAGCGGCAGGTGCGTCTCGACCCCGGACTCGACGAACGGGCGGGACGGGACCTCGGCGAGCCAGCCCGGCGTCGTCACGCGTCCGCTCCCGCCCACAGCGCCCCCTGCCACGCCGCCAGCAGGTCCCGGCGCGGCTCGAGGCGCTCGGGGAGGTGGAGCGGGATGCCGCGCAGGTCCACGAGCAGGCCGCCCAGGCCGCCCACGACCTCGACGGCGAAGTGCCGGGCGCGCAGGCCGAGGTCGACCGGGTCCCGGAACTGCAGGTCGACGACCGCCCGCTCCCCCGGCGGCAGGTCCACCAGCTCCAGCCCGCCCGGTACCAGGTCCAGCTCGGCCGGTCCCGCGGCGGCGAGCACCTCGAGGCGGCCGGCCGAGCGCCCGGCGCGGAGGCCCGCCGCCATCACGACGCTGCCCAGCGGGACGATCAGCTCGTCGCGCAGGTCCGAGATCACCCGTCGTCGCTCGTCCGGATCCGCGATCGTCCCCAGCGGCCCGAGCAGGCGGGCGTGGTCCATGCCGAGCGCGCGGACACCCGGCCGGCGCAGGACGTCCGCCAGCGCGAGCGCGACCGCGGGGCCCGGGGCGACGGCCCAGGTACCACCCGCGGCGACCACGAGGTCCGGTGCCGGCAGCCCGTCGAACGCGGGGGTCGCGGCCACGAGGCGGACCAGCGCGGCCCGCGCGGCCGCCATCCGCAGCATCGCGCCGTCGCCGGCCGCGTCTCCCCAGGGCACCAGCGCCAGCTCCCGCAGCCGGTCGCGCACGCGGAGCCGGTCGAGGGGCACGGTCAGCCAGCCGAGGACCTCGTCCACCAGCCCGTCGCCGGCGCCCGGCGGCAGGAGCGCGGCGTCGGCGACGATCGCGGTCAGCGGGACCGGTGGAGGGCCGCCCGGCGTCACGGCGGCGGCGACCCGCGCCCCGGCCGTCTCGCCGATCTCCACCACCTCGATACTGCGCCGGAGCACCTCCGCCAGTGTCGCCACGGAGCTGCCGAGCGCCCGCCGGCCGTCCTGCTCGCCGCCACGCAGGCCGTCCAGCAGCTCGCGCAGGCGGGCGCCGTCCGCCTTCGCGACGGCGGGGGCGAGGAGGGTCGCGCCCGGCCTGTCGCGGGCGACCCGGTCCTCGGTGCTGCCGCCGACGTCGGCCAGGCCACCGGACAGGACGACGGTCAGGTCGGGGCGGCGCTGCGCCGCGGACGCGATGATCGAGCTGAGCTCGCCGACCAGGGGGCGCTCGTCCGCACCGGGCGGATCCGACACGCCGGCCAGCACCGCCGTGACCGCCGGGTCGGCCAGCGCCGCGGCGACGGCGAGGATGTCGGCCCCTTCGACCACCAGCGGCCGCACCCGCCAGCCCGCGGCGCCGGCGACCGCCGCCAGCGGGCGCACGACACGCTCGGTAGCGGCAACGACGACGAGCACCGGCGGCGGGACGGTCCGCGTCTCGACCCGGGGGATGTCCGCGATCATCGCCGGACCGGCCACGCCGCACGCGGCCGAGAGGGCCGGGTCCGCGGCATCCAGGCGGTCCCGCAGCCGTGCCAGGAGGATGGCCGCGTCCACGCTGGCCGGGCCTGCGGTCGTCCCCAGCAACCGCCATCGCCCGTCCACGCGCCCGACCAGCGAGACGGCGGTGGTCGCGGCGCCACGGTCGACCGTCGCGAAGGCGCGGGGTTCGCTGCTCACCGGGCCGATGCTACCAGTGGCGGCCCTGCCGTCCGGCCGCGACCGGACCCGTCGCCGTCAGGCGTCCCAGCTGTCGGCCTCGCCCAGCTCCTCGAGCCGGTCGATGAGCGCCTCGATGCCGAGGTCGTCGCGCAGGAGCTCGCTGGCGGACGGGGTCTCGCCCCCGAACAGCTCGCGCAGCACCGGGTCGAAGAACAGCATGGCCGGCGCTCCGAGCGGCCGGTACGGCCGGCTGGCCTCGAGGAAGTGCACGGCCGGGGCGGTCAGCCCCCGGAGCCGGATCTCACGCGCGACGGCCTCGACGAGCGCGTCCCGCCGCTCGTCGGGCACCTCCATCGGGAAGCTCATGCACGAGCCTCGGTCGACGGGCGCTCGGCCGGGGCCGCATCCTCCCCGGGTCCCACGGCCTGCCAGCCGGCTGGCGCCAGGAGCGGGCGCGCCGGCGCGGGCTCGCCGGCCGACAGCGCGCGGGCGAACGCCTCGTAGGCGGCGGCACCACGGAGCGCGAAGATCACGTGCTCGATCGTGGACGGGGTCTGGAGCTCCTCGCGAACCGCCTCGACCGCGATCCGGGCGGCCTCCTCCAGCGGGAAACCGCCGAGGCCGGTGCCGAGCGCCGGGAAAGCCACGCTCGTCAGCCCCAGCTCGCGCACCCGGGCCATCGCGTTGCGGGCGGCGCGGTCGAGCGCCGGTCCGCTGGTGCGGCGATCGCGCTCCAGCGAGACGGCATGGACGACGACCTTCGCGGCCAGCCGACCGGCGGGGGTGACGATGGCATCGCCCAGCTTGACCGGGGCCTGGCGGATCGCCGCGAACTCGATCTCGTCGCCGCCGATCCGCTTGATCTCACCGGCGATCCCGGTGGACATCCACAGGGACGTCGCGGCCGGGCTCACGATCGCGTCGACCTCGAGGTCGCAGATGTCGCCGTTCCAGAGCTCGATGCGTGCCAATCGGACCTCCCGCCCGCGAGCGTCCGAATCCCCACGGGTGAACCGGCGGCATGGTACACCCGGGGCAGGCGCCGGGCCATCGCCGTGAGGACCTCGTAGCTGATCGTCCCGGCCGACGCCGCGAGATCCCGCGCCGTGATCCGCTCCCCGCCCTGCTCCCCCAGCAGCACGAACTCGTCGTCCTCGGTGACGGCCGGGCCCGGCACGTCGGTCACGTCCGCCATCACGGCGTCCATCGCCACCCGTCCCACGAGCGGCACGCGCCGCCCACGGACGAGCGCATCCGATCGGTCCGAGAGCACGCGCCGCCAGCCGTCGGCGTAGCCCACGGGAAGGGTCACGATGCGGGACGGTCTGGCGGTCACGAACGTCGGGCCGTAGCTCACGCCGTGGCCCGCCGGCAGGTCGGCGACCCGGACCGGGCGGGCGTGGAGGGACATCACCGGGCGCAGGGCCGCAGCCCCGGACGCGGTCGTCGCGGCCGGCGTGAGCTCGTCCGGGACCAGGCCGTAGATCGAGAGGCCCGTGCGCACGGCGTCCCAGCGCCGGACATCGGCTCCCAGCACGCCACCGCTGCCCGCAAGGTGGCGCCGCGCCGCGTCGCGACCCCACTCGACCGCGTCCACGAGCGGCGCGATCGCACGCCCGAAGGCGAGGTCCTGGCCGAGTGCGCTGTCCCGGACGTCCGCCGCCGCGAGGTGCGTCCACACGCCCGCCAGCCGGACGCCGGGCGCCGCGAGCACCATCTCCACGGCGGTCTCGACCATCTCCGGCAGCACCCCGCCCCGGCCGAGCCCCGTCTCGACCTCGATGTGCACGTCCAGCACGCGCCCGGCGCCACCCTCAGCCGCCTGGAGGACCGCCGCCGCCGCGAGGACCCGTGCCGTCATCAGGCCGGGGCCGGTGCTGACCGCGAGCCGGGCCCGGGCCGCGTCGGCCACGCCCTCCGGCGGGATCGGGTACAGCACGAGGATCGGCAGCGTCACGCCCGCCTCTCGCAGCTCGAGCCCCTCGTCGAGCGTGGCGACCGAGAGCCCGTCGGCCCCGGCCGCCTCGAGCGCCTGCGCGATCGGGACGGCGCCGTGCCCGTAGGCGTCCGCCTTGACGACCGGCTCCACCCGCACGCCGGGCCCCACGACCGAGCGCAGCACCTCGAGGTTGGCGCGCAGGGCGTCGAGATCCAGCTCCAGCCAGGCGGTCCGCGGCAGTGGCGGCAGGCCGGCCCGGGCGAGGCGAAGCTCGATCGGCGGGCGTGCGGGGGCGCCGGTCACGCGATCCCTCGGTCGCCGCTCAGGCCGGCGTCCGGTCCGCGGCGCCGGGCGCGTCGGGAGCGGCGGGCGCGGCCCGCGCGGCATCAGGGGCGTCGTGACCGGCGGGCGCAGCGCCCGGCGCAGCGTGCACGGGGTCGGGCGCCGCGGGCGCGCCGCCGCCGTCCCGCACCCCGAAGCCGAGCCGCCGCCCGGTCCGCTGCCGCTCCGCGATGGCGGCAAGCCGCTTCCGCACCAGGGGCAGGGCCTCCGGCAGATCCCCAGCCAGGAGCCCGGCATCGCCGAGCCGCTCACGGACCGCGTCGCCGGCGAGCCCGTGGAGGTACACCCCCAGGCGCGCCGCGTCGTAGGGAGGCAGCCCCTGGGCCAGGAGCGCGCCGATCGTCCCCGACAGGACATCCCCCGTCCCGCCCGACGCCATCGCCGGGTTCTCGAATGGCGCCACGCTCACGGACCCGTCCGGCGCCGCGATCACCGTCCGGGCGCCCTTGAGGACCACGACCTGCCTCCACTCCACCGCGGCGGCCGAGGCGGCGGCGGCCCGTGCCTCGTCGCCGGCGCTGAGATCGCCGTCCGCGGCCGGATCGTGACCTGAGCCCGCCCGCAGGCGGGCGAACTCGCCGGCGTGCGGCGTCAGGACACACGGGCGGGTCACGGACGTCCACCACTCATCGGCCGCCGCGAGGGTCCGGAGGGCCTCGGCGTCGAGCACGGCCGGGGCGGCGGGCTCTTCCGGGAGGGTGAGCAGCAGCCGCAGCAGGTCCGCGGTGGCCAGCGCCGGCCGCAGGCCGGGCCCGATCACCAGCGCGTCGTGCTCGTGGTCGAGGATCTTGGCCAGGGCGGGCTCCGGGTCCACCTCCTCGACGTCGTCCTCCGGCAACGCCATCGTGGTGGCCTCGATCACCTTGGCCGCGAACAGGGGCTGCAGCGACTCCGGGACCGCGAGCGTCACCAGGCCCGCGCCGGCCCGCCCGGCGGCGCGACACACGAGCAGCGCCGCGCCCGCGTAGTCCAGCGACCCCGCCACCACCAGGAGCTTGCCGAACGTGCCCTTGTGGCCACGCCGATCGCGGTCCGGCAGGAGGCGGGCCATCGTCTCGTCGTCGAGGGCCACCGGTCCCGCGGGCACGGCAGTCCCGGCGGCGGGGTCGCCCACGGCCTCCGGGGGCCGCCCGAAGCCGACCGGACGTCGGTCAGCCATCGCCGCCCCTGCCGTCCCCGGCGACCGCCTCGACCTCCGCGGCCATCGACCGGCCGGCCTCGTCGAGCGTCCGGAGCCGCTCGAACCGGGCCAGGAGGCGGCGCTCGCGGTCGTCCAGCCGCTCCTCGATGTCCGGCGGGAACAGGTACCGGCCGCTCGATGCGCGGACCCCGAACGCGATCGCGACCGCGTAGTCCGACTCGTGGGTGATCGAGAGCGCGATCCGTCCCATGCCCAGCTGGTCGGCCCGCTGCGCCGCCCGCCCGTGGAGGCGGACCGCGGGCTGGCCTGTCGGCAGGCGCTCGACCTCGATGTCCTGCCAGCCGATGCCGCGCACGCCCAGGCCGAGGACCTTGGACACCGCCTCCTTGGCCGCCCAGCGGCCGGCGAACGTTTCCGGCCGGTCGCGCACGTAGCGCCGCTCGGCGTCGGTCAGCACCCGATTCGAGAACCGCTCACCGAACCTGGCCAGGGTGCCACGGATCCGATCGACCCTGATGATGTCGATGCCGAGCTCGGTCGTTCCCGGGGGCACGGCGCCGGGCGGCACGGTCCGGTCTCCGGGATCCCCGGGCCGCGGGCCGGCGGGCGCGTCGTCTCGGCCCTCGGAGGGAGCCATGCCTACTCCACCGTCACCGACTTGGCGAGGTTCCGGGGCTGGTCCACGTCCGTGCCACGGGCGACCGCGGTGTGGTACGCGAACAGCTGGAGCGGGATGACGGCCAGCACCGGCGACAGCGCCTCGTGGGTGGCGGGCACCCAAAGCACGTCGTCGGCGAAGCTCTCGATCTGCGGGTCGCCCTCGGTCGCCACCGCGATCACCCTCGCGTCACGGGCGCGGCCCTCCATGACGTTGCTGATCAGCTTGTCATACGTGCGGGACCGGGTGGCCACGGCGACCAGGGGGCACTCCGCGTCGAGCAGCGAGATCGGGCCGTGCTTGAGCTCGCCGGCCGCGTACCCCTCGGCGTGCATGTAGCTGATCTCCTTGAGCTTCAGCGCGCCCTCGAGGGCGGCCGGCAGCGTGTAGCCGCGGCCGATGAACATGAACCCGCGCGAGTTGACATAGCGACGCGCCAGGTCCGCCACGTCCCGGCTCCGCTCCAGCGTCCGCGCCACGCCCTCCGGCAGGGCTCGCAGCGCCTGGCCCAGCTCCAGCTCCTGCTCCGCGCCCATCGAGCCCCGGGCCTTCGCGATCGCGGCGGCCAGCACGACCAGCGTCGTCACCTGGGTCAGGAACGTCTTCGAGGCGGCGACGGCGATCTCCGGGCCTGCCTGGAGGAACATGACGGCGTCCGCCTCGCGGGTGATCGCGGAGCCGACCGTGTTGGTCACGGCGACGATCGGGCTCCCCTGCTCGCGCGCCCAGCGCGTCGGGGCGATCGTGTCGGCGGTCTCGCCGGACTGGGTGACCGCGATGACCAGCGTGTTCGCGTCCAGCGGCGGGGGCGAGTACCGGAACTCGGACCCGACGGTGACCCGGGCGGGCAGCCCCGTCCAGTCCTGGATCGCCGCCGCACCGACCTGCGCCGCGTAGGACGCGGTGCCGCACGCCACGAGCTCCACCCGGGTCAGCCGCCGGAACGTGGCCGCAAGCCCGTCCACCTCGGGGGCCTGGATCCGGCCGGCGGCGGTCACGCGGCCGGCCAGCGACTGGCGGACGGCCTCCGGCTGCTCGTTGATCTCCTTGAGCATGAAGTGCTCGTAGCCGCCCTTCTCGGCGGCCTCGGGCGACCAGTCGACGATCGTCTCGCGGCGCTCGCGGGCGACGCCGTCCACGCCGGTGATGGTCGCGCCCCAGGGCCGCAGGTCCACGACGTCGCCTTCCTCCAGGAACACGACCCGGTTCGTGTGGGCGAGGATCGCGGCGACGTCGGAGGCGAGGAACGATTCGCCGTCCCCGAGCCCGACCACGAGCGGCACGTCCTGCCGCGCCCCGACCAGCCGGTCCTTCTCGCCCCGGTGCATGACGGCGATGGCGTATGCGCCCTCGGCCCGGCGGAGTGCCGCCCGCACCGCCTCGGCAAGATCGCCCTCGTAGGCCTCCTCCACGAGATGCGCCAGCGCCTCGGTGTCGGTCTCGGACCGCAGGAGATGGCCGCGCCCGGCGAGCTCGTCGCGGAGCTCGCGGAAGTTCTCGATGATCCCGTTGTGGATCACGGTGATGTCGCCGGTGCAGTCCTGGTGCGGGTGGGCGTTGAGGTCGTTGGGTCGCCCGTGGGTCGCCCAGCGCGTGTGGGCGAGGCCGATCGCCGCGTGCGGCGTCCGGTCGGCGATGGCGGTCTGGAGGTTCGCGAGCTTGCCCGCCTTCTTCTCGACGAACATGTCGCCCGCGTCATCGACGAGCGCGATGCCGGCGGAGTCGTAGCCCCGGTATTCGAGCCGCTTGAGGGCCTCCATGAGGATCGGGCCCGCCTCCCGGGGACCGGTGTAGCCGACGATTCCGCACATGCCGCTGGGGTTCTCCTTCCGGACCCGCCGCGGCTCGCCGCGGCCGGGCTAGTGTAGACGCTCCTCCGCGAGCGCCGCGATCGCGTCGGCGATCTCGACGACCTCGCGGGCGTCATGGCCCTCGACCATCACGCGCAGCACGGGTTCCGTCCCGGACGGCCGGACGAGGATGCGCCCGCCGGGCCCGAGGCGGGCCTCCCCGTCCGTCATCGCCCGGCGCAGGACGTCGTCGTTCTCCCACTGGTCGCGGTGCCGGACCCGGATCGCCCGCTGCTGCTGCGGCAGCAGCGGGATGGCCGCCGACAGCTCCCCCAGGCGGGCACCGGCCGCGGTCATGACGCGCAGCAACTCGATCGCCGTGACGATCCCGTCCCCGGATGTCGTGTGCTCGCGGACGATGACGTGCCCGCTCTTCTCGCCGCCCAGCCCGGCCCCGGAGACCAGCATGGCCGCGAGGATGTGCTTGTCGCCCACGGGGGTGCGGACGATCCGACCGCCCGCGGCCTCGATGGCGTGCTGGAGCCCGCCGTTGGACAGCACCGAGACGACGAGGCTGCCGTGGTCGAGGGCACCGCGCGACAGCCGCTCGAGGGCGAGGATGCCGAGCACCTGGTCGCCGTCCACGAGCGTGCCGCCGGCGTCCACCGCGACGCACCGGTCCGCGTCGCCGTCGAGCGCGAACCCGACGTCCGCCCCCAGCGTCCGGACCGCGTCCTCGAGCGAGGCGGGGGCGGTCGCGCCACAGCCCAGGTTGATGTTGTCGCCGTCCGGGGCGTCGTGGATCACGGTCACGCGGGCGCCCGTCGCCCGGAGCAGCTCCGGCCCGACCCGGTACGCGGCGCCGTTCGCCGCATCGAGCACGACATGGAGCCCGTCGGCGCGGACGGCCGACGCCAGGCCCGTCCGGTGCGCCACGTAGCGGTCCAGCAGCCCATGCGCGTGCACCGTGCGCCCGATGCCGCCGGGGGCCACGCCCGGGAGCTCGTCGGCCCGGAGGATGACGGCCTCCAGCTCGTCCTCGACATCGTCGTCCAGCTTGAGGCCGTGGGGGTCGAGCACCTTGAGCCCGTTGTCCTCGGCCGGATTGTGCGACGCGGAGACCATGATCCCGGCGGCGAAATCGCCGGTACCGGCCAGGAACGCGAGGGCGGGCGTGGGCACGACGCCCACGGCATGCACGTCCGCGCCGATGCTGGTCGCCCCGGCCGTGATCGCGGCCACGAACATGTCGCCCGAACGGCGGGTGTCCTGGCCGACCACGATGGCGCCGCCGGGGCCGACGAGCTGGTGGGCGGTCGCGCGGCCGAGCGCGAACGCCAGGGAGGGGCGGAGGTCCACGTTGGCGACACCGCGGATGCCGTCCGTGCCGAACAGGCGGCTCATGCTGCTCCTTGCTGCATCGGGTCAGGGTTGGGGTGGGACGGGCCAGGCGGACCTGGCCGCGGCGCGGCCGTCAGGGTGCGCCCGACGGCGCGTTCGACGGACCTGCTGGCGACGACGCGGAGGGCGTCGGCGTGGCAGGCACCGTGATCGTCACCGCGACGGTCTCGGGCGACAGCGCGGCGAGCTTGACACCCGCCGGGAGCGACGGGACCACGGGCACCGCGTGCGTGCCGGGACCCAGGGTGGCGACGTTGAGCCCGACCACCAGCGGCGTGGACCCCAGCCTGTCGAGGTCGGCGACCGATCCGAACAGCGTCAGCACGACCGTGGTGGGCGAGAAGCCGTAGTCGAGGCCCGGATCGCGCCCGTCGAGACGGAGCCCCGCCACGTAGGTCCGCGTCTCGGTCACGGGCTCCACGTGGACCGTGACGGTCACGCTCGCGGGACCGGCCGCGACCACGCCCGTGGGCAGGGCCAGGGTGACGACCTGGGACACGTCGCTGGTCGCCCCGAACACCGTGACGGGCGCGGTATCCGCCCGCGTGAGCGCCGTCAGCTGCTCACTGTCGCCTTCGAGCAGGACGGCCAGCGGATCGACCTCGATCGAGGCGATCCGGAAGCCGGGCGCGGGCGCTCCCGTGACCGTCGGGTTCACCGGCAGCGTCCGCGATTCCTTGTTCGTGAACAGCGGGATCCTGACGTGGACGGTGCGAGGTTCCACGTCGACACCGGTCACGACCTGGCCGTTGGCATCGACCGCATCCGCTTCGATCTCGCGATCCACGTCCAGCCCGCCCGGATCGAGCGCCACGGCCACGCGGGCCGCGACCACCCGGTTGACCGCGGCCGACGGCCCGGTGACGGTCACCTGCTCCGGCGTGTAGGCGGTCTCGCCCACGTCGACGCCCGAAGGCGCGGGTCCGCGCTCCACCCGCACCGGCACCGGTTTCGAGATCGATTCGTCGAGCACGACCTGGATCGACTGGGGCTGGACGTCGAGGATGGTCACGCGGGAGTCGATCGCCTTCACGTCCACCCGGACGTTCACGGGGTTCCCGTCCGGCTTGACGTTCGCGAGGTCCACGGTCGCCTGGAAGTCCTCGGCCCGCAGCCGCCCGAGGTCGGCGGGCGCGATGTAGCGCACCTGCTCCACGTCCCGCAGCTCGTTGGTCACCACCGTCCCCGACGGCTGGTGCTGCGCGGTCACGATGATCGGTCCGGGATAGAGGTTGCTGTCCTGGGACACGACGAGCCACGCGTAGAGCACGGCCGCCACCGCGATCGCCGCGAGCTTGAGCGGCCAGTTGTGGACGACGAACGCGAACGCGCGACGCGCGGAGCGACCCGTGTTCATCGGGCCGTGGCGACGGCCGCGGCCGTGCCCTCCTCGCCTGCGCCGGACGCCTGATCGGGACTCGGCTGCACGGGCGGGGCCTGACCGGAGCCGATCCCGCCTCGCCGCGCGATCCGCAGCCGGCCCCCGGCTCCACCTCCCCGGCCCGGCCCGCGGCGGAGCCTCGGCGGCGCCGTGGGGGCCTCGAGGAGCGAGCGGAGCGCCCGCTCCAGCTGCGCCTCGGTGGGCACGCGGACGATCCGTGCGCGCTCCACGACGCTCATCTGGGCGTTCTCCTCGGACACCACCACGGCGACCGCGTCGGTGTCCTCGGTAATGCCGAGGGCCGCCCGATGGCGGGTGCCGAACCGCTCGCTGAGGGTCATGTCGGTCAGGGGCAGCAGCGCGGCGGCCGCGAGGACCCGGTCACCGCGGATGATGACCGCGCCGTCGTGGAGCTCCGTGCGGGGCGCGAAGATCGTGCACAGCAGATCGCTCGACAGGTCCGCGTGGAGCATGACCCCGGTCTCGGCGATCTCCTCCAGGCCGGTCTCGCGCTCCAGGACGATGAGGGCGCCGTGTCCCTCGTGTGAGAGCATGCCGGCCGCCCTGGCGACCTCCGCGGCGACGTGCTCGGTCCGGCGCTGCTCCGCGGGCGCCAGCAGCCAGCCGAGCGTCCCGACCCGGCCGATCCGCTCCAGCGCCCGTCGCAGCTCCGGCTGGAACACGACGACCAGGGCGAACAACCCGACGACCGCGCCCGTCTGGAGCAGCTGGGTGAACAACCGCAGCTCGAGGAACTGCGCGATCGCGTACACGCCGAACAGGATCGAGACGCCGAGGACGAGGGTGACGGCCCGTGTCCCGCGGATCAGGCTGAACAGCCAGTAGATGAACAGCGCGGTGATCGCGATGTCGAGCAGCGTCGTCAGCGTGGCCTGCCGGACGAGCGACTCGATGAACGGGGGCATCTTCGGGCGAGTGTAGCACCGGGCCCGGGCCGCTCCGCCGGCCGCCGGGCGCCTCGCCGGGCGCCTCGCCGGGCGACGTCCCGTTCAGCTGGCCGGGGTCCGCGCGGCGGCCACCCGGGCGGCTGCCGCCGTGTCGTCGTCCAGCGTGGCCAGGCGGTCGAGGAGATCCAGCTTCTCGGCGGCGAGGCCGGCCCAGCCCCGGTCGTCGTACAGCTCCACGAGGGCGAGGTGGAGGCTCACGTCGTCAGGTGCCAGGGTCAACCCCAGGTAGCAGGCGTCCAGCGCCGCGTCGATCCGGCCCGCGCGACGGCGGGCGGCGGCGAGGTCGAGCAGCCGCTCCAGCGAGGTCACGATGTCGCCGGCGGCGACGGCAGCCTCGACCGAGACGGCGAGCGCGTCCGTGTCCAGGTCGTCGGGCAGGTCGCGGTCCAGGGCCGCCCGGATCGGCGGCGGGCCGGGCTCCGGCTCGGCCTCCGGCTCGACTGCATCCTCGGCCGGCTCAGCCTCCGGCTCGACTGCATCCTCGGCCGGCTCAGCGATCCCGTCCGCGTCGACATCGGACGTCGCGGGCCGTGCCCCGCTCAGCGCCATCCCCTCGAGCACCTGCAGCGCCTGCTCGAGCGCGACGCGCCCCGGCTCGTCGGGCTCGGATTCGCGCAGCTGCGCGACCAGGCGGGCCAGCGCCCGGCGGCGCTCCCGTCCCTCGGCGAGCTCCAGCCCACGACGCGCGGCGTCCACCGCATCGGCGAGCTTGCCGGCGGCCTCCCGGGCATCGGCCAGGGCGTCGTAGGCGTCGGCGGCCTGCCCTGGCCGCCCGAGGGCGGCCAGGGCCTGGGCCCGCCCGAGCAACGCGGACTCGTCGCGTGGAGCGAGCTGCAGCGCGACGCCGTAGTGACCCAGGGCGTCGGCCGGCCGCTCGCGACGCAGGAGCGCCGTCCCCATGCTGGCGTGAGGGGTTGATCGCTCGGGAGCGATCGCCGCGGCCTCCGCGTAGGCGGTCAGCGCCTCGTCGAGGTGGCCGCGCAGGGATGCGACATGGCCGCGCTTGAGCGCGTCCTTGTAGCGCTCGTAGAGGGCCTCGCCGCTCATGCCGTCCTCGCCTCCGCGGTGGATGGGTACCCTCAGCCGGCCAACAGCTCGACCAGCAACGCCTTCTGTGCGTGCAACCGGTTCTCCGACTGCTCGAAGATGATGCTCCTCGGGCCGTCCATCACGTCGGACGTGATCTCCTCGCCGCGGTGCGCCGGAAGACAGTGCATCACCACGGCCTCCGGCGCGACGGCCAACAGGTCACGGTTCACCTGGTACCGCGCGAACGCGTCGCGCCGCTCCTCGGCCTCGGCCTCCTGGCCCATCGACGTCCAGGCGTCCGTGTACACGACCGCGGCGCCCTCGGCCGCCTCGCGCGGATCGGGCGCGAACACCAGCCGGCCGCCCGTGGTGCTCGCGATCTCGCTCGCGCGAGCCACGATCCGATCATCGGGGCCGTAGCCCGCGGGGTGGGCGAGGCGCACCTCCATGCCCAGGGTGGCGCCCATCAGGGCGAGCGAGTGATAGACGTTGTTGCCGTCACCCACGAACGCGAACGGCAGCCCGCGCAGGTCGCCGAAGCGCTCGTGGAGCGTGAACAGGTCCGCCAGCGCCTGGCACGGGTGCTCGCGGATCGTCAGCCCGTTGATGACCGGGATCGACGCCTGCGCCGCCAGCTCCAGGACAACCTCGTGGGGCCCGGTCCGGGCCATGATCCCGTCCACGAACCGATCCAGGTTGCGCGCCACGTCCCCCACGGTCTCGCGCCCGCCGAGCACGACGCCCTCGGTCAGGTAGATCGCGTGCCCGCCGAGCTGGGTCATCCCGGCCTCGAACGTGACCCGGGTGCGCAGGCTCGGCCGCTGGAACAGCATCGCCAGCGTCCGCCGCTCCAGGGGCGGGGTTGCATGCCGCCGCTCCACCAGGTACTCGGCCTTGAGCTCCGCCGCGCGCGCGAACAGCACCCCGATCTCGTCCGCGGTGAGATCGGCCGCGGAGACGAGATCGCGACCACGAAGGGACGCGCTGCTCATGGCGTCAGTGCAGGGAGGATGCGAAGGACGGAGCGCCCGCCCGGCGGTCCAGGCCAAGGCGGCCGAGAGCACGTGAGCGAGCGCACCTGAGCGTGCGTGAGCGAACGAGCGCAGCGGCCAAGGCAGGCATCGGCCGCCGGGCGGGCGCGACTTACCGCTTGGTGTACTGCGGGGCCTTGCGGGCTCGCTTCAGGCCGTACTTCTTGCGCTCCTTCATCCGCGGATCGCGCGTGAGGAGGCCAGCCTGGCGCAGCGGCAGGCGGTTCGTCTCCGGGTCGACCTGGAGCAGGGCCCGGGCGATGCCGTGGCGAATCGCGCCGGCCTGGCCGGTCACGCCGCCACCCTCGACCTTGATCATCACGTTGAACCGACCCTCGGTCCCGGTCACCCGGAACGGCAGGAACAGCTCGGACTCCGCGAACGCACCGCCGAAGTGCTCCTCCGGGGTGCGGCCGTTGACCACCATCTGCCCCTCACCGGGGAGAAGGCGAACCCGGGCCACCGCCGTCTTCCGGCGGCCGGTGCCCCAATAGAACGCAGGCGTCGACATCAGGGCTCCTCGATCAGGCGAGCGGCTCGGGCTTCTGGGCCTGGTGCGGGTGATCGTTCCCCGCATAGACCTTGAGCTTCCGGAGCATCTGGGTACCCAGCCGGTTGTGCGGCAGCATCCCCTTCACGGCGCGGCGGATAACCTCCTCCGGCCGGCGGGCGAGGAGGTGACCGAGCGTCTCTTCCTTGAAGCCCTGGGGATACCCGCTGTGGCGGGCGTAGATCTTTGATTCGAGCTTGTCGCTGGTGACGGTGATGCGCGCCGCGTTGAGCACGATGACGTGATCACCGGTGTCCATGTGCGCGGCGTACGTGGGCTTGTTCTTCCCCTCGAGGACGCGCGCGATCCGCGTTGCGAGGCGGCCGAGCGTCTCGTCCGTCGCGTCGACGACGTACCAGCGTCGCTCGATCTCGCTCTCCCGAGGCGTATAGGTCTTCGCGCTCATTCCTCGTCTTCTCCGTCGTCGGTCGATCGTCGCCGCCCGAAGGCGACGCGCCGGAGGCACAGGCCCTTCGCAGGGGCCGCGGCCCCGTTGAGTGCCGGCTCCCGTGCGGCGAGTGCCGCCCGGAGGCCCTCCTCATCCATCTTGCCCAGGCCGACCTCCAGGAGGCCGGCGACCATTCGCCGTACCTGGCCCCGCCGGAAGGCGTTCGCCCGGACGTCGATCGTCACCAGGCGACCCGCCGACCGGACCCGGACCGCATGCACGGTCCGGACCGGGGACCGGTCCCCGCCGCTGAACGACGAGAAGTCGTGCCGGCCCTCGAAGACCGACCCGACGCTCGCCATCGCGGCGACATTGAGCGGGGTCCGCAGCCCGAGCGCCGTTCGCTCGTGCAGCGGGCTGCGCGGCCCGTTCCAGACGGTGTAGCGGTACTCCCGGTATCGCGCCGCATAGCGTGGGTGGAACTCCTCGGGCACCCGCCGCAGGTCGCGGATCGCGACGTCCGTCGGGAGCAGGGCGTTGACCGCCCGCTGGAGCGTCGGCCCGGAGAGCGTCCCCCGGTAGGTGAAGGCGATCACCTGCCCGGTGGCATGGACCCCGGCGTCGGTGCGTCCTGCCCCGTCGACGACCACCCGCTCCCCTCCTGCGAGGGTGGCGAGGGCCGTCTCGAGTTCCCCCTGGACCGACCGGGCGTTGGCCTGAAGCTGAAACCCGGCAAAGTCCGTTCCGTCATATTCGACCAGTGCCCTGTACCGCACCGGCGCGCCCTCTCGGGCGCCGCTTCCTGTCTTCGTTCCCGTGTTGCCGCTCAGACCAGCTCGATCTGGACGATCTCGGCCGCGTCGCCCTTGCGCTGGCCGATGTGCACGAGGCGGGTGAAGCCCGACTGGCGATCGGCGTACTTGGGGGCGATCACGTCGAACAGCTTGCTCACGACGAGGGGCTCGTTGGGCAGCTGGGACACGACCGTCCGGCGAGCCGCGAGGTCCCCGCGCTTGGCAAGCGTGATCATCTGCTCGACCCGGCCGCGGATCTCCTTGGCCTTGGCCTCGGTGGTCTGGACCCGCTCGTAGCGCAGGACCGAGACCGTCAGGTTCTTGTACAGGGCGAGGCGGGGGCCGCGCTTGCGCGAAAGCTTGCGCCCGTCAATCCGATGGGCCATCGCTCAGCCCTCCTCCTCGTCGCCGAAGGGCTCGTCCGCAGCTGCGTCCTCGTCCGCGTCCAGCGCACCCTCGGCTTCGGCCTCGGGGAGGATGAAGCCGCGCATCCGGAGGCGTTCCTTCATCTCGTCCAGCGACTTCTTGCCGAAGTTGCGCATGCGAAGCAGGTCGTCGTCCTTGAGCTGGAGCAGCTGGCCGACCTTGACGATGTTGTTGCGCTTGAGCGAGTTGTAGGCCCGCATCGGCAGGTCCAGCTCCTCGATCGGCATGTCAAGCATGTTCGGAGGGAGCTGCGGGACGCCGGCCGCGGCGCGATCCGGCACGACGGCCTGGACGCCGATCGTCACGAACGGCTGGAACTGGTGGACGAGGAGGTCCGCGGAGCGCGACAGCGCCTCCTCGGGGGTGATCGTGCCGTCCGTCTCGATCTCGATCGTGAGCTTGTCGTAGTTGGTCATCTGACCGACCCGCATGCTCTCGACCCAGTAGTTGACCTTGCGCACGGGCGTGAAGATCGCGTCCACCGCGATGACGCCGATCGGGAGCGCCTCGCTGCGCTCGGCGGCGAGGTAGCCCACGCCGCGCTCGACCGTGAGGTCCATCTCGATCGTGACGTCGTCCGAGTCGATCGTCATCAGGACGAGCTCGGGGTTCACGATCTCGACGTCCGCGGTCTCGGTGATGTCGGCCGCGACCACCGGGCCGGCGCCGCTCTTGATGAGCCGGAGCTGCACCGGGTGCGTGGCGAAGCTCTTGAGGCGAAGCTTCTTGACGTTCAGCACGATCTGGGTGACGTCTTCCTTGACGCCGGGGATCGTGGAGAACTCCTGGTACACGTCACGGATCTGGATCGACGTGACGGCCGCCCCCTCGAGGGACGAGAGCAGGACGCGCCGGAGCGCGTTGCCCAGGGTGACGCCGTAGCCCGCCTGGAGCGGACCGGCCTCGTACTTGGCGTACGTGCCGGCTTCGGCGACGGGCTCGATCTGCGGGGTCTCGAGTTCGATCATGGAGGGCGACTACCTCGAGTAGTACTCGACCACGAGCTGCTCGTTGAAGTCGAGCGGCATCTGGTCGCGGCGCGGCAGGGCAAGGATGGACCCGGCAAGGTTCGCCGGGTCGAGGCTCAGCCAGTCCGGGGCCTGGTGCGAGCGGAGGGTCTCCCTGACCACCTTGAAGATCTCGCGCTCGTGGTGCGACTGGCGCACCTCGACCTTGTCGCCGACCTTGAGACGGTACGAAGGGATGTTGGTGGGGACGCCGTTGACGGCCAGGTGGCCGTGGGACACGAGCTGGCGGGCGGCAGCCCGGGAGGGCGCCATGCCGAGGCGGTAGACGACGTTGTCCATGCGCAGCTCCAGCGACCGGAGCAGGTACTCCCCGGTGACGCCCGAGTGGCGCGAGGCCTCGACGAAGTAGTTGCGGAACTGCTTCTCGAGGACGCCGTAGACGCGTCGGACCTTCTGCTTCTCGCGCAGCTGCAGGCCGTAGTCGCCGACCTTGCGGCGGCGAACGCCGTGCTGGCCGGGCGGCGTCGGGCGCCGCTCGAAGGAGCACTTCTTGGTATAGCAGCGGGTGCCCTTCAGGAAGAGCTTCAGCCCTTCGCGACGGCACAGCCGGCAGACGGCATCGGTGTAGCGGGCCATGGTCTCTCGGTGCTCAGACGCGGCGCCGCTTGGGCGGGCGGCATCCGTTGTGCGGGATGGGCGTGACGTCGGTGATCGCATTCACCTCGAGGCCGGCGGCCTGGAGCGACCGGATGGCCTGCTCACGGCCGGCGCCGGGGCCCTTCACGTAGACCTCCACCTGGCGCATGCCATGCTCCATGGCGCGGCGTGCGGCGCCCTCCGCGGCCAGCGCGGCGGCGTACGGCGTGCTCTTGCGGGAGCCCTTGAACCCGGCGATCCCCGCGGAACCCCACGAGATGACGTTCCCGGTCTGGTCCGTGATCGTCACGATCGTGTTGTTGAAGGTCGCCTGGATATGGACGTGTCCCTGCGGAACGTTCTTTCGCTCCCGACGCCGCTGCTTGACGGCGCGCTTCCGATCGGCCATGCGTTTAGCGGTTCCTCGTCACTTCGTCTTCTTGCGGGCGCCGACCGTCTTCTTCGGTCCCCGGCGCTGGCGGGCGTTCGTCTTGGTCCGCTGCCCCCGAACCGGGAGGTTGCGGCGGTGCCGCGTGCCGCGGTACGACCCGATCTCGATGAGGCGCTTGATGTTCAGCGCCACCTCGCGTCGGAGGTCGCCCTCGACCTTGTACGTCCGGTCGATGACCTCACGAAGCCGGTTCACCTGGTCTTCGGTGAGGTCCCGAACGCGTGTGTCCGGGTTGATGCTGGTCTGCTTGAGGATCTTCTGGCTGGATGACAGCCCGACCCCGTAGATGTACGTGAGAGCGACCTCGACGCGCTTCTCGCGCGGGATGTCGATGCCGGCGATACGTGCCATCGGGTCAGCCCTGCCGCTGCTTGTGCTTGGGATTCGTGCAGATCACCATCACGGTGCCGTGGCGCCGGATGATCTTGCAGTTGTCACACCGCGCCTTGACGGACGCTCTGACCTTCACCGGGTTCCTCTGTTACTTCAGGCGGTACGTGATGCGACCCCGCGTGAGGTCGTAGGGAGACAGCTCCACGCGGACCCGGTCACCGGGCAGGATCCGGATGAAGTTCATCCGGAGCTTGCCGCTGATATGGGCGAGGACGCGATGACCGTTCTCGAGCTCCACCGCGAACATCGTGTTCGGCAACGGCTCGATGACGGTTCCTTCGACTTCGATCGCGTCCTTCTTCGCCAATCTCGCTCCCTGGGCCCTTCTCAGCACGAGTGTCGGCCCGGCCGGGCCGACACACGAACGGTGAGGATATCAAGCCTGCGCGAATTCGACAACATCAGGGCACCTGGACCGTGGTCAGGATCTCGGGACCGTTCGCCGTCACGACGATCGTGTGCTCGAAATGCGCGGCGAGCGACCCATCAAGGGTGATGACGGTCCACTGGTCGGCGAGGGTCTGGGTCGCCTCGGAACCGAGCGTGAGCATCGGCTCGATCGCGAGGCAGATCCCGGGCACGAGCTCGATCCCCCTGGATCTCGAGCGGAAGTTCGGGACCTGGGGATCCTCGTGCATGGCGGTCCCGATGCCGTGGCCGACATACTGCCGGATGATCCCGTACCCGCCGGCCGTCGCGATGTCCTCCACCGCGGCCGAGATATCGCCGATCCGGTTGCCCGGCACCGCTGCCGCGATGCCCGCCATCAACGCGAGGCGCGTGGTCCGGACGAGCCCCAGGGCCGCCGGCGTGGCCGCCGACTCACCGCCGCAGATGAACGACCGGGCGCCGTCCCCGTGCCAGCCGTCGTAGATCACGCCCACGTCCACGGACACGATCTGCCCGCTCCTGATCTCCCGGTCGCCGGGAATCCCGTGGACGATCTCGTCGTCGATCGAGATGCAGGTCGATGCCGGATAGGCATGCGGGTCGCGGGCGTCGTAGCGCCGTCCGCCCAGGTAGTTGAGGAAGGACGGGATGCCGTTGGCCGCCCGGATGTGGCGCTCTGCAAGGTGGTCCAGGTCCGCGGTCGAGACGCCCGGCTTGAGCTCCTCCTCCACGAGCGCGAGAACCTCGGCCACGATCCGCCCGGCGGATCGCATCCTGTCGATCTCGGCACGGGACTTGCGGGTGATCGCCATCAACCCGCCGCCGACTCCGGCACCGGCTTCGGCGCCGGTTCGCCCGCGGCGCCCACGACACCCGCGATCTCGGACGCGACGGCGGCGATGGGCTGCAGGCCGTTCACGGCGCGCAGGGCACCGGATGCCCGGTAGTGATCGAGCACCTCGTCCAGGGCGCCGAGCTGCTGCGCCAGGCGGACGCGGATGGTCTCCGGCCGGTCGTCGGACCGTTGGTACAGCTCCGATCCGTCGAGGTCGCACACCCCGGGGGAACGGGGCGGGCTGGACACCTCGTGGTACGGGTGCCCGGCGGCGCGACAGATCCAGCGGCCGGACATGCGGCGGACCAGCTCCTCCGCGGGGACCTCGACCAGGACGGCCACGGAGACCGCGGAATCCCGGTCCGCGAGCGCGGCGTCCAGCGCCCGGGCCTGGACCCCGGTGCGGGGGAAGCCGTCCAGGATGACCCCATCGTGCGCGTCGGGCCGAGCCAGGCGCTCAAGCAGGAGGCGGACGGTGATCTCGTCGGGGACGAGCCTTCCCGCGTCCATGTAGCGGCGCGCATCGAGCCCCAGCGGGGTGCCGTCGCGAACGGCGGCCCGGAACAGGTCCCCGGTGGCGACCACCGGGATGCCGAGACGCGTTGCCAGCAGCGGCGCCTGGGTGCCCTTCCCGGCGCCCGGGGCGCCGAGCAGGACCACGACCTTCATCTCACACCTGCGCCGGGCCTGATGCCGTCCCGACCGCCAGGCCGGCGGGCGTCATCGGATGAAGCCCTCGTACTGCCGGATCAGCAGCTGGGCCTCGAGCTGCTTCATCGTCTCGACGACCACGGAGACCACGATCAGGATCCCCGTGCCACCCAGCGCGAGATTCGAGAACTGCGGCTGGATGAGGCCGATGAACGGTGGGGCGGCGGCGACGATCCCCAGGAACAGGGCGCCCGCTACCGTGATCCTCGTGACCACGCGGGCGAGATAGTCCTGCGTGGGGCGTCCCGGCCGGATGCCCGGGATGAACCCGCCATTCTTGCGCAGCTGCTCGGCGGTCTCGTCCGGCTTGAACGTGAACGCCGTGTAGAAATAGGTGAACCCGACGGTCAGCAGGAAGTAGAGCGCGACATACAGCCACGAGCCGGTGCTCAGCCAGGACACGGTCCCGATCGCGATGTCGCCGATGATCCCGCCGGATCGCGTGAAGTAGCTCGCGATCTGGCTGGGGAACAGCAGGATGCTGACGGCGAAGATGATCGGGATGACGCCGGCCTGGTTGACGCGGAGCGGCAGGAACGTCTGGCCGCCCTGGTACATCCGCCGGCCGCGGACGCGGGACGCGTACTGGACCGGGATCCGGCGCTGCCCCTCCTGGATGTAGATGATCACCGCGACGGCGGCGATGGCCAGGATGGCGAACAGCATCAGGCGGGCAAGGTCGGGGTTGTCGATGAAGCCGGTGAGGGCCCCCGGCGCGCGGCTGACGATGCCCGCGAAGATGATGAAGCTGACGCCGTTGCCGATCCCCTTCTCGGTGATCAGCTCGCCCAGCCACATGAGCGTCACCGAACCCGCGGTGAGGGTCACGATCTGGGTCAGGGTCTCCCAGCTGCCGAGGTCGAACGGCGTCTTGAGCACCTGGTTCGCATTCAGGAGCGCCAGGAACCCGTAGGCCTGCAGCAGGGCCATCGGCACCGACAGGTAGCGGGTGTACTGGTTGATCTTCGTCCGGCCGTACTCGCCCTCGCGCTGCAGCGCCTGGAGCGACGGGACGACACCCGTCATCAGCTGCATGATGATCGAGGCGTTGATGTAGGGGTTCACGCCCAGAGCCACGATCGAGAAGTTCGTGAGGCCGCCACCCGAGAACAGGTCGAGCAGCCCGAAGATCGCGTTCGTGTCCAGGAAGTTCTTCAGCTGCGCCGGATCCACGCCCGGGACCGGGACGTGGGCCAGCAGCCGGAACACGATCAGGATCCCGGCCACGTAGAAGATCCGGCGCCGGAGGTCCGGCGCCCGGAACGCGTTGAGCAGGGCCTCGAACACGGGGCGGCTAGCCGTTGTCGGCCGCGTCGGCCCCGGGGGCCTCGGCGGGTGCTTCGGCGTCGGCCTGCGCCGGGGCGGGGGCTTCGGCGTCGGCCTGCGCCGGGGCGGCAGGCGGCTCGACGCCCAGGGCGGCGAGCGGAGTGGACGGGATCTCGATCACCTGCGCCGTGCCCCCGGCCGCCTCGATCTTCTCGCGGGCGCTCCTGGTGAAGGCGTCGGCGAGCACGAACAGCCTGGCGCTCAGGTCCCCGTGGCCGAGGATCTTGAGCGGCAGCCGATCACGACGGACCAGCCCCGCCTGCTTGAGCGTGTCGGCGTTGACCGTGACGGGTGCGCCGCCCTGGACCTCCAGGCGGCCCGCCTCGATCGCGGCACCGATGGAGCCGACGTTGACGACCTCGTACTCGACGTCGTTGATGTTGCGGAAGCCGCGGAGCTTGGGGATCCGGACGTGGATCGGCGTCTGGCCGCCCTCGAACCAGGCGGGGATCGACGCGCCGGCGCGTGACTTCTGGCCCTTGGTGCCGCGGCCGGCGGTCTTGCCCTTGCCGGCCGCGATCCCGCGCCCGACCCGGGTCCGCCTGGTGACCGCCCCCTCCGCGGGGCGAAGGTCGTGGATCTTCATCGTTGATTCTCCGCGGTCGTCGCGTCCGAGCCCTCGGGAAGCTCCTCGACGGTCACGAGGAACCGCACCTGGCGGACCATGCCGCGCACCGCCTCGTTGTCCGGAAGGACCGACGAGCTGCCGATGCCGTGCAGGCCCAGCGCGCGAATCGTCGCCCGGTTCCGGGCGATGTGGCTGATCGTGCTCCTGGTCTGGGTGACGCGCAGCCTAGCGGGCATCGGCCGCCCCCTGCGCCGCTGCCGGCTGACCCGGAACGGCGAGCCGCAGCTTGACGCCACGCTGGCGCGACAGCTCCTCGACGGACCGGAGGCTGGTGAGCGCGTTGAGCGTCGCCCGGGTCACGTTCACCGGGTTCGTGGAGCCGTGGATCTTGGACAGGATGTCGCGGATGCCCGCGGCCTCGACGACGGCTCGCACGGCACCGCCGGCGATGACGCCGGTCCCCTGCGACGCCGGCTTGAGCATCACGCGAGCGGCCGCGTACTCCTCGCGAACCTCGTGCGGGATCGTGGTCCCGACCATCGGGATCCGGACGATGTTCTTCTTCGCGTCCTCGACGCCCTTGCGGATGGACTCGGGCACGTCACCGGCCTTGCCCAGGCCGACTCCGACGTGGCCGTTGCCGTCGCCCACGACGATGACCGCCGAGAACGAGAACCGGCGGCCGCCCTTGTGCACCTTGGCGACGCGGTTGATCTGGACGACGCGCTCCACGAGCGCGAGCTTGTTGGGGTCGATCCGGGCCACAGGCGTGTCCTCTAGAAGTCCAGGCCGGCTTCACGAGCCGCCTCGGCGAGCGAGCGAACCCGCCCGTGGTATTTGAAGCCCGCCCGGTCGAACACCACCTGCGCGACGCCGGCGGCCTTCGCGCGCTCGGCGACGAGCTGGCCGACGCGCTTGGCGTCGTCCGTCTTGGTGCCGGCTGTCCCCTTGAGACCGGTGTCCAGCGAGGACGCCGCCGCCAGCGTTGTGCCGGAGGTGTCGTCGATGACCTGGGCGTAGATGTGGTTCAGGCTGCGGAAGACGGCCAGGCGGGGCCGCACAGGCGTCCCCGACAGGCGGAGGCGAAGTCGCGCGTGGCGCCTGGTGCGCGCCCCGGAGCGGCCGGCGATCTTGGTCATGGCTACTTCTTCCCGCCGATCTTGCCGGCCTTGCCCGCCTTGCGACGGACCTGCTCGCCGGCGTAGCGGACACCCTTGCCCTTGTAGGGCTCGGGCTTGCGGGTGGCGCGGACCCTCGCGGCGACCTGGCCGACGAGCTCCTTGTCGATTCCCAGGACCGCGACGCGGACCGGATTCTCGACCTCGAAGCTGATGCCGGCCGGCGGCTCGATCTCGATCGGGTGGCTGTAGCCCAGCGCGAGCTGGAGCTTGTCGCCCACCTTCTGCGCGCGATAGCCCACGCCGACGATCTCGAGGCCCTTGCGGTACCCGGTGGTGACCCCGACGACCATGTTGTTCACGAGCGTGCGCGTGAGGCCGTGGAGGGACTTGTCCAGCTTGGTCTCCGTCGGACGGCTGACCACGAGGGTGTCGCCCTCGCGCTCGACCTCGATCCGCGGCGGCAGCTGACGGGTCAGGGACCCCCGGGGGCCCTTGACCGTGACGATGCGCCCGTCGAACGTGACGTCCACGCCGGCGGGAACGGGGATGGGGAGACGGCCGATCCTTGACATCGCGCTACCAGACGTACGCGAGGATCTCGCCGCCAAGCTCGGCCTGCTTGGCCTGCGTGCCGGTCATGATCCCCTTTGACGTGCTGACGATCACGAGGCCGAGACCGCCCAGGACGCGCGGGATGTCCGTCTTGCGCGCATACACGCGCAGGCCGGGCTTGCTGATCCGCTTGAGGCCCGAGACGACCGGCACCTTGCCGTCGACGTACTTGAGCTCGAGGCGCAGGAGCTGCGCCGGCCCCGCTCGTTCCTCGCGGACGTCGGCGATGAAGCCTTCCTCCTTGAGGATCCGCGCGATCTCGCGCTTGGTGCGCGAGGCGGGGACGACGACCTCCGTGTGGCGCGCCCGGGACGCGTTGCGGACGCGCGTGAGCATGTCCGCGATGGGGTCGGAGATGTTCATCCTGCTACCAGCTCGACTTCGTGACGCCGGGCAGCTCGCCGACAAGCGCGCGCTCGCGGAAGCAGATCCGGCAGAGCGCGAAGCGGCGCATGTACGCGCGGGGCCGGCCGCAGACAAAGCAGCGGTGGTAGGCCTGCACCGGGTGATGCGGCGTGCGCTTCGCCTTCGCGATCATGGACTTCTTGGCCATTCGGACTCCTCCCCGCCCTAGCCGGCGAAAGGCATGCCGAGGAGTTCGAGCAGACGCTTCGACTCCTCGTCGGACTTCGCCGTCGTCACGATGCTGATCTCCAGCCCGCGGAGACGGTCCACCTTGTCGTAGTCGATCTCCGGGAAGGCGAGCTGCTCCCGGAGGCCCAGCGAGTAGTTGCCGCGACCGTCGAAGGACCTGCCGGGCACGCCGCGGAAGTCGCGGATGCGCGGTAGCGCGATCCGCGTGAGGCGCTCCAGGAAGTCCCACATCCGCTCGCCGCGAAGGGTCACCTTCACGCCGATCGGGTTGCCGGTCCGCACCCGGAACTGGGCGATGGACCGCTTGGCACGCGTGACGATCGGCTTCTGGCCCGTGATGAGCCCGATGTCGCCGATCGCCGCATCCACGGCCTTCGCGTTCGAGAGGGCCTCGCCCAGGCCGATGTTGAGGACGATCTTCTCGAGCCGTGGCACCTGCATCGGATTGACGTACCCGAACTGCTTCTGGAGCCCGGGAACGACCTCCGAGCGATACCGTTCCTGCAGCTGCCCGCTCACGCATTCACCTCCAGCGGCTCGTCGCAGTGGCCGCAGGCGCGAACACGGGTGCCGTTGTCGAGCGTCCGGTGGCCGATCCGGGTCGGGCGGTCGCAGTGGTTGCAGACGACCATCACCCGGCTGATCGGGATCGGCATCGCGCGGTCCAGGATCCCGCCCGGATCGACGGTCGGCATCGCGCCCGGCCCGCCCTGCGAACGCTGGCGCGGCTTGGTGTGCTTGCGGGCGATGTTGAGCCCCGCCACGACGACCGACACGCCGCCCCGCAGCGACGTCCGGCGATAGCCCGAGCGCAGCGGTGTCGGCGACGGGTCGATCCGGACGACGCGCTCCACCGTGCCGCGCTTGCCGGTGTCCTTGCCGGCCAGCACCACCACGGTGTCACCCTTCCGGATCTCGGGGACCTTTGTCCGGTGCGCGATGGACCGCTCGGTCATCACAGCACCTCCGGCGCGAGGGACACGATCTTCATGTAGTTCCGATCCCGCAGCTCACGCGCGACCGGCCCGAAGATCCGGGTGCCGCGCGGGTTGCCCTGGTTGTTGATGAGCACGGCCGCGTTCTCGTCGAACCGGATGTAGCTGCCATCCGGGCGGCCGATCTCCTTGGATGTGCGGACGATGACGGCGCGAACGACGTCGCCCTTCTTCACCGGCGCGTTCGGGATCGCGGACTTGACGCTCGCGATGATCACGTCGCCGATGCCGGCGACGGTCTTGCGCGAGCGCCCCATGATCCGGATGCACTCGATGGTGCGGGCGCCGGTGTTGTCGGCGACGCGGAGCCGCGTCGAGGCCTGGATCACGCTTGACCCTCCCCGACCGGCCCGTCGTCGTCCCGCCTGCCCGGATGGGCGACGGCATGGATCGCCTCGGCCGTCTCCGCCTCATCGGCCACGATCGCCTCCCCGGCCCGCTCCTCGCCCGCACGGGACAGGACGGACACGAGGCGCCATCGCTTGGTGGCGGACAGGGGACGCGATTCCTCGATGAGGACCGTGTCGCCGATCTTCGCCTCGTTGCCCTCATCGTGAGCCGCGAACTTCGTCGAGGCCTTCATGACTCGCTTGTACAGCCGGTGGCGCGTCAGCCGCTCCACGGACACGACGATCGTCTTGTCCATCCGGTCGCTGACGACGCGGCCGACCTTGGTCTTCCGCTGTCCCTTCACGGGGCTGGTGGCTCCTGCGGTGGTCATCCCGACGCTCCTACTCCGCCAGTCCGCGGGCGGTGTCACGCTCGCGCTTGACGGTGAGGATCCGGGCGATCGTCCGTCGCGTCGCCGGGATCTGGCTGTAGTCCTTCAACTGGCGGGTCGAGAGGGCGAAGCGGGCCTGCCACAGGTCCTGCTTGGCCTCCCGGAGCCGATCCTCGAGCTCCGTGTCCGTGAGCTTCCGGACCTCACCGATCTCCATCGGTGACCTCCTTCCCGGTCTCGCGGACGACGACGCGGGTCGCGACCGGGAGCTTGTGGGACGCAAGCCGCATGGCCTCGACGGCCGCCTCGTGGTCGACGCCGGCCATCTCGAACAGGATCCGGCCGGGGCGCACGACGGCCACCCAGTGGTCGGGGGCGCCCTTGCCGGAACCCATCCGGGTCTCGGCGGGCTTCTTGGTCGCCGGCTTGTCCGGGAACACGCGGATCCAGATCTTCCCGCCTCGCTTGACCGAACGGGTCATCGCGCGCCGGGCGGCCTCGATCTGCCGGGCCGTGATCCAGGCCGGTTCCAGCGTGGCCAGGCCGTAGTCGCCGAAGGCGACCGTATGACCGCCCTTGGCCATCCCGGACATCCGGCCGCGCATCACCTTGCGATGCTTGACGCGTCGCGGCATCAGCATGGCGTCACACCCCCTGCACGGCGGCTGCCGCGGCGGTCGCGGCCGCCTCGCGGCGCCGGTGCTCGACGGGGATGTCGCCCTTGTAGATCCAGACCTTGACGCCGATGCGCCCGTAGGTCGTGTGCGCGTGGACCTGCCCGTAGCTGATGTCCGCCCGGAGCGTGCCCAGCGGGATGCGCCCCTCGCGGTCCCACTCGCGCCGCCCCATCTCGGAGCCGCCGAGCCGGCCGGCGAGCGCGATCTTCACGCCCTTCGCCCCGGCCTTCATCGAACGCTGGATGGACTGCTTCATCGCCTTCTTGTAGGCGACGCGACGCGTCAGCTGCTGCGCGATGTTGAGCGCGACGAGGTACGCGTCGAGCTCCGGCTGGCGGATCTCCTTGATCTCGAGCTTCACCTTGCGCTGGGTCAGCTCGCCGACCTCCTTGCGCAGGATCTCGACGTTCTGGCCGCCGCGCCCGATGACGATCCCCGGCTTGGCCGTGTGGATCGAGACCGTGACGTGGTTGATGCCGCGCTCGATCTCCACCCCGCTCACGCTGGCATTCGCGAGCCGGCGATCGAGGAGCTGCCGGATCGAGATGTCCTCCTTGAGGAGGGTGGTGTACTCCTTGTCGGCGTACCACTTGGCGGTCCACGTTCGGGTGTAGCCCAGGCGGTAGCCGTACGGATGGACCTTGTGTCCCATGCCTAGGCCTCCCGGTCGGCCACGACGACGGTGATGTGCGTCATGGGCTTGTGGATCGGAAAGGCCCGACCCTGGGCCCGGGGGCGCCACCGCTTGATCGTCGGGCCCTCGTTGGCGACCGCGTCGGCGACGAACAGCTCGTCGGCCGACCGGTTCAGGTTGTTCTCGGCGTTCGCCGTCGCGCTCTTCAGCACGCGCGCGACATCGCGCGCGGCCGTCTGCGGCATGAACCGCAGCCTGGCGGCGGCTTCCTCCACGGGCAGGCCCTTGATCGCCTCGGTGATCAGACGGGTCTTGCGGGTGGAGCCTCGAAGGTACTTGGCCGTGGCAGAGACGCGCACGCTATCCGCTCCCCTACCGCAGGCCGGCGGACCGGTCGGCCGTCTTGCCGTGCCCGCGATACGTGCGGGTGGGCGCGAACTCGCCGAGACGATGGCCGACCATGTTTTCCGTGACGTACACCGGCACGTGCTTCCTGCCGTTGTAGACGGCAATCGTGTGACCGATGAAGTCCGGGAAGATGACGGAGGCGCGCGACCAGGTCTTGAGGACCTTTCGCTCGCTCCGCTTGTTCATGTCCTGCACCCGGGCGAGAAGCCGGGGCTGGACGAACGGTCCCTTCTTGACCGATCGCGACATGCTCTAGCTCCTCTCGTTACTTGCGGTGACGGCTGCGGACGATGAGCCGGCCCGTCGTCTTCGCGCGCCGGGTCCGGTAGCCCATCGCCGGCTTGCCCCACGGGGTCTTGGGGGGCATGCCCGTCGGGCTCTTGCCCTCGCCGCCGCCGTGCGGGTGGTCCCGCGGGGTCATCGCGACGCCCCGGACCTCGGGCCGCTGGCCCATGTGCCGGGCGCGCCCGGCCTTGCCCAGGCTCTGGTTCTCGTGGTCGACGTTCGAGACCTGCCCGACCGTCGCCATGCACCTGACGGGCACCCGGCGGACCTCGCCCGAGGGGAGGCGCACCTGGGCGAGATCGCCCTCCTTGGCCAGGAGCTGGGCGGCCGCGCCGGCCGACCGGACGATCTGGCCACCCTTGCCGGGGGTCAGCTCGATGTTGTGGATCGTGGTGCCGAGGGGGATGTTCGCGATCGGCAGCGCATTCCCCAGCCGGGCCTCGGCCTGGGGGCCGGACACGACGACGTCGCCGACCTTCAGCCCGTTCGGGAGAAGCATGTAGCGCTTCTCGCCATCCCGGTAGTGGAGCAGGCCGATCCGGGCCGACCGGTTGGGGTCGTACTCGATCGTCGCGAGGCGGGCCGGCACGCCGGTCTTGTCGCGCCGGAAGTCGATCCGCCGGTAGTGGGTCTTCTCGCCGCCGCCGCGGTGGCGGACGGTGAGCCGGCCCTGGTTGTTGCGGCCCGAGCCGCGCTTCATCGGCTCGAGGAGCGGCTTGTGCGGCTGATCGGTGGTGATCTCCTCGAACGTCGACCGGGTCATCCACCGGCGGCCCGCGGAGGTCGCCTTGTAGCTTCGGAGCGGCATCGCTACACCCCCTCGAAGAATTCGATCTTCTGGCCGGGGGCGAGCGTCACGACGGCCTTGCGCCACGAGGACGTGTAGCCGACGACGCGGCCGCGCTTGGTACCGCGGCGCTTCTCCTTCGCCTTCGAGGTCAGCACGTTGACGGCGACCACGGTCACCTTCTCCTTGCTGTACAGCGCCTCGATGGCGGCCTTGATCTGGATCTTGTTGGCGCGGCTGTGGACCGCGAAGGTGTACTTGCCGCGGCCGGACTCGTCGATCGACTTCTCCGAGATCACCGGGCGGAGGATGATGTCGGAAGCGGTGAGCTCGCTCATGCGTACACCTCCTCCATACGGGCCAGCGCCGGCTGCTCGATGAGCACCGCGTCCGCGTTCAGCAGGTCCACGACGTTCAGCGAGTCGGCGAGGATCACGGTCACGGACGGCAGGTTCGCGGCCGACCGGACGAGCGATCCGTCCCTGGCCGGTGCCACGACCAGGACCCGGCGCTGGTGGCCGTCGCCCGCGCCCAGCGCCTCGAGCACGGCCACGAGGGCCTTCGTCTTCGGCTCGCTGTCCATTCCGAAGTGGTCCACGACGCGGATCGCGTCGTCGCCGAACTTCGCGGTGAGCGCGGAGCGGAGGGCGAGGCGCCGCATCTTCCTGGGCAGCCGCTGCTCGTACGAGCGCGGGTGCGGACCGAACACCACGCCGCCGCCACGGTAGTGGGGTGCGACGCGCGAGCCCTGGCGGGCCCGGCCGGTGCCCTTCTGGCGGTACGGCTTCCTGCCGCCGCCGCGCACCTCGCCCCGGGTCCGGGTGTCGTGGGTGCCGAGCCGGCGGCCGGCGAGCTGGGCGACGACCGCCTGATGGAGGACGGCCTCGTTGACCGGCGCGGCGAACAGCGCCTCGGCGAGGTCGACGCTCCCGACGGTGGCGCCGGTGCGATCGTAGAGGGTGGTCTGCGGCATCGTCAGGCCTTCCGCACGAAGGTGAGCGCGCCGGGCGCCCCGGGAACCGACCCCATCACGAGGATGAGGTTCCGCTCCGGGTCCACGCGGACGACGCGCAGCTTCTTGATCGTGACCCGCTCGTGTCCCATGTGGCCGCCCATGCGGAGGCCCTTGTAGACGCGTCCGGGGGTGGTGCCCGGGCCGATGGAGCCCGGCTGGCGGTAGTTGTCCGACCCGTGGGTCTTGGGACCGCGCGAGAAGTTGTGGCGCTTCACGGTGCCCGCGAAGCCCTGGCCCTTCGAGACGCCGGTCACGTGGACCAGGTCGCCCTCGGCGAACACGTCGGACACGGTGATGGTCTGGCCCACGCTGTAGCCGTCCGCGCTGTCCAGCCGGAACTCGCGGATCGTCCTGACGCGCGGCAGGTCCTTCAGCTGGCCGGCGAGCGGCCGGGTCAGCTTGCGGCGCTCGCCGGCACCGAGCTGGACGGCTGTGTAGCCATCGCGCTCGGGCGTCCGCAGCCGCGTCACGGTGTTCGGGCTGACCTGGACGACCGAGACGGCGACCATCGTCCCGTCCGGCTGGAAGACCTGTGTCATGCCGACCTTGCGGCCGATGAGGCCGATCGTGTACTGGCTCATCGCCGCCACCCGGCCCATGCCTGCGTTGGCTTCTGCGCGCGCTCGCCCACGCACGTCCCAGGTGCGCTCGCTCGCGTGCTCGGCGCCGCCTTGGCCTTGACCGGCTGGACGGCGATAAGGGTCCCGTGGTCGCTCATCACATCTTGATCTCGATGTCGACACCCGCCGCAAGCGAGAGTCGCATCAGGGCGTCGACCGTCTTCGACGAAGGATCCAGGATGTCGATGAGCCGCTTGTGGGTGCGGATCTCGAACTGCTCCCGGGAGTCCTTGTCGATGAACGGTGAGCGCAGGACGGTGAACTTCTCGATCCGGGTCGGCAGCGGCACCGGTCCGACGACGTCCGCGCCGGTGCGCTGCGCCGTCTCGACGATCTGGGCTGCCGACTGGTCGAGCAGCCGGTGGTCGTAGGCCTTGAGGCGGATCCGGATCCGCTGCTTCGCCATCTCGCTACTCGATGATGCTGGTGATGGCGCCGGCGCCGACGGTCCGGCCACCCTCGCGGATGGCGAACCGCTGGCCGACCTCGAGCGCGATCGGGGTGATCAGCTCGACGGTCATGTCCACGTTGTCGCCGGGCATGATCATCTCGGCGCCCTCGGTCAGCCCGATGGCCCCCGTGACGTCGGTCGTGCGCAGGTAGAACTGGGGGCGGTAGCCGTTGTAGAACGGGGTGTGCCGGCCGCCCTCCTCCTTGGTCAGGACGTACACCCGGGCGACGAACTTCGTGTGGGGCTTGACCGAGCCCGGCTTGGCCAGGACCTGGCCGCGCTCGATCTCGTCGCGCTCGATGCCCCGCAGCAGGCAGCCGACGTTGTCGCCCGCCTGGCCCTGGTCGAGCAGCTTCTTGAACATCTCGACGCCGGTCACCACGACCTTGCGGGTGGCGGCGTGGACGCCGACCAGCTCCACCTCGTCGCCGACCTTGACGATGCCGCGCTCGATGCGCCCGGTGGCGACGGTGCCCCGGCCCTTGATCCCGAACACGTCCTCGACCGGCATCAGGAACGGGCGGTCGATGGCGCGCTCCGGGGTCGGGATGTAGGAGTCGACCGCGTCCATCAGCTCCTGGATGCAGGCGTAGGCGGGATCGGCGGGGTCGTCGGAGGCCTCGAGCGCCTTCAATGCCGAGCCGCGGATGACCGGGATGTCGTCACCCGGGAAGTTGTACTTGCTCAGCAGCTCCCGGACCTCGAGCTCGACGAGGTCGAGCAGCTCGGGGTCGTCGACCGCGTCCACCTTGTTGAGGAACACGACGATGTACGGCACCTCGACCTGGCGGGCGAGCAGGATGTGCTCGCGGGTCTGGGGCATCGGGCCGTCGGTCGCCGCGACGACGAGGATCGCGCCGTCCATCTGGGCGGCGCCGGTGATCATGTTCTTGATGTAGTCGGCGTGGCCCGGGCAGTCGACGTGGGCGTAGTGGCGGTTCGCCGTCTCGTACTCGACGTGGGCGATCGCGATCGTGATCCCGCGCTCGCGCTCCTCGGGGGCGTTGTCGATCGAGTCGAAGGCGCGGTACTCCGCGCCGCCCTTGAGGGCGAAGTACTTCGTGATCGCGGCGGTGAGCGTCGTCTTGCCGTGGTCGATGTGGCCGATCGTGCCGACGTTCACGTGCGGCTTCGTGCGCTCGAACTTCTTCTTGGCCACAGGACCCTTCTCACTCCGCTGCTGAGGCGACACCGGCCGCCAGGGATGGACCGTGATCGGCGAGGGATGGAGCCCAGAACGGGATTCGAACCCGTGACCTCATCCTTACCAAGGATGTGCTCTGCCAGCTGAGCTATCTGGGCCCGGGAGAGCGTCCCGGGCCACCGGGACCGCGCCCGCCTGAAGCATTGCTTGCCGATGGAGCCGACGACGGGACTCGAACCCGGAACCGGCGGTTTACAAAACCGCTGCTCTACCAATTGAGCTACGTCGGCACGCGCGCAGCGTCAAACAAGAGTAGGACTCCGCGAGCCGGGGAATGATACGGCCGACCGGCCGGGGCGTCAAACCTCGCCCGGGCCGGCCGAAGTCTCCCCCGGCGGGTCCGGGCGGGCATCCGGCGGGACATCGCCGGTCGAGCCAGGCGCCCCGGCGGCAGGAACGGAGGGGCTGCCGGGGAGACGGTCGTCGCCCGGCCCGGTGACCGCCGGCACGACCGGCACGACCGGCACGACCGGCACGACCGGCACGGGCGTCGTTTCGGGCGTGCCCCGCTGCGCAGCCGCCTCGTACAGCAGGATCGACCCCGCAACCGCGGCGTTCAGCGACTCGATCCGGCCGTGCATCGGGATCCGGACCAGCAGGTCACAGCGCCGGCGGACGGCCGGCCCGAGCCCTCGACCCTCGCTGCCCACGACGATCGCGACCGGGCCCCGCAGGTCGGCGTCGCGTGCCGTGAGCGGCGCATCGCCGTCCGCGCCGATGATCCGAAGCCCCCTGGCGTGGAGGTCGGCGAGGACCCCGGGAAGGTCGTCCACCGGGGCCAGGCGTAGGTGCTCCACGGCGCCCGCGGATGCCTTCACCGCGGCCGGGGTCAGCGGGGCCTGGCGGCGCGTGGGGAAGATCGCGCCGTGCACGCCCGACGCCTCGGCGCTCCGCAGCAGCGTACCGACGTTCTGGGGGTCCTCGAGCGAGTCGAGCACCAGCACGAGCGGCGGCTCGTCGCGCTGTGCCGCGAGCGCCAGGATGTCGTCGAGCCCTGCCCACTGCCGCGGCGCGACCACGAGCGCGACGCCCTGGTGGCCGTCGAAGCCGGCGATGGCCGTGAGCGAGCCGCCCTCGACCTCCACGACCGGGATTCGAAGGCTCGTCGCGTGGAGCACGAGCCGCTCGAGGGCCAGCCGGCGCTGGGGAACGACGAGCAGCCGCCGGGCCTCGCGCCGGGCCACGAACGCCTCCTCGACGGGCCGGCGGCCGGCGACCAGCTCCTCGTCCTCGGCCAGCCGGGGCAGCTCCCCGGAAGCCGATCGGCCGGGCGGGAGATCGGGCCGCGGAGACGCGGCGCCACGCTGCCACGGACGATCGGGACCGGGACCGCCGGGACCGGGACCGCCGGGGCGCCCTCGCGGCTGCCAGGGGCGATCGGGGCGCGGTCCGGGCGGGCGCGGTCCGGGCGGGCGTGGCGCAGGGTGGCGTGGTGCAGGGGGACGGGCGCCCGGGCGGGATGATGCCAGTCGTGCCGTGCGCTCGGCGGGGAACCTCGGCTCGGCGGGGAACCTCGGCTCGGCGGGGAACCTCGGCTCGGCAGGGAACCTCGGCTCGGCAGGGAACCTCGGCTCGGCGGGGAACCTCGGCTCGGCGGGGAACCCGGGCTCGGGGCGCGGCCTCGCGGGGTGACCCGGTTGAGGTCCGGGCCCCGGACGATCAGCGTCCCAGGGGCGATCGGACGGCCGGCGCGGGGGACCGCCCTCGAACGGCCGATGGGCAGGGGGGCGCGGACCGCCACCGCCGGTCGGACGATGGGCGTCGCGAGGCCACGGTCGACCGCCTTCGGCCGGCAACCCACCGGACTGCCCGGCGCGCTCCCCGGCTCGTCGACGCTCCTCGGGCTGGTCCTCGTCGCGAAACCCGGATCCGCCTCGATCGGCGCCGGGGGCTCCGCCCCCGTGTCCGGTGGACGGACGGCCGCCGCCAGGGCCGGGCGGATGAGGCCCGCCGTGACCGCCGCCGTGGTCGCCGCCGTGGTCGCCGGCGCCAGCCGGGCGAGGCCGACCCGGCGGGCGGCCCGAACCTCCCGGGCCGCGGTGACCGCGGAGCGGCGAACGGCCTCGGTCGCTCCGAGGGCCTCGCGGATCAGCCACCGGCGTTGACCAGCGCTCGCCAGCGCTGTCCGTCCCGGGTGTCCTCGACCGCGATTCCCCGCGCCTGCAGCTCGTCTCGCAGGCGGTCGGACTCGGCCCAGTCACGCGCCGCGCGCGCGGCGCTCCGACGGTCCAGCAGGCCCTGCAGCTCGGGGTCCAGCTCCGGCGCCGCTGGCGCGGCGATGCCCAGCACGGTGTCCAGCTCGCGGATGAGCGCGATCGCCCGCGCCGCGTCCGGCGTGGACAGCGCACGCGCGTCGATCCGGCGATTGAGCTCCCGGATGCCCTCGAACAGCGAGGCCAGGGCCTCGCTGATGTTGAGATCGTCGTCCAGCGCCGTATCGAACCCCACCCGGGCGGCATCCAGCGCGGCCGGCAGCGTCGGATCGTCCGGTCGGTCCTCGCGATACGCGGCCAGGGACGCCAGCACCGCGTCCACCCGCTCCACCGCCGCGGCGGCCGCCGCGAGCGATTCCTCCGAGTAGTTGAGCGGCGCCCGGTAGTGGACCGAGATCAGCGCATAGCGCAGGGCCCGGGGCGAGACGCCCGCCCCGATGAGGTCCGCGACACGCGCGATGTTGCCGACGGACTTCGCCATCTTCTGGCCGCCCATGCGCAGGTGCGCGCAGTGCAGCCATGTGCGCACGAAGGGCAGGCCGGTGGCGGCCTCGGACTGGGCGAGCTCGTCCTCGTGGTGCGGGAACACGAGATCCACGCCGCCGGTGTGGATGTCGAACGAGGGACCGAGATGGGCCATGCTCATCGCCGAGCACTCGACGTGCCAGCCGGGCCGGCCCGGGCCGATGGGCGTGTCCCAGGACGGCTCGCCGGCCCTGGGGCCCTTCCACAGCGCGAAGTCCCGCACGTCGTCCTTGCCGTATTCGTCGGCCTCGACCCGCTCCCCGACCCGCATCGCCTCCGGGTCGAGGCGGGCCAGGCGCCCGTAGGCGGGCCACGAGGCGATGCGGAAGAACACGGACCCGTCGTCCGTCCGGTAGGCGTGGCCTTTCTCCAGCAGCGTGGCCACGAGGTCGCTGATCTGGGCGATGTGCGCGGTCGCGCGCGGCAGCACGTCCGGGCGCGTCATGCCCAGGGCGTCCGCGTCCGCGAGAAACCGCGCCGCGTATCGGTCCGTGAGCTCGGAGATGGAGATCCCCTCATCCGCGGCGCCGCGGATGATCTTGTCGTCGATGTCGGTGATGTTCATCACCCAGGTCACGCGCAACCCGCGGCGGCGCAGGTGACGGACGAGCAGATCAGCGAACAGGAACGACCGGAAGTTCCCGATGTGGGCCGGCCCGTAGACGGTCGGGCCGCAGGTGTACACGCGGACATGACCGGGCTCGAAAGGCTCGAGGGTGCGGACCTCGCCGGACAGCGTGTCGTGGAGCCGGATGCTCACGGGACCCGCCTGGCGGTGGCGATCGCCCGAGCCGAGATCCCCCGGCCCGCGCCTTCGTCGCCGGAGAGGTTCCCGGTCGAGGCCTTGACGTTGACGGCGCCCTGCTCGAGGCCCAGGAGCCCCGCGATCGCGGCCCGCATCGCGTCCAGCCGCGTACCGAGGCGCGGCCGGGCCGCGATGATGACGAGATCCACGGTCGCCGGCTCGAGCCCGACCGCAGCGAGCCGAGCCACGACCTCGCGCAGCAGCGACGCGCTGTCGACGTCCCGGGGCGTCCGCGCGTCGGACGGGAACAGCCGGCCGAGATCGCCGAGGCCCGCCGCGCCGAGCAACGCGTCCGCCACCGCGTGCAGCGCGACGTCGCCATCGGAATGGCCGGCCAGGCGCGGGGCACCGGGGATCTCCACGCCGCCCAGCCGGAGCGGGGATCCGGGACCGAACGGGTGGCCATCGTGCCCGAAGCCGGGACGCCAGCCGGCTGGAGCCAGCGCCTGTTCGACACGGCGGAGATCGTCGGGCAGGGTCACTTTGAGGTTCGCGGGGTCACCGGGGACTGCATGGACCAAGATGTTACAGGCCTCGAGCAGGGCGGCCTCGTCCGTGAACTCGCGCGGACCGTCCGGCGGGAACCTCTGCCAGGCCTCGAGCAGGAGGCCGCGCCGGACGCCCTGGGGCGTCTGCGCCGCGGCGAGCATCGCGCGATCGACCGTCTCGACGACCAGGCCCTCCGCCACCCGCTTGAGCGTCTCGGCGACGGGAAGCACCGGGATCGCCGCCCCGTGCGTCGCGGTGGCCGCCGCGACCGCCGTGACGAGCCCGGGTGGAACGAGGGGCCGCGCCCCGTCGTGGACCAGCACCGGACGGTCCGGGTGACCCGGATCCAGCGCCTCCAGGCGGCGAACGCCCGCCGCAACCGAGACCTGGCGGGTCGCTCCGCCGCCCACGACCGCATCCACCCGCCCCGGGAGCCACCCGGCGGCGGTGATCTCGTCCACCCGGCCCGGTGACGTCACGAGGACGATCCGCTCCACGGCCGGCGAGGCAGCGACGGCAGCCAGCGTCCACGCGAGCAGCGGGCGGCCGCCGACCGGAGCCAGCAGCTTGTCCGCGCCGGCCATTCGCCGCGAGGCGCCGGCCGCCACCACGACGACGTCCGCCCAGGGGCCTTCGCCGCCCTCGGCCGCCACCCTATTCGAGGCGGAGCTGGGCGAAGATCATCCGTCCGGCCACCGTCTGCAGGACCCGGGTGACGCCCACGTCCACCTCGCGGTCGATCAGCCGTGCGCCGCCCTCGATCACGATCATCGTCCCGTCGTCCAGGAAGCCGACTCCCTGGCCGGCCTCCTTGCCCTCCTGGATGACCTTCACGTGGAGCTCCTCGCCCGGGAGCACGGCGGGCTTCACGGCGTTGGCCAGCGAGTTGATGTTCATGACCCGGACGCCCTGGAGCTCGGCCACCCGGTTCAGGTTGAAGTCGTTCGTCATCACCACCCGGCTCATCCGCTTCGCCAGCTCGACCAGCTTCGCGTCGACCTCGGCCACCGTGGGCGCCTCGTCCTCGGCGATCTCGATCGGCGTCCGCGGATCGCGCTGCATCCGGGCCAGGATCTCGAGGCCGCGACGGCCGCGATTGCGCCGCAGCGAGTCCGAGGAGTCGGCGATGTGCTGGAGCTCCTCGAGCACGAACCGGGGCACGATGAGCGTTCCGTAGACGAAGCCGGACTCGACGATCTCCGCGATCCGGCCGTCGATGAGGACGCTGGTGTCGACGACGATCCGGGGCTCGCCGACGCGGTGATCCGCCTCGGCGTCCGGGCGGCGGACCAGCCCGGCCCCCTCCGCCGCCGCGATCAGGTCAAACCGCTTGGCGACCGTGAGGCCCATCATCCCGAGCCCCAGGAACAGCGACACACCGAGGGGCAGCCAGGTCCCCAGCGGCCCCTCGACGTTGGACAGCGGCAGGCCCAGCAGGAGGCCCAGCAGGAGGCCCAGCAGGAGGCCCAGCACCGAGGCCACGAACTCGGCGGTGGACAGTTCCTGGACACGGCCGATGACCCAGCCGGCGGGCACCACCGTGAGGTACGGCAGCACGGCGAACCCGACGATCATCCAGGCGATGGTCCAGGCGGCCAGCATGAACCCGGCGTACTGGACGTCCGCGAACAGCCCGGTCCCGATGGCCGCGAGACCGAGCCCGATGAACGCTCCGAGCGCCGCTCCCAGGACCCGGATGGTCCGAATCACGCGCCTCCTCGAAGCCCAGCGGCCGGGCGGCGGCTCCCGGTCCCGCGCGGGCGGCCCGAGCCTAGCACGCGACGACGACCGTCCGCACCGACCCGACGGGGTCAGGCACCGTGGCGACCTGCCCGGGCGCCATCGCCCAGCGCCATGCGGATGGCGTCGTCGAGCGACGTGGCCACGACAATCTCGATGCCCGGCACGGCCGGCGTCTCACGCCGGTGAGGGGTCGGCACGATCGCGCGGCTGAACCCGAGGCGCGCCGCCTCCCGCAGCCGCCGGTCCAGCCCCCCAACCGCTCGCAGCTCGCCCAGCAGCCCGACCTCGCCAATGGCCACAGTGCCCGGCAGCACCGGGCGATCCCGGAGCGAGGAGGCGAGCGCGAGCGCAAGGGGGAGGTCCAGCCCGGGCTCCGTGACGGTCAGGCCGCCGGCGAGGTTCGCGTACACGTCGTGCCCCGACAGGCCGGCCCCCGCCCGCCGCCCGAGCACGGCGATGAGCAGGGCCAGGCGGTTCGCGTCCACGCCGGACGCCGTGCGACGGGGCGACGGGGCGGCAGTCGGCGCGACCAGTGCCTGCACCTCCACCAGGAGCGGCCGCGAGCCCTCGAGCACGGGGGCGACCACGCTCCCGGGTGCCGGCGACTCGTGCTCGGCGAGGAACGCGCGGCCCGGGTCCGCGACCTCGTCCAGGCCCCGTTCGCCCATCTCGAACACGCCCACCTCCTCGGTGGATCCGTACCGGTTCTTCGTCGCGCGAAGGAGGCGCAGGCCGCCGGTCCGATCGCCCTCGATGGACAGCACGACGTCCACCAGGTGCTCGAGCGTCTTCGGCCCGGCCAGCGTGCCGTCCTTGGTGACGTGCCCGACCAGCACGACCGGGATCCCCTCGCCCTTCGCCAGCTCCATCAGCCGGAGCGTGGACTCCCGGACCTGCCCCACGCTGCCGGGCGGGCCGTCGAGCTCATCGGAGGCGATGGTCTGGACCGAATCCACGAGCAGCAGGCCGGGACGCTCGGTCCGGGCCAGCTCGACGATCCGGCCGACCTCCGTCTCGGCCACGACCCGGATCGCGTCACCCACGGCGCCGCTCGTGAGACCGAGCCGGGCGGCGCGGAGGCGAACCTGGCCCGTGGACTCCTCGCCGGTCGCGTACAGGACCCCGGATCCGCCGGAGACGCCCCCCGCCCCGCCGGCCACGCCCGCGGCGAGCTGCAGCAGGAGCGTGGACTTGCCGATCCCCGGCTCCCCGCCGAGCAGGACGACGGACCCGGCGACGAGCCCGCCGCCGAGCACCCGGTCCAGCTCGCCGATGCCGACCGGACGGCGCGCCTCCCCGGCGGCCGCGCTCGCGCCGGACAGCGGCACCGGGACCGCTCGGCTCCCGGCCGCGGTGGCCGCGGAAGGACGCCTCGGCGCGTCGCGGACGACCGTCTCGACCAGGGTGTTCCACTCGCCGCACGTGTGGCACTGGCCCTCCCAGCGCGGGACGGAGGCGCCGCACGACTGGCAGACGTACCGGCTCTGGGCGCGGGCCATCTGCGGCGCTCGCGGCGGCCGCTAGACGGCTTCGACCGGGGTCTTCGCCTCGGTGGCCGTGATCGACAGCCCCTTCGCGTCCGGGTCCAGGTCCACGAGGATCGAGTCGCCGGGCTGATACCGCCCGAGGAGGAGGTGCTCCGCGAGCGGATCCTCGATCAGGTTCTGGATCGTCCTGCGTAGCGGACGCGCACCGTTCGCGGCGTCGTAGCCCAGCTTGATCACGTGCTCCTTGGCCGCCTGGGTGATCTCGAGGGACATGCCCTGGGCCGTGAGCTGGTCGCGGACGCGCCGGAGCATCAGGTCCACGATCCGCGCGATCTCCTCGACCGTCAGGCTGCGGAACACGACGGTTGCGTCGATCCGGTTCAGGAACTCCGGGCGGAAGCTCGTCTTCAGCTCCGCCTGGACCTTCTCCTTCATGAGCTGGTACGAGGCGGCGGCCCGTGTCTCCACGGTGTCGCCCTGCTGCCTGAATCCCAGGCTGGAGTTGGTCTGGATCTTCGCGGCGCCGAGGTTCGAGGTCATGATGATGATGGTGTTGCGGAAGTCCACCCGTCGGCCCTTGGCGTCGGTGAGGTGTCCATCCTCCAGGATCTGGAGCAGGATGTTGAACACCTCCGCGTGCGCCTTCTCGATCTCGTCGAGCAGGATCACCGCGTAGCTCT
Organism: uncultured Chloroflexia bacterium; assembly: GCA_963703575.1. GTDB lineage: Bacteria > Chloroflexota > Limnocylindria > Limnocylindrales > CSP1-4 > CAIXZV01. The sequence goes on from CAVPEU010000024.1 coordinate 105,020, forward strand.
TGCGCCGGACGGCTTCGGTCAGCTGGCCGCCCTCGTCGAAGCCGACGTAGCCTGGCGGCGCCCCGACGAGACGGCTGACGTTGTGGCGCTCCATGAACTCGCTCATGTCGATCTTGATGAGCGTGTCCTCGGACCCGAACATGAACTCCGCGAGGGCCTTGGCGAGCTCCGTCTTGCCGACGCCCGTGGGGCCGAGGAAGATGAACGAGCCGATCGGGCGCTTCGGGTCCTTGAGGCCCGCGCGCGCGCGACGCACGGCGCGCGACACGATCTCGATCGCCTCCTCCTGGCCGATGAGCCGCTGGTGGAGGACCTCCTCCATCCTGAGCAGGCGCTCCGACTCCTCCTGCGCGATGCGGGCGACCGGGATGCCGGTCCACATCGCGACGACCTGGGCGATCTCCTCCTCGTCCACCTTGGGCGCATCGCCGGACACCGACGCCTGCCAGTCCGCGCGCAGCTTGTCCGTGGTCTCCCGGGAGGTCGCCTCGGCCTCGCGCAGCGTGGCCGCCCGCTCGTACTCCTGGGCACTGATGGCCGCGTCCTTCTCCTTGGTGATGCGGTCCAGGTCCTTCTGCGCGGCGCGCAGCTCGGGCGGGGCCGAGGAGTGACGCAGGCGGACCCGGCTGGAGGCCTCGTCGATGAGGTCGATGGCCTTGTCGGGAAGGTGGCGGTCCGTGATGTAGCGGATCGAGAGATCAGCGGCGGCGTGCACCGCTGAGTCCGTGATCTGGACCTTGTGGTGCTGCTCGTACCGCTCGCGGATGCCCATCAGGATCTCGATCGTCTGCTCGAGCGTGGGCTCCTCCACTACCACGGGCTGGAAGCGGCGCTCGAGTGCAGCGTCCTTCTCGATGTACTTGCGGTACTCGTCCAGCGTGGTGGCGCCGATGCACTGGAGCTCACCGCGCGACAGCGGCGGCTTGAGGATGTTCGCCGCGTCGATGGCACCCTCGGCCGCGCCAGCCCCCACGAGCGTGTGCAGCTCGTCGATGAACAGGATCGCGTCGTTGGTGTTGCGAAGTTCCTCGATGATCTTCTTGAGGCGCTCCTCGAACTCGCCGCGGTACTTGGTGCCGGCGACCAGCGATCCGATGTCCAGCGTCAGGACGCGCTTGTTGAGCAGGATGTCCGGGACATCCCCGGCAACGATCCGGTGGGCGAGCCCTTCCACGATCGCGGTCTTGCCGACGCCGGACTCCCCGATCAGGGCAGGGTTGTTCTTCGTCTTCCGGCCGAGGATCTGGATGACCCGTTCGATCTCTTTCTCGCGCCCGATGACGGGGTCCAGCTTGCCGGCGCGCGCCGCCTCGGTGAGGTTGATGCCGAGCGCATCCACGGTCGGGGTCTTGCTTGCGCGCTTCGTCTCCTGGGCTGGGCCGGCCGACGACGACTGCGAGAGGACCCGGATGACCTCGTGTCGCACCTTGTCCAGGTTGACGCCGAGGGACTCGAGCACGCCCGCCGCGATGCCCTCACCCTCGCGCACCAGGCCCAGCAGCAGGTGCTCCGTGCCGATGTAGTTGTGCCCCAGCCGGCGCGCCTCATCGATGGCCAGCTCGATCACCCGCTTGGCGCGAGGCGTGAGCCCGACCTCGCCGACCACCGGCCGGTCACCGCGCCCGATGATGAACTCGACCGCCGTCCGGACCTTGGGCAGCTCGACGTTCATGTTCTCGAGCACGCGCGCAGCAACACCCTCGCCCTCGCGCACGAGGCCCAGCAGCAGGTGCTCGGTGCCGATGTAGTTGTGGTTGAACCGCTGCGCCTCGTCCTGGGCCAGTGTCAGGACCTTGCGCGCGCGATCCGTGAACTTGTCGAAGCGGTCCATCCGGTCGTGTTCTCCATGGCCGCCGAGCGACCTTCGGGCCATGCTAGCACCCAATCCCGACAGGGGCGATGCGTGGGGCGAGCGACCGGGGACGGGACGCGAAACGACCCGCCGGGAACCGGCGGGTCGTCGTGGTGCGGGCATCCGCGGGGGGGCGCCCCGTCGGTTCAGGCCGACTCGGGTTCGGGCTCGACGGCTGCCACCGGCTCCGGCTCGGGCACGGGCTCGACGGCCGGCTCCGGCTCCGGCTCGGGCGCGGGTTCGGGCTCGACGGCTGCCACCGGCTCCGGCTCGGGCGCGGGCACGGGCTCGACGGCCGGCTCCGGCTCCGGCTCGGGCGCGGGTTCGGGCTCGACGGCTGCCACCGGCTCCGGCTCGGGCGCGGGTTCGGGCTCGACGGCTGCCACCGGCTCCGGCTCGGGCGCGGGTTCGGGCTCGACGGCTGCCACCGGCTCCGGCTCGGGCGCGGGTTCGGGCGTGGACGCAGCCTCCGCGGCGGCGAGCTGGTCGCGGACCTGGGCGAACGCCGCGGCAAGGGTCGTGTCGATCCCGCCCTCCGGCTCGGACAGCGTGTCCGACGGCGCGTAGGAGCGGTCCGGGCGCTCGCGCCGCTCCCGCCGCTCGCGCCGCTCACCGCCGCCGCCACCCATCGACGGCACCGCGCCGGGCTCGGGCGCCGGGCGAGCCGGCGGCTCCTCGGCCTGCTTGAGGCTGAGGCCGAGGCGATGACGCTCGGAGTCGAGGCTGATGATCTTGAGCTTGAGGACCTGTCCCTCGTGCACCACGTCCCCGGGGTGCGCGACGCGCTGGTGCGACAGCTCGCTGATGTGGATGAGCCCTTCCAGGCCCTCGCGGACCCGGACGAATGCCCCGAAGTTGACGAGCTTGGTGACCGTGCCGTCGATCACGTCGCCGACCTTGAAGTCCGCGACCGTCGATTCCCACGGATCGGGCTGGAGCCGGCGGATCGACAGGCTGATCCGGCCACGCTCGTGGTTGATGTCGATGACCTCGGCCTCGACCTCCTCGCCGACCTTGTAGCCGGACTCGGGGTTGTTGACCTTGTTCCAGGAGAGCTCGCTCTTGTGGACGAGGCCGTCGATCCCACCGAGGTCGACGAAGATGCCGAAGGGCGCGATCGAGCGGACGTTGCCCGTCACCTTCTGGCCGACCTGGAGGCTGCTGAACAGCTCATCGCGCTTCTCGCGACGCTCCTCGTACAGCGCGACCTTCTCCGACAGGATGAGCCTGTTCGCCTTGCGGTTGACCTCGAGGATCTTGAGCCGGAGCTTCCGGCCGACGTACGGCTGGAGCTTCTCGGCGATCTCCTGGGCGGCATCGCGCGGCTGCTCGTTCTGCGGCCGGCGCGGGAAGTCCACGATCTGGCTGATCGGGACGAAGCCGCGGATCCCGCAATCGACGATCAGGCCACCCTTGTTGTGGTCGATGACCGGCGCGTCGATGATCGTGCCCGCCTCGAACAGCTCCTGCATCGAGCGCCACTTGCGCTCCAGGCCCGCCCTGCGGAGCGACAGGACGACGTGACCCTCGGGCGATTCCGGCTGCAGCACGTATACGAGGACGACGTCTCCGATGGCCAGCTCCGGCTGGGATTCGCCGTGTCGCCCGAAGAGCTCGCGATTGCTGACCACGCCTTCCGACTTGGCGCCGATGTCGACCAGGATCTCGTCCTTGTCGATCCGGACGACCGTGCCCTCGACGACGTCGCCGTGCTTGAAGCTCTTGATGTCCGAGTCCTGCTCCGCGAGCAGCTCCTCCATCGTGGTCGGCTCCGGGCCGACGGGCCGCGCGACCGGCGCGGGCACCGGAGCCTCGGGCGCGGGCTCGACGGCGGGCTGCGCCTCGGCGACAACGTCCTCCTCGGGCGCGGGCTCGACGGCGGGCTGCGCCTCGGCGACAACGTCCTCCTCGGGGGCGCTCGGCTCCTGGCTGGTCTCGGGTGCGACGGGCTCGTCTGCGACGGCAATCGCCGCGACGGTCTCCACGGACGCCTGTTCGTCGCTGGAGGCGACGGCCTCCGGCGCCGGCGCGGTCCCGTCCTGCTGCTCTTCGGTCAAGGTGATCCTGTCTCCTATCGTGGATTTCGCCCCGGAATCACGAACGGCCGCGAGCCGCGCTCGGGCCGTCTGGAGAGGGAGGGAGGATCGTTGGTGAACCTTGGCCGGCGGTCCGCTCCTTCGCGATAACGAGACCTGAACGTGCTCTTCAACTGTCCGTGGCCCGTAGGCGCGGCGAAGTCTAGCATGCGGGTACGGTCGGTACAATCGACAGCCGTGCCGGAGCTGCCCGATCTGGATGTCGTCGCCGACGCGTTCCACGCTGCCCTCACCGGGCGCTCGCTGACCGGCGCGCGCGCGCTCATGCCGCTCGTGGTCCGCGGCACGCCGACGGAGCTGGCCGCCCTCGGCGGGCAGCGCGTCGAGCGCGTCGCGCGCGTGGGCAAGTTCCTTGAGCTGCGTCTCGAGCGGGACCGCGTGGTCGTGAACCCGATGCTCACCGGGCGCTTCCAGCTCGCCGGTCGCGGCGAGCGGGCGCCGGCCGGGACCGCGGTGGAGCTGGAGTTGGGCGCTCGCGCGGGGGGGCCGCCGCCGAACGCCGCGGCCTGGACGGCCGGCGCGGCGTGGCTGCCGGCCGACGAGCTGCCTGTCCGGGTGCGCTACCGGGATCCGACGCAGATGGGCAAGGTGTACCTGCTGCCCGCGGGCGTCGACCGACGCGTGCCGGGGATGGGGCCCGACGAGCTGGGGCCGGACGCCCTGGACCCGGCCCTCACGCTGGAGGACTGGCGGACGCGGATCCGCGGGCACCCCGGGGAGCTGAAGAACCTGCTGCGCAACCAGGCGTTCGTGGCCGGCATCGGCAACGCGTACGCGGACGAGATCCTCCACGCGGCTCGCCTCCAGCCGTTCCGCAAGCGGTCCTCACTCGCGCCCGAGGAGGTCGACGACCTGTACGCGGCGATGCGGACGACCCTCGAGGCCGCGATCAGGCTGCTTCGCGAGCGCGTCCCGCCGACGTTCGAGAAGCAGGTGAGGGACCACCTCGCCGTCCACAACCGGGGCGGTGAGCCGTGCCCCCGCTGCAGTACCCGGATCACGCAGGTGACGTCGGGAAGCTTCCAGACCGGCTACTGCCGGGGCTGCCAGCGCTAGATCGGGCGGGCTTCACGGGATGATCAGCACCTGGCCGATGCGGATGAGGCGCGGGTCCGCGATGTTGTTGGCTGCGGCGATCGCCTGCACGGTCGTGTTGAACCTCGTGGCGATCTGGCCCAGCGTGTCGCCGGACTTCACCGTGTAGTGCTGGCCGGCCGGCGCCGGCGTCGGCGAGGGCGTGACGGGCGGTGTGCCGGAAGGTGCCGGCGTCGGGCTCGGCGGCGACGATGGCCCCGATGAAGCCGACGGGGCCGGGGTCCAGGACGCCACCGCTCCCGGGGACTCGCCGGGCGACGCGGTCGTTCCCCCGGCCACGGTGCCCACGGAGGCGAGCGGCGCTCCGCTGCCCGTCGCCGGCGGGTGCGGGGCAGTCGTCCGAGCGACAACCAGGACGAGGAACGCCAGTGCCATCAGCCCCACCAGGAGCGCCTGCCCTCCCGTGCGGGCCGGGCCGCCCGCGAGCGGCGTCAGCAGGCCACGGGTCGGCTCCAGGACCACCGGCACCGATCGGACGGCCGGCCACAACGCGGCATCCCCGTCCTGCGGCGCTGCCGTATTGGATTCCATGCCGATGGCCTGGGCAGCCGTGTATGTCGAGCATGTCTCGTGGGCGGGGAGCAGGCACAGGGATCGCTGCTTCGCGATCGTCAGTCGGGCCGCGGGATCGACGGCCCCGCAGCGATGCTCGCGCGCGGCATACGCGCTGCGCCACCGGCCGGACTCGGCTCGCAGATACGGGCACAGCTCGTGGACCGCGGGAGTCACGCGTCGCCTCGCGATGCGCGGCTCCACGGCAGGACCCTGGTGAGGGGTCGGATCGGCGCCGTCGGGCGTGGCCGTCATCGCCGCCGAGGATACCCCCCGGGCGCCCAGGCGGCGCCCAGCGCGCGGGATCGGAGGCCAGGGCCCATGCGGAGCCTTAAAGCAACAATCCCGGCGACGACCTATTTTCCCGAAAGGCTGCCCTCTCAGTATCTTCGGCGCTGGAGAGCTTAACTGCCGTGTTCGGGATGGGAACGGGTGTGGCCTCTCCGCCAGAGTCACCGGGATTGTCTGCATCTGGACGATGACGGCAGCGACCGTCGTCGCAACGTCGCGACGCGGGCGCCAATCATAGGATCACGATTGCCATGGGAGACCCAATCTCCCGGCACGCTGACCCCTGGTCAGGTGCTGGTATAGAGGTCAAGCCCTCGACCATTAGTACGGCTCAGCTTCACCCCTCACGGGGCTTCCACATGCCGCCTATCAAGCAGATCGTCTCTCTGCGGTCTTACCCGGTTAACCCGGTGGGGAACCTCATCTCGAGGCGAGCTTCGCACTTAGATGCTTTCAGCGCTTATCCCGACCGAACATAGCTACCCAGCGATGCCCCTGGCGGGACAACTGGCACACCAGCGGTTCGTCCACTCCGGTCCTCTCGTACTAGGAGCAGCTCCTCTCAAGTTCCCTGCGCCCACGCTGGATAGAGACCGAACTGTCTCACGACGTTCTGAACCCAGCTCGCGTGCGGCTTTAATCGGCGAACAGCCGAACCCTTGGGACGTACTTCCGCCCCAGGATGCCACGAGCCGACATCGAGGTGCCAAACGGTGCCGTCGATGTGAACTCTTGGGCACCATCAGCCTGTTATCCCCGGGGTAGCTTTTATCCGTTGAGTGATACCCCTTCCACTCGGAGGTACCAGATCACTAAGCCCGACTTTCGTCTCTGCTCGACTTGTGGGTCTCGCAGTCAAGCTCCCTTATGCCTTTGCACTCTTCGGCTGGTTTCCATTCAGCCTGAGGGAACCTTTGGGCGCCTCCGTTACACTTTAGGAGGCGACCGCCCCAGTCAAACTGCCCGCCTGACACTGTTCCGCGCCCGGCTTACGGGTCGCGGTTAGAACCGAAATCCAACAAGGGTGGTATTTCAACGTCGGCTCCACCGAGGCTAGCGCCCCAGCTTCTCAGCCTCCCACCTATCCTACACAAATTGAACCCCAGTCCAATGTCAGGGTGCAGTAAAGCTCCACGGGGTCTTTTTGCCCTAGCGCGGGTAACCTGCATCTTCACAGGTATTTCAATTTCGCCGGGTCCCTCGTTGAGACAGCGCCCAGACCGTTACGCCATTCGTGCGGGTCGGAACTTACCCGACAAGGAATTTCGCTACCTTAGGACCGTTATAGTTACGGCCGCCGTTTACCGGGGCTTCGATTCAGAGCTTGCACCCCTCCTCTTAACCTTCCGGCACTGGGCAGGCGTCAGCCCCTATACGTCAGCTTACGCTTTCGCAGAGACCTGTGTTTTTGCTAAACAGTCGCCTGGGCCATTTCACTGCGGCTTCGATCGACCACTGCAAGCAGCGGTCGCGAAGCGCCCCTTCTCCCGAAGTTACGGGGCCATTTTGCCGAGTTCCTTAACGAGGGTTCTCCCGATCGCCTTGGTATTCTCTACCCGCCTACCTGTGTCGGATTGCGGTACGGGCACCTGGGATCTCGCTAGACACTTTTCTCGCCGGCTCGGCTCACTGGAATCGGGCTGACGCCCTTTCATTCGCTGCTCGGGGTTGAATGAGGAAACGGATTTGCCTGTCTCCTCCCCCTACCGGCTTAGACGCGTATAGCCAAAACGCGCTCCAACTACCGTGCCGTGTCATGCCCTTGCTCCCACCCGGGATCAGATCCCGGACTCGACCGGCTGTGCCGGCCATCCTCCGATCTCCTACCCCCGGGCGACACCTTGCGGTGCAAACGACCCTTTGGTGGTTCCGGAATATCAACCGGATGTCCATCGCCTACGACATTCGTCCTCGGCTTAGGCCCGACTAACCCTGAGTGGACGAGCCTTCCTCAGGAAACCTTAGGCTTACGGCGTGTGGGATTCTCACCCACATCTCGCTACTCATGCCGACATTCGCACTTCCGCACGCTCCAGCCGTCCTCACGGTCGACCTTCACAGCAGAGCGGAACGCTCCCCTACCACTCGCCTTGCGGCAAGTCCGTAGCTTCGGTGCCATGCTTGAGCCCCGTTGAATTTTCGGCGCAGATCCACTTGACCAGTGAGCTGTTACGCACTCTTTCAATGGTGGCTGCTTCTGAGCCAACATCCTGGTTGTCTAGGCGAATCCACATCCTTTACCACTTAGCATGGACTTAGGGACCTTAGCTGACGGTCCGGGCTGTTTCCCTTTTGACCACGAAGCTTAGCCCTCGCAGTCTGACTCCCAAGCTCTGGAATCGCGGGATTCGGAGTTTGGTTGGGGTTGGTAAGCGGGAAGCCCCCTAGCCCATCCAGTGCTCTACCCCCGCGATTTAACGCTTGAGGCTAGCCCTAAAGCTATTTCGGGGAGAACCAGCTATCTCCGAGTTCGATTGGCATTTCACCTCTATCCACAGGTCATCCCCCAGCTTTTCAACGCTGGTGGGTTCGGTCCTCCACGGGACATTACTCCCGCTTCAACCTGCCCATGGATAGGTCACTCGGTTTCGGGTCTACTACATGCGACTGGACGCCCTATTCAGACTCGCTTTCGCTCCGGCTACGTCCTTCTCGGACTTAACCTCGCCACATGCAAGTAACTCGTCGGCTCATTCTTCAAAAGGCACGCCATCAGGCTACCGGCTGTGACACCGGCAACACCCTTTGACTGCTTGTGGGCACGTGGTTTCAGGTACTATTTCACTCCCCTTCCGGGGTGCTTTTCACCTTTCCCTCACGGTACTCGTTCGCTATCGGTCGCCAAGAGTATTTAGCCTTGGACGGTGGTCCGCCCAGTTTCCCACATGAGAGACCTTCCACGTGGTACTCAGGTGGTCGATCCAGAGGCCGGCTCGCTTTCGCCTACGGGGCTGTCACCCGCTATGGCCCACCTTTCCAGGTGAGTTCGACTAACGACCGGTTTTGTAACTCTGCAGGCACCCGGCAGGGTCCCAGTGTTCGACTCCTACAACCCCAGCTCAGAAACGGCTGCCGCCTATCTCGCTGAACTGGTTTGGGCTATTCCCATTTCGCTCGCCACTACTCTGGGAATGATCTCTTTTCCTCCAGCTACTGAGATGTTTCAGTTCGCTGGCTTACCCCCACATGGCCTATATATTCAGCCATGGGTGACTGGGCATGACCCCAGCCGGGTTTCCCCATTCGGATATCCTCGGATCAACGTCTGCTCGCGACTCCCCGGGGCTTAACGCAGCCTGCCACGTCCTTCATCGGCTCTTGGCGCCAAGGCATCCACCTCGTGCCCTGTGTAGCTTGACCTCCGCCAGCATCTGACCAGGCGGTCAGTGCGGACGGGGTCGATCGGGTTCTCCTTGATTTCACGGCGAAATCATGATCTTTCGATCTTTACTGCCGTCATCTATCCAGTTGTTAAGGTGCACCGCCGAAGCGGTTCGGCGACGGAAGCGAGGCTCCCGGCGTCCCAGCGATCCGCTGGTCGGTGAGCTCCAGGGAGGAGCGCACGGATCAGGGGAGCTTCGAGGGTGGTCCCGGACGCGAGACGACGGCTCGAGGACCAGCCTGCGAACCGTCGAACCATGTCGCGTCGTGGGACCCGGAGGGTCGTCTCGGGTGGACCCGAGCTATTCGAATTCTGTCTATGCGTGGACCAGGACCAGTGGAGTGCCCCCGATCGGCAAGGTGGTGGAGACGAGGAGACTCGAACTCCTGACCCTCTCCTTGCAAAGGAGATGCTCTTCCAGCTGAGCTACGTCCCCGTGCTCGTGGGTGGTGCGGGGTGGTGGGCGTTTCTGGACTCGAACCAGAGGCCTCTGCCTTATCAGGGCAGTGCTCTAACCAACTGAGCTAAACGCCCCCGAGCACCGGCCTCGCCGGAAGCCCGGCGGGCGACTGCACCGATAACCGTTGAAGAGTGGCAGGAACAGGGCCCGTTGGATCGTGCCCGGTACGGTGTCTCGCCGAGTCGCTGGTCGATCTCCGGCTTGCGCCGGCGCTTCCCACTCGACTGGGGAAGCGAACGATCGGGCGATCAACCTGGGAGCCATCAACGCCAGGACCTCACCGTAATGGTCCTGACTCGGATCTCCCTAGAAAGGAGGTGATCCAGCCGCACCTTCCGGTACGGCTACCTTGTTACGACTTCGTCCCAATCACCAACCCCACCTTCGACGACTGCCTCCCTTGCGGGTTGGCCCACCGGCTTCGGGTGTTGCCAGCTTTCATGACGTGACGGGCGGTGTGTACAAGCCCCGGGAACATATTCACCGCCGTATGCTGACCGGCGGTTACTAGCAACTCCGGCTTCATGTAGGCGAGTTGCAGCCTACAATCCGAACTGAGACCGGCTTTAAGGGATTTGCTCCACCTCGCGGTTTCGCCGCCCGTTGTACCGGCCATTGTAGCGTGGGTGTAGCCCAGGACGTAAGGGCCATGCTGACTTGACGTCATCCCCGCCTTCCTCCGAGTTTCTCTCGGCAGTCCCGTGTGAGTGATACAACACACGGTAGGGGTTGCGCTCGTTGCGGGACTTAACCCAACATCTCACGACACGAGCTGACGACAGCCATGCAACACCTGTGGCCAGGCCCCTTGCGGGGCGCCGACGTTTCCGCCGGATTCCTGGTCATGTCAAGCCCTGGTAAGGTTCTTCGCGTTGCGTCGAATTAAACCCCACGCTCCGCTGCTTGTGCGGGCCCCCGTCAATTCCTTTGAGTTTTAGCCTTGCGGCCGTACTCCCCAGGCGGGACACTTAATGCGTTAGCTTCGGCACTGGCGGGGTTGATACCACCAACACCTAGTGTCCATCGTTTACGGCTAGGACTACCGGGGTATCTAATCCCGTTTGCTCCCCTAGCTTTCGCGCCTCAGCGTCAAGAACAGGCCAGGAAGCCGCCTTCGCCACTGGTGTTCCTCCCGATATCTACGCATTTCACCACTACACCGGGAATTCCACTTCCCTCTCCTGCCTTCAAGTCGATCAGTATCGAGTGACCCTCCCCAGTTGAGCCGGGGGCTTTCACACTCGACTTGAACGACCGCCTGCGCGCTCTTTACGCCCAGTAAATCCGGACAACGCTCGTCACCTACGTATTACCGCGGCTGCTGGCACGTAGTTAGCCGTGACTTATTCTCCAGGTACCGTCATCATCTTCCCTGAAAAAAGAGGTTTACAACCCGAAGGCCGTCATCCCTCACGCGGCGTTGCTGCTTCAGGCTTGCGCCCATTGAGCAAAATTCCCGACTGCTGCCTCCCGTAGGAGTCTGGGCCGTGTCTCAGTCCCAGTCTGGGTGATCGTCCTCTCAGACCACCTACCGATCGTCGCCTTGGTGAGCCGTTACCCCACCAACGAGCTAATCGGACGCAGGCCCCTCCCGAAGCGCCTCGCGGCTTTGATGACGCAAATGAATGCGTCGCCACATGCGGTATTAGCCACCCTTTCGGGCAGTTATCCCCCACTTCGGGGCAGGTCACCTACGCGTTACTCAGCCGTCCGCCACTAACGAGCAAGCTCGTTCGTTCGACTTGCATGTCTCATGCACGCCGCCAGCGTTTATCCTGAGCCAGGATCAAACTCTCCGTGAAAACTCGATCTCGCGATCGAGCTATGTCTCAAGAGCTTGGTCCAGGCACGTTCTCGTGCTGAAGTTCCTACCACTCTTCACTTGTTAAGGTGCAGCGCCCGGCCTTTGACCGCCCGGAGCGCGGACTACTCATTGTGGCGCAGTCCGCTCCCCGTGTCAAACGGGGGGAGGGCGTCCTCCGCGCGGGCGGAGAACCGGCGAACCTCGGGTTCTCGAGGCGCGAGGTGGGATGGTAGGGCGGGTCCCACCGGCTGTCAAACGAGCCCGGCCGGGCGATCCCCCGATCCGCCGCGACGCGCGAATCGGCCGGGGGGACGAGCCGCGGGCGCGAAGGATCGGCCGTCAGATCGGGCTCTCCTCCACGAGCAGGATGAATGCGGCTCCGCTCAGCCAGGCGAGCAGCGCCAGCTCGGCCGAGCCGCTGGCCCCCAGGGGGCCGATCGCGATCAGCCACACCACCAGGCCGAGGACCGCGGCCGCCAGCGCCTTGGACAGCCGCAGCAGGATCTCATTGACGAGCTCGCTCATGGCTGCAGTTCCCGGCGGCCCTGGAGGGCCCGGATCAGGGTGACGTCGTCCGCGTACTCGAGGTCACCGCCGACGGGCAGCCCGCGCGCAATCCGCGTGACCGACCCGACGCGGCCTTCGAGCCGTTCGCCGAGGTACATGGCGGTCGCCTCTCCTTCCAGCGTGGGGTTGGTCGCGATGATGACCTCGTCCACGCGATGGCCCTCGGCCGCGGACTCGTCCACGCGGGCCAGCAGCTCGCGAATGCGCAGACGGTCCGGGCCGATGCCGTCGATCGGGCTGATGGCCCCGTGCAGGACGTGATACCGGCCCCGGAACTCGCCGGTGCGCTCGATGGCGAGCACGTCCAGCGGTTCCTCCACGACGCACAGGCGGCCGTCCTCGCGACCGGGGTCCCGGCAGATCGGACACAGCGGGGCGTCGCTGATGTTGAAGCAGCGGTCGCAGAACACGACCTCGTCGCGCACCGCGACGAGCGCGCGCGCGAGCGCACGGGCCTCCGCGTCGGGCGCGCGGAGCAGGTGGTAGGTGAGCCGCTGCGCCGTCTTGGGACCGATCCCGGGCAGCCTGGAGAACGCCTCGATGAGGCGGGCGACGGGCTCGATGACGGCCGTGGTCACGGGACGGCGATCAGCCCAGGCCCGGGAGGCGCAGACCGGCCGTGACCGCGCCCATCTTCTGCTCGGCGAGCTCGCGCGAGGTGCGCAGCGCGTCGTTGACCGCCGACATCACGAGATCCTGGAGCATCTCCACGTCCTCGGGGTCCACGGCCGACGGGTCGATGACGAGCGCGACGAGATCCTGCCTGCCGCTGACCGTCGCCTTCACGACGCCGCCGCCGGCACTGCCGTCAACGATCGTGGTCTCGAGCTCCGCCTGGACGCGCGCCATCTCCTGCTGCATCTGCATCGCCATGCGCTGCAGGTTGCCCATGCCCATGGATGTCGGTCCTCCGGTCGGTGGCTGGTGGTGTCGCGCCGACACTGGCGGCGTTCCGGCAAGTCTCGCCGATGCGCCGGTGGCGTGCACGGCTGGTCAGGTGACCTCGGGCACGTCCGCGAGATCCTCGGCGAAGATGCGCTGCGCCTCGGCGAGGATGTGGGCCGCGTCGGCGTCCCCCGGCAGCGGCGGCAGCAGGTCCAGGTTGGTGGCGACACACCGGACGCCGACCGCATGGCCGAGAAAGCCGCCGATCCGGTCTTCGAGCAGGGGCCGGCGCCGGTCCGCGACGTCCTTGAGGAATGCCTTCTCCTCCGGGAAGCCTAGGGTCACCGTGGTGCCCTCGACGCCGATCGGGCGGCACGCCTCGATGAGCGGCTTGGCCGCCCGATTGGCCTCGGTGACGCTGGCGACGACCTGTGCCCAGCCGAGGCGGAGGCGCTCGAGGTCGTCGCCCGCGACCGGAGCCGCCGGGGTGGCGGGGGCGGCCGGGGTGGCGGCTGGCCCGGGCCGGGTCGCGGCGGCAGCCGGGGTGGCGGGAGCGGCCGGGGTGGCGGGAGCGGCCGGGGTGGCGGCTGGCCCGGGCCGGGTCGCGGCGACGCCCGCGGGCGGGCCCGGACGGGACGGCCGCGACGCCGCGACGATCGGGGGAGTGGCGGCCGGGGCGGCCTCGGCGACGGGCGCGGGCAGCGCGGCGATCGACCCCCTCGACTCGAACAGCGCGAGCTCCAGCTGCATCCGTAGGCCGCCGGCCCCGAGACGTGACGGATCGATGGCGACGAGACGTCTTGCGGCCGCCGCGAGCACGCGGTCGCCCGGGCCATCCGAGGCAAGGCCGGCCAGCAGCCGCTCCCGCAGGGCATCGACGGCCTGGTCCAGGAAGACGCGGAGGTCCCGGCCCCGCTCCTCGAGCCGGTCGAGGAGGGCCACCCCGGCCGCGACGTCCCCGGCCGCCAGCGCGGTCACGAAGCCATCCACCGCGTCCGCGTCGGCGAGGCCGAGCAGGTCCCGGACGAGATCGGCGCCGATCCGGTCGCCGGTGGACGACAGCAGCTGATCGAGGATCGATTCGGCGTCGCGCATGCCACCGGCGGCGAGGCGGGCGACGAGGCCGATCGCCTCGGGATCCGCATCGCGGCCGTCGGCCGCCAGGATGCGCTCGAGCTTGCCGCCGATCTCCGCGACGGTCAGGCGGCGAACGTCGAACCGCTGGAGCCTCGACAGGATCGCGGGCGGGAAGTCCTGCGGGTGGGTCGACGCGAACATGAACGAGACGAACTCCGGCGGCTCCTCGAGCGACTTGAGCAGCGCGTTCCAGGCGGGCGGGGTGATCTGGTGCGCCTCGTCCAGGATGTAGACCTTCCGGCGGAGCTCGCCGGGCGGATAGTCGAGCCGGGACCGCAGCTCGCGGATGTCTTCGATGCCCCGGTTCGAGGCCGCGTCGATCTCGACGACGTCCAGCGTCGTGCCGTCGCGGATGGCGACGCACGACGCGCAGGCGTCGCACGGGTCGCCCGTCGCGCCCAGGTTCGTGCAGTTGAGGGCCTTGGCGAGGATCCGGGCGAGGGACGTCTTGCCGGTGCCCCGCGGACCCGTGAACAGGATCGCGTGCGACACCCGCCCGGTCACGACCGCGTTCCGGAGCGTGGCGACCACCGCCTCCTGCCCGACGATCTCGGAGAACGTCTGGGCCCGCCAGCGGCGGTACAGGGCCTGGTGGGAAGTTCCTGCGGTCAACGACGCTCCTGGGGCAGGCGTGACGGTGCGAGAGGTAACGCCGTGCACCCCCCGTCGATCAGGACGTCCCCGCGCCCACCGACATCCGCGGCTCGGACCAGGCCGTTCCGCGGCACCCGGCGATCATCGCTGAGTGCTGCTTCCTTCCGGACCTGACACGGTTCACGAGTCGCCGCTGCGCGGGACCCGGTCCTCAACGTCGCGAACGTCGTCGGCTCTCGAGAGCACCGACCTCGGGAGGGAATTCAGCCCTGCTGGAGCGGATTGCAGGTACAGGGCACCGCTAGTTCCCCGCCTAGCACGGCACCGGGATGATAGCAGGGGCTGCCCGCCGCACCATCTGCCGGGCCGCCCGGCGATCCCCTGCCGGGGCGGCAGGGATGGCGGAGAGGGCGGGATTCGAACCCGCGATGGGTTGCCCCATACCGCATTTCCAGTGCGGCGCCCTAGGCCTCTAGGCGACCTCTCCACGAGACACGATACGACCCGGCGAGCGGACCCGCCGGGTCGTGTGGCCAGCTGCGTGGCGGAGAGGGTGGGATTCGAACCCACGGTGCTTTCGCACACCGCTTTTCGAGAGCGGCACCATCAACCACTCGGACACCTCTCCGCGGGAGAGGATAGCAAAGGCGGACCGGCGGCCAGCCTCGACGGGCCGCCCGTCCGGGACGATTTCCGGGACGATTGGCCGTCAGGCGCCGGAGGATGCCGCCTCGAGCACGCCGGCGAGCTCCTCGGCCTCCTCGCGCCGGATCCCCGACACCACCTGGAGCCGCCGACCGAGGCCCGGGTGCTGGGCCAGCTGGAGGATGCTGCCGGCGGCGCCGTCGACGAGGTTGGGGGCCGCGTACACGAGTGCCGCCGCGTCGCATTCGAGCATGGCGCCGACGCACATCGCGCACGGCTCCACGGTCGTGAAGATCGTGACGTCCGAGAGGTGCGGGGTGCCCAGCTTGCGGGCCGCCTCGCGCAGGGCGCCGATCACCGCATGCGCCGTCGGGTCCCCGCCCTCCTCGACCCGGTTCGAGCCGCGAGCGACCATCGCCTCGTTGATCACGGCGATCGCGCCCACCGCGGGCGCCCCGCGGGTCGCGGCCTGGCGCGCCTCGGCGAGTGCCTCGCCCATGAACAGCTCGTAGTTCATGAGCCGATCATACTCATCGCCATCCGCCCGCAACCGGGCCCCGCGCTACGATTGTGGCGACCCGTGGAGCATCGAAGGCGCCCTGCGCTGCCCCGGGTGCTCCATCGTCAATCGGCCCTGCCACCGGCCCCGGCCGGCGACCCCATCGGAGCCCCCATGGCTGCACCTCGACGCATCGGCATCCTCACCGGGGGCGGCGACGTCCCGGGCCTCAACGCGGTCATCAAGAGCGTCGTCTACCGCGCCACGGAGCTCGGGTACGAGGTCCTCGGCATCCGGCGCGGATGGGAGGGGTTGACCCACCAGCGCCGTGGCCCGGAGATCGACCCCGAGTACGTCCGCGTCCTGGATCGCACCAATACCCGCACGATCGACCGAACGGGCGGAACCGTCCTGCACACGTCGCGGACGAACCCCCGCAAGATGCGGACGGCGGCGCTGCCCCCATGGCTCGACCCCGCGACGATCGCCGACCGCCAGACCTCCGAGGGCGTCTACGACCTCACCGAGCACGTGCTGGCCACGATCGAGCACCTCGACCTGGAGCACCTCGTCACGATCGGCGGCGACGACACGCTGTCCTTCTCGGCGGCGCTGGCGGAGCGGGGCCTGCCGCTGATCGCGATCCCCAAGACCATGGACAATGACGTCCAGGGGACCGAGTACTGCATCGGCTTCTCGTCCGCGGTCACGCGCGCGAAGGAGCTGATCAACCGGCAGCGGACGACCCTCGGCAGCCACGAGCGGATCGGCGTGTTCCGGATCTTCGGACGCGATGCCGGGTTCACGGCGCTGTACACCGCGTACGTCACCTCCACGCGGTGCGTGATTCCCGAGTTCCCGTACGACCTGGACGCGCTGGCGGAGATCCTGCTCGACGACCACCGGAACAACCCCAGCCGGTACGCGGTGCTGATCTCCGCCGAGGGCGCGATCTGGAAGGGTGCCCACATGGCCGACGTGGGCGAGGCCGATGCGTTCGGGCACCGCCACAAGATCAACATCGGCGAGGTCCTGGCCAGCGAGCTCAAGGCGCGGACCGGCATCGAGACCGTCGAATCGGAGCTGACCTACGACCTGCGCTCGGGCGAGCCGGACATGCTGGACTCGATGGTTGGATCCACGTTCGCGAACGTGGCCATGGACCTCATCCGGGACGGCATCAGCGGCCGCATGGTCGCGATCCGCGACGGGAAGTACGCGCACGTGCCGCTGGCCGAGACGGCGAAGCCACCGCGCCGGGTGCAGCTCGACGCCTACGATGTCGAGCGGTTCCGGCCGAAGTACGCGGATCGCCTGGGCGATCCCCTGCTGTTGACGCCGTCACTGGGGCCGGTCACCGGCTGACGCGCCCGCCGGTGCCCATGGCGCAGCGGCGATTGGCGCGACACGGGGAGACTGGCGCGCCCGGCGGGACTCGAACCCACGACCTTCAGGTCCGCAACCTGACGCTCTATCCACTGAGCTACGGGCGCACGGGGGTGACTGGCGGAGAGGGAGGGATTCGAACCCTCGGAGCAGGTTACCCCACTCGGCGGTTTAGCAAACCGCTGCACTAGACCGCTATGCGACCTCTCCGCATGCCGGGGCCGGGATCGCCGTCCCACCGCCCGCGGAGGATACCAGAGCCGCGGCGGCCGGACCCCCGCCCGCACGTCTCGTGCGCGTGGCTGGCGCAACGGGCGGCGCGGACGGATGGCACAAGCGGGTGGCAGCCGGGCACCGACCGGAAATTCGCCAGTTGCCCAGCTGGTTGGCACTGGTCACGAACGAGCCTCCGGCGCCGTGCCCGGGTCGAGAAGGAGGGCCGTGCCGTCCTTGCCTTCGGCGTCGTCAGGACGGCACGGGTCACGGATTGCGTGACGAGCGCCAACCATGCGGGCATGTGACGGGAAGGCGGCGGGAGACCGCCATCGACCGGGAGAGGGGGGCTCGGCGCCAGGCAGCCTGGCCGTTGACATCGCGGCACGAGCGTGAATTGACTTCCGCACGCTCAGCAGATACCGTCCGAGCCACCGATGTGCACCATCTATCGCTTTACCTGCCCGGCATGACCGACCCCGGAAGCTAGACCCGGGACAGCGGGTCGTGCCGGGTGAGCAGAGGTCCCTGACCTCTGCTTTTTTGTTCTCCCGCGACGAACCCCTTGAAGGAACCGAGACGACATGTTCGTGGTGATGCGGACCGGGGCCACCGAGGCCGAGCTCAACGGCGTGAAGAGCCTGATCCTGGCCGAGGGGCTCACGCCGTTCGAGAACGCCGGCACGGACCGGACCGTGATCGCCGTCGTGGGCGAGATCGGAGGTCGGCGACCGCAGATCATGGCCCGCCTGGAGGAGACCCCCGGGGTGGCGACGGTCACGCCGATCTCCAAGCCGTACAAGCTCGTGTCGCGGGAGTTCCACCCCGAGGACACGGTGATCCGGGTCCTGGACGCGGTGATCGGGGACGGCTCGCTGACCCTGATGGCCGGCCCGTGCGCGATCGAGAGCCGGGACCAGCTGATGGAGACCGTCGATTTCGTGGCCGCCCACGGCGCGACGGTGATCCGTGGCGGGGCGTTCAAGCCCCGGACCAGCCCGTACAGCTTCCAGGGCCTGGGCGTCGAGGGGCTGCGCTACCTCGCCGAGTCACGCGAGCGGACCGGGCTGCCGGTGATCACCGAGGTCATGGAGCCCAACCAGGTCGACATCGTCGCGGAGTACGCCGACATCCTCCAGATCGGCACCCGGAACATGCAGAACTTCTCGCTGCTGCTGGCCTGCGGGCGGGCGGGGCGCCCGGTGATGCTCAAGCGCGGGTTCGGGGCCACGATCGAGGAGTGGCTGATGGCCGCCGAGTACATCGCGTCCGCCGGCAACCCGAACATCATCATGTGCGAGCGCGGGATCCGGACGTTCGAGACGTACGCGCGCAACACGATGGACCTCACGGCGGTGCCGGTCCTCCACCACCTGACGCACCTGCCGGTGATCGTCGACCCGTCGCATGCCACCGGCAAGCGCTGGCTGGTGACGCCGCTGGCGCTCGGCGGGGTCGCCGTGGGCGCGGACGGGGTGATGGTCGAGGTCCATCCCCGTCCCGAGGAGGCGCTCTCGGACGGCGAGCAGTCGCTCACGTTCGAGCTGTTCGAACAGATGATGACCGCGGTCACGGGCGTCCATGCCCAGGTAAAGGGTCTCCACGGGGACCTGGACCGGGCCACCGGCGGCGCCGCGGCCGGGACCGGCGGCGCTGGGGGCCTGACCGGCGGCGCTGCGGCCGGGGGCGCTGCGGTACGGACCGGCGGCGGGAGCTGACCAGGGTGGCGATGCGACCGGCGGGCCACGGGCCCGCAGCCGACGCCTCGACACGCTCCGACACGGGCGTCGTGGACGCGCGCGTCGTGGACGGGCGCGCCGCGGCCGGTGACGATGCGCTCGTCGTGCGGCCGGCCGCGCGGCTGCGCGGCCGGCCGGCGCTGCCGGGCGACAAGTCGATCTCCCACCGGGCCCTGCTCCTCGCCCTGCTGGCGGAGGGCGAGAGCCTGATCGCGGGGGCGGGCGACGGGGACGACGTCCGCTCCACGGCGGGCGTGGTGGCCGCGCTGGGCGCGAGCGTGGAGCGCGTCACCGAGGATCACGGCCGCGTGGACTACCGCGTGGTCTCGCCCGGTGGCGGCGCCGTCCGGGAACCGGACGACATCCTTGACTGCGGCAACTCGGGCACGACGACCCGCCTGCTCGCCGGCCTGCTCGCCGGCCGCCCGGTGTTCGCCGTCCTCGATGGCGACGCATCCCTCCGCGCCCGGCCGATGGGCCGTGTCGTGGAGCCGCTGTCCGCGATGGGCGCCGCGTTCGCCGGACGGCGCGGGGCCACGCTGCTGCCGCTCGCCGTGACCGGGCGCGCTCGGCTGTCCCCGATCGCGTACGCGACGCCAGTGCCCAGCGCCCAGGTCAAGTCGGCGATCCTGCTGGCCGCCCTCGCCGCCGACGGCGAGACATGCGTCACCGAGAGGGTCGCCACGCGGGATCACACGGAGCGGATGCTGCGCGCCCGCGGCGTGGACGTGCGCGAGGAGACGCACGCGGACGGCCGCCACGTGGTCAGCCTGACCGGGCCCGCGGCGCTGCGCGCCGTGTCGGACACCGTCCCCTCCGACCCGTCGGCCGCGGCCTTCTGGCTGGTGGCCGGCGCGATCCATCCCGACGCCGAGCTGTACCTGCAGGGGGTGAGCACGAACCCGACGCGGCGTGCCATGATCGACATCCTCAGGCGCATGGGCGCCGACATCGAGGAGCACGAGCGGCCAGGGCCCGGGGGCCCCGACGGCGAGCCCCTCGCGGACCTCGTCGTCCGGTCAAGCGAGCTTCGGGCCGTCGACCTGTCCCCCGCCGACGTGGCGGCGGCGATCGACGAGATCCCGGTCCTGGCGCTCGCCGCGACCGCCGCGCGGGGGACGACACGCATCCGGGGCGCGGCAGAGCTCCGGCACAAGGAGTCCGACCGGATCGCGGGGGTCGCGGACGGGCTCACCGCGCTCGGCGCGCTCGTGCGCGTCGAGGGCGACGACATCGAGATCGTCGGCGGCCGGCGCCTCGGCGGCGCGGTCACCGAGACACACGACGACCACCGGCTGGCGATGACGTTCGCGATCGCCGGCCTCATCGCCGAGGGCGAGACCATCGTGCGCCGACCTGGGTCGGCGGCGATCTCGTACCCCGGCTTCTTCGCGGAACTCGAAGGGGTGCGGGCATGACGAAGCGGATCGTCCTCATCGGCCACCCGGTGGCACATTCGCTGTCCGGGGCGATGCAGCAGGCGGCCCTCGACGCGCTCGGCATCGAGGCCCGGTACGAGCTGTGGGACCGCGCCCCGATCGAGCTCGCGGAGGCGATCGCGGAGCTCCGCGCGGACGAGTTCCTGGGCGCCAACGTCACGATCCCTTACAAGGAGCGGGTGGTCCCGATGGTGGACCGCCTGACCGATGAGGCGCACATCACGGGTGCGGTCAACACGATCACGAAGGAAGGCAGGAAGCTCATCGGGCACAACACGGACGTGCCCGGCTTCAAGGTCGCCCTCGACAAGCTCGTCGGCAAGCAGCGGATGCCGCGCCAGGCCGTCGTGCTGGGCGCCGGCGGCGGCGCGCGCGCCGTCGTGTACGGGCTCATCCGCGAGGGGTTCCAGCGGGTCATCGTGTTCAACCGGCACCTCCATCGCGCCGAGAGCCTGGTCAAGCATTTCGGGCGCAGCGCCGCGCACATGGAGCTGCGGGCCATGCCCTGGCACGAGTCGATCATCGAGGCCGAGCTGGCCAAGACGAAGGTCCTCGTGAACGCGACCTCGATCGGGCTGTCGAGCGACGAGTCGCCAGTGCCGGCGGAGATCCTGCCGGCGGACCTGCTGGTGCTCGACCTGATCTACGCCCGCACGCGGCTCCTGCGCGAGGCCGAGGCGGCTGGCTGCACGGTCGCCGATGGCGAGCTGATGCTGGTCCACCAGGGCGCGGCGGCGTTCACGCTGTGGACCGGCCAGCCGGCGCCCCTCGACGTGATGAGCGCCGCGCTCGCCGACGCGCGCTCGAAGGGGCTGCGGTCCGCCGAGGGCGAGCCCGCCGACGACGCCTCGGCCGCCGGATCGGCCGGCTCCGCCGCCGAGCCCGCCGCGAGCTGAGACGACACCCCGCCACGCCATGGAGCGCTTCCGGTTCGTCACCGCCGGGGAGAGCCACGGGCCCATGCTGGGCGCCGTCGTCGAGGGCGTGCCCGCAGGCCTGGCGCTGACCGAGGACGACCTCGCCGTGGACCTCGGCCGGCGGCAGCGCGGGTACGGTCGCGGCGCTCGCCAGGCGATCGAGCAGGACCGCGCCCGGATCCTGTCCGGCGTGCGCCACGGGCTGACGCTCGGCTCGCCGATCCTGCTCGAGGTCGCGAACCGCGACTGGGAGAACTGGACGCGGGTGATGCAGGTGGGCCCGCTGTCCGACGAGGATGCGGCCGCGCTGGCGGCGCTCGCCGGCGAGGGCAACCGGCGCGCCCAGCCGATCACCCGCGTGCGGCCGGGACACGCGGACCTCGCCGGGGCGCTCAAGTACGGCTTCAACGACGTGCGCAACGTGCTGGAGCGCTCGTCCGCGCGCGAGACGACCGCGCGGGTGGCCGCCGGCGGGGTCGCGCGGGCGTTCCTGCGCGCGCTGGGGATCGAGGTCTGGTCGTTCACGGCCGAGGTGGGCGGCGTGGCGGTGGACCCGGCGCGGGCGACGCGGACACGGGACGAGGCCGACGCCTCTCCCCTCCG
This sequence comes from uncultured Chloroflexia bacterium, assembly GCA_963703575.1. Taxonomy (GTDB): domain Bacteria; phylum Chloroflexota; class Limnocylindria; order Limnocylindrales; family CSP1-4; genus CAIXZV01. The sequence goes on from CAVPEU010000024.1 coordinate 127,176, forward strand.
GTGCCCGGACCCGGACGCCGAGGCGGCGATGATGGCGCGGATCGACGAGGCGCGGTCGAACGGAGACACGGTGGGCGGCGTGTTCGAGGTCGTGGCCCACGGGGTGCCGATCGGGCTCGGCAGCTACGTCCACTGGGACCGGCGCCTGGACGCGGCGTTGGCCGCGGCCGTGATGAGCATCAACATCGTGAAGGGCGTGGAGATCGGCCTGGGCTTCGAGCAGACGCGCCGCTTCGGCTCCGGCGTGCACGACGTGATCGAGGGCCGGCGCGAGGACGGGACGTGGATCCACCGCACGAACAACGCGGGCGGCCTGACCGGCGGCGTGACCAACGGGGAGCCGATCGTGGTCAGGGGCGCCGTGAAGCCGATCTCGACGCTGGCGCGCCCGCTGCCGACGGCCGACCTCGTGACCGGGAAGCCGGTGGACAAGGCGCACTACGAGCGTTCCGACATCTCCGTCGTGCCGGCCGCGGGCGTGATCGGCGAGGCGATGGTGATGCTCACCCTCGCCCGGTTCGTGCTCGAGAAGACGGGTGGGGACTCGATGGGCGAGGTCGTCGACAACCTTCGCCGCTACCGGGAGCGAATCGCCGGAGCACCCGACGCGCCGACCGCCGGCGGACGAGCGGGCGGACACGGGGCGCTGGAGACGGGGGCCGATTCCGGCGAGGCCGGCTCCGGCGAGACCGGCTCCGGCGGCGACGACTAGGCCGGCCGATGGACGTCGTCCTGGTCGGGCTGCCCGGTAGCGGCAAGAGCGCCGTCGGGCGCCGCCTTGCCGCGCGCCACCAGGCGCTGTTCGTGGACCTCGACGAGCGGATCGAGCAGGCGGCCGGCCGCACGATCCCCGAGATCTTCGAGGCCGACGGCGAGGCCGGGTTCCGGCGCCTGGAGCGCGAGGCCGTGGCCGGTCTCGGACCGGCGGACGCGTCGCCCGGGCTGCGGCGCGTGATCTCGCCCGGCGGCGGGGCGGTGCTGGATCCCCGCAACCGGTGGGCGCTCTACCGGGGGCGGGTGCCGGTGTGGCTCGACGTCCGGCCGGAGGTCCTCGCCCAGCGGCTGCGCCGCTCCCCGACCGTGCGCCCGCTCGTCCAGGGCGGCGAGCCGCTGGGCCGGGTCCGGCAGCTGGCCGCCGCCCGCGAGCGGTTCTATGCCGCGGCGCACCGGGTCAACGGCGTCGCCGAGGTCGGGTCGGTCGTCGAGGCGGTCGAACGGCTGATGGACGGCGGGCCGACGCCGGGCGGAACGCTGCTGCGCGCGGCCACGAAGATCGGCGAGCTCGTCGTCGGCGAGGGGATCGCCGCCGGGAGCGTGACGGCGGCGCTGCGGCGGCTGGACGCCCGGCGGGCGGTGATCGTGTCCGAGCCCGTGGCCTGGGCTGCCTTCGGCGAGACCGTCGCGGAGGGGCTGCAGGCCGACGGCTGGCCGGTCGAGACGCTGATGCTGCCTACCGGCGAGGCCGGGAAGGACCTGGCGGTCATCGGCGAGGCGGCCCGCGAGCTGGCCCGGCGCCGGGTTGAGCGCCGGGAGCCGCTGATCGCGATCGGCGGCGGAGCGTTGGGCGACCCGGCCGGGTTCCTGGCGGCGACGTACCTGCGCGGCGTGCCCTGGATCGGGGTCCCGACCTCGCTGGTCGCCCAGGTGGACTCGTCGATCGGCGGCAAGACCGGGGTGGACCTGCCCGAGGGCAAGAACCTGCTGGGCGCGTTCCACCACCCCGTCTCGATCGTGCTGGACGTGGCGGCCCTCCGGACGCTGCCGGAACGGCAGCTGCGGGCCGCGCTGGGCGAGGTCGTGAAGATGGCGGCGATCGGCGACGAGGCGCTGTTCGAGGTGCTCGAGGCCGACGGGGAGGCGGTCGCGCGCGGTGAGGCGGCGGCGTTCGACCGGGGCGTGGTCGCGGAGGTCGTGGAACGGTCCGCCTGGGCGAAGGTCGAGGTGGTCGCCGCGGACGAGCGCGAGCAGGGCGCCAGCAGCGGGCGGATCTCGCTCAACCTGGGGCACACGATCGCCCACGCGCTGGAGGCGGCCGACGGGTATGCGACCCTCGTCCACGGCGAGGCGGTCGGCTACGGGCTGCGAGCCGCGGTCAGGATCGGCGTGGCGATGGGGGTGACCCCGCCCGATCGGGCGTCGCGCGTCGAGCGGCTGCTGGACCGCCTGGACCTCGGCCGGGCGCCGCTCCCCCACTCGGCCGCGGCGGTGCTGGCGGCCAGCGAGACCGACAAGAAGCACGCGGACGGGCGGCTGCGCTGGGTGCTGCCCACGGCCGACGGCATCGTGGTCCGCGACGACGTGCCGCCGGAGATCGTGGCCGGGGCGGTCGCATCGATCCTGGCCGGCGCTCCGTCGCCCACGGGGGCCCCGGCATGACGCGCGTGCTGGTCCTCCAGGGCCCGAACCTCAACCTGCTCGGGACGCGCCAGCCGGAGATCTACGGCCACGAGACGCTGGACGAGATCCAGGCCGGCATCGCGGCCCGGGCCGCGGAGCTGGGGCTGGAGGTGGACTTCTTCCAGTCGAACCACGAGGGCGCCCTCATCGACCGCCTGCACGTCCGCGACTTCGACGCCGCCATCGTCAACGCCGGCGGCCTCACCCACACGTCGGTGTCGCTGCGGGACGCGCTGCTCGCGATCCAGCGCCCGTTCTGGGAGGTCCACCTGTCCGACCCCTGGCAGCGGGACGCGTTCCGGCAGGTCAACTTCCTGCACGACATCGCGGCCGCCTCGTTCGTGGGCCAGGGCGCCCGCGGCTACCACCTGGCGCTGGCGGCGATCTCGGAGCGGTTCGGGGGGCGACCATGAGCCGGCCCACGCCGGGCGAGCGGGACGCGGCGGCCGAGGAGCTGGGCCGGATCCGCGACCGGATCGACGAGCTGGACCGCCGGATCGTGGAGCTGCTCAACGAGCGCGCCGGGCTGGGCCGGGCCGCGGGACGCGCCAAGGGTGTCGCGGGCCGGCGCGCGGTTCGCGACCACGAGCGCGAGCGCGAAGTGCTGCTGCGGGTCGCGATGGCCAACCCGGGGCCGCTGTCACAGGCGGACCTTCTCTCGATCTACCGGCGGATCGTGTCCGCCACGCGGGCGCTGGAGTCACGCGACGGGACCCATGACGAGCCGGCCGGCGACGCCTGACGGGGAGGACGTCGCACCGGTCGCGGCACTCGCCATCGGCCACGGGCTCCACGTCCCGCCTGCGACCGGTCACGCGCACCCTGACCCACGCGTCCTGCCGGTCGCGCCCGTCACGCGCTTCGCGCCGGCGCCCACCGGCTACCTCCACCTGGGCCATCTCGTCAACGCCCTGTACACGTGGGGCGTCGCGCGCGCGACCGGCGGCCGGGTGGTGCTGCGGATCGAGGATCACGACCGGCAGCGCTCGCGACCCGAATACGAGGCGGCGCTGCTCGAGGACATGGCGCGGCTCGGCCTCGTCCCCGACGAGCCGGCGATCGCGACGTTCCGTGCCGGGCCCACGTCCTGGCGCCAGTCCGACGCCGGTGACGTCTACGCGGCGGCGCTGGATCGACTGCGCGAGGGCGGCCTCGTGTACGCGTGCGACTGCTCGCGCTCGACGTTCGCGGCGTTCGAGGCGGAGCGAGGCCGGCACTGGCGGGGAATTGGCTGCCCGGGCGACTGCCGGCGGCGGTCGCTCCCCGATGACGGGCGAACGGGCCTACGGGTGGCCGTCGGGGCGGGCTCGGAGCGCTGGGTGGACCTCCTGGCGGGCCCGATGGCCGACGAACCCGCCGCGTCCGGGGACCTCCTCGTTCGCGACCGGCTGGGCAACTGGACCTACGCGTTCTGCGTGGTCGTTGACGACATGCGGAACGACATCGACCTCGTGATCCGCGGCCGCGACCTGCTGCACGCGACGGCCGAGCAGATCCGCCTCGCACGGCTGCTCGGGCGCGGGACGCCGCCCCGGTTCCTGCACCACCCGCTGGTCCGCAAGGCCTCCGGCGCGAAGCTGTCCAAGGCGGACGGCGACACGGCCGTGCGGGCGCTGCTCGACACGGGGTACACGCCGGCGGCGCTGTTCGGGCTGGCGGCTCGCCTGGCCGGCCTGCGGGAGGACGACGCCCCGATCGAACCCGCGGCCCTGGGCTCGCTGTTCCGGGCCTGACGGACCCCTGCCGCGTCAGAGCGGCGGGCGCTGCCAGCCCCCCGACGCGGCCTCGACAACCGACGCCCCGGCGAGCGCGACGTCCTCTCGCCACGCCTGGGCCACCAGCTGGACGCCGATCGGCAGGCCCTCCGGCGACGTGCCGCCGCGCACGACCGCGGCCGGCCAGCCGGTGAGATTGTGGACGTCGCTGTAGGTGTCCCCGAACCAGCCGGCGTTGCTGTCGCCGTGGTGGATCGCCGGCAGCGGCATCACCGGGCACACGATGAGGTCGGTGCCCGCCATCCAGCGGAGCATCCGCGCCCTGATCTCGTCGGCGCGCTCGACGAGCGCCGACAGTTCGTCGCCGGGCAACGGCACGGCCGGGGAAAGCCAGCCACGCGTCTCGTACGAGCCCATCCCAGCGGTGCCGGCTGCCGAGATCAGCCGCTCCAGCCACGCCCACCCGTCGGCCCGGACCAGGCGATCCCAGGCGTCCCAGGCGGCGGCGATGTCGGGCGGGACGCGCACCTCGACCGACGCGCCGGCTGCCTCGAGCGCGCGGGCCGCGGATTCGACGGCGGCGATCGTCTCCGGCGTCGGCGTCCGGATCCCGTTGTCGGTGAACATGGCCACCCGCAGCCCGTCGACCGCCACCGCGGCCGGATCGCCCAGCGGCACCGGCGCGACGTGCGGATCCTCGCCGTCCGGCCCGGCGATGATCGGCAGCAGCAGCGCCAGGTCCTCAACCCGCCGCGCCATCGGCCCCAGCTGGGTCAGCGACTCCATGAGCCCCGTGTAGCCCGGCCGGTGCCCGGTCCGTGGGACGCGGCCGCTGGTGGGCTTGATGCCGGCGATGCCGCACACGTGCGCCGGCTGGCGGATGCTGTCGCCGGTGTCGCTGCCGATGTCGAACGGCGAGCCGCCCGCCGCCACGATCGCCGCCGGTCCCCCGCTGCTGCCACCCGGGGTCCGGGTGAGGTCGTACGGGTTCGACGTCCGGCCGTAGATGTCGTTGTCGGTCTCGTCCGACCAGGTGAACTCCGGCGTGTTCGTCTTGCCCAGCAGGATCGCGCCGGCGCCCCTGAGCCTGGCGACCACGGTCGCGTCGCGCTCGGGAATTCGGCTCGCCCAGCCGACGGTCCCCGCGGTCGTCACGATCCCGGCCGTGTCCAGCGAGTCCTTGATCGTGAACGGCACGCCGTGGAGGGGGCCTCGGACGACGCCTTGCGCGAGCGCCGCGTCCGCCAGCCGGGCCCGGTCCAGGGCGTCGTCCGCGAGGCGGACGACCGCGTTGATCCGGGGGTTGACCTCGGCGATCCGCGCGAGGCAGGCCTCGACGACCTCCACCGACGTCGCCTCCCGGCGGCGGATCGCGGCCGCGAGCCCGGTCGCGGAGCGGAAGCAGAGCCGTGCGTCGTCCATCGGTCGCGAGTCTACGGCCCCCGGACGGCACGATGTACAACACGGTGCGGCCCCGGTGACGGCAGCGGTGACGGCAGCGGTGGCCACGCCACCCGCGCTCCACTCGGCGCTGTCGGTGGTGGCGAGGTAGATGGCCGTGTCGATGGCGGCGTTGACGACCGCGCACAGGATGAGGCACGTCCCGTCGGGATCGAGCTCGGTGACGGGGCTGTTGGCGGTGTACGCGTAGCGGTTGGCTTCCGATCCGTCGGGGTCGGGCTGGAGGAAGCGCACGAGGGCCGGGCTGTGCGACCGGGCGTGCATGTAGGCGAGACCGAGACCGGAGGCGTCGTCCCATTGGTCGTCGAACTCGCCCACGTACAGGAACCGGAAGCCGAGATCCGCGATCCCGTCGTGGGTTGACCGACGTGCGGTTGTCGTTGTCCTCGTAGGCGTGGCAGCGCTGGACAGCGACCGGCAGGTCGGTCACCAGGGGTCGCGTTCACCCCTGGGCCCGCCCGTGTGCCAGGCCGGGTTCTCCCGGTCGTCCGGGGGCCGGATCTCCGATCCCCGGGTCCACGCGTCTCCCTCGAACAGCTCCGGGCGGTGCGTCAGGACGAGCAGCGTCCGGCCCTGCGTGGCCGCCGGGAGGTCCGCGACGAACGCCCGGGCCGCGGCCTCGTCCAGGTGCTCCGTCGGCTCGTCGAGGATGAGCAGGCGGACATCCGCCAGGAGCGCACGGGCGAGGGCGAGGCGCTGGCGCTGGCCGCCGGACAGGCGCGCGCCGTGCTCGCCCACCGGCGTCGCGAGGCCGTCCGGCAGCGATCGGACCCAGTCCAGCAGGCGGGCGGCGTCCAGCGCCCGCTCCAGCTCGGCGTCGTCCGCCCCGGGCCGGGCGAGCCGGAGGTTGTCCGCGATCGTGCCGTCGAACACGTGCGGGTCCTGCTCGCACAGGCCGACGGCGCGCCGGACGTCGTCGCCGGCGCTCGCGCGGACGTCGAGCGCCCCCTCGCCCCCGACCAGGGCCAGCGTCCCGGCCGCGGGCTCCAGGAACCGCAGGCACGCGGCGGCCAGGGTGCTCTTGCCGGCGCCACTGGCGCCGGTGACCACGACGCGTCCGCCCGCCGGCACGTCAAGGTCCGTCACGACGAGGGCGTCCACGAGGGTGCCCGGGTAGCGGACCCGGAGCCCGCGGGCCGCGAGACCCAGGGCACCAGCCGGGACCGGCAGGGCGACCGCGGGCTCGGGGACCGGATCGGGGCGCCCGATGACATCCACGACCCGACCGGCCGCCACGGCGAGTCCGGGGAGCTGCCGGGCGGCGGGGACCAGCGGGGCCACGACTTCGTGGATCGCGATCGGGGTGAGGGCCACGACGGCAAGCGCGACCCCGCCCAGGCCGCCCTCGCGGACCGCGAGGATCCCGAGCAGAAGGGCGAGCCAGGTCGAGGCGCCGGCCGCCAGGCCGGCGACCAGCCCGCCGATCCCGGCGCCGAGGGCGGACCGGCGCTCGGCCGCGGCGAGCCGCCCATCGACGGCGGCGACGGCCGCGACGGCCCGGGGAGCCGCCCCGGCGGCGAGGATCTCGGGACCGCCCCGGAGCAGGTCCAGCGCGGCGTCCGAGAGGGCGCCCCGGGCGGGGGCCAGCGCGCGCTCCGCCCGGCGCGAGACGGCACCCGCCGCCAGCGGCGCCGCGACGGCGGTCACGACCAGGGCCGCGGCCAACGTGAGCCCGGCGGCGGGGACGAGCCGGCCGACGAGGAGCACCGTGCCCGCGGCCACCACGCCGGCCGACCCGTAGGGCAGGAGCACCCGCAGCCACAGGTCCGCCAGGCCATCCACGTCACCCACCAGCCGGGCCAGCAGGTCGCCGGAGCGGAGCTCGGCGAGGCCGGCCGGTGCCAGCCGGGTGAGGCGCGCGTAGGTCGTGGCGCGCAGCTCCCCGAGCACCCGGAACGCGGCGTCGTGGGCAGCGAGCCGCTCCGCGTACCGCAGCATGCCCCGCCCGATCCCGAATGCCCGGACGCCGGTGATGGCGACCATCAGCGTGAGGATCGGCGGTTGCTCGGCCGCCTTCGAGATCAGCCAGGCCGAGGTGGCCGAGAGCCCGACCGCGGTCGCGCCCGCCCCAGCCCCGGCCAGCATGGCCAGCAGCAGCCGGGGCGTGACGGGACGGCCGATCCGCAGGACCGTCAGCAGCGCTCTCATCCCGCGAGCGCCCCGGCCGGCGCGTCGGCGGGGGCCCCGCCCGGTCGCCCGACCGCGCGGTCGATGACGGTCCAGCCGACCTCCGCGGTGCGGTCGGCGCCGGCCACCGCGCCCGGCCGGTGGGCCGCCAGCAGGACGGCGGCCCCTTCCCGCGCGGCCGCCCGGACGGCCGCGATCACGGCCGCCTCGGCCGCCTCGTCCAGGCCGGCCGTCGGCTCGTCAAGCAGCAGGATCGGCGCCCGGCGCAGGAGCGCCCGCGCGATCCCGACTCGCCGTCGCTGGCCGCTCGAGAGACCGGCACCACGCTCGCCCAGCACGAGATCGGGCGGCATGTCGTCCAGCCCGACCGCGGCGAGCGCGGCGGTCACGGCCTCGTCGTCCGCGGCGGGGGCGCCCAGGCGGACGTTGTCCGCCACGCTGCCGGCGAACAGGTACGGGACCTGGGGAACCCAGGCCAGCCGGGAGCGCCAGGCGGCCGGATCGAGGTCCCGGACGTCGATCGCCACCCCGTCGTCGGCGATCGCCAGCACGCGGCCCGAGGTGGGCGCCAGGAGGCAGAGGATGGCCGCCAGCAGGGTGCTCTTGCCGGCGCCGCTGGGGCCGGTGACCGCGACGACCTCGCCCCGCCGGACCGACAACGTGGCCGCCCGGGGCGCGATCACGTCCCTTCCCGGCTGCTCCACGGAGACCGCCTCGATGGCAAGGCCCGAGAGTCGCGCGGGCGGGGCGAGCCCGGCGCCCCCGGGCGCGACCGGGGCGTCGATGACCGCGAACGCCGCCTCGGCGGCCGTGACGCCCTCCTCGCTGGCGTGGAACTCGGCACCCAGCCGGCGAAGGGGCAGGTAGGCCTCTGGCGCCAGCACGAGCGCGAACAGCCCGGTCTGGAACGCCATGTCGCCCGCCGCCAGCCGCAAGCCCACGCCCACCGCCACCATCGCCACCGAGATCGTCGACAGCAGCTCCAGCACCAGCGCGGACAGGAACGCCACCCGCAGGGTGGACATCGTGGTCGTGCGATACGCGTCGGTGATCCGCCGCAGGATCTCGACCTGCGCCCCCGCCCGGCCGTAGGCGCGCAGCGTCGGCAGCCCGGCGACGACGTCCGTGAAGCGGTGGGCCAGCCGGCCCAGTGCCACCCAGCGCCGCCGGCGGTGGGTCTCCGACATGCGCCCGATGAGCACCATGAACACCGGGATCAGGGGCACCGTGAGGGCGACCGTGAGGGCCGCGACGAGGTCGGCCGTGAGCAGGCACAGCACGACGACGGGCGGCACGATCGCGGCCAGCGCGAGCTGCGGCAGGTAGCGGCCGTAGTACGCGTCGAGCGCGTCCAGGCCGCGAGTCGCCAGGAGCGTCAGCTCGCCGCTGGACTGCTCGGCGGCCCAGCGCGGTCCCAGGGCCACGGCCCGCTCCAGCAGCCGGACCCGCAGTCCCGCCTTGACGGCCCCGCTGATGCGCTGCGCGACGACCTCGGCGGCCCACGCCAGGACGGCCCGCGCCGCCAGGACGGCGGCGAGCGCGACGAGCGGCAGCGCGAGGTCGGACGGCCCCTCGCCGCCGAAGGACGCCCCCGAGATCGCGCGGGCGAGCAGCCACGCCTGCGCGACCGCGAGCAGCGCGCTCGTGACACCGAGCGCGACGGCCGCGCCGATGGCGACCCGGGCGACGCGGCCCGAGGCGAGCAGGCGCCGGTGGATCGAGCTCACGGACGGCCGGGGGACGCGGCCCGGCAGTCCGGGCACGCCGCCCGGCGACCCGGGTCAGACCGGACGCTCAGGGCTCGACCGGGGCGCGCGGGACGGTCACCCGCTTGCGGAACACCCAGTACGTCCACCCCTGGTACGCGAGCACGATGGGCACGAAGATCACCGCGGCCACGGTCATGATCGTGAGCGTGTACGGCGTCGAGGCCGCGTTCGTCGTCGTGAGGCTGAACGCCGGGTCCGTGGACGACGGCATGACGTCCGGGAACAACGCCCAGAACAGGCTGACCACGGCCAGCCCGATCGTGACCGCCGACCCGACGAACGCCCAGCCCTCGCGCCCCAGCCGGCCGGCGAGGAGCGCACCCACGAACGCGACGGCGGCCAGGACCGCGATCACGGTGGATGCCGCGTCGCCCCGGATCGCCTGCGTCCAGAGCAGGAATGCGACGGCCACGACGGCCGTCACCAGCCCCACCGGCAGGACGAGCCGCGCGGCCCGCTCCCGGATCACGCCATCGGTCTTGAGGCGCAGGAAGTTCAGGCCGTGGGTGACGAACAGCAGCAGCGTCGTCAGGCCGCCCAGCAGCCCGAACGGGTTGAGGAGCGTGAACAGGTCGCCGGTGAACTCCTTGTCGGCGCCGATCGGCACCCCCTGCACGATGTTGGCGAAGGCGACACCCCACAGCACGGCGGGCAGGAGGCTGCCGACCGCGATCGCGACGTCCCAGCGGGCGCGCCACGTCGCCTCGCTGCGCCGGTTCCGGTACTCGATTCCGACGCCCCGGACGATCAGGGCCGCCAGGATCAGGAACAGGGCGAGGTAGAAGCCCGAGAACAGGGTCGCGTACCACTCGGGGAAGGCGGCGAACGTCGCGCCGCCCGCGACGATGAGCCACACCTCGTTGCCGTCCCACACGGGCCCGATCGTGCGCAGCATGGACCGGCGCTCGGGCTCGGTGCGGCCGAGGACCGGCAGCAGGATGCCCACCCCGAAATCGAACCCCTCGAGGACGAAGTAGCCGATCCAGAGGATGGCGATCAACGCGAACCAGACGGTCGTGAGCTCCATCACGGCTCCCCTAGTACCCGAGCCCGGGCTCGGACTCGGCCTCGTGTTCGAACCCCTGGTCCGCGGTTGCCGACGGCAGGCCGGCCTTCACCCTCCGGATCACGAGGCCCAGCATCACCAGCGCCAGCACGCCGTACAGGACCGTGAACCCGACAAGCGTGATCAGGACCATGAGCGTGCTCGTTCCGGGCGACACGGCCGTCGCCGTCGGCATCAGCCCGAACACGATCCACGGCTGGCGGCCGATCTCGGTGAACATCCAGGCGAGCGAGTTGGCCGCCAGCGGCAGGAACGGCAGCACGATCGCGGTCGCGACGGCGCCCCGGCCGGGGACCCGGCCCTTGCGCATCGCGAACAGGAACCAGGCGGCCGCGAGCGCCGCGAGGGCGCCGGCCCCGATCATCCAGCGGAACGTCCAGTACGTGACCGGGGTGTTCGGCGTGTAGTCCCCCGGCCCGTAGAGCTGCTCCATCTTGACCTGGAGGTCGTTGATGCCCTCGACCCGGCCATCGAAGGTGCCGGTGGCCAGGAACGAGAGCAGGTACGGGATCCGGATCGAGAACACGTCCTCTGACCCGTCCGGCGTGCCGATCGTGAAGACCGAGAACGAGGCCGGCTGCTGCCTGTTCCACAGGGCCTCGGCGGCGGCCATCTTCATCGGCTGCTGGTCGGTCATGATCTTGCCCTGGATGTCGCCGGTCACCACGACCAGCAGGCCGGACACCAGCACCATCACGGCACCCGTCCTGGCGGCGGCCCGGAACGGCGCGTCGGCCTCGCTCCGGCCGCGCAGCAGCCGCCACATGGAGATCCCGGCGATGAACGCGCCGCTGCTCATGAACGCCGCGGCCATCGTGTGCGGGAACGTGATCAGGGCGGTGGAGTTGGTCAGCAGCGCGAGGAAGTCCGTGAGCTCCGCCCGGCCCGCCGCCTGGTTGACCGTGTAGCCCAACCGGGTGCTGCATCCACGCGTTGGCGGCCAGGATGATGTAGGCGGAGATCGCGGTCCCGATGGCGGCGATCCAGATGGTCGCGAGGTGGATCCGCGGGGAGAGGCGGCCCCAGCCGAAGATCCACAGGCCGAGGAACGTGGACTCGAGGAAGAACGCGAGCAGCCCCTCGATCGCGAGCGGCGCCCCGAAGATGTCGCCCACGAACCGGCTGTAGTTGCTCCAGTTCATGCCGAACTGGAACTCCTGCACGAGGCCGGTCACCACGCCGATCGCGAAGGTGATCAGGAACAGCTCGCCGAAGAACCGCGTCAGGCGCAGGTACTGGTCCTTCCCGGTCCGCAACCACGCGGTCTGGAACCCGGCCACCGAGAACGCCAGGCCGATCGTCAGCGGCACGAACAGGAAGTGGTAGACGGTGGTGATCCCGAACTGCCACCGGGCAAGCATCAACGGATCCACGACGCGGCCCTCTGCCTCCTGGGACGCGATGATTCCGCCTGAGTATGCCGGAGACACGGGCCCGGGTGTCGAGCCGAACGGCCCCGAAGGCGCCCTCCCGCCCGGCCGCCGGGCGGGCCGATCGTCTCGCGAGCCTCGGTCAGGCCGGCTCGGTCAGACCGGCTCGGTGCGGTCCTCGATCTCCCAGGCGTGGTCCAGCGCATGCCACGCGATCCGGCGCGCCGCGTACCGCTGGGTCCATTTCCGTCCCGCGAGCGGGGCCCCGTCCGAGGGCGTGCGCAGGACCTCGAGCACGGCCGAGCGCAACGCGATGATCTGCCTCGGGCGGTCGGTCAGCCCGATCTCACGGGCGTAGGCCTCGTCGGCGCCGTTGACGTGGTCGACCATCCTCGTGCGGTCCCGGCCGCCGCCGCGCGGGCCCTTGCGCAACTCCTCCGGTGCGGCGGCGGCGACGCGATCGAAGACGACCCATGCGGCCTGGACGATGGTCGCCAGCCGCTCGGCCTCGGTGGCATCCACCGGCTCCCGGTCCGCCTCGGCGATCGTGCTCGGGATGCCGAACCCCGTCCCGCCGCCGCCGGGCAGGCGCTCGACGACGTCAAGCTCGATGGACCCGGTCTCGAACGGGAGCCCGGCCCCGGCCGCCACCACCGCGTACCGCGGAGCCGCCGCCAGGAAGGCCTGCACCGCCGGGCCCTCGTCCCTGCCGGCCCGCGCCCAGCCCGGCCAGTCCAGGGCAGCCACGAACACCTTCTTCGGTGCCGCCTCGACCATGACCCTGACGCGACCGGTCATCGGTCGAGTATGCCCGCCGACGGCAACAGGCCACCGATCCGCCGTCAGCAGATCGACTCGAGACCCACCGCCTCCGCGGCGACCGGCATGCTTGCCGGCCGGCGACTCGAGACGAGCGGGCGGTGGCCGCGTCGACCACCGCGCTCGAGGGGTCGCCGCCCCCGACCCTGTCGCCGACCCCGGCTCTTGACTCGCATGTGGTTCAGGATCCGCCATCCGGGTGCGTGGCTCGGGCACCAAACCCCGTGTTGGACGGCCAAGCCGTGCGGCGGCATCGCCATCCTGAACCACCGGTGCATCAGCGCGACACCCGCGAGCGTGCCCTGATCCACCCCTGCATCACGCTGTCCGGAACCCGGACCGCGAACCCGGACCGCGAACCCGGACCGCGAACCCGGACCGCGGATGCTCTCCAGGCGGCAGCGTTTCGGTGGATCCGAGGTCAGCAGGCGGTCGCCTCGCGGAGCCGGGCGACCAGCCGGGCGAGCGCGGGGATGTCCCGGCCGCCGGCGCCCAGGGCGTCCACGAGGGCTGAGGCGACGATCACGCCGTCCGCGCCGGCCGCCGCGATGGCTCGGACGTGGGCCGGCCTCGAGATCCCGAAGCCGACGGCGACCGGTACCGGCGACACCGCCTTGACGTCGCGCACGAGCCTCGCGACGGTCGACGGCAGCGAGGCCCGGGCCCCGGTGACCCCGACCAGCGACACGCAATACAGGAACCCGCCGCTGCGGGCGGCCACGGCCACGCGGCGGGCGGGCGTGGACGTGGGCGCGACGAGATAGACGACGGCGATCCCGGCCTCGGCCGCCACCGCCTCGAACGGCGCACCCTCGTCGGGGGTCAGGTCCGCGACGATCACGCCGGCCGCGCCGGCCTTCGCGAGCGCGAGGGCCCGGTCACGACCGTCGCCGCCGCCGATGAGCTGGTTCGCGTAGCCCATGGCGACGAGCGGGATCTGCGGGCGGGCCGCGGCGATACGGGCGACGAGCGCGAGCGACCGCTCGAAGGTTGCCCCGGCCGCCAGCGCGCCCTGGCTCGCCCGCTGGAGCGTGGCCCCGTCCGCGAGCGGGTCCGAGTACGGCAGCCCCACCTCGAGCAGGTCCGCGCCGGCGTCGACGGCAGCGCACGCGGTCCCGAAGCTCGTGTCCGCGTCCGGGTAGCCGGCGACGACGTACGGGATGAGCGCGGCCCGGCCCTCGGCGCGCGCCCCGGCGAAGGCACCGGCGATCCGCCGGGCGCCCGCGGTGTCGTTCGTGCCGGGCGGCGCTGCCGCGGTCGCGGGGCTCACCGGACGCCTTCCCACGGCTCGACGTCCGCGAACCGCTCGAGCGCCGCCAGGTCCTTGTCGCCGCGGCCCGAGAACCCGACCAGCACGACGGCGTCATCGGGCAGCGCGGCGCCGGACCCTTCGACCCCCGCCAGCAGCTTCGGCAGCGCGGCCACGGCATGCGCCGTCTCGAGCGCCGGCAGGATGCCCTCGGTGCGGGTGACCGTGCGCATCGCCGCGATCGCCTCGCGGTCCGTCGCCGTCGCGACCTCCAGCCGGCCGCCCTCGGCCAGCGCGGCGAGCTGCGGCCCCACGCCGGGATAATCCAGCCCGGCCGACGCGGACACCGCCTCGACCACCTGGCCGTCGCGGTCCTGGAGCATCAGCGAGCGCGAGCCGTGGAGGATGCCGGGCGTGCCGCCGGCGATCGCCGCGGCGTGGCGGCCCGTCTCGACCCCGTCGCCGGCGGCCTCGGCCACGGCCAGGCGGACCGACGGCTCGCCGATGAACCGGGAGAGGAGCCCGATCGCGTTCGAGCCCCCGCCCACGCACGCCAGCGCCAGGTCCGGCAGGCGCCCCTCGACGTCCCGCAGCTGGGCCGCCGCCTCGTCCCCGATCCGGCGCTGGAGGTCGCGCACGATCGTCGGGTACGGGTGCGGTCCCATGGCCGAGCCCAGCACGTAGTGGGTCGTCTCCACGTTGGTGACCCAGTCGCGCATCGCCTCGTTGACCGCGTCCTTGAGCGTGCCCGTGCCGCTGGTGACGCTCCGCACCTCCGCGCCCAGGGCCCGCATCCGGAGCACGTTGGGGGCCTGCCGCCGGATGTCCTCCTCGCCCATGAACACGACGCACGGCAGGCCGAGCAGCGCGCACGCGGTGGCGGTGGCGACGCCGTGCTGGCCCGCGCCGGTCTCCGCGATCACCCGCGTCTTGCCCAGGCGGCGCGTGAGCAGCGACTGGCCGAGGGCGTTGTTGATCTTGTGGGCACCCGTGTGGGCGAGGTCCTCGCGCTTGAGGTAGAGGCGGAAGGCCGGGACGCCGGGGAGGTCGCGGCGGCCGGAGGCGGCGGCGAGGCGCCGGGCCTCGGCCGAGGCCGCCGCGGCGAGCCGGTCCGCGCGATACAGCGCCGTGGGCCGGCCGGCGAACCGGGCCAGCAGGTCGTCCAGCTCCGCCCAGAACCGCGGGTCGTGCCGGACGGCGTCCCAGGCGTCCTCGAGCTGTTCGAGGGCCGCGACCAGCGTCTCCGGGACGTACCGGCCGCCGAAGTCCCGCTCCTTGCCCCAGCGGCCGAAGGCGTCCGCCTCCAGCAGCCCCGGATGGACGGGCGTGGGGCCGAAGGCGACGTTGGGCCGATGGCGGCGGGCGTCGCGCGCACGCTTGACGAACAGGCCGACGCGCACCGGGTCCTTGCGCGGACGGTCCCCGGGGACGCGCGGTCCGTCCGTGCCCGACGCGACGTCCACGCCGGCGGCGGGCACCGCGAGCAGCGCCGCCGCGACGTTCGCCGGGTCGAGGCCGCCGGCGAGGGTGATCGGGACCTCGCGCGCGACGGCGGCCGCCAGGGCGACGCTCACCCGTGTCCCCGTGCCGCCGGGATGGGGGCCGCCGGCGGCGTCGAGCAGGATCCGCGTGGCGCCGGCGGCAAAGTAGCGGCGAGCCCGGGCGATGACGGCGTCGGGGGTGTCGCCGGGACCGACCCTGATCGCCTTCCACGCCGGCCGGCCGATCCCGGCGAGCGTCTCCGGCGGCTCGTCGCCGCTCAGCTGGACGGCATCGGGATCCACGGCGGCGATGACCCGCGCCAGGGCCTCGGCCGGCAGGTCCGCGGTGACGACGACCACCTGCGGCCGCCGCTCGCCGCCGGCCCTCGCCAGCGTCGCCAGCGCCCGCCCCTCTTCGAGCGTCAGCTCACGCGGGGTGCCGGGCGCGAAGTTGAGCCCGACGGCGGTGGCACCGGCGCGCACCGAGGCGATGACGCCCGCGGCATCGGTGACGCCGCAGATCTTCACGAACGGGGCGCGGGCGGCCGCGGCAGGATCGGCCGGGTCGCGTCCCGCGGCGACGAACGCGCGGGCCGCCGCGGCCGGGTCTGGCGAGCGCATCAGGGCCTCCCCGATCAGCGCCGCGTCGAACCCGGACGCCCGCCAGCGCGCGACGGTCGCCGTGTCCCGCACGCCCGATTCGGCCACGACCAGCCGGTCCCCGGGCACGGCTTCGCGCAGCCGGACGGCCCGTTCCGGGTCCACGTCGAGCGTTCGCAGGTCCCGGTTGTTGAGCCCGACGAGCCGGGACCCCGCGGCCAGCACGGCATCGAGCTCGCGGGCGTCGTGCGCCTCGACGAGCGGCTCCAGGCCCAGGTCCCGCGCCTGCGCGACCAGGCGCGCCAGCCGGCGCGCCGGGTGCAGGACGGCGAGCAGCAGCACGAGGTCGGCCCCGGCAGCCCGGAGGAGGGCGAGCTGCCGGGGATCGACGATGAAGTCCTTGGCGAGGACGGGCACGGATACGGCCGCGCGCACGGCGCGCAGGTCGTCCACGGACCCGCCGAACCAGTGCGGCTCGCACAGGACGGAGATGGCGGCCGCACCGCCGTCGGCGTAGGCGCGCGCCCGGGCGACGGCGTCGTCCGAGGCGGCGATCGCGCCCGCGGACGGCGACCGCCGCTTGACCTCCGCGATGAGGTGGAGGCCGGGATCGGCGAGGGTCTCCGCGATGGGCCGCGGGGCGGGCGCCGCGGCGACGGCGCGCCACAGGCCGTCGCGGCCCAGCGCGTCCAGCTCGAGGCGGACGTCGGCCAGGCGACGGGCGGCGATCTCGCGCACGACATTGGTCCGGGCCGCGGCGCGCGGTCGCGCGCGTTCGGCGGGCGGTCGCGAGCGTTCGACGAGCGTCATGCCGGGGCTCCCGTCCCGGCCCCGTCGGCCGCGCCGGCGGGGGCCGCCCCATCGGCCGCCGCGGCCGCGGCCGCGGCCTCGGCGGCCCTGCGCTCCGCGCGCAGCCGCCCGAGCAGCTCCACGGCGAGCCCGGCGTCCACGGTCAGCGCCGCCCGTTCGATCCCGTCCTCCATCGTGTCCACCACCCCCGCCGCGACCAGTGCCGCGCCGGCGTTGAGCATCACGACGTCCCGGCGGGCCCCCGGCTCTCCACGCAGCACGCCCTCGGCCAGCGCGGCATTCGCGGCCGGATCGGCCCCGCGAAGCGCCGCCGTCCTGGCGCGCCCCAGGCCCAGCGCCGCCGGGTCCACCCGCCGCATCGAGATCCCCTCCGCGGTCACGTCGTAGATCACGCCCGACCCGTCGAGCGGCAGCTCGTCCACCCCGGCCCCGTGCACGACGAGCGTCCGGTCCGTGCCCAGCAGGCGGATGACCTCCGCGATCTTCGGCGCGGCTGCCTCGTCGCCCACCCCGATCAGCCCGCGCCGCGCGCCGGCCGGGTTGGTGATCGGGCCCAGCAGGTTGAACGCGGTCCGGACGCCCATCTCCTGGCGTGTCGGTCCGGCGTGGCGCATGGCCGGGTGGTACGCGGGGGCGAACAGGAAAGCGAACCCCAGCTCACGGATCGAGCGACCGGCCGACGCGGCGTCGTGGTCGATCCGGATACCGAGGGCGTCGAGCACGTCCGCCGACCCCGACTTCGACGTGATCGCCCGGTTCCCGTGCTTGGCCACCGGCACCCCGCTGGCCGCGACGACCAGCGCAGCCGTCGTGGAGATGTTGAACGTCCCGGAGCCGTCGCCGCCGGTCCCGACGATGTCGATCGTCCCCTCGGGCGCCTCCACGTGGACAGCTCGCTCGCGCATCGCGGACGCGAACCCGGCCAGCTCCTCGATGGTCTCGCCGCGCATCCGGAGGCCCATCAGCAGCGCGGCCAGCTGCGAGGGAGTCGCCTCGCCGTCCATGACCGAGCCCATCGCCAGGCGGGCCTCGTCCAGGGACAGGACGCCGCCGTCCACGATCGTCGCCAGGGCGGCACGGACCTGCTCGCTCATCGGGCTGCCCCGCCGACCGGCGTGCTCGCGCCGGCGTCGGCTCCCGCCGTTTCCCGGACATCGTCGTCGGTCATGCCGCGTGTCGCGAACGATCCCGACACGGCGTCCAGCCGGGACGCCTCCCCCTCCCCGGCGAGCCGGAGGAAGTTGGCGAGCAGGTGCGGCCCCGCGGGCGTGAGCACGGACTCGGGGTGGAACTGGACCCCTTCGAGCGGCAGCGTGCGGTGACGCAGCCCCATCACGACGCCGTCCGCCGGGCTGGTCGCGGTCACGTACAGCTCCGCGGGGAGCGTCGACGGGTCCACGCACAGCGAGTGGTAGCGGGCGGCCGGGAAGTCGGCCGGCATCCCGGCCAGCAGGCCCAGGCCATCGTGCTCCACGTTCGAGGCCTCGCCGTGGACGAGCGTCGGCGCGCGGACGATGGCGGCGCCGTACGCGGCCGCCATGGACTGCATCCCGAGGCACACGCCCAGCAGCGGGAGCCCCCGATCCGCGGCGACCCTGACGGTGTCCACGGACACGCCGGCCGTGCCCGGGTCGCCCGGCCCCGGCGAGATCACGATCCCGCGCAGGTGCTGTGCCGGGTCCGCGGCCAGCGCCTCGACCTCGTCGCGGGTGATCGCGTCGTTGCGGACGACGCGGACGTCCGCGCCGCCGGCCTGCAGCGCCTGGACGAGGTTGAAGGTGAACGAGTCGTAGTTGTCGACGACGAGGATCATCGCCCGCCGCCCTCCGTCGCGGACGCGACCCGCGCCGACCCCACCGGCGCTCCCGGCTGGGCGACCGGGACCGCCGGTGCCGCGGCCAGCTCGAACGCGCGCCGCATCGCCGCGGCCTTGTGCTCCGTCTCCTGGAACTCGGACTCCGGCACGCTCCGGGCCACGACGCCGGCACCCGAGTGCACGTGCGCCTGGCCGTCCTTGAGGACCGCGCTGCGGATCGTGATGGCCGTGTCCAGGTTGCCGTCGTAGCCCAGGTATCCCACGGCCCCACCGTACAGCCCGCGGCGCTCCCCCTCCGCGGCGGCGATGAGCTGCATCGCCCGGATCTTGGGGGCGCCCGTCAGCGTGCCGGCGGGAAACACGGCGCGCAACGCGTCCAGCGCGTCGAGGTCCGGGCGAAGGCGAGCCTCGACGTGGCTCACGAGGTGGAGGACGTGGCTGTAGCGCTCGACCTCCATGTACTGGCTCGTCGTCACCGTGCCCGGGCGCGCCACGCGCCCGAGGTCGTTGCGCCCGAGGTCCACGAGCATCACGTGCTCGGCCCGCTCCTTGGGGTCGCGCCGCAGCTCGTCGGCGAGCCGGTCGTCCTCGGCGGCGGTGGCGCCGCGTGGCCGCGTCCCGGCGACCGGGTGGGTCGTCAGGCGATCGCCCACGACCTGGAGCAGGAGCTCCGGGCTGGCGCCGACGAGCTCGCACGACGGGGTGCGCGTGAAGAACAGGTAGGGCGACGGGTTGACCCCCCGCAGGGCGCGATACAGGCCGATGCCGTCGATGGGCCGGCCGTCGGGGCCGGCCGGCACGTCGAACGACTGGCGCCGGGCGAGCACGACCTGGATCGCCTCGCCGGCCGCGATCGCGTCCTTCGCATGCTCGACCGCCCGCACGTACGCGTCGTGCCCGAGCGAGCTCTCGACCTCGCCGAGCCGGCTGCCCGAGGCGGTTGCCCGATCCTCGCCCGGAGCGTCGCCGGGGCGCACGTAGCCCGCCGCCAGCTCGGCCGGGCTCGGGCGGGCCGTCCGCTCCAGCGCCTCGAAGATCGCGCGCTCGGCGATCCGGTACCGGCCCTCGAGGTCCGGGGCATCCGTGTGGAGCGAGGCGATCGCCGACAGCTGGTGCGTGAGGTGGTCGAACACGAGGACGAGGTCGGTCTCGATGAACGCGGCCAGCGGCACGCCGATCGGGTCGCGCTCCGGGCGCGGGACGGACGGCTCGAAGGCGGAGATCGCGTCGTAGCCCAGCGCCCCGACGGCGCCGCCGGTGAACCGCGGCATGCCCTCGACCGGCACCACGCGGCGCCGCGGCACGAAGGCGCGCAGGGCGGCCAGGGGGTCCGGCGTGTCGGCCTCCGTGACCGGGAGGTCCGGCGCGTAGTCCACGACCCCCACCGGGCGGGACGTGGTCCGGGCGACGCCATCCCGGACCTCGAGCAGGCGCCGCGGGCCGATGCCCAGGAATGAGTAGCGGCCCAGGCGCTCGCCGCCCTCGACGGACTCGAGCAGGTACGCGGGCGTGACCCCGTCGTCCAGGCGCAGGAACGCGCCGATCGGGGTCTCCAGGTCCGCGCTGCGGGTTGCGCGGAGGAGGATCGTGTCGGCGGTGCCGGCGAGTCTCCCGGCTTCGGTCAGGCTCAGCGGGTCGGTCATGCGGTTCGTCCTTCGGTGCTCGACGGCCCGGGGGTCGTCGGCTCCCGGGAATCAGAAACGACCTTCGTCATCCGGGACGAAAGGTCGTTGCTCCTTCCGCGGTGCCACCCTCATTCGGCGTGTGCCGCACTCGGTGACCGACGGATCGGCGGGTCGTCGCCCGGCCGGTCGATCGGCGCTGCCCTGTATCGCTGGCGCTCTGCGCCGGAGCCTACTTGTCGTCCGCGCCGTCCGGGTCCGCTGCCGCGTCCTCGTCCGTCGCCCCGCGTTCGGTCCGGGGGCTCCCGGGTCCATTCGCCGCCGCCGCCATCCCGGCTCGCACCAGCCGCCGGGTCTCTGTCATGGCGCTCGACGGGTACTCGTCCCGATCAAGGCCCCGTGTTCAGTTGTGGCGCGGAGTCTAGGCTTGGCGATCCCGAGGCGTCAAGCGCGATGTCCGGAAGCTGTCCGGAAGCTCGCACGCCGCCCGGCGGGCCAGCCGCCGGGCCCGGGCGCTACCAGGACCAGCCGGGCAGCGCCTCGATCGCGGCGGTGTCGTCGGCGTCCAGCGTGCCCGCGGCCCGGAGCGCCCGCACCCGGGCGACCCAGTCGCCGAGCGGGAACGCCTCCCCGGCGACAGGCCCCGGGTCCTCGGCCAGGGTCCCGCCGGCCGCGAGGATCTCGCCGGCGATCATCGTGCCCTTCGTCACGAACCGGTCGAACATCCGCCAGCCGCCGGGCGTCTCCCGGATCACCGCGTCGTCGGCGAAGCAGAACACCCAGTCCTCGCCCGGCTCGGCGCTGCGCATGACCGGATGGCCGACCTCGCGGGCGTGCCGGGACATGTGCCGGTTCGGGCTGCTGTCGCAGCACAACGTCATGCCGCAGGTCAGGCACTGGCGGAGGTGGACCCACCTGTCGCCGGTGGCGAGGCACGTCTCGCAGCCATCGCCCGGGGGCGAGACGGGGCGGAGCTGGTCACCGTGGACGCAGGGTCGGGACATGGGACGCCTCGAGTCATGGACCCGTCCGGGTGCGGGTCACGCGTGGGGCCGGGCCCTTCCCGGCTGATCGTTGCCACTCGGCCCGCCGGGGCTGGCGGAGCGGGTGAGATTCGAACTCACGAGAGCTTGCGCCCCTGCGGTTTTCAAGACCGCCGCCTTCAACCACTCGGCCACCGCTCCGCCGCGAGGATAGCAGCGTGGATCGAGCGCTTCCCTCAGGCCGGGCCGGGCGTCCCGCCCAGCGTATCGGTGTGCAGGTAGGGCCGGAGCACCTCCGGCACCGTGACCGTGCCGTCCGGGTGCTGGTAGACCTCGAGGATCGCGGCCACGATCCGGGCCAGCGCGAGCCCCGACCCGTTCAGCGTGTGAACCAGCTCCGGCTTCGCGCCGGGCGACGGCCGGTAGCGGATCGCCATCCGGCGGGCCTGGTAGTCGCCGAAGTTGGAGCAGGAGCTGACCTCCAGCCAGCGCTCCACGCCGGGCGCCCAGACCTCGAGGTCGTACTTCCTGCGCTGGACGAAGCCCATCTCGCCGGTGCTCATCAGCAGGACCCGGTACGGCAGGCCGAGGCGTTGCAGCAGCACCTCCGCCCGGCCGGTCATCCACTCCAGCGCCGCCGGGCTGTCGTCCGGCTTCTCGAACAGCACCATCTCGACCTTGTCGAACTGGTGGACGCGGAGGATGCCCCGGGTGTCCTTGCCGGCCGCGCCCGCCTCGCGGCGGAAGCACGGGGTGTAGGCGGCGTACCGGATCGGGAGGTCGGCGGCCTCCAGGATCTCGTCGCGGTGGAGGTTGGTGACCGGGACCTCGGCCGTGGGGACCAGGTACAGCTCGTCGCGGGTGATGACGTACATCTGGTCTTCCTTGTCCGGGATCTGCCCGGTGCCGCGCGCGGACGCCGTGTTGACGACCGCCGGCGGCCAGATCTCCGTGAAGCCGTGCTCCGTGGTGTGGACGTCCAGGAACCACGAGATCAGCGAGCGCTGCAGCCGCGAGCCCTGGCCCTTGTACACGGGGAAGCCGGAGCCCGTGATCTTGGCGCCGCGGACGTTGTCGATGATGTCCAGCGCCTCGCCGATCTCCCAGTGGGGGCGCCGGGTCCAGGTCGTGCCGTCGGCGGCGGTCTCCCGGTGGGCGCCGGGCTCGCCCCAGGTCCGGACCGTGACGTTGGCCTCCTCGCCGCCGACCGGGACCTCGGGGTCCGCGGGGTTCGGGATCCGGAGCAGCAGGTCCTCGAGCTCCGCCTCGGCGGCCGCCAGCTCCGCGTCGATGGCGTCGATGCGCTCGCCCGCGAGCGTGGAGGCCGCACGCAGCTCGGCGACCTCCGGGCCGTCCGGGCGCGCCCCGGCGCGGATCGCCTCGCCGATCCGCTTCGAGGCCGCGTTGCGCTCGGCCTTGCGCGTGTCCGACTCCGCCTGGAGCCGGCGGCGATTCGCGTCCACGACCAGCGCCCGGTCCACGATCGCCGGGTCCTCTCGCTTGTCGATGGCCCCCTGCCGGATGCGCTCGGGCTCCTCCCGGAGCCGCTGGACGCCGACGCTCATGCCGTGGCCTCCCGTGGGGCGCCGGCCTCCCGCAGCCGGCGGATGACGAAATCGTGATCGAGGCTGGCCAGCAGCCAGCCGGCACGCGGGCCGTTGGGGCGGCCGAGGAACGCGAGGTAGAGGGCATTGAACGCGGCCTTCGCGCTCAGCCCGTGATCCGCGGCCACGGCGAAGATCGCGTTCTGCCAGCCCTCGCCGGTGGTGGGGGCGGCGACAGCCGCCGCGCCGGCTGCGTCTTTCGCGCGGGCCGCGTCTTTCGCGCCGGCCGCGTCCGCGAGCGCGGCCAGGTAGCCACGCTGCTCCGGCCCCAGCTGCGCCGCCTCCCCGGGCAGGGCGTCGCGGCGGATCTCGATCCGGGCGCGATCCGGCGCGTAGGCCTCGAGCCAGGCGCGGACGGCGGCCAGGCGCGCCTCCAGCTCCTCCGTCTCGACCCGGGACAGCGGGACCCCCTTCTCCGCCGCCACCCGCGCGGCGACGTCCACGCCCGGCACCTGGACCAGCAGCGCGAGGTGCCCGAAGGCCGGCCGGAACCGCGCTGCCGCCGCCTCGACGTCCGCGGCCGGGTCCAGCAGCGAGTACCGGAAGATCGACTCGTAGCCGGACGGCAGCTCCCCCTTGACCTCGTGGCCGGCGGTGGCCGCGGCAAGGCGGTCGAACTCGTCGAACAGGCGCGGGATGGCGTCCGTTCCCTCCGGGTCGAACTCGATCACGCTCTCGGGCCGGTGGCGCACGAACAGGAACCGCGTCTGCTCCGGCGGGACGATCTCGGTGAACCGGTGGGCCGCCGCGCCACGGCCCTTGGACGTGGACATCTTCCGGCCGCCGATGTTGAGGAACTCGTACGGGAAGTTGAGCGGCGGCTCGCGCTCGAAGACCTCGCGGGCGATCGCGTCCGAGCGCTCGCGCGACCCCCCGGCCGTCGCGAGGTCCTTGCCGTTGGGCTCGATCGTGACGCCGAACAGGCTCCACTGCGCGGCCCACTCCAGGTTCCAGGGCAGCTTGGCCGCCCCGCCGAACGGCGAGACCCGCCCGGCCCAGCCGCAGCCCACGGCCCAGGTCACGAGGTCCGGGCGACAGGCGACGGCCACCGTCTCGCCGTCCCAGTCGGACGCGATGGTCGTCCCGACGCGGCCGCAGCTGGGGCACACGACGCCCAGCGGCAGCCAGTGGTCGGGATGCCGGACGTTCGCCACGCGCCGGTAGATGTCCCGGACCACCGCGGCCCGGTCCAGTGCCGTCCGGATGTAGGGGTCCATCTGCCCCGTCGGGTAGATGTCGCTCATCCAGTAATAGCGGTCCGGGTGGATGCCGAGGCCCGCGAACACGTCGGTGAACATCTGGGCGTGGTGGCGCGCGTAGGAGGCGTGGCAATCGCCGGCCTGGTCCGGGATGTGGGCGAGGGGCACGCCCATGTAGCGATCGACGGCGTCCGGCGTGAGCAGGGCCTGGGCGTCCATCGAGTCCATGTCGTCCACGCCGTACAGCAGCGTGGCCTGGAGGTCGCGGGCCCGCAGGGCCCGGGTGATGACGTCGAGGATGACGGGGCCGCGGAGGCTGCCGACGTGGACGGTGCCGGACGGGGTCTTGGAGTCGTTGACGACCTGCGGGCCCTCGACCGAGGCGGCGAGTTCGTCGGCCCAGTCCACGCGATGACCCCTCTCTCCGGCCGGCGTTCGGCCGGCCCTGGCTCCCGTTCTCGCCCATCGGAGTCGGCGGCGACGCTCCCGCGAGCCGTCCGCCCGAGGTTTCGCCGGGCCGCTCGAACGCTAGCTGATCTCGACGATCGTGTACTGGAAGTCGCCGGCGGGGACCTTCACGACGACCTTGTCGCCCTTGCGCTTGCCAAGCAGGGCGCGACCGACCGGCGATTCGTTGGAGATCCGGCCCTGGGCCGGCTTCGCCTCGGCCGAGCCCACGATCAGGAACGTCTCCACGCCGTCGTCACCCTGGACCTTGACCGTCGAGCCGATCTGGACGTGGTCGGTCGAGGTGTGCTCGTCGATGAGGGTGGCGTTCTTGATCATCGCCTCGAGCGTCTGGATCCGGCCCTCGACGAACGCCTGCTCGTTCTTGGCGTCCTCGTACTCGGCGTTCTCGGACAGATCGCCGTGCTCCTTGGCGTCGTGGATCCGCGCGGCGATCTCGGGCCGCCGCACGGACTGCATCTCGTCCAGCTCCGAGCGGAGCTTGTCGAGGCCATCCTTCGAGATGTACGTGGTCTTGGTGTTCACGCGGGCTGGACCCCCGAGGTGCGGACCGGCACGAATGCGACCGCTCGATCGGTTTGAACAAAAGAACCCCGGGCTCGCAACTCGCGTCGCCGAGGTTCGAAGATCGGCGGAATGGTATCCACGAGCGCCCGGTTCGTCAAAGATGGGCCGGCGCCATCCGGCGGACGGAGCCGTCCTCGCGGGCTTCCTCGCCCGCGCCTTGCCGGTCCGCCCGCGCCGTCCCCGTCCGTCCCCGCTTGCGGCTACTCCCCGAGCTGCTCCAGGCGCCGCCTGAGTCGCCCCAGCGACCCCCGGTCAGGGCACGCCACGAACACGGTGTCGTCGCCCGCGACCGAGCCCACGACCTCCGGCCAGCGCGCCCGGTCAAGCGCAGCGGCCAGGGGATGCGCCGAGCCCGGCAGCGTCCGGAGGACCAGCAGCGTGCCGGCCTCCCGGATCTCCACCGGCATGTCCCGGAGCAGGGTCCGGATCCGTTCCTCCCCGCTCGTCTCGGCTTCGCGAAGGCGCGGCGGGATGGCGTAGGCCTGCGTCCCGCCACGGTCGGCCTTGACCAGGCCCAGCTCGGCGACGTCCCGGCTGATCGTGGCCTGCGTCGTGCGGAAGCCCCGTTCCCGGAGCGCGGCCGCCAGCTCCTGCTGGGTCCGGATCAGGCGCTGCTCCACCAGGTCGCGGATCGCCCGCTGGCGGAGCTGCTTCATGACCTCCACGGTCGGCCCCGGGCCCTAGCGGGCGAGGAAGGTCGCGAGGACGACGGCCGCGAGCGCGACGCGGTACGCGACGAATACATTGAACGACCGGGTGCGCACGTAGCGCAGCAGGGCGGAGATCGCGAGGATGCCGGCCACGAAGGCGGACGTCACGCCCACCAGCAGCGGGGCGATCTCCACCTGGCCGATGTCCCCGCGGACCATCTTGAACAGCTCGTACGCGACCGCGAGCGCGGTGATCGGCGTCGCCATCAGGAAGCTGTAGCGGGCCGCGTCCGCCCGGTCCAGGCCGGCGAACAGCGCCGCGGACATCGAGATCCCGGACCGGCTCACGCCGGGGATCAGGGCCAGCGCCTGCGCCGTCCCGATCCCGATCGCGCCCCGGAACGTGAGCCGCGACAGCGCGTGGGTCCTCGGGCCCCAGCGATCCCCGGTCCACAGCACGGCGCCGGCGAGCACGAGCATCAATGCCACCAGGCCGACCTGGCGGACGTTCTGCTCGATCCAGTCGTTGAGGAACACCGCGATGATCGCGGCCGGCACGGTGGAGGCGACGATCAGCCACGCCAGGCGGCGGTCCGGGTCCTCGCGGAGCGAGCGGTCGCGCATCGCGGCCAGGCCGGCCGGGATGAGGCGGAGCCAGTCCGCGCGGAAGTAGACGAGCAGCGCGATGAGCGTGCCGCCGTGCAGGACGACGGAGAACGCCAGCGAGCCCAGGAACGGGTCGTCGAACCCGAGCAGGTACGGGACCAGGATGAGGTGTCCCGACGAGGAGACCGGCAGGAACTCCGTGAGCCCCTGCACGATCCCCATGACGAGCGCCTGGATGATGGGATCCATGGGACGGATCCGGGCGGCCGATCGGGATGACGGACCGCCCGGCTGGACCTCCCGCTAGCGGATGAACAGCGGTGCGAAGACGAGCGTGATCGTGGCCAGCAGCTTCACGAGGACGTGAAGCGACGGCCCGGCGGTGTCCTTGAACGGATCGCCCACGGTGTCGCCGACGACGGCCGCGGCATGCGCGGGGGTCTTCTTGCCCAGCACGTTGCCGTTCTCGTCCTTGAGGTTGCCGGCCTCGATGTACTTCTTGGCGTTGTCCCAGGCGCCGCCGCCGTTGTTCAGCACGGTGGCGAGCAGGACGCCGGCGATCGTGCCGACCATCAGCAGGCCGGCCACCGCCTCGTACCCGAGCAGCAGGCCGACGACGATCGGGGTGGCCACGGCGACCACGCCGGGCGCCACCATCTCGCGCAGCGCGGCCTGGGTGGTGATGTCCACCACGCGGGCGTAGTCCGGGCGCTGGGTGTAGTCCATGATCCCCGGCATCTCGCGGAACTGCCGGCGGACCTCGATGATGATCGACTGGGCCGTGGTGCCCACCGCACGGATGGCGAGGCTGCTGAAGAAGTAGACCAGCATGGCGCCCATCAGCGCGGCGACGAACACGTTGACGTCGGCGAGGTTGACGGCGGTGAGGAGGTGGACGCCCTGCTTGCCCGCCTTGATCTGGTTGCCCAGGATCAGGTTCACCTTGTCGATGTACGCCGAGAACAGCAGGAAGGCGGCCAGCGAGGCGGACGCGATCGCGTAGCCCTTGGTCAGCGCCTTGGTGGTGTTGCCGACCGCGTCGAGGCGGTCCGTGATCTCCCGGGCGCCGGACTCGGCGCGGCTGAACTCGGCGATGCCGCCGGCGTTGTCGGTGATGGGCCCGAAGGTGTCCATGGCCAGGATGTAGGCGGTCGTCATGAGCATGCCCATGGTCGCCACCGCGGTGCCGAAGATGCCGCCGACATCCTTGCCGTCGAGGTTGACCAGGTGGGCCTGGGAGCCGAGCCAGTGCGACGCGAGGAGCGCGATGCCGATCGTGATCGCGGTCACGGCGGTGGTCTCGTAGCCGACCGCGGTGCCGCTGATGATGTTGGTGGCCGCGCCCGTCCGGCTGGCCTCGGCAATCTCGCGCACCGGTCGGAACGTGCCGGCGGTGTAGTACTGGGTGATGTACACGAACGCGACGGAGGTGGCGAGGCCGACGAGCCCGGCGCCGAAGAACCAGACCCAGGCCGGCAGGCCGTTGGCCCCGGTGGCGTCCCCGGTGCCCATCATCACGTAGGTCGTGATGCCCAGGCCGACGACCGACATGATCGTCGTGGCCCAGTAGCCGCGGTTGAGGATGTTCATCGGGTTCTCGTCCTCGCGGCCGTGAATGAAGAACGCGATGGCGATGATCGTGGCGAACAGGCCGAACGCGCGGACCACGAGCGGGAAGAAGATCCAGGACTCGGGGTTCGGCCACCCGGCCGCCAGCGCGATCGCGTACACCGCGACGCCCAGGATCATCGCCCCGATGTTCTCGGCGGCGGTCGATTCGAACAGGTCGGCGCCGCGGCCCGCGCAGTCACCGACGTTGTCGCCCACCAGGTCCGCGATCACGCCCGCGTTGCGGGGGTCGTCCTCGGGGATGCCCGCCTCGACCTTGCCCACCAGGTCGGACCCCACGTCCGCCGCCTTGGTGTAGATCCCGCCGCCCAGCTGCGCGAACAGCGCCACGAAGCTGGCGCCGAAGCCGAAGCCGACGATCAGGAACGGCGCCTGGTCGACCGTGATGTCACCGATCAGGGCCTGGTAGAGGCTGAACACGCCCCACACGCCGAGCAGCGAGAGCGCGACCACGAGGAGGCCGGAGACGGCACCGCCGCGCATCGCGACCTGGACCGCCTCGACGAGGCTCCGGCGCGCCGCGGCGGCCGTGCGCACGTTCGACCGCACGCTGATCGTCATGCCGATGATGCCCGACAGCATGGAGCAGCCGGCACCCACGAGGAACGCGATGGCCGTCAGGCCGCCGATCGGCGCGCCCGCGAGCTTGGGCACGTCCGCGACCTGCTCGGTCTCGACCAGCGCGATGACGACGCCGATGACCACGGCAGCGGCGAGGGCAAGCAGGCCGATGGTCGAATACTGCCGCCTGACGAACGCGTCCGCGCCCTCGCGGATCGTGGCCGCGACGTCCTGCATGGCCTGGGGGCCCTGGTCCCGCGCAAGCACGTCCCGCGCCAGGTACAGCGCGAACAGGATCGCGGCAAGGCCCGCGATCGGGATGATCCAGTGGAGCGTGTCCGCCATCAGGGTTTGCAGAGCCTCCAGTGCAGGTTCGGGGCGCCGGTGGTCGGTGTGGTCCATCGTCGGATCGCGGGCCGGGGCGAGCCTGGGGCACAGACGCTCACGCGACGAGGGGGCCTCGCCGGCGGGGATTCGGAACACAGGGGAACCCGCACGTCGGCGGTCGTGAGTGTATGCGTGCGGCCTCGCACGGGTCAACCCGATACGCGCCCGGGCGGATCGCATGCACTCACGGGCCCGGGTATGCACCGGGGGCCGGGCGACCGCTCGCGGCGGACCGGACCGGCCGCCCCCTATACTCCCCGCTCGTGAACAGACGCTCGTCCAGCCTTGGGTGCCTCTTCGAAGTCGTCGAGACGCTCGTCCTCACCCTCGTCATCTTCTTCGTCATCCAGACGTTCGTCGCCCAGCCGTACCAGGTCCAGCAGCATTCGATGGAGCGGACCCTGGAACCGAACCAGTACGTGCTGGTGGACAAGCTCACCCCGCGCTGGGACGCGTACGGGCGCGGCGACGTCGTGGTGTTCAACCCGCCAGCGAGCTGGACGGAGGACTCGACGCCGTTCATCAAGCGCGTGATCGGCCTGCCGGACGACACGGTCGAGGTCAGGGACGACGGTCTCGTGTACGTCAACGGCGTGCCCCTGGACGAGCCGTACACGTACCGCAACGACCAGGGCGTCAACGAGCCGACCACCGCATCGCTCGACCAGCAGCGCTGGGTCGTCCCGGCAGGGGACCTGTTCGTGATGGGCGACCACCGGCGGGAGTCCGCGGATTCCCGGGTGTTCGGCCCGATCCCGATCTCCAACGTCATCGGTCGCGCGTTCCTCCGGTACTGGCCGATCGCGACCATCGGGATCCTCCAGACCCCGTCCTACCCGAACGCCCCGGCCACGCCCTGACCGGCGCCCTGCCGTGACTGCCGCCCTCGTCGCCGTGGCCGTGATCGTGGTGGCGGGCGCCGTGGTGGCCGTCAGCGCGCACGAGCCCCGGCTCGCCGCGCTGGGCCTGCTGGTCGCGCTCCTGGGGGCCCCGTTCGTCTCCGATCCGCTGCCCGACGCGGTCTCCCTGGCGGCGCGCCTGGTGGGCGCTGTGCTGGGCGGCTACCTCATCTGGGTTGCCCTGCGGGGCGCCCCTGCGCCGACCGCCGGCTCGCGGCTGGGGTGGCCGGGCGCCACGGCCGTCGCGATCGCCGGGTTCGCCGCCGGGTGGCTGTCCGCCGCCGCCATCGGGGGCGCGCTGGGCGCGATCTCGGGGGAAGGACCCTCCGCCGGCGGCACGGCGGTCGCGCTGGTCGCCGGATCGCCGGTCGCGCACGCCGCGCTGGGTGCCGCGTTCGCCCTCGTCGCCCTGGCCGCGGGACCGGTCCTGGTGACGCGCGACGTGCTCCGCCTGGGGCTGGGCCTCCTGCTCCTGGCGGCCACGTCCGAGCTGCTGCGAAGCGCGCTGGCCGGTCCCGCCGACGGCATCGTCGAGCTGGCGTTCGGGATCCTGTTCGCTGCCGCCGGGGCCGCGGTGGCGGCGATCGTCACGCGGTCCCTGCGCGTCCACGGGGACCTCGGGCTGCGCTCCCAGACCACGCGCGAGACGGCCGTCCGGCCGCGCGCCGCGGATGACGCCCACCCTGCGGCGCGACCGGGATGACGCTCCTGCTGCTGCTCGCCCTCGGCGGCGCAGGGTCCGGAGTCGCCGCCTGGGGCGGCGCCCGTGGCGGGACCGCGGCGCGCCTGGGCGCCATCGCCGGCGTGATCGCGCTCCTGCTGGTCCTCGTGGTCGCGCTCGCGATGGACGCGCCCGTGGTGGGCGCGGACGGCACGTCATCGGCGATCGCGGGACCGTTCGGCGGCGGCCTGGTCCCCACGAACTACCTGCGACTGGTGGTGTCCCTGTGGGCCCTCGACGCGGTCCTGGTCATCGGGATCGCCTGGCTCCTGGGGGGCCTGCCCGCGCTGCGCGGGCTGCTGCCGGGCACCCTGGCGGCGATCACCGGCGGCGCCGTGGCGCTGGGTGCCGCCGACATCGCGCTGGGCGTG
This sequence comes from uncultured Chloroflexia bacterium, assembly GCA_963703575.1. Taxonomy (GTDB): domain Bacteria; phylum Chloroflexota; class Limnocylindria; order Limnocylindrales; family CSP1-4; genus CAIXZV01. The sequence continues at coordinate 158,123 of CAVPEU010000024.1, forward strand.
ACCGCGGCGACGGCGACCGGGCTCGCGTCCCTGGTGGTGGTCCTCACGGTCGATCGCAGCGCGGCCGTGCCGGTCGCCGCGCGCGAGCTGCGGCTCTCCCTGGGGGCGGGGGCCCTGCTCCTGGGGGCGATCGCGGTCGCTCCGGTCGCGGCCGCCCTCACGCTGGGCACGCCCGGGGCCGGCGCGGAGGGTGGCACGGGCCTCCGGGACGCCTCGCAGGCCGGCCAGGCCGGGGCGGTGCTCGGGCTGGTGGCCCTCGGCATCACGCTCGCCGTCGCCGCGCGGGGCGGGTCGATCCCGTTCCACCTGCGCGTGCCGCGGCTCGCCGACGTCGCGCCGCCGATCGCCATGACCCAGCTGCTCGGCTGGCTGTCGCTGCCGCTCGCCGTGGTGGCGCTGGGGGCGCTCGACCGGCTCGTGGCGCCGCTCGCGCTGCCGCTCGAGGGGGAGCGCGGCGTGATCATCGCGGTCGCGCTGTTCACGATGGCCGCCGGGGCACTGGCGGCGTTCATCCAGGACGACCTGCGCCACGGCATCGGCTACCTCGTCATCGCCGACGGCGGCCTCGTGCTGCTGGGGTTCGCGGCGCTCGACCCGGCCGCGTGGGGCCCCACGCGGACCTGGCTGCTGGCGTTGGCCGCCTCGAAGACGGCCCTCGCGGCGTGGGCGGCCGTCGCGGAGGCCCGGTTCGAGACGCGGAGCCTGCCGGATCTGCGCGGCTGGATCCGCCGGGCGCCGATCCTCGCGGCCGGTCTCGTCCTGGCGACCGTCGCCACCTTCGGCCTGCCCGGCTGGGTCGTGTTCGGGGCACGCGGCGACCTCGCCCGTCTGGCCGCGACCCCGCCCCTGGACGCGGTGCTGGTGCTGGCCGGGTTCCTGACCCTGCCCGTGTACCTCCGGATCCTCGCCATCGGGAGCGGTCGGGCGTCCAGCCCGGTCGCCCGCGCGACACCCGAGCGGATCATGCGGACCCGGCGACCGGCGGAGCGGTTGCCCGTGGCGATGGAGGGCGAGGAGGCAGTGTCGGGCCCGGACCGGGCGGGGCCGGGTGACGGCGGCCCGAGCGACGGCGGCGTGTCGGGCTCGTCCGGCGTGTCGGGCTCGTCCGGCGTGTCGGGCTCGTCCGGCGTGTCGGGCTCGTCCGGCGTGTCGGGCTCGTCCGGCGCGGTCTTCCGGCGGCCCGTGGCGCGCACGGGTGCCGCATCAGCCTCGCTCGGACGTCGCGTCGCGAGCGCGCTGCGCAGGGATCGAACGGAGCTGCTGTCGGCGGCCGTGCTGGCGCTGGCGGTGCTCGCCGCGTTGACGTCCTGGGGCGCCCTGAACATCGGTGCCGCGGCAGCCGAGCCGGCACCGGTCGTGGTGGGGGCGGGCTCGGACTGAGCGACCTCGCCGGGGGCGGGGCGGGAGCGGGAGCGGCGGTGGAGGGGCGCGCTCGGCGGCGGGAGCGGGCTCGCCGGGAACCTATTCCTCCGGGGCCACCACCCACCGGTCGATCTCGCGCGTGTAGCTCAGCAGCTCATCGGGATGGAACCAGAGCGCAAGTTCCTCCTCGGCCGTCTCGGGGCTGTCGGACGCGTGGACCAGGTTCTGGGCCGTCTCGACGGCGAAGTCGCCGCGGATCGAGCCCGGGGCGGCCTCTTCCGGGCGGGTGGCGCCGTTCATCGCGCGCACGATCGCGATCGCGTTCGGGCCCTCGAGCGCCGCAGCGACGAGCGGACCGGAGGTGATGAACTCCACGAGGCCTCGGAAGAACGGCTTGTCGCGGTGGACCGCGTAGTGCCGTTCGGCGAGGGCACGGTCAACGTGCACGAGCTTGAGGCCCACGATCTTGAGCCCGCGCTCCTCGAACCGGGCGAGCACGCGGCCGACGAGCTGGCGCTGGACGCCGTCGGGCTTGACCAGGAGGAGCGTTCGCTGGAGCTGTGCCATGAGGTGTGCCGGGCCTCTCGATGTGGGCGACGGCCGGCAGTTCGGCGTCGCGGGTGGTATTGGGGGTCGCGGCGCGATCGGGTCGACCGGGTCCCCTTCGTCCCCGGGCACGCGCAGCGCGAGTGCTCAGGGTAGCGCGAGGGGCACCCTCCGGGCGGGTGCGGCCCGCACGGGCGGGCTCAGGACCCGGCGCCGCCCTCGGGTCGGGTACCGGCCTCGGGTCCAGCGCCGCCCTCGGGTCGGGTGCCGGGATCGTCGGCGGGCGGCAGGCTCGCGGGCCCGCGGCCGCGGGCCACGTCGAACGCGGCCAGCGCCTCCGCCTCGCGACCCAGGAGCCGGAGCGCGTCGCCCGCGACGAGCGCGAGGCCCGACTCCGAGGCGCGATCCCCGATGGCCTCCAGGACGCCCTCCGCGAAACCCGGCTCAAGCCGCAGCGCCACGCCCAGGCGGAGTGCCGCCGCCGCGAGGTCGTCGCTGCCCAGCGCAGCGAGACCGCCGGCGAAGGCCTCCGCCGCCGCGGGCGAGGCCGGCACCTCGTCATCACCCGGGCCCGTCACCGGAACGGCGGCGCGGCGGCGGGCCGGGAGGTGCGCAACGGGGTCCGCGAGGACTGGTGGGGCGCCACCAGGACTCGGGATCGACGCGGCGTCAGCCGGCCAGATCGGGCTGCGGGGCATGCCGGCGAACAGCGGGTCAAGGGACCCGTGGACCCCGGCGAGCGCCCGCCCCGCCAGGCGGCGCGCCTCACCCGGCCGGCCCTGCTGCGCAGTGGCCTCGGCCGCGATGACCAGGGCCACGACATCGTCCCGGCCGCGCTCCAGGAGCGCGCTCGCGGCCTCACCGGCACCCGTCAGGTCACCGGTGCGCCACCGCGTCTCGGCCAGGTCCAGCAGCGCGCCCTCGTCCAGCGCGCCGCGGCCGGCGAACGCCTCGAGCTCGGCGCGGGCCAGCAGCAGCGACCCCATGCGAAGGTGGACGCGCGCGAGGCGGAGGCCGGTCGGGCGACCGGCGCCGTCAGCGGTGGACTCGCGCTCGGCTCCGCCCGCGCTGGATTCGGCCCCGGCATCCACGGGGACGGAACCCGCGGCAACGGAACCCGCGGCGAGGGCACCCGCCGGAGACTCCGGCACGGCCCCGGGGTCGCGGCCCGTGAGACCGGCTCCTACCGTCCTGCGCGGGCGCCGGGAGCCGCCCGGCGAGCCGGACGCCGACGGCGTCATCGGGCGAGCCGCAGGTGCCGGTCCAGCCCCCGCAGGTACCGCCCCGGGGCGACCACCGCCATGCGCAGCGCCTCGTCCCTGAACAGCGTCCCCGCCAGCCGGCGCACATCGTCCGCCCGGACGGCCCCGATCGCTCCGAGGGCCTCGTCCAGCGTGTAGACCCGGTCGTGGAGCGCCTCCTGCCCGCCGATCCACGACGCGAGGTGGCGCGTGTCGTCCATCCGCAGCTCGAGGCCGCCGGACAGGTACGCCTTCGCCTTTGCCAGCTCCTCGTCCGGCACGGGCTCGTCCGCCAGCCGGGTCAGCTCGGCCAGGATCGCCTCGATCACGGCCGCCAGCTGGGCGGGATCGACCCCCGCCGAGATCTCCAGCGCCCCGGCATCCGCGTACTCCATGACCCCGGAGCCCACGTCGTAGGCCAGTCCCTTCGCCTCCCGAACGTCGAGGAACAGGCGGCTCGACATCCCCTCCCCCAGGACGGCGTTGAGCACCGCCAGGCTCCAGGCGTCCGGGTGGTCGCGGCGGAGCGCCGGCACGGCGATCGACAGCTGCGCCTGAGACGTGTCGCGGCGCCCGGTCAGCACCCGCGGGCCGGCCGGCAGGGCGGGAGCGGGATCGAAGCCGGGCAGGTGTCCGTCGCCGGTCCCGAACGCGACCGCCGCGAGGTCCAGGGCCTCCTCGTGCGACAGGTCCCCGGCCACGGCCACCACCGTGTTCGCCGGCCGGTACATCGCCTTCCAGAAGCCGCGGATCACGGCCGTCGACAGGGCGCGGATCCCGTCCTCGTCGCCGCAGATCTCGCGGCCCAGCGGTCCGTCTCCGAACAGCGCCTGCTGGATCAGGATCTGCGCGTACTCGGAGGGATCGTCGAGGTACGAGCGGATCTCCTCCACGATCACCGTCCGCTCCTGGTCGATGTCCGCGTCCTCGAGCCGGGGGCGGACGATCAGCTCGCCGAGCACGCCCATGGCGCGGGTCGCCTCCCGGCGCGGGACGCGCGCCCAGTAGACCGTGGACTCGCGGTCCGTGGCGGCGTTCGCGGAGCCGCCCACGCCCTCGACGGCCTCCGAGATCGCCCGCGACGACGGGTAGCCGGCCGTCCCCTTGAACGTGAGGTGCTCCATGAAGTGGGCGACGCCCGCCTCGGACGCCGTCTCCAGCCGGGACCCGGCGAGCACGTACGCGGCGATCGAGACGGAGCGGGACCCGGGGAGCCGGGCGGAGATGACGCGCGGCCCCTGGGGCAGCTCGGTCCGGTCGAACATCCGATGGATGGTAGCCGGAAACGACGGACCGGCGACCCGAGGGCCACCGGTCCGAGGCTGCGCCGGCGGCGGTCCCCTACTTGGGCAGCAGCGCGATGATCCAGTCCTGGAGGAAGAAGATGACGAAGGCGGCGGCCACCACCCACATCAGCGCGTGGATCTCGGCCATCCGGCCCCGAACGACCTTGATCAGCACCCACGAGATGAACCCGGCCCCGATGCCGACCGTGATGTCGTAGGTGAGGGGCATGAGGATGATCGTGAGCAGGGCCGGGATGCCGTCGTCAACCGTGCCGATGTCGATCCCCTTGACCTGGGTGAACATCAGGTAGCCGACGAGGATCAGGGCCGGCGCCGTCGCCACCGCCGGGATGATCCCGGCGATCGGCGACAGGAAGATCGCGAGCAGGAACAGCACGCCCGTGACGATCGACGCGAAGCCGGTGCGGCCGCCCTCGGCGACACCGGCGGCGGACTCGATGTAGGTCGTGTTGGAGCTGACGCCGGCGAGGCCGCCGACGCCCGCGGCGAGCGAGTCGACCAGCAGCACGCGTCCGACACCCGGCACGGAGCCGTCCTCCCTCGCGAGACCGGCCTCGCTGGCGACGCCGGTGACCGTGCCCATGGTGTCGAAGAAGTCCGTCAGCATGATCGTGAACACGACCAGCACCGCCGCGATCACGTTCAGCTTCGAGAAGACCTCGAACGGGTCCACCCGGCCGAGGGTGGTGAACGACGGCGTCAGCACGAAGTCCGCCGGGATCGTCGTCACGCCGGCGACGAGGGCGATCACCGTGGTCACGAGGATGCTGATCACGAGCGCCGCCCGGATCCTGAGGACCCACAGCGAGACCGTGAGGATCACGCCGATCCAGAACACGAAGTCCGCCGCCGTGGTCGGCAGGTGGAAGGTGACGGGTGTCGCCGGCGCGTTGGCGATCACGAACCCGCCGTTCGCGAAGCCGATGAACAGGATGAACAGGCCGATGCCGGCCCCGATCGCGCGCTTGAGCGCCAGCGGGACGGCGTTCATGACGGCCTCGCGGAAGCCCACGAGGACGAGCAGCGTGACGAGGATGCCCTCGAGCAGGATCACGCCCATGGCGCCGGCGGGCGACAGCCCCCGGCCCGTCAGCGAGTAGGCGACGATGCCGTTGATCCCCAGGCCGGCGGCCAGGGCCAGCGGGTAGTTGGCGGCCGCGCCCATCGCGATGGTCATGATCCCGGCGATCAGGGCGGTGCCCGCGGACAGCGCGACGGCCGTGAAGGCGGCGTCGGGCGTCACGGTGGGCAGCGAGAAGCCGCCCATGAGGATGCTCGGGTTCAGGAAGATGATGTAGGCCATGACCATGAACGTGGTCAGGCCCGCGCGCGCCTCCGTCCCGACGTTGGTTCCGCGTTCCTCGAACTTGAAGTACTTCGCGATCGCGTCCATGCGGCTCGGTCGAACCTCCCTCTGGTCCCCTTCGATGGAATTCGCCCGCCGTCATCCTCCGTCGCCGGTCGGGCCGACCCCGTCTCCCTGCCCCGCTCCTCCTCTACTCCTCCCCACCCTCCATGCCCAGGAGCTCCATCTGCACGAACCCGCCGGTGTCCAGCTCGAGCTGGCGCGCGGCCGACGGTCCCCCATCGTCGCTCACGCCCGGCACGAACTCGATGACCACCCGCTCGTCGCCCTGCACCAGGGTGTAGACGAGCAGCTGGTCGGGGCGGGTCTCGAACTCGAGGTGCTCGAAGGCGTCCACGTTGATCGTGATGGCGATCGGCGTGAAGAACGTCGACACGTCGGGCTGGTCCGCGACGATGCGCTCCACCCAGCCGGTCCCGTGGGCCACCAGCTCCCGGCCGCGGAAGTACCGGTAGGAGACGGTCTGCCTGAGGATCGGGCGCAGGAGGTGCTGGACGTCGGTCCGGCTGGTCACGAGGCCCTGGTTGACGAAGAACTTCGCGGGCGGTTCGCTCGACACGTGGGCTCCCACATGCGTGGCTCGAGGGGCGGTGGAGCGGTTCGCCGCGCCGCCTTCCCGGCGACGGCCCGACACCCGGGATGCTAGCCGACCGGCCGGGTTGCGGGAGGGTGAAGTTCGCACCCCGCCCCCGTATGATCGGCGCATGCTGCTCGTCATCGACATCGGGAACACGAACGTCACCCTCGGCCTCGTGACCGGGGGCGCGATCGGCGCGACCCGGCGCGCCGGCAGCCACCGCGCCGCCACGGCCGACGAGCTGGAGCGCGACCTCGAAGGGCTCCTCGCCCTGGACGGCTGCTCCCTGTCGGCCGTCAGCGCGATCGCCGCCGCCTCGGTCGTCCCGGCCCTCACGGCCGCGCTCGAGGCCGTCGCGGCGCGGCGTCGCATCCCGATCCTGGTGGCCGGCGCCAGCAACGTCCCGATCGCGGTCCGCGTGGATCGCCCGGGCGAGGTCGGAGCCGACCGGATCGTGAACGCGCTCGCGGCCGCGCGGCTGTACGGCACGCCGGCGATCGTCCTCGACTTCGGGACCGCCACCACGCTCGACTGCGTGGCGCCCGACGGCGCCTACGTGGGCGGCGCCATCGCTCCCGGGCTGGAGCTGGGCCTCGAGGCCCTGGCCGCGCGCACGGCGCAGCTGCCGCGGATCGAGCTCCGGACGCCCGACCACGCGATCGGCAGGGACACCGTGTCCGCGATGCAGGCGGGCACGATCTTCGGCTACCAGGCGCTCGCCTCGGGCCTCCTCGCCCGGGTGCGCGCGGAGCTCGCGGACGCGGCCGGCGTGCGGCCGCCCGCGATCCACACGATCCTCACCGGCGGGCTGTCCGCGGCATCCTGGGCGCACGGCGTGGAGGGCGTGGACGTCATCGACCCCGACCTCACCCTCAAGGGCCTCGCGATCGTCCACGCGGAGGTCGGCGGCGGCGAGCCGTTCAGGGTCACCCGCCCGTGACCGCGCCGCGCCTCGAGGGCCGCCTCATCGGCCTCGGCGTGTGCGGCTCCATCGCCGCCTACAAGGCCGTGGAGCTGGTGCGGCTGCTGTCCGCGGAGGGCGCCGACGTCGTCGTCATGCTGACGCCGTCGGCGGCGAGGTTCGTGGGCCCGCTCACGTTCGGCGCCCTGTCCCGGCACCCCGTGGAGACCGACGTCCTGGGGCTGCTGCCGGACGAGCGGATCGGCCACATCGTGGTGGCCGATTCGGCCGACGCGATCGTGGTCGCCCCGGCGACCGCCCGCTGGCTGGGCGCGATGGCGAACGGGATCGCGAACGACGCCGTGGTCGCCGCCTGTCTCGCCACCTCGGCGCCCGTCGTGTTCGCGCCGGCGATGGACGGCGACATGTGGACGCACCCGGCGACGCGCGACAACGTCGAGCGGCTGCGGCGCGACTTCGGGTACCGCATGGTGCCGCCGGGATCGGGCTCGCTCGCCTCGGGACAGTCGGGGATCGGCCGGCTCGCGGAGCTGCCGCTCATCGTGGACGCGGTCGTCCTCGCCGTCGCGGACCGTCCCGTCCGCGAGCCCGACCTCGCCGCGCGGCCACCGCGCGTGGCCCCGGTCCGCGACCCGGACCTCGAGGGCCGCCACATCGTGGTGAGCGCGGGAGGGACCGCGGAGGCCATCGACCCCGTCCGGTTCATCGGCAACCGCAGCACCGGCAGGATGGGCGTCGCGATCGCGGAGGCCGCCCTCGCCCGCGGCGCCCGGGTCACGATCATCGCCGGACGGGTGGAGGTGCCGCTCCCCGGAGCCGCCCGCGTCGTCCGCGCGGAATCGACCGCCGCCATGCGCGACGCCGTCATGGATGCCGTCATCGACCATCCGGCCGACGTGCTCGTCATGGCCGCCGCGGTCGCCGACTTCCGTCCGAGGCGGGCCGCGACCACCAAGCTGGTCCGCGGGGAGTCCCTCACCCTCGAGCTGGAGCCCACCGCGGACATCCTCGCCGAGGTCGCGGCCCGGGCCCGGGACCTGCCCGTCCGCCCGGTCCTGGTGGGGTTCGCGGCCGAGACCGGATCCCTCGATCGTGCCCCGGACAAGCTCCGCCGGAAGGGCGTGGACCTCCTGGTCGCCAACGACGTCTCGGAGGCGGGCTCGGGCTTCGGCACGGACACCAACCGCGTCTCGATCCTGGCCGCGGACGGCTCCCGCGACGACCTGCCGCTGCTGGCCAAGCGCGAGGTCGCGGACCGTCTCCTGGACCGGGTCACCGCCACGTTGGACGAACGGGACACCCGCGCGCACACTGGCGCGACCAGCACGGAGAGCCACCGATGAGCGCCCAGTCAGAGTCCGTCCGCCGCCTCTCGGTCGTCGACATCGCGAAGCTGTACGCGGACGGCGTCCGGATCGCGACGATCACCGCATACGACTTTCCCACCGCCGCCCTCGTCGACGAAGCGGGCATCCCGCTCATCCTCGTGGGCGACTCCGTGGCCCAGGTGATGCTGGGCTACGAGACCACCGTGCGCGTGACGATGGACGAGATGCTCCACCATACCAAGGCCGTGGTCCGGGGCACGAAGCGGGCCCTGATCGTCGCGGACATGCCGTTCCTGTCGTATTCGACGCCGGCCGAGGCCCTGCTCAACGCCGGCCGCTTCCTGCGCGAGGGCGGTGCCCAGGCCGTCAAGGTCGAGGGCGGGGTCCGGAGCGCGAGGATCATCGAGGCGCTGGTCAGGGCGGGCATCCCGGTGATGGCGCACATCGGTCTCACGCCCCAGGCGATCAACACGTTCGGCAAGGTCCGCGTCCAGGGCAAGTCCCACGACCAGGCACGCCAGCTCCTCGCCGATGCCCACGCGGTCCAGGAGGCCGGCGCGTTCTCGGTGGTGCTGGAGCTGGTGCCGGGCCAGCTGGCGGCCGCCATCACGGAGCGGCTGCGGATCCCGACCATCGGGATCGGGGCCGGGCCGGGCTGCTCCGGGCAGATCCAGGTGATCACCGACACCCTCGGGTTCGGCGACTGGACGCCGAAGCACGCACGCCGCTATGCGGACCTGCGCGGCACGATCCTCGCCGCGGTCGGGCAGTACCGGGCGGACGTCGAGGCCGGCACGTTCCCCGCCGAGGCCGAGACCGTCCTGATGGACGAGGCGGTCCTGGACGAGGTGCTCGGGCGGTCGCATGCGGACCGGCCCGAGATGGGCGCCGGCCTGGCCGGCATCCCGCTCGATCGCGACCTCTAGCCAGCCCGGCAGCCGATGGAGGTCGTCCGCACCCGCGCCGGGCTGCGTGCGGCCCTGACCAAGGCCCCCCGGCCGATCGGCCTGGTGCCCACGATGGGCTGGCTGCACGCGGGCCACACGTCGCTCGTGGAGCGGGCGCGGTCCGAGAGCGCGACGGTGGTCGTGTCGATCTTCGTGAACCCGCGCCAGTTCGGCGAGGCGGCCGACTTCACCCAGTACCCGCGCGATGAGGCTCGCGACCTCGCGATCTGCGAGGCGGCCGGCGTGGACATCGTGTTTGCCCCGCCCGTGGACGAGGTCTACCCGCCGGACTTCGACACCCGCGTGTCCGTGGGCGCGATCGCCTCGCCCCTGGAGGGTGCCGCCCGGCCGGGCCACTTCGACGGCGTGGCGACGGTGGTGGCGATCCTGTTCGCGCTGGTCGGGGCGGAGCGGGCCTACTTCGGGCTCAAGGACTACCAGCAGGTGCGGGTCATCCGGCGCATGGCGCTGGACCTGGCGCTGCCCACAGAGGTCGTGCCCTGCGAGACGGTCCGCGACCGGGACGGCCTGGCGATGTCGTCACGCAACGCGCGCCTGTCGGCGGCCGGCCGCGCGGCCGCGCCCGTGCTCCGGCGCGCGCTGCTCGCGGGCGCGTCGTGCATCCGGGCAGGCGAGCGCTCCGGCGAGGCCGTGCGCGCGAGGATGCGCGAGATCGTCGCGGGTGAGCCCCTCGCCGAGGCCGACTACGTGTCGGTCGCGGACGCGGACACGTTCGCGGAGCTGGACGAGGTGCGCGGCGAGGCGCTGCTGTCGCTCGCGGTCCGGATCGAGGGCGTGCGGCTGATCGACAACGAGCGGGTGGGATAGCCCGTCGTCCTCCCGGGGCCGGGCACCTCCTCGTTTCCGGCTCGCGAGCTGCGGTCAGCCGACGGGCGCCTCCGTCGCCGCCGCCAGGAACCGGTCCGTCTCGAGGAACTCCCGGACCAGCTCCTTGATCAGGGCGATCTTCTCCGTATCGGCGGGGTGGGTCTTGACCAGGAGGTCGTGGACCTCGGACGCGACCGTGTAGGTGTCCTCGCGCACGGCCGTCGCGAACATCCCGGCCTGCCGGATGGCGGCCAGGACCTCCGGCCGCGGCTCGTAGCCGCCGGTCAGGATGATGCCGATCGCGGCGCCCTCCGGGCCGGCATTCAAGGCCCCCGGCGTCTGGTCCACGAGCGCATCGAGCGAGGCGGTGCGCGGTCGCCCGGCGAGGTGCGCGGTCGTCAGCGTCAGGATCGCGTCCTCGCGGTCGGCCGGGACGATGACCAGCGTGCCCGGACCCACCCGGTCCAGCATGTGGCGCGGCTCCATCGCCCCCACCGCCACCGCGTCCACCACCCGGTCCAGGTCCGGCCCGGGGTGGATCACCTCCCCGCCGACGCCCTCCAGGATCATCCCCAGCGTCGGGCTGGACAGGATCGGCCGGTACGGCAGCACCCCCAGCAACGGGATCCCGTGGCGGGCGAGACCCAGCTCCAGCGTCCGCGCGATGCCCGGCTGCTCGTCGATCCGCACCTTGTTCACGATCGCGCCCGCCACCGGCACGCCGTGCGCCGCGAAGTGCGACGCGTTGAGCACGATCTCGTCGATCGGCCGGCCCACGCCGCCCTCGGACACGATGACCGCCGGTGCCCCCAGCATCGCGGCCACGACCGCGTTGGACAGCCCGATCACCGCTCCCACGCCCGCGTGCCCGGTCCCCTCGATCAGGAGGACGTCGTGACCGGCGAAGTGCCGGTGGGCCTCCCGGATCCGCGCCCCCAGGTCCTCCACCACCTCGCCGGCGATGTAGGCCTTGGTGAAGCCGCGCGGGATGTGCACGGGGCTCATGACCCCGTACGGGTCCGACAGGCCGAAGGTCGCCCGCATCAGGACGGCGTCCTCGTCGGCCGGCTGGCCCTCCTCGATCACCGTCCGCTGGCCGACGGGCTTCATGAACCCGGTCCGCAGGCCGCGGCGGACGAACCCGTCGAGCAGCCCCAGCGAGGCGGTGGTCTTGCCCCGGTTCTGGCCGGTGGCGGCGAGGTAGAGGTGGCGCATCGGGACGGAGGCCGGTGGTCCGCGGGCGATCGGCGCGGGCGGGCGCCCTAGCCGCGGGGCGTCGCCTTGCGCTCGATGAGCTGGACGGCCTCGCGCATCCGCGTGAGCGACTCCTCGTCCACGCTGTCCGGCTCGAGGTACGGGCCGAGGCGCTCCATGATGTCGGTGACCAGGCCCAGGAACACGGCCGCGTCCGCGACGAAGAACTGCGGCTCGTTGTTGTAGCGGACCATCGTCAGCCGCCCCTGGAGCACGCGCCGCTCCTCGACGTGGGCGATCTGGGTCGCGAAGTTGTGCCCCTGGATGCCGTCCGGGTTGTTCAGGAAGTTGAGCGCGTTGTCGATGGCGAGGCCGAAGCGGGCGCGCCAGGCGACCAGCCGCTCGTGGACCTCGGGCGGGATCCGCACCTCCGCCACCTCGTCGAACACCTCGGGAGCCACGGTGACCAGTCCCACGAGCGTCGTCCCGGCACGGGCCCCCAGCATCACCTGCAGGCTCCGCTCGAGGGTGAACACCTCGGAGTCGAAGCGGGGGCTGGTGATGACGTCCGTCAGCAGGTCCTCGACGTTGTCCAGGCTGCCCGCGTCGTTGAGGGCGTTGGCGAGATGGAGGATCTCCTCCTTGAACAGGAACTTCTCCTCGTGGTCGAGCATGGACTGAACTCTAGCATCCGGCCCGCGCCCTGCCGGACTTCGGCTTGTCGGGATGTGCCAGGAACGGTCGTGCGTGCCACGCATCGATTCCGGCCACGCACGGCAACGTCGTGCGTACGGCGCACGGACAGGATCATGGATCGCGGTTGTCGGCCGGGTTCCGCGTTGGTGCCGTGCGTGCCGCGCACGTCCGCGCACAACAGGCCCGATTCTCATGCGTGCCGCGCACGACGCGCCGCGGCGCCAGGCGGCGCCAGGCGTAAGGAATCGCAACGGCCCGGCGGATGCCGGGCCGTTGCGATGTTCGACGGAGTCAGCGACCGGGGAACCCGGCCCCGCCGATCACGGATAGAGGCCACGCATGGCGGTGGCGTCGGCCACCCGCTGGACGGCGTTGAGGTATGCGCCGGTGCGCATGTTCACGCCTTCCTTCTCAGCCTTCGCGAGGACCTCGTTGAAGGCCTTGACCATGATGATCCGGAGCTTCTCGTTGACGACGGCCTCGGTCCAGTGGTCCCGGTTGAGGTCCTGGACCCACTCGAAGTAGCTGACCGTCACGCCACCGGCGTTGCACAGGATGTCCGGGATGAGGAAGACCCCGCGGTTGAACAGGATCTCGTCGGCCTCGGGGGTCGTCGGGCCGTTGGCGGCCTCGGCGACGATCTTCGCCTTGATCCTGTCCGCGTTGCGGGCCGTGATCTGGTTCTCGAGAGCCGCGGGGATCAGGACGTCGCACTCGGTCTCCAGGACCTCGGCGTTGGTCACGTCCTCCGAGCCGGGGAAGCCCATGACCGTCCCGTGCTCCGCCTTCCAGTTGATGACCCGGGCGATGTCCAGGCCGGCCATGTTGCGGATGCCGCCCTGCGAGTCGGACACGGCGACGACCGTCGCGCCCTCCTCGGCCATCAGGCTCGCCGCGATGGAGCCGGCGTTGCCGAAGCCCTGGACGGCGACCTTCGCGGTCCTGAGGTCGATGCCCAGGTGCCTCGCCGCCTCGACCACCGTGTACACGCAACCCCGGGCCGTGGCCTCGTTGCGCCCCTCGGACCCGCCGAGGCTGATCGGCTTGCCGGTGACGACGCCCGGGACGGTGTACCCGACGTGCATCGAGTAGGTGTCCATGGCCCAGGCCATGATCTGGGCGTTGGTGTTGACGTCCGGCGCCGGGATGTCGCGCTCGGGGCCGATGAGGACCTCGATCTCCGTGAAGAACCGGCGGGTCAGGCCCTCGAGCTCCTTCCTGGACAGCTTCTTGGGGTCGACGATGACGCCGCCCTTGCCGCCGCCGTACGGGATGCCGACGACCGCGCACTTCCAGGTCATCCACATCGCGAGGGCCTTGACCTCGTCGATGCCCACGTCCTGGTGGTAGCGGATGCCGCCCTTGGCGGGGCCGCGGCCCAGGTTGTGCTGCACGCGGTAGCCGGTGAACACCTTGACCGAACCGTCATCCATGTGCACCGGGAAGTGGACCGTGAGCTCGCGGCGGGGCTCGCGGAGGACGCGGCGGAGGCCGGGGTCCAGGTTCAGCCGGTCGGCGGCCAGGTCGAACTGCCGCTGCGCGACGTCCCAGGCGTTGATCGGCGCCGCAACTTGTTCCGTCGTCATGAAACGGAAGGTCCTCTCGTGGCGGGACGGTGGACGCCGTCCGCGATCGGTGGGCCGTCATCCGGACGACCCGACGGGGCGCGACAGTGGACCGGCCGTGGCATGACCGACGAGCACTTGCGCGCCGCCTCTGGGAGCCGAGTATAGCCTCGGTCTCCCGATCACCATGGGCCGGTCGTCACCGTGCCGCAACCTATCTGTCACTCTCACGGCCCTGTCGGGTGGCAGGGGTGGGAGCACCCGCGGCGGGCCCCGGTCAGTGGCGGTACAGGATCACGGCGCCGACACAGCCGGGGCCGAGGTGCGGCCCGATCGACGGCCCGATGAGCATCGTCTGCACCCGCGACGGATCGAGCCCGGAGCGCGCCAGGAAGCGATCGTGGAACTCCTCGACGCCGGCGTTGGTCGAGTGGAGCACCGAGGCGCGCTCCAACGGCTTCGCGGTCAGCAGCTCCAGGACCCGTTCCCGCGCCGCGAACCGCGACCGGACCTGGCCGGCGGTCTCGACGATCCCGCCGGTGACCGTGATGATCGGCTTGATCGAGAGCATCGTCCCGATCGCCGCCCGGGCCCCGCTGATCCGGCCGCCACGCTTGAGGTACTCGAGCGTGTCCAGCGCCACGTATACGCCCACGTCCGACGTGCGCTGCTCGAGCACTCGCGCGATCTCCGCGGCGGAGACGCCCTCCTCGCCCAGCTCGGCCGCGACCTGGGCCAGCATGCCGACCCCCATCGACGCCGAGCGCGAGTCGATGACGTGGACCTCCCGGCCCGGGAGCATGCCGGCAGCCACCCGGGCCGACTTGAGCGTGCCGGACAGTTCTTCCGAGATGTTCACGCAGATGACGGCCTCGGCACCCTCGTCGAACGCCTTCCGGAAGACGTCCAGGAAGTCGCCCGGGGCAGCTGCGGCCGTGGTCGGGAACGGGGCATCGGGCGCGGTCATCCGGGCCCAGAACTCCTCGGTCGTCATCGTGACGCCGGGGCGGAAGCTCTCCTCTCCGAAGCTGACCACCAGCGGCACCACGACGATGCCCTGCCGGGCCGCGACATCGGGCGGCAGGTCGCTGGCCGAATCGGTGACGATCGCGACGCGTGACACGGTCGAGCTCCTCCATCGCGCTCACGCCGGCGGTGCGACGACGCCGGGGCCGGCGCCGCGTGACGGCGGCGCCGCGGGTCTGGCTCCCGCCGGTCGATGATACGGGTACGCTGGACGCGTGGCGCGCCCCGTTCTGGCCGTGATCCTGGGCACCTTCACGCTGCGCATGGCGACGGGCGTGACCGGCACCATGCTGATCTACTACTACGCCGCGTTTCCCAGCCACGGGGGGACCGCCGTGGAACCGTGGCAGGTCGGGGTCCTGGGCGCGCTGTTCTATGCGAGCGAGCTGGTCGGGTCGCCGCTGTTCGGCATCCTGTCCGATCGGGTCGGCCACCGCCGGATCATGCTCGTCGGGCCGGCGTTCGGGGTCGTCGCCGTCGTCATCACGGCGATGACCGTGAGCCTCCCGGTGATCGGCGCCACGCGACTCCTCGAGGGCGGCTCCACCGCCGCGTCCGTCCCCTCGATCCTCGGCTTCATCGCCTTCGCGACTGCGGCCGACGAGCTGCAGCGGGGCAACGCGGTCGCCCGATTCGAGGCGGCGACGCTGGCGGGGCTCCTGCTCGGCTTCGTCATCGCGGGGCCGCTGTTCATGGTCCTGGGCCCCACGGCGTTCCTGGCCAACGCGGTGCTGTACGGCGTGTCGTTCGCCATCTACCGGCTGGGCGTGCCGCCCGACGCGGAGCCCCAGCCCGCCGCCGCCGCGCACGTTCCGGGCGAAGGCCTCGGCCGCTACGTCCGGATCCTCCGCGGCAGCCGCGTGTGGCTCCTGGCGCCGACGTGGATCGCGATCAACGCGACCCTGGGCCTGTACACCAGCCAGACGCTGTTCCAGCTCGTCCGGGCGCCGGACGCTCGCTTTGCCCGGCAGCGGCTGATGGGCGGCTTCGACGAGATCTCCGTGAGCATCGCCCTGGCCGTCGGCGGGCTCCTGTTCTTCGCCGGCCTGCTCTACTGGGGCGGCAAGTTCAGGACGCTGCGCCGGACCACGATCATCCTGTTCGGCATCGCCGGCGGAGCGGCCATGATGGCCGCCGGCATGGCCGTCAACCATGCCGCGGGCGTGCCGCTGCCGGCCCTCGTGGTGCTGGTGCTGGCCGGTGCCGGCGGCCTGTTCGTGCTGGCGGGCGCGACGCCGGCGGCGATCGGCCTGCTGGCGGACGTCACCGAGGGGTTCCCGGATGACCGCGGCGCGATCATGGGCCTGTACTCGGTGTTCCTCGGCCTGGGCCAGATCCTGGGCAGCCTGGTCGGCGGCTGGGCGGGGGAGACCGCGGGCCTGGACGGCGTGTTCATCGCATCATTCGTGCTGCTCGCGATCGCCCTGCTCCCGCTCTCGCACCTGCGGCGCTACGAGCACCACGTCGGGGCCTCGGCCCCGCCGGCCGCAGGCACCGATGGAGCCATCCATGACTGACGATCCCGCCGCCCGGACCGCACTGGTCCCGGCACGCCTCGCCCGGGGCGCCCGGGGTGCCGTCGTCGCGCCGCATCACCTGGCCACCCAGGCGGGGCTTGCGGTGCTCGCCGCCGGAGGGCACGCGGTGGACGCGGCCATCGCCACGAACGCGGTGCTGGGCGTCGTCATGCCCAGCGGGTGCGGGATCGGTGGCGACGCCTTCTGGCTCGTATGGGACGAGGCGACCGGAGAGCAGGTCGCCCTCAACGGCTCCGGGCGGGCGCCGGCGGGGGCGAGCGCGGAGCGGCTCCGCGAGCGGGGGCTGGACCGCGTCCCACTTCGCGGACCGTTCGGGATCACGGTCCCGGGCGCCGTCCGCTCCTGGGCGGACGCCCATCGCCGCTGGGGCCGGCTCTCCCGCGCCGCCATCCTGGGGGCGGCGATCGAGCACGCCGCCGAGGGCTTCCCCGCCTGGGACGGGCTCATCGGGGCGGTGGAGCGGACCGCCGCGTCGATCGGGGCGGCAACCTGGGCAGCGGGCTTCCACGCCGTCTGGCGCCCGGATGGGCGTCCATGGCGCCCGGGCGAGCGGATCCGCCTGCCGGCGCTGGCGGCGACCCTCGCCGCGCTCGCCACCGACGGCTTCGACGCCTACTACGACGGCGACCTCGGCGAGCGGATCGCGCGCGGGCTGGCGGACGCCGGTGCGCCGTTCACGGCCGCGGACCTGCGCTCGCACACGAGCACGTGGGAACGGCCCGTCTGGACGACGTATCGCGGGGTGCGGGTGACCAGCCACCCGCCGAACAGCAGCGGCCTGCTGGCGCTCGAGATCCTGAACGTGCTCGAGCGGTTCGAGCCACCGGCGGCGCGCGGGGGGCAGTTCGGCGGTCGCGGCTGGACGGACGCCGCCTGGCTCCACCTCCAGCTGGAGGCGGCGAAGCTCGTGTTCGCGGACCGCGAGGCGTTCCTGGCCGATCCGGCGTTCCGCGCCATCCCCGTGGAGCGCCTGCTGTCGCCGGAGCATGCCGCGGGGCTGGCCGCGCGGATCGACCCCTCCCGGGCGGACCCGGCGCCGCCGCCGGCCCGGACGCTGGTCGGCGGGACGATCTACCTGGCCACCGTGGACGCGGACGGGAACGCCGTGAGCCTGATCCAGTCGAACGCCGCGGGCTTCGGATCCGGCGTGCTGGACGCGGCGACCGGCGTGCACTTCCAGAACCGCGGCGCCTCGTTCTCGCTGGATCCGGATCACCCCAACGTGCTGGCGCCCGGCCGCCGGACCGCCCACACGCTGCTCCCCGGGATGCTGTTCCGGGGCGGCGAGCGGGGGCCGTGGATCGTGGGCGGGTCGATGGGCGGCGACATCCAGCCCCAGGTCCACGTCCAGCTCGTGTCCGCCCTGGTGGACGGTGGCGCGGATATCGCGACGGCGGTGGCGGCGCCGCGCGTGGTGGTCGAGCCGGCGGGCTGGTTCGCGCCGCCCGTGGACGTGCTGGCGGACGGAGCGCTGGCCGACGGGGTCGAGGCGGGGCTGGCGGCTCGCGGCCACGCCCTGCGCCGAGCCGCCTACGACGGCAGCTTGGGCCACGAGCACGCGATCGAGTTGGTGAACGGCGGGCCGGCCGCGGGCGGGACGCTGGCCGCCGCGACGGACCCCCGGAGCGCGGGGCTGCCGGCGGTCCGCTGAGGTACCGGGCGGTCGTCCGTGGGGCACGGGCCGCCGTCCACCGGGAGCACGGGTGGTATCCTCGGGTCGCCGGTGGCAGGCTGCGCTCACACCGATCTGCCGCCGGTCACCCGTTCCCTGGAGAGCCGTGTGACCTCGAACGTCGGCCAGAACTACCCGTACACCAGCGAGACCGAGGCGGATCGGGCGGCGCACATCGCGTCGCTCGTGGCGGGTCGCGAGGGCCTCGCGGACAAGCTCAGGGCCGAGACCACGCCGCTCGATGCGAACGACCGGTGGTGGGTCTGGAAGTGCCCCACCGCGGGCTGCCCGGGCCTCCTGCACGCGGCCGGCTACGCGCTCGAGAAGCACGCCGTGTACGTCGTCTGCGACGGGACCTGCGCGAAGACCTTCCTCCGCTGACCTCCGGGTCGGTGGCCTGATGCCCCCGTCACAGGCCGAAGTCGATCTCCGCGCCGGGCGCCGCCGGCTCCTGCTCGACACGGCCGGCATCGCGGTCGGCGTGGCCGGCTTCGGGCTGGTGTTCGGGCTGGCGGCACGCCAGGCAGGCTACTCCCCGATCGAAGCCAGCGCGATGAGCGTGCTCGTGTTCGCCGGCGCGTCGCAGTTCGCGGCCGTGGGCTACGTCACCGCCGGGCTGCCGTGGGCACCGATCGTCGTGCTGACGATGTTCCTCAACGCACGGCACCTGCTGTACAGCGCCTCCCTGGCGCCGCGGCTGCGTGACGTGCCGCCCGTGCACCGGGCCGCGATGGCGCACGTCCTCACCGACGAGGCCTTCGCGCTCTCCGCGGCGCATTTCCACCGGCTGGGACGGACCGACCTGCCCGGGTACTGGATCGCCGCGATCCTCGGCGTGTTCGTGCCCTGGAACCTCGCGACACTCGCCGGCGTGCTGCTCGGTGGAGCGATCCCCGACCCGACGGCCTTCGGCCTCGACGTGGTGTTCCCGGCCGCGATGGCGGGCCTGGCCGCCGGGCTGCTGACCGGGAGGCGGGAGCTGGCGGCGGCGGGCGCCGGGGCGGCGATCGGCGTCGGGCTGTCGCTCGTGATCGGGCCCGCGGCCGGGATCATCGCGGGCGGCCTGGCCGGGCCGCTGGTGGGCATGGCGGTCCCCACGGGCACGTCCGGGCCGGCGCAGCTCGCCGCCGACTCCGAGCTCACGGGGCTGGCGATCGATCTCGAGGAGACGATGGCCGAGGTGGCCGACGAACCGATGGGCGACGAGGCGCCGGCCGGGGGCGACGAGGCGCCGGCCGGGGGCGACGAGGCGCCGGCCGGGGGCGACGAGGCGCCGGCCGGGGGCGACGCCCGGTGAGCACGCAGCTCGTCGTCCTCGCGCTGCTGATGGGCGCCGTCACGTTCCCGTCGCGTGCGCTGCCGATGTTCGCGCCCGGGATCGAGCGGCTGCCCCCGCGCGCGCTCCTCTACCTGCGCCTGGTGGGACCCGCCGTGCTGGCGTCGCTGGCGGCGGCGAACACGGTGGTGCTGGCGTCACCCGACGGCACCAACCGGCTCCATGTCGGGATCGAGGCCGCGGGCGTCCTCGTCTGCCTGGCGCTCGTGGCCTGGCGGCGGAACCTGTTCCTGGGCCTGGTCGCCGGGGTGTCCCTGGTCGCGGTCGTGCGGTTCACCGGGCTCGGCTGACGGCACCGGCGCCGGTCCGCCCAGCGTCCGATCGAGTTCGCCGAGCGTCGATCGGCTGACGGCGTGGGTCGTCAGGTTCGCCCGGCGTGCGATGCGACCCTTCCGGCGTGCGATGCGACCCCGACCCTAGCGCCGGCGGGACCCGAACCGGCGGCGTGGACCGACCAGCGCCTGCCCCGGATGCGCGTCCAGGACGAGCCGCCCCACCACGACGCGCCACGGCGGTTCGCCGCTCTGGAGGTCGTCACCGATCCCGTCGAGCCGCCGGAGGAGCAGGACGACGAGGAGACCGAACGCTCCGAGGGCGGCCTCGACGGAGGCCAGGCGCCAGGCGAGGAGCGGGGCCAGCGCGAACGCGACGAGCACGCTGACGGCAAGCCGGTCGGCGGCATAACCGACCGCGCAGACGAGGAGGAAGACGACCAGCCCCGGCGGCCACAGCCCGGTCATCGCCCCGAAGCCCGTGGCCACGATCCGGCCGCCGTGGAACCGGAGGAGCCAGGAGTAGCCGTTGCCCAGCACGGCCGCCAGGGCCAGGAGGGCGAGCGCGAGATCCGGCCAGCCCGCGACCCGGGCGAGGGCTAGCGGAACGAGCCCCTGGACGAAGGACATCGGACCCGCGACGAGGGCCGGGCCCCAGCCGGCGTTGCGGAACAGGTTGGCCGTGCCCGGATTCCCGGTGCCCGCCTCCCGGAGGTCCAGGCCACGCGCCCTTCCCGATCGCGTACGGAACGGGACCGACGCCTCGAGGTACGTCGCCAGGACGGCGGTGACGAGGAATGCCGCGGAGGGCAAGCTGGGTTACTCCCGCGCCGGCACGATCGCGACGGGCGGCGTGCCGGGCATCGCGCCGGTCCTGGCCGCTCCCCCGTGGAGACCCGTGCCGCTCCCCGCGATCGGGACGGCACCGGCCTGCGCTCCGGTCACGGTTCGCGCCATGCGGCGGCACCGACGATCCCACGCCCTGCGTGCGCCGCGACGACCTCGGTGGTCCGAAGCTGGATCACGTCTGCGCCGCCGTCTTCGGCAAGCGCGGCCGCCAGGTCGGCGGCCGTGCCGGCCTCGTCCCCGGCATAGACCGCAGCGTGGAGGCGGCCGGTCCCCGGGAGCGCGCGCAGGGAGCGCGCGATGGCCCGCACGGCACCCTGGTTCGAACGGAACAGGCGCCAAGGCCGGACGGTGCCGTGGGCGATCCGGAAGCACGGTCGCAGGCCGAGCTCCTTCGCGACGCGCACCGCCGCGACCGGGATCCGCCCGCTCCGCTCCATCGCCTCCCAGTCGACGACGACGCCGAAGGTCATGACCCGCTCGATCGCGTCCGCAGCCGCGCGGCGAGCCTCGTCCAGCCCGTCCGCCGCCGCCTCCGCCGCGGCCAGCGTGACGAGGGCGAGCCCGGCGACCGCCGTCTCGGAGTCGATGATCTCGACCCGCAGCTCAGGATGGCTCGCCTGCGCGATCGATGCCCCGAGCGATGCCGCCTGGATCGTCGAGCTCATCCGACCGGCGACGGTGAGGATCAGCACCTCGCGCGTCCCCGCCTCGGCGGCGGCCTCGAGCACCTGGACGTACGCTCCAGGCTGGACGCCGGACGTCCGGACCGGGACGGGTCGTTCGCCCAGCGGCGCATCGGCCCGTATCGAGGCGGGATCGTCGTCGCCGACGCCGAGCGGCACGACCTGGATCGGGAGGTGGCCAATCTCGGCCTCCGTGAGGAGCGAGGAGCCGTCGACGACGACGAGGGCCGGGCGACGGGCGCGAGCGTCGGCGCCGGACTCCGCGAGGCCGCTCATGCGCCGGTCACGCCGGTCACGCCGGTCACGCCGTATGCGCCGGTCACGCCGCGCGCGAGGCGCTCCGCGCGCCAGGCACGGACCGCCGGGTCGCGCCCGATCGCCGCGATCAGCGCCGCCAGCAGCGCCGTCCGGGGCACGATCGATCCGACCTCCAGGTACTCGTCCGGCGAGTGATCGAGACCACCGATCGGGCCCAGCCCGTCGATCGTCGGCACGCCCATCCCCGCCGTCGTGTTCGCGTCCGAGGCCCCGCCGGTGGCTGCGTCGCGCAGCTCGAACCCGAGCTCCCCCGCCGAGATCCACGGCGTGCCCGACCAGCCGCCCGGACCGGGCCAGCTTCTCCATCGGCCAGTGGCGGCCGTCCTCCCGGATGTCGACCGTCACGTCCGGCACGGTCCGCGGCTCGCAGGCCGCCCGGATCGCCGCCTCCGCCTCGACCAGCGTGTCCCGGGTCACGGCCCGGCAGTCCACCTCCATGACACACCGGTCGGCGACGACGTTGGGGCGCGTGCCGCCCCGGATCACGCCCACGTTCACGGTCACGCCCGGCCAGCGGCCATTCAGCGCGTGGAGCTCGGTCACGATGCGCGCCGCCTCGAGGATCGCGCTGCGGCCCTTCTCCGGCTCCACGCCGGCGTGGGCGGCCCGGCCTTTGACCGTGATCACGAGGCCCAGGTTCCCCTTCCGCGACGAGACGATGTCGCCGTTCGCGCGCGCGCACTCGAGGACGAGGCAGGCATCCGCGTCCGCCGCGAGACGCCGGATATGGGGCGTGGACGCCGGCGAGCCGATCTCCTCGTCCGGGTTGGCGACGAACACCAGGCCGGCGAGCGGCAGGCCGGCGGTCTGTCGCAGGGCGGCGATCGCGTACAGGCCGGCCAGCAGGCCGCCCTTCATGTCCGTGACGCCCGGGCCCATCGCGCTGCCGTCCCGGATCGTGAACGGGCGCGCGGCCGCCGTGCCGGCGTCGAACACGGTGTCCAGGTGGCCGATGCACAGGAGCGTCGGGCCCTCCGGGTCGTCGCCCGGAATGTCCGCGATGACCGTCTCCCCCAGGCCGAGATCGTTGGAGTGCGAGGTCACCTGCCCGCCGAGGCTGCGCAGCCGGTCCGCCGTCCAGCGCCCGACCTCGTCCACGCCGGCCCGGGTGTAGCTGCCGCAGTCCGTGTTGACGAGGCGCTCCAGGTCCGCGAGATACGCCGGGCGGGCGGCGGCGATGGCGCCCGTCAGGCCGGCCAGCTCCGCGGCGCTGACAAGGGTCGGGACGGTCATGGTCCCAGTCTAGCGATGGACCGGACATGGGAGGCCCGGTGGTGCCCGGCGCAACGCCGCCTCGCGGCCCTCGCGGCCCCGCGCTCGCGTATCCTCGCCGGATCGTGCGACTGATCGAGATCCGAGGTCCATCGCGCCTCCGACCCGGGGCGCTGGATCGTCACCTGGCCCTGGGACGGCGCCGAGCGCGCCCAGGCCATCGCGGACGCCGCCGTGGACCTCGCCTCGCGCTCCGTCTCACCGGGCCGGCGGGTCCGCCTCACCGGCGCCCAGGCGACGGCGGTCGCGAGCTGGACGGCCCGGATCCGGGATGCGCCGGCGACGCCACCGTCCTGGGTACGGGACGCGGACCGCCGGATGCCCGTCATCTCGATCACGGGCACGAACGGCAAGTCCACGGTCACCCGGTTGATCAGCCACATCCTCGTCCGGGCCGGGCGGCACGTCGGCACGACGACCTCGGACGGGATCCTGGTGGACGAGCGCATGGTCGAGGCCGGCGACTGGACGGGCCCCGGCGGCGCGGCCTCGGTCCTGCGGCGCGCGGACGTGGACGTGGCGGTCCTCGAGACGGCCCGCGGCGGCCTCGTCCTGCGCGGCCTGGGCTACGAGTCCAACGAGGCTGCCGTGTTCACCGACGTGTCCCCGGATCACCTCGACCTCCAGGGCATCCACACGCTGCCCGAACTGGCGGAGGTCAAGTCCACCGTGTGCCGGGTGACGAGGCCGGACGGCTGGGTCGTGCTCAACGCCGACGACCCGCTCGTCGCCGCGGTCGCGCGCCGCGTCCGGGCGAAGGTCGCGCTGTTCTCGCTGGACCCGGGCGCCTCCGCGCCGCTGCGGCGGCATCGGAGGGCCGGCGGACGGGCGTACGTCCTGCGGGACGGGCGCCTGCTGGAGCAGGAGGGCGGCGAGGAACGGGAGATCATGGCGGTCGCGGACCTGCCCGTCGCGCTCGGCGGGCTGGCCCGGTACAACGTCGCCAACGCCCTCGCGGCCGCCGGCGGGGCCAGGGCGATGGGGGCCACGATCGAGCAGGTCGCGGACGGCCTGCGCGACTTCCGACCGTCAGCCGGGATGTCGCCCGGCCGGCTCAACCTGTTCCGCCTCGGCGGGCGCGTGGTCATCGTGGACTTCGCGCCGGGACGGCAGCCATCCTCGAGGTCGCAGCCGGGATCGCGCGGGGCGTCGGCGTCCGCGCCCGCGCCGGACCGGCCGATGACCCTGCGCCCATCACCGCGATCATCGGCTCGCGGCCCGCGGCGCCCAGCGGGTCGTGATCAAGGAGACGCTCGCCTACCTCCGCGGCCGTGACCGGGGCGGGGTCGTGACCGCGATCCGCGAGGGCATCCGCGAGGGCGGCCTGGACCCCGACACCGTCCCGGTTCACGAGACCGAGGCGGGCGCCCTCGAGGCCGAGCTGTCCCGGTCGGACGGTCCCGCCGTCGTCGTCCTGTTCTGCCATTCGGAACGCGACGCCGTGTTCGCGCTGCTCGAGCGCCTCGGGGCCCGGCCGGCCGGCACGAGCGAGCTCCTGCCCCCCGCCGCGGCCGCCGCCGCGCCCTGACCCCCGCTCGCAGGCTACCCGACCGGCGCCTCCAGCTCGCCCGGGTCCGCGAACGCCGTCCCGCCCCGCCCGTGACCGGCCAGGGCCATCGCCTACCGGTAGACGTTGACCGCGTCGTCCGCGCACACCACCACGAGATCGCCCGGCGACGCCCGGCGCAGCGCGGCCCGCACGGCGGACGGCTCGTCCCGCACGGGGCCCGGGCTGCCGTCCGGCACGCACCGGCTCCTCGCGTGCCCACGCCCGAGGCCCGTGCAAGAATGCGCCGGCCATGAGAAGCCTCCGGAGCCCGCGCGGATGAGCCTGGCCGGGAGCGCTGTCCGCCGACCGGCGGGGCGACGGGCCGGAGTCATCCACCGGGCGCTGCGGCGGGAGGCGACGCGTCTCCGTGAGCCGCGCCGGATCGCCGCCATGGCGATCCTGATCATCGCCTTCGCGCTCACCATCGCCGGCATCGCGGCCCGCGGCGAGACCGCCGGCGCGGATGCCCAGGCGTACTGGGCGGCCGTGCGGCTGTGGCTGGAGGGCGGCGACCCGTACCATCCGACCGGGCCGTTCCTCCCCTACGTCTATCCCCCGTGGATGCTGCCGCTGTTCGCGCCCTGGGCGCTGCTGCCGTGGGAGGTGGCGTGGTTCGCGTGGCGCGGCGGCACGATCCTGCTGCTCCTGTGGTCGATCCGCTGGGCCTATGCGCGTCGGCCGCTCGCCGGCGCGATCCTGGTCGGGCTGCTGGCATTCCCGATGGCCGCCAATCTCGACACCGGGAACATCAACCTGCTGCTGGCGCTGGCGCTGTTCGGGGCGCAGTTCACCGGTGGCCGGGCCGGCGGCCTCATCTGGGGGCTGGCGACCTGGATGAAGTGGGTGCCGGGGCCGGTGTGGCTCGTGCTGCCGCCGCGGGCGCGGTCGTGGGGGCTGGCGTTCCTCGCGCTGTCCGCCTTCCTCTCGCTGGCGCTGCTGCCGCTCACGATCGTGCAGCTCCAGACGCTGTTCGGGTTCGGGTCGCGGCCGTTCCGGGCGGACTACCTCGTGTTCGTCTGGTCCGCGGTGCCCTGGTGGTGGCGGCGCAGGGACCCGTTCGCGTTCCTCCGCCGGTCCGCGTGGCGTGAGGCGTCCGCGTACCTGTCCCGCGAAGCACGGGCGTGGGGTCGCGGGCTCCTGGCGGATCCTCGCGGCACGGCGCGGACCGGGTGGGTGCTGATCCGCGCCGCCGGCGGCCGGTTCCTGGGGCTGGACGAGGCGTCCCGACACGCGCCACCCCGCCACTCGCCGCCCGCCGTCTCCGAGATCGGCGACTGACCGGGGATCGACCACCGGGCACCACGCCACCGCGGCCTGCACGTGCCGCCTGTCGGTGGGCCGGCAGGCAGGCCGGATCAGGTTCGCCCGGCTCGCGGACGCCGGCCGGGGCCGGATTCGACGGGATTCCCGCGCTCATCGAGCGCGACGGTGCCGTGGAGACGAGCGAGCGCGCGGCCCGTCGCACCCTTCGCCGCGTAGCGGAACAGCGAGCGGTCCACGGAGTAGATCGCCGTGGACGCGAGGCCGATGCGGCCCAGCCGGAAGGTGAACACCGGGTTCTCCGGGTTGCCGGCGTAATGGTGCGGCGTGCCGTCCCTGGTCAGGACCGCGAGGTTCGCCTCGCCGCCGAAGGCATCGTGCAGCGCGGCGAGGAGGTGGGCGACGGGCTCGTCGTCCGACCAGGCGTCCTCCAGCCAGCGCTGGCCGACCTCGCTGTCCGCGCGGCCGTGGATCCTGCCCTGCCTGCGGTACCGGGCGCGGGCGGGCCGGTAGTCACGCAGGTCACCGTTGTGCGAGAAGGCGAAGCGGCCGGCCGGGTCCTCGAACGGCTGGGTATCCGGCAGCTGGAGGGTGCTGAGGCGGGACGGCCGCCGCAGGTGGACGAGCAGGCTCGTGGTCTCGACGGCGCCGAGACGGTCACGCTCGGGGTCGTCCCGGAACGCGTCCGTGTGACGGTAGGCGCGGAGGCCGCCGGCCGCGTCCAGCCAGCTCGCGCCCCAGCCGAAGCCGGCGATTCCGAAGCGCTCCAGGCGCTCGGCGTACGGCCACAGCTCGTCCAGCCGGAACGGCTCGGCCGCGCGCGCGACGAACTGCTCGCACATCGCGCGGATGATAGGCCGCGGCAGGGGTCGGTGGGGGGTGTCACGTCTGCCCGGGGTCTCCCGCGACCGGTACGCTGGCTCGAACGATTCGGGCTCCGCGTTCGTCAGGTCGAACGAAGGGAGTCACCGATCGTGCTGGGGAGTGCCGTGGACGATCCGATCGGCGGCGAGGCAGCCCGACCGTCGCTGCGCGCCATCGACGGCCCCACCGACGACCGAGCCGAGGCCTTCCGGCGCCTCGTCGATCGCCAGCTGGACGCGGCGTACCGGCTGGCTGCGGTCATCCTCAACGACCGGGTCGAGGCCGAGGATGCCGTCCACGACGCCGCGCTGGTCGCCTGGCAACGCTGGGACGAGCTCCGCGATCCGACCCGCTTCGAAGCCTGGTTCCGGCGGATCCTCGTCAACGGCTGTCGCGATCGCCTGCGCGCGCGGGCCCGGCACCGCGTCGTCGACATCGGCCGGGAGCTGGCGGAGTCCGAGCACCCACGGGTCGCGGATCCCACTGCGGCAACCGAGGCCCGCGATGCCGTCGGCCAGGCCCTGGAGACCCTCGGACCCGATGACCGGCTGGTCGTCGTCCTTCGCTTCCACGCCGATCTCACGGTGCCGGCGATCGCGGCAGCGCTCGGCATCCCGGAGGGGACTGTCAAGTCGCGGCTCCACCACGCGCTCGGGAGGCTGCGCGTGGCCCTGGAGGAGGCGGATCGATGAGCCAGCTCGACGACACCCGCCTCGAGCGCACCCTGCGGGAGCTGCTCGGGGCTGGCGATCCCGGTCCGGCATCCCCGCAGCTGCGCGAGCGCGTGGACGGCATCCCGGACACAGCCCCCACGCGAGTTCGGCCCCGAATCCTGTCGGCCCTCGGTGGGCTCGCGGGGCTGGCTGCCGCGGCGGCGATCCTGCTTGCCGTGCTCGGACGACCGACTGGGGTGCGGGTTCCCCCGGCTGGCGGCGTGCTCCGCCCCGGCGCGGCCCAGAACGCCACATTCGACCCGCGGCTCATCGGGCCGGGGATGGTCGGTGCGGGGGTCCCCACCGAATGGGTGGTGGCGCTGTTGATGCTCGCCGGTGTCGCGGTCGTCGCGTTTGGGGTGCGTCTCGGAGCCCGTCGCGGGTTCGTGCCCATCGTCGTGGTGGCCATTGCGGGCCTCGGTGCGGTCCAGACGCTCACGGTCGATGTCGGACCCGGCCCGGTCACCTCCAGCAGGGCGCTCGGGATGACCTTCGTCTCTCCGGCCGCAGGCTCCTCCGCCAAGGATGTCGGCTACATCACCGCGGCGCCAGGTGAGCCATTCACGATCCTGGTGTCCATCTCGAACGACGGCTCCATGCCCATTCGCCTCCTGGGCCTCCACGATCCTGCGACGGCGGATCTCGTCATGGTTCCGAGGATCACGGCCGTCTGGCGCGACACCGCCCCGAACGGCGGTACGCAGGACATGGACATGGCGGTGCCGCTGACGCCGATCGATATCGCACCGCACGAGTTCGTGGTGCTCTATCTCGTCGGCCGGGCCGGCCAGTGTGCGTTCGGCCCGACGTATGACCCATCACTGGCGAGTACCGTCGGCTATGGGGGGCTCGGCGACCTACAGGTCGTGTACTCGGTGTACGGAATGCCGCGGACCATGTTGCTGCGGTGGCCGTACGAGATCCTGGAACCGCAGCCGAGCCCCTGCCCGCCTCAGCCCTGACGGATCGCCCGCTCGTACTCCGGGAAGTAGCGGCCGATCACGGGGAGGTCGAACCGGCCCAGGATCGACTCCTTCGGCTCCCGCGCCAGGAGGAACGCGAACGAGCGCCGGACAACAGCCTCCGGATCGCCCGCCCCCGGCGCGAGCCGGGCCAGGTCAGCAGCCGCCACCGACACCTGGTGCGTCGTGGATGAGGCGCCCTCCGTGACCGACACCCGGCACGTCCAGCCGTCGGTGCCCGGTTCGCACCTGACCTCGATCGTCGCCGCCATGGGACGAGGATCGCAGGAATCGGCGGACGGCGCCGCTGAAGGTCGGCGCCGTCCGCTCGTGCCGCCGGGACGCCGTCAGGCGGCCTTCGCTCCCAGCTCCGCCGCGCCCGCCTCGCCGTCAGCGGGCAGGCCGAGGCGCATCAGGAACCGGCCGAACAGCCCGGCACCGGTGAGCGCGAACAGGGCGAGGCTCAGCCACAGGATCGGCCGGGCCAGGGCAAGGTTGCCGGTGCTGATCATGGCGTTGGGCAGGTCACCCAGGTACGCCTGGTCCGCGGCCTCCATGCCGTAGACCTGCGGCACGATGTACAGGATCGACGCGACGACCAGCAGCACGCTGGCGAGCCGGAACGCGGCGGGGTCGTCGTCGGTGTCGCGGACCAGCTTCACGGTCAGCGCCCAGAACAGGACGACCGTCGCGAGCGGCGCGGTGATCGGCAGGCCGATCGCGAGATACAGGTTGGGGAACAGGAACACCGTGCTGAGGCACAGCGTGATCACCAGCAGGGCGTCCCGGATGAGCACGTAGCTCAGCCACCAGACGTCCCCGCCGAAGCGGAGCGTGAGGCGCTGGAGGAACCGGACCACGAACGGCCGGGCGAAGTGCATCGAGAGGGTGAACGCCCACAGGATGGGCAGGACGGCGGCGACCGACAGGACCATCCAGCCGGAGGCGCCGGTCGTGAGGGCGGTAGCGAGATCGTCGGCACTCATCGGGGTTCTCCTACGCGGCCTTCGGCCGGCGATCCATGGTCTGCCGGAGGTTGTAGCCGACCGCGGTCAGGCCGAGGATCCCGATCAGGGCGGCGGACAGGTAGCTCAGCGGCAGGGCCACGTCGGGGTTCCTGGACGACACGAGCAGCGGCATCACCTGGTCGGTGAGGTTGCCGGAGAGCATCGTCATCTGCGTGCCCAGGAAGTAGGGCGTGATGTACAGCACGGCGCCGATGCCGACGAGCAGCGTCTGCAGGCGCATCCCGCGCAGGTCGCTGTCGCCCTTGCTCATCAGCTTGATCAGCAGCGCCGCGAAGGCGCACACGGCCGCGAGGCCGCCCGTGATCGGCAGGTCCTGGCCCGTCACCACGTCCGGGTACAGGAAGATGAAGCTGCCGAGGAACACCTGGAGCAGGATCAGGTCCCGCAGCGCGACGTAGATGATCCACCACAGGTCGGCGGCGAGCCGGAGGGTGAACTTGCCGGTGGTGCGGACCATGTAGGGCCGTGCCAGGTGGAGCGCGACGGACAGGATCCACAGGATCACGAGCGCCGCGGCGATCGTGCCCTCGACGAAGCTCTCGCCGGCGCCAAAGAAGCCGGAGACCTGGTCGGCGGTCACTGAGCACCTCCATTCGCATGCTGGGTGGCGGCTCCGGCCGCCTGGACCGGGATGGATTGGGACGGGCCGCCGGCCGGGGCGCGGCGGTCGACCGGCGCGCGGCCATCGACCGGCCCGCGACCCGCGATCACGCGGACGGACGGGCAGCCGTAGACGGCATCGCAGCGGAAGCAGCGGCCGGCCTCGGCGCGGGCGTCGGCCTCGGCGAACCCCGCCTGGTTGGCGGCGAAGGTCGAGATCTCCACGACCGCAGCGAGGCGTGCGTGCGGGGACGAACCCCGAGGTCGAGCGTGAGGGTCGGCTCCGGCGGCGTCCGGTAGCGGACGGTGGCCAGGATCTCGGCCTCACCGTCGCGGACGCCGGCGAGGTACCCGTGGATCGAGGCGGCGGCGCGGCGCCCGGCCGCGACGGCCTCGATGATCGTGCGCGGGCCGGAGACGACGTCGCCGCCGGCGAAGATGCCCGCGCGCCCGGTGGCCAGGGTTCGCGGGTCGGCCACGATCCCGGCCCAGCCGCTGACCTCGATCCCGGCACCCTCGGGCAGGATGGACGGGTCCGGCTCCTCGCCGATCGCGACCAGGATCGCGGACGCCGGCAACTCGCGGACCTCGCCGGTCGGCTCCCATCCGTGGCCGCCGGCCGGCTCGCCGCTCGAGGGCCGCATCAGGTTGAAGCGGACGGCGACGACGGCGCCGTCGCGGCCGACGACCTCGGAGGGCACCAGCCCGTCGATGACCGCGATGCCCTCGCGCTCGGCGGCCTCGATCTCCTCGGCCTGGGCCGGCATGTCGCGCCGGCCACGGCGGTAGGCGATCGTGACCGTGGCGGCGCCGCTGCGCCGGGCGGAGCGCGCGGCGTCCATCGCGGTGCTGCCGCCGCCGATCACGATCACGTCCCCCGACAGTCGCGGCTTCTCGCCGAGGTTGACCTCCTTGAGGAACCGCGTCGCGGGGATCACCCCCCGCAGCTCGTCGCCCGGGACGCCCAGGCGCCGGCTCTTGGAGGCGCCCGTCGCGAGGAAGATCGCCCGGAACCCCTCGCGCTCGAGGTCGGGCAGGCCGAAGTCCCGGCCCATCGCGGTGTCCAGCCGGAGCTCGACCCCCAGGTCCAGGATCCGCCGGATTTCCTCCTGGAGCACCTCACGCGGGAGGCGGTACTCCTCGCTGGCCGTGAGCATGACGATCGCGCAGCCCGGAGCGTCGACGGCGATGCGGCGCGTCGCCTCCAGGCCACCCCCGCCGGGCATCGCGACGTCCATCAGCACGAGATCGGGGCGCAGGCGCACGGCGAGGTCCACGGCCGACGCGCCGTTCGCGGCCTGGCCGACGACCTCGTGCCCCCAGGCGGAGAGGAGCGACGCCACCCCGTCCCGGAACAGGGCGTGGTCGTCGGCGAGCAGGATCCGCATGGTCAGCGGCCCGCCGCCGCAGCGGAGCCGACCGACACCGTGTCCGCGTCCCGCGCATGTCCGGCCAGCGGCATCGTCAGGCGGACTACGACACCGCCCTCCGGCCGGTCCTGCACCTCGAGCACCGCCCCGATCCCGGTGGCCCGCTCGCGCATCGACTGGAGCCCGTAGCGCGGCATTCCCGGGACCGCCGCGCCCGATCCGAGCCCGCGGCCGTCGTCCTCGACCCGGAGCTCCAGCCGGCCATCATCGATCGCCATCGCCACCCGGACACGCCCCGCGCCCGCGTGCTTGCGGACATTGGTCAGCGCCTCCTGCACGATCCGGAAGACCTGCGCCTCCGACTCGTGGTCCAGGCGCAGCTCACGGACGTCGCGTGCGATCGTGACGTCGAGCGCGAACCGGGACGCCTCCGCCACCCGCCGGGCATGCCCCTCGACCGCGGCCGCGAGGCCCTGCCCGGGCTCGATCGGCCCGCGCAGGCCGAGGATCGCCTCGCGCACGTCCACGTACACGGCGCGGGCGGCCGCCCCGAGCTCGGCGACCTGGGTGCGCGCCTCGTCCACGCGGCCGCCGGCCAGGAACCCGTCGATCGCCTGGGACTTCGTGTTCACGTAGCCCAGTACCTGGGCGATGCCGTCGTGCAGCTCGCGGGCGATCCGCTCCCGCTCCTCCACCACGGCCAGCTCCCGCAGCCGCGCCTCCAGGCGGGCGTGCTCCAGCGCGATCGTCGCCTGGTTGGCGAGGGACGCGAGCGTCTCGACCTCGTCCGCGTCAAAGCCGCGCGGGGCGGCCGCGCCGATCGCCAGCAACCCGATCGTCTGCCCACCGCGCTGCAGCGGCGCCGACAGGCGGACGACCGCGCGGGACGGGTCCACGAACGGCAGGATCGCGTCGGCGGGATTGCCCGGGGCGGTCGGGGGAGTCGGGGCGGCGGGGGATGCGGGCGATGGGCCGTCCGTGCTCCCCGGTCTCGCGCCCCATTCGGCCTCCGGGATGCCGGCCGCGGCCCGGAGCCCGAGGCGACCGTCCGGTCCCTCGAGCAGCAGCACCGCGACGTCGGCCGCAAGGAGCTCCCGGGCGTGCGTCACCACCGCATCGAGCACGCGATCGACCTCGGTCAGCGACGCGATCGCCACGCTCACCCGGTGGAGCGCGCGGGCCGAGGCGCCCCGTGCCTCGAGCTCCGCGTTCTGCGTCCGCAGGGTCCCGGTCAGGGCATCGATCCGCCCGAAGGCCACGGCCGCGAACGCCAGCCCGAACACGAGTATCGCGGCCATGACCAGGATGGTGTCCCTCGGGAACGGCAGCGCCTCGTCGAGGATCGTGTCGCTGAGCAGCTCCAGCAGCCCGATGACAGCCGCCGGCACGAGGACGAACAGCCAGCGGAGGCGGGGTCGGATCGGGGGAGCCACGGCGCGCGCAGCATACGCCGCCGGGTACCCGGTCACGCGGGCTGGCAGCCCGGGCACCAGAACGTGAGGCGCGGCAGGTCGGTGCCCTGGCGCGCGACGCGGACCAGCGCCCCGCAGCGCGGGCACGGTCGGCCGGCTCGCCGGTAGACGCGACGGGGCCGGCGACCGGTCGCAGCACCCAGGCGCAACATCTCCCGGGCCGTATCCACGAGGTCACGGAGCGCGGCGTCGTCCAGGGCGTCGACCGCCGCCCACGGGGAGACGCGCGACTCCCACAGGACCTCGTTCTTCACCTCGTTGCCGATGCCGGCCAGCGCCCGCTGGTCGAGGAGCGCCTCGGCGATCGCCAGGTCGGCGCGGCCGGGATCGCGAAGGCGACGAATCGCCTCGTCGGCGTCGAAGGATTCCCCCAGCAGGTCCGGGCCCAGCCCCGACAGCGACGGATGGAGCGCCTCGGCCCGCTGTTCGAGCAGCTCAACCACCGGGGCGTCGAAGCAGACCGCGACGGAACCCGGGACCTCGATGACCAGCCGCGCCCGCGCCGCCGGCAGCCGCCAGCGCTCGCCGGGTCGGTACCGGTGCCACGACCCGTGCATCCGCAGGTGCGTCCGCACCTCGAGCCCGTTGTCGAACCGGAGCAGGAGGTTCTTGCCCGTCGCCTCGACCGCCGTGACGGTGGCCCCGACCAGCCGCTCCGCCCGCGGTCCGGGCGCACGGGCGGTGGCCGCCGTCACGCGGCGCCCGACCAGGTGCGGGCGCAAGCCCGCGGCCGTCCGGACGAGCGTGTCACCCTCGGGCATCCGGACGGCCTCCGGCAGGACCAGGAAGCCCTCGGCGGCGGCGCCCGGGAGCCGTGCGGCGGGCAGGATCGCGGCCACAGCCACGAGCAGGGTCGCGGTCTCCGTGAGCCATGGGCCGGGCCTCACCGCACCGGGCGGACGGGCGTCGGGCGCGGGTACGTCCGGTCCGCGGGCGACGGCTGGCGGAGGGCGTAGCCGCGGTACGCCTGGACGAACCCGGCGGCGACAAGCGCCTCGCGGCAGGCGGACGTGGCCACCGGCTCGCCGTCCACCCTGCCGATGACGAGCTCCCGGACGCGCCCGTCCGCGACCAGGTCCGCGAGCGAGCGCAGCGCAAGCGCCAGCGCCTCGGGGTCGTCCGCGGCCGGCAGCGTCTGGACGGAGGAGCCGCCGCGGTCCAGGTACAGGACGGCCGCCCCGTCCACGAGCGCGACGTACGCGCCGGCGGCGCGCTGGAACGGGCGCCGGTCGTCGTCGCCGCGGCGCGGCCACGGGATGCCGGCCCCGTACGGGTTCGCGGGATCCGCGGCCGCAAGCAGATGGACGACCCTGCCGTGCTCGCCGGCCAGCTCGCCCGGCTGGTCGCGGAGGGCCCGCAGGCGGTCCACGGCGCCCGGCAGCGCGAACTGCGCCGCGCCCAGGCCGTCCACGAAGTACCCGCGCCGGATCCGGCCGGCCTCCTCCATCGCCCGGAGGACCGGGTACACGGCGGAGAACCCGCCCTCGACGGGCTCCATGGCCACGGCCTCGCGGGTCAGGACGCCGTGGCGCTGCAGCAGCGACAGGGCCTGGGCGTGCACGCGCTCCGTCCGGGAGGCGGGCGCCGCCTCCCCGTCCGCCACCAGCGACCAGCGACCGGCGGCCTCGGGCGGGCCCAGCGCGGTCAGGCGTCCCGGCCTCGCCCGGTGGTCTCCCGCCGGGCGCTTCCAGCGCAGCGCACGAAGCGGGGCGAAGGTGTCGTTGGTGACCTCGCCCGCCCAGACGAGGTCCCACAGCGCGTCGAGGACCTCGCGGTCCGATCGCCCGCCGGCGGCCGTGAACAGCTCCCGGTAGAAGCACGCCCCGCGCCGCGCGAGGTGGGCGCGCAGCCGCTCGTGGATGTCCCCCGCCGGGCGCTCCACGCCGTCCGGCAGGCCCTCCGGTCGCAGGACCTCGCGCCCCGGCCGGTAGAGGACCACGCGCCCGTCGTCCCGCCCCAGGCTCCCCCGCCCCACCCAGGCGACCTCCCCAAGGGCGCCCAGCTCGTCCAGCAGCCGTGGCTGGTACCCGGGGACCCGGGCCGGCAGGACGTCACGCTCCAGCACGGACGCCGGGACCGGCAGGCCGGCCAGCTGGTCCACGACCTCGGCGAGGCGCTCCAGGGTGCTGGCGCCACGGAACGGTGACCCGGCACTCCCCATTGCCGACGGGGATGGGGCGACGCCGTGCCACGCGGGCAGGAACCGGGCCAGCGTCACCGGGTCGACCGGCTCCACCTCGCGCCGGAGCCTGGCGAGGGACCGCCGGCGCAGCAGCCGCAGCACCTCCGGGTCGCAGTACTCGCGCTCCGCGCCGCCCGGACGGAACTCACCCGCGAGCAGCGTGCCCGTCGCCACCAGGCGGTGCAGCGCATCCTCGACGACGCCCGCCGGCAGCCCCCATCGCCGCGCCGGCTCGCCGGCCAGGAACGGCCCGTGCGTGCGCGCATACCGCGCGAGCAGCCCGTCCAGCGCCCCGGCCGCCGGTCCCAGGAACGCCTGCGGGACGCCCGGCGGGGGCGGGACCCCAACCCCGTCGCGGTACCGCGCGACGTCCTCCATCGCGATCCACCGCTCCTCGCCCGCGATCCGCGCCCGGACCGCGCGCCGCGATGCGGCCAGCTCGGCGAGGTGGAGCGACGCCTCGACCCGACCGCCCGTCGTCCGAGCCCCGGCCTCGTCCGGGGACAGGTCGCCCAGGCGCCGCAGCAGGTCGTGGACCTGGTCCGGGTCGTGGGCGTGCCGCTCCTCGGTCAGCGCCTGCAGGCTGAGCTCCAGGTCCGCGAGCGCGTCCGCGTCCAGGAGCTCTCGCAGCTCCTCCTGGCCCAGCAGCTCCCGGAGCAGGTCCCGGTCCAGGGTGAGCGCCTGGGCCCGCCGTTCGGCCAGCGGGGCGTCCCCGTCGTACATGTAGGCGGCGACGTAGTCGAACAGCAGCGAGCTCGCGAAGGCCGACGCGCGAGCCGTCTCGACGGAATGGACGGCGACCTCGCGCCGCCGGACGCCGTCGAGCACCTCTCGCAGCGCCGGCAGGTCGAACACGTCGGCGAGGCACTCGCGGTACGTCTCCACGAGGATCGGGAAGCTCCCGTACCGGCTCGCCACCGCGAGCAGGTCCGCCGCCCGCTGGCGCTGCTGCCACAGCGGGGTGCGCGTGCCGGGCCGGCGCCTCGGCAGCAGCAGCGCCCGCGCGGCATTCTCCCTGAACCGGCTGGCGAACAGGCTCGACTGCCCCACCCGCCCGACGACCAGGTCCTCGACCTCCTCGGGGTCCGGGAACAGCAGCTCCTCCACCCCGTCGAGGGTCGCGTCCCCCTCGGGCAGCCGGATCGCGATCCCGTCGTCCGACCAGATGGTCTGGACCTGGAGCCCGAGGCGCTCCTGCAGCCTGGCCTCGATCGCCATCGTCCACGGGGCATGCACCCGGCCGCCGAACGGCGTCAGCACGACCAGGCGCCAGTCGCCCAGCTCGTCCCGGAACCGCTCGATCACGATCCGCCGGTCGGTCGGGAGCGCGCCCGTGGCCGTGTGCTCATCCTCCAGGTACGAGAGGAGGTTCTCGGCCGCCAGCTCGTCCAGGTCGTGCTCACGCCGCAGGCGCTCGATCGCCGTCGCCCGGCCCGCCGGCCCCCTGGCCAGGTCCGTCTCGGCCTCGCGCACGAAGGCGCCGATCGCCCGCCCCAGCTCCACCGGCCGCCCCATGGAATCGCCCTTCCAGAACGGCAGCTTGCCCGGGACCCCGGGGGCGGGCGTGACCGTGACCCGGTTGGGCGAGATCTCCGCCACCCGCCAGGAGCTGGCGCCGAGCACGATGACGTCCCCGTGCATCCCGGCGCGCAGCTCGTAGACCATCTCCTCGTCCAGCTCGCCGACGCGTCTGCCGCCGGTCCCCGCCTCGCCCTCGAGGAACACGGGGTAGAGGCCGCGGTCCGGGATGGTGCCGCCGCTGGTGACGGCCACGACGCGGGCGTCCCGCCGTCCCTCGACGACGTCGGTCAGGCGGTCCCAGGTGATCCGTGGCTTGAGCTCGGCGAACTCGTCGGACGGGTAGGCGCCCGCGAGCATGCCCAGCACGCCCTCGAGCACCTCCCGGGTGAGGGTCTCGAACGGGGCGGCGTGGCGGACCGTGGCCAGCAGCTCGTCCACGGTGAAGCGCTCGCCGATCGTCATCGCGACCAGCTGCTGGGCGAGGACGTCGAGCGGGTTGCGCGGCAGGATCGTCTGCTCGACGGCGCCGTCGTGCATGCCCTTCACGACCACGGCGGTCTCGAGGAGGTCGCCGCGGTACTTGGGGAAGATGACGCCCTTGCTCGGCTCGCCGACGTGGTGGCCGGCCCGGCCGATGCGCTGGAGCCCCCGCGCGACGGAGGTGGGGCTCTCGACCTGGACCACGAGGTCCACGGCACCCATGTCGATGCCGAGCTCGAGGCTGCTGGTGGCGACGATGGCCGGCAGGCGGCCGGCCTTGAGCTCCTCCTCGATCTGGAGGCGCTGCTCGCGCGCGATGCTGCCGTGGTGGGCGCGCACGAGCTCCTCGCCCGCGAGCTCGTTGAGGCGCTGCGCCAGGCGCTCCGCCAGGCGGCGGCTGTTGGTGAACACGATCGTGCTGTGGTGGGCCCGGATGAGCTCCAGGATGCGCGGGTGGATCGCCGGCCAGATGCTCGTCCGCAGCTCGCCGGCCAGGACGCTGCCGCCCGGACGGTCCTCCGGCGGGAGGGCCTCGCCCAGGCGCGCCATGTCCTCCACCGGGACCACCACCTGGAGATCCAGCGGCTTGCGGGTGCCGGCGTCCACGATGGTCACATCGCGGCCGTCGCCGGCGCCGCCGAGAAAGCGGGCGATGGTTTCCAGCGGGCGCTGGGTGGCGGACAGGCCGATGCGCTGGAGGGGGCGCGTCCCCGCGCCGCCCCCGGTCGTCGCCGCCGCGTCCCCGCGGAGGCGCTCCAGGCGCTCCAGGCTGAGCGCGAGGTGGGCGCCCCGCTTGGTGCCGGCGATCGCGTGGATCTCGTCCACGATCACGTGCTCGACACCGCGCAGGATCTCGCGCGCCTGGCTGGTCAGCAGCAGGTACAGGCTCTCGGGTGTGGTGACGAGGATGTCCGGCGGGTGGCGGACGAGGTCACGCCGCTCGTCGGCGGGGGTGTCGCCGGTCCGGGAGGCCACGGTGATGCGCGGAGCCGCATCACCCCTCCCCTGCGCCGCCAGCGCGATGCCGGCCAGCGGGGCGCGCAGGTTGCGCTCCACGTCGTAGGTCAGCGCCTTGAGCGGGCTGACGTACAGGACGCGAACCGTGCCCGGGTGCTCCCGGGTGGGCACCGGGCTGGGTTCGCGCACGAGGCGGTCCAGGCACCACAGGAACGCGGCCAGCGTCTTGCCGCTGCCGGTGGGCGCGTGGATCAGCGTATGGCGGCCACTCGCGATGGCCGCCCAGCCCCCGGCCTGGGCCGGCGTGGGCGCCTCGAACGTCGCCTCGAACCAGGCCCGCACGGCGGGCCCGAAGGGCGCGAGCGGATCGACGGCGGACGCGGCCACGGGACCGCGAGTATAGGTCCCGACGCATGTTTCGTACAAATGTTCTACGGCCGCCGGCGGCGGTAGCGCCCGGCCGCACCACCCGGCGGCGCCCGGCGCGTGGCGGCGGTCGCGCCCTCCATGCCTGGCAGGCAACGCTTTCGGACCGAGAACCCCGGACGGCCCTGTCAGCCACGCTCTTCATGCCTCCGGGACATCGGATGAGCGGGACCGGGCACGAAACGGTCGATAAGGGGCCGTTGAGGCCGATTTCGTTTACTGGCAGGCATGACGACGCTCAATCAACGCCTGCTGCGGACGCAGCGTCGCGACCTGTGGCGGGCGCTCGGACTGGAGGTCCGCCGGATGCGTGAGGATGCCGGTCGATCACAGGCGTCGATCGCGGCCGCCGCGGGCATCAACCAGTCTCACCTGTCCCGGATGGAGGCCGGGACGGCGGAGCCGAGCCTGGAGGTGCTGCTCGCCATCGCCGCCGCCCTCGGGGCCGACCTCTCCGTGCGGCTGTTCCCCAGCTCCGGCCCGCGCATCCGCGACCGCCTCCAGCTGGCCATGAGCGAGGCGCTCCTCGGGACGCTCCACCCCCGATGGCACGCGACGCCCGAGGTCCCGGTCTACCGGCCCATCCGGGGCGTCATCGACCTCGTGCTCGAGGACCGTCACGGCCAGACCACCGTCGCATCGGAGATGCAGAGCCAGCTGCGGCGCGTCGAGCAGCAGGTCCGGTGGTCGGCGCAGAAGGCCGATGCGCTGGCCGCGCTCCCGGAGCAGGTCGGGCGGCGCGTGAGCCGGCTGCTGGTCCTGCGCAACAGCGCGGCGATGCGCGACGTCGTGCGGGCCGCCGCCTCCACGCTGGCCGCCGCCTACCCCGCACCGTGCGCCGAGGCCGTCGCGAGCCTCACCGGGCCCGCGCCGTGGCCCGGCCCGGCGATCGTGTGGGCCAATGTGGAGCGGGGCTCGGCGCGCCTCCTCGGCGGACCGCCACGCGGGATCGTCGTGGGCCGGTGATCCAGCCGGCCGGCGCCCCAGCGGAGGGCGCCCCAGCGGAGGCCGCCCCAGCGGAGGGCGCCTCAGCGGAGCCGGTGGCGCACGATCGCGTCGAGGGCGCGCATCGCCCGGTCGGCCGTGCGGAACACGGGGATCCCGCCGGCGGCCAGCGCGTCGGCGAACGGGTCGAACAGCGAACCCGCGTCGACGACCGCCACCCAGGCCTTCGTCGTCCGTCGCCACAGGCCCACCAGCCGCGCCGCGACCGCGTCGGGGGCCGCGAGGTCCTCAGCGTGCTCCGCGCCCGGCGGCAGGGTCCGCATCGCGGCCGTCAGTGGCACGACCCCGACGACACCCACCTCGACCTCGGGTGAGGCAAGAACCGCCTCGACCAGCGCGGCGAACGCCTCGTCACCGGCCATCGGCGTGGCGTCGAGCGGATTGTGCACGTCCACGACGTCGCCCGCCCCCGCCGAGGCGAGGACCTCGCCGAGCCGCCGCGTCGTCGTCGCATCCAGCGGCGCGAGCCCCAGCGAGCCCAGGTTATCGCCGATCGCCACGCATTCGAAGCCGGCGTTCGAGATCGACCCCAGCCGCCGCCCGGCGATCGACCGCCCCGCAAGCAGCGTCGCCGTGCGCACGAGGTCGTCGAACTCGTCGAGCGTGTCCGCGACGACGACGCCCGCCTGGATCGCCAGCGCGCGGGTCACGACCGTGTCGCCCGCGATGGACGCCGTGTGGCTGGCAGACGCCTTCGCCCCCGCCGCCGAACGGCCGCCCTGGTAGAGGACCACGGTCCCGCCGCGCGCCCGGATCCGCCGCGAGGCCTCAACGAACCGGGCGGCGTCGAGCGGCCGGAACCCCTCGACGTACACGCCGAACACGGCGACGGAGGGATCGCCGGCCAGGTGCGCCACGTGGTCGCCCACCGTGAGGTCCATCTGGTTGCCGACCGTCACCAGGTACCTCGGGTGGAGATCCGCCAGCCGGCCGAGGCGCGTGATCGCGAACGCGCCGCTCTGCGCGATGATCGCCAGCGGCGCCGGCTCGCCCGTGGGCGGCGGCAGCTTGGACGCCGGGATGAACATCGTGTCGCAGCGCCCCGGCACGGAGCGGAAGCCGAGGCAGTTGCCGCCGTTGAGCAGCGGCCCGCCGTCCGGGCCGGGCACGCGCCACGTCCAGCGCGGACCGCATCCGCGCGACGATCGCCTCGCTCCCCTGCTTCTCCTCGAGGCCGCCGGGGATCACGAGGATCGTCTCGGCGGCGTCGCGCTCGATGACCTCCGTCACGACCTCCGCCGCCTGCGCCGCCGAGACCACGACGACGAACAGGTCCACCTTGTCCGGCAGCGAGGCAACGTCCGGCACGCACCGGCAGCCGTCGATCCGGTCCACGCCCGGCTTGACGACGGTGATCCGCTCCGCCCCGAACCCGTCGCGCAGCAGGTTGCGCAGGATGATGTGACCGGGGTTCATCGCGGCCGACACCCCGACGAGGCCGATCGACCGCGGCTCGAGCAGCCGCGGCAGCTTCTCCACCGGCCGGCGCGCCGGCACCACCGGGGCCTCGCCGGAGCCGTGCGACGCGAGCACGTCGAGGGCGACGAGCCCCCCGGGCGTGACGACGATCGGGTTGACCTCGAGCTCCAGGAGGTCGGCGGGCACGCAGGCGTCAGCGACGGCCAGGAACCGCTCGACGACATCCACCAGCTGCGGCATCGGCAGTCGCGGCGGCCGGCCGCGCTGCTCCTCCGTCGCCAGCCGGACCGCGGTCGCCTGGCGCAGGATGCCGGGGATCTCCTCCCGCCGGGTCAGTCGCGGTGAGAGGATCGCGATCTCGTGGCCGGGGCGGAGGTCCGCGGCCACGGCCTCGGCATCGATACCGCCCGCGCCCACGCTCACGATCGGGCCCAGGTCGGCCGTCCAGCGGGCCGACACCAGCAGGGACCCGCCGAGACCGGGATCGTGGTCCACGAACGACGCCACCAGGAAGCCGTCCACCTCGAGACCCGCCAGGCCGTCCCGCATCCCGGCGATCGCCTCGCCGATGGCCGAGGCATCACGGGGGACGATCGCGACGCCGCCCACCTCCGTCTTGTGGGCAATGGCCGGCGAGACGACCCGGACCACGACCCGGTCGCCCTGGAGGGTGGCCGCGGCGCGCTCGATCTCGTCCGCGGGGGCGGCCGCGGCGCCGTCGACGGGGATGAGCACCGCCCGCGGGACGGCGACGCCCATGGCCTCCAGGATCGCGCGGGCATCCGGCTCGGGGAGCGTCGCGCCGGCACCACCGGGGCTCTCCCGGGCGCGCGCACCATCGACGATCGCGCGAATCCGCGCGACGTCCGGCCCGGACCGGTCAGGGGCGCCCATCGCGCACAGGGTACGGCGCGCGGGGGCGGGCGCGACGGCACTCGCGGGCCGGGGCGCTGGCCGGTGGGGGCGTGGGTCCCGTCCTGATTCGCGAACGAAAACGGATCGGCGGGCCGTCGG
Organism: uncultured Chloroflexia bacterium; assembly: GCA_963703575.1. Classification (GTDB taxonomy): domain Bacteria; phylum Chloroflexota; class Limnocylindria; order Limnocylindrales; family CSP1-4; genus CAIXZV01. The sequence continues at coordinate 199,790 of CAVPEU010000024.1, forward strand.
CCCGCCGATCCGTGGTGCCCTGGCCAGCTCGGCGGAGGAGGGGGGAAGTCCGCTTCGCTGACGATGTGGCCGCCGGACGGTCCGAGGGGGAGGGGCCGGGCCGTCCGTCGATCTGGCATCAGTCTCGCCCACGCCGCCCCCGTCCGGGACGTGCCGCACCGCCCGAGGATCCGGGACGGGGCATGACCAACGGCTCGGTCCGACCCCCGCACCTGTCCCGGACCGAGTGGCCCCGGGCAGCCGGGGCCCGGACGTCGGTCCCGCGGGCGCGCGGCCTCAGGCAGGGCCGAGCGTCCCCTCGACGGCCCAGCGATCGTCGCGAGCGACGTCCGGCGAGACAGGGCGGAGGGCGAAGCCGGCTCCCTCCAGCAGCCGCCGCGCGACGGCGACCCGAGTCTCGATCGCCAGCGGTTCCACGACGTCGCGCTCGGCCACCCCGACCCGTGCCTCCATCGAGCCCCCGTCCGGCCGGGCATCCACGAGCGCTCGAAGGAGGGCCGCCGCCAGCCCGTCCCGGCGCCATGCAGGCGCCACGCCCAGGGCGAGCAGCGTCTCGGTCCCCCGCCTTGCGGCCGACGGCGCCGCGGCCGACGGCGCCGCGACCGCCACGCCCACGATCGTGGACCCGGCCACCGCCGCGACCGCGCGCCCCCCATCGGCCAGCGCCCCGGCCAGCAGCGCGCGGCCGTCCCCGGGATCGAACGGCGGGATGGTCCGGGGCGCGAGCGGGAGGCGATCGAGATCCTCGACGGCGAGCCCCCGGAGGACCGGCCTGGACCCGACCGGAACCGGGCCGGGATCCACGGGCACCGCGGGGGACCCCGCGCCAGTCACCACCTCGCGACCCGCCCAGGCGAGCCGGGGCCGCCACCAGCCACGGTCCTCCGCCTCGCGCACGAGCGTGGGCAGGACGGTCCCGCGCACGCGCTCGAGCATCGCCAGCGACCGCTCCTCGGCCGCCGCCTGCGCCGCCTCGACCGGGCGCCCCGCGTTCGGGGCATCCAGGAACCGCGTGGGCATTGCCGGCGTCCCGAACGCGTCGGCGTCCGGGGCCCAGCGGTCCCGCCACTCGCCCGGCGTCTCCTCGGGCGGCTCCCGGTGGGCGCCTGCCAGCCATGTCAGCGCCCAGGTCCGGGGCACCACCCGGTAGGCGTCGTACCCGCCGCCCCCCGTGGCCAGCCATCGTCCGCCCGCCCATCGGTGCGCGACCGCGTCCACGATGCGCGCCGCCTCGGCCATCGCGGTCGTCGTGACCCGCAGGTGCGCCAGCGGGTCCCACGCGTGCGAGTCCGCTCCATGCTGCGACACGACGACGTCAGGCCCGAACACTGCGGCCAGCGACGGCACCAGCGCGCGCACGGCGGCCAGCCAGGCGCCCTCCCCGGTGTACGGCTCGAAGGGCAGGTTGACCGAGGTGCCGGCGGCCACCCCGTCGCCGAGCTCGTCAAGCGAGCCCGTGCCGGGGAACAGGTACCGCCCGCTCTCGTGGACCGAGACGGTGAGGGCGCCGGGATCCGTGGCGCAGATCGCCTGGACACCGTCGCCGTGGTGGGCGTCGAGGTCCACGTACAGCACGCGCCGGCCGTCCGAACGGGCCCGGACCACGGCCAGCGCAGGGTCGTTGTAGATGCAGAACCCGGACGCGCGCCCGGGCATCGCGTGGTGCAGGCCGCCGCCGGGATGATGCGCATGCTCGACATCACCGCGCAGGATCGCCTCGATCGCCCGCAGGGAGCCGCCCGCGACCGCCGCCGAGGCCTCGTGCATCCCCTCGAACGCCGGGTTGTCGGAGAGCCCGACCCCCATCGACCCCGGTCGCGACGGGTCCCGTGAGAACCCCCTGACCGCCTCCAGGTACGCGGGCAGGTGGACCCGCAGCAGCTCCTCGTCGCTCGCCGGCTCCGGCGCCAGGCCCGGCTCCGCCCCGACGGCCCGCAGCAGGTCGATGCCCGGCCCGAACCGCAGGGGCGTGAGCGGATGGCCCGGGCCGAAGTCGTAGTCGAGCGAGCGGAAACCGAAGGCGAGCAGGGGCCCGGCCGCGGACCGCGCTCCGGAGCTGGCAGCCACGGGGGCACGATAGCGCGGTCCCGCTGCTACCATCGGCGCATGGATGTCGCCGTCGTCCTCATCATCATCCTGGTCCTCGTCATCATCTGGCGCGGCCCGAAGACGCTGCCGCTCCTCGGGCGGGCGTTCGGCCAGGGGGTGCGCGAGGCGCGCAAGGAGATCGACGAGATGAAGGGCGAGTCCGCCGCGCACAAGGACGACGACTCGTCCTCCTAGCGTCCCTCCCGGTCGTGTGCCGGGAACCGCGCCGGTCTCCCCAGGCTCGCGATCCGCTCGCGTGAGCGGCTGAGCGCGGCCTCGTCCACGGGTTGCGGGATCCCCCGCGAAGGGCGGCCACCCTCGAGGTCCCCGACCAGGACGGCTCCCGCCTCGGGCAGGTCGAAGGCCAGGTGGGCGGGGTCCGTCCCGGGCGTCGCGTGGACGCGGACCGGGGTGTCCGCGAGATCCAGGAGATCCCCGTCGACCAGCGGCCGGGCGCCGCCGGGCAGCACCCCTGCCGCGCCCGCTGCGGCCAGCACCGGCACCCTCGCCCGGAGCGAGATGGACGTCGAGCCCGCCGCGTGATCCGGAGAGGGCGTCGTGAGCAGGACGGCCGCGATCTGCGCGCCCCGGGCGGCCACCACGCCGAGGATGGCCTCGGCCGCGGCGTCGTTCGGATCGCCGGGATCGACCACGACCACCCGCCGTCGCCCGACGATCCAGGCGTTCACGGTCGCGCCCGGGATGCCGCCGGCGCCGTGGAGGCGGACGCGCACCAGGGCCGGGCCCAGCTCCGCCACCTCCGGTGGCGTCGCCGGTCCGAGGGGAGCCAGGTGGCGGCGGACGTCGCCCAGGTTCCGGGCCGGCACCAGCTGCTGGAGGGTCGTGCTCGTGGGCGGCCACAGGTCGATCGCCCCGGCTGCCATCGCCACCAGCGCGGCGGGTGGCGTCATCCAGTCGTACGCGGTCACCTCGCGGGCGTCGTGGGCGACCATGGCCCCGGGCGGCAGTCCGGCCACGAAGAAGCGGGTGTCGTACCGGCGCGTGAGGCCCACCGGCGGCGTGACCCAGCGCGACAGCGGCAGGAGGTCGTCCGTCCGCAGGACCAGGTCCAGCCGTTCCACCAGGGCGGCGAACGGCTCCCCGGAGGCACGGACGGCCGCCGCGATCCCCGGGTCCACCGGGTCGCCGCCCGGACCGGTCGCCAGCAGCACGCCCGCCTCCTCGAACAGCTCCCGGATCGCCGCCACGGCGTTCGCCGCGGCCGCCGCGCCGTCGACGTCGCCGGCCCAGGAGGCGGCGCAGGCCTCGGGGCTCAGGGCGGACCGGGCGAGCAGGCCCTCGTCCCCATCGGCCGCCTCGACGGCACCGCCCGGGAACACGTGCAGCCCGGCGCCGAACTCCATCGTCCGCGGCCGGTGCGTGAGCAGCACCTCCGGGCCGCCCGGGCCGGGGCGCAGGAGCGCGACCGTCGCCGCGGCGCGCGGGGGCGGTGACGACGCGGCATGCGGGGGCGGTGACGACGCGGGAGGGAGCGGCGCCGCCCCGGGAACCCGGTCCCCCGGGCCGCCATGCCTCACCGGACCGGGACGCGAACGAAGACGGCGCTCACTTCCCGACCAGCAGGGCATCGAGCGCTTCCGGCTCGTGGACCGGCTGGCGGCAGGCGAAGTTGCGGCACACGAACGCCGTCGCCCGGCCGTGGAGCGCGAACCGGCCGTGGAGCAGGGGCACGGCGGACGCATCGGGCGTGGCCGACGAGGCCAGCACGCGGAACGGGTGATAGCCGCGGTTGGCCGCGTCGAGCAATCGCGACGTCTCCTCGTCCGCGGAGTCGCCGACGATCGCCACCTCCGTGACCCCGGCGCGGGCGAGCTCGAGGGCGCACAGCCACTGGGCGAAGCCGGTCGGGTAGCGCGCGAGGAACGGCCCGACCGCGCCCAGCGCCGCCTCGGCCGCCGACCGGTACCGCGCCTCCCCGGTGAGGGCCGCGAGCCGCAGCAGCACCGTGGTCGCCATCGCGCCGCCCGACGGGGTCGCATTGTCCTGGACGTCCTTCGGCCGGACGACCAGCCGCTCGCCGTCGTCTGCGGTGTCGAAGAAGCCGCCGTCCGGATCGCCGAACCTGGCCAGGACCAGGTCCATGAGCGAGACCGCTTCCCGGAACCAGCGCTCGTCGAGCGTCGCCTCGTACAGGGCGAGCAGCCCGTCGGCAAGGTCCGCGTGGTCCTCCAGCACGCCGTCCGCGGAGGCGCGTCCGTCCTTCCACGATCGGCGCAGGCGCCCGTCCCGGTCCCTGAGGCCTGCCAGCACGGCCCCGGCCGCGACCTCCGCGGCGGCACGGTAGCGGTCCGCCGCCTCTACCGCCCCCGGGGCCGCATGCCGGCTCGCGCCCAGCGCCCGGGCCGCGTCCGCGAGCGCGGCGATCGCGAGGCCGTTCCAGGCGGCCAGCACCTTGTCGTCTCGGGCCGGCTGCGGGCGCGTCGCCCGGTGGTCGAGGAGGGACCGGCGGGCGGCCGCCAGGCGGGCGGCGACCTCGCCTGCCGCCAGCCCGAAGCGCTCGCCCAGCTCGCCGTCCTCGTGCACCCGCGACAGGATCGTGCGGCCCTCCCAGTTGCCCTCGTCGGTGACGCCGTAGGCGGCGCAGAACAGGGCCGCCTCCTCGCCCAGGACCCCGCGGATCTGCGGGGCCGTCCAGGTGAACGTGGCGCCTTCCTCGCCCTCGGTATCGGCATCCTGGCTGGCGGCGAATCCGCCATCGCGCGTCCGCAGCTCCCGGAGCACGTAGTCCAGCGTCCCGGTCATGGTCTCCAGGTACGCCGGGACACCCGTCAGGGCCCAGGCGTGGGCGTACACCCGCGCGAGCTGCGCGTTGTCGTAGAGCATCTGCTCGAAGTGCGGCACCAGCCAGCGGGCGTCGGTCGCGTAGCGATGGAACCCGCCTCCCAGCTGGTCGTGGATCCCGCCCGCCGCCATGACATCCAGGCTCCGCCGCGCCAGCTCCAGGGGACGCGGGTCGCCCGTGGCTGCGTGCCGCCGGAGCAGGAACTCGATCGCCATCGGCTGCGGGAACCTGGGTGCCCGGCCCCAGCCGCCGTCGGCCGCGTCGAACGACGCATCGAGCGCCCCCGCGGCCTGGGTCAGCACCTCGGCCGGCGGCAGGCCGCCGGCCGAGGGCGCCGTGGCCTGGGCCTCGAGCAGCGCCTGGACCAGCCGCCCGCCGGCCTGCTCCACGCTGGCCCGATCCTCCGTCCATGCGCGGCGCACGCCCTCGAGCACCTGCCGGAACGACGGCATGCCGTGGCGCGGCGTGTCCGGGAAGTACGTGCCGCCGAAGAACGGGCGGCCCCGGGGCGTGAGGAACACGCTCATCGGCCAGCCGCCCGCGCCGGTCATCGCCTGGACGGCGCCCATGTACAGCTGGTCGAGATCGGGGCGCTCCTCGCGGTCCACCTTGACGGCGACGAAGTTCGCGTTGAGATAGGTGGCCGTCGCCTCGTCCTCGAACGACTCCCGCTCCATGACGTGGCACCAGTGGCAGGCCGCGTACCCGATCGACAGGAAGATCGGGCGATCCAGCAGCACCGCCCGGGCGAGCGCGTCCGGACCCCACGGGAACCAGTCCACGGGGTTGTGGGCATGCTGGAGCAGGTACGGGCTGGTCTCGCCGGCCAGCCGGTTGGTCCGGGCGGGTCGCGCGTCGGCGTCGGCCATGGCGCGATGGTACGCGCGGACCCGGTCCGGTGGCGGGCGGTGCCCGCCACCACCACCGGACGTCGCGGACGCCGTCGGCCGTCGCGGCATCAGGTTTCGCCATGGGCCCTTGCGCCCGCCACCGCGAGGGCTGAACCGCTCTGGTCAGTCGCGGGTAAGAGGACTAGGCTACGTTCCTGTCCCGCCGGTGTCCCATGCCATGGGGGCCGCATCGCTGAACCGCATCGCACGGGCGACGCTGGTCGCCATCCTCGTCGGTGTCCTCGGCGCGCTGGGTGCCATCGCACCCGTGCTGGCGGCAGCGCGGGTGCCGAAGGTCGTCGTCATCGTGGGCCCGGTCGGCAGCCTCACCCCCGGCTTCCGCGTGCAGGCGGAGGTGGCCGCGACGGCGGCCGAGGCCGCGGGCGCCCAGGTGATCCGCGTCTACTCCCCGAACGCGACGTGGCCGATCGTCCAGCGGGCCACGGAGGGTGCCTCCGTCGTGGTCTACCTCGGCCACGGCAACGGCTGGCCCAGCCCCTACCGCGACTCGCTCTACCCGCCCAGCCAGAACGGGTTCGGCCTGAACCCGGTCGCGGGCGTGGACGACACCGCGCACCAGTACTTCGGCGAGGCCTCGATCGAGCACCTCCGCCTCGCGCCCGACGCGGTCGTGGTGCTGAACCACCTGTGTTACGCGAGCGGGAACTCGGAGCCCGGCCTGCCGGAGGGCACGCAGGCCGATGCGATCCAGCGGGTGGACAACTTCGCGGCCGGGTTCCTGCGCGCCGGCGCGCGCGCCGTCGTCGCGGAGGGACATCTCGGGCCCGCGTACTACGTCAACGCCCTGCTCACGTCACGGCTGACGATCGAGCAGATCTGGCAGCGATCGCCGACCGGGCACGGGAACGCCTTCTCCGTGGCGAGCGTGCGGTCGCCCGGGTACACGGCGCGCCTCGACCCGGATCGGCCGTCCGGCGGCTATTTCCGGTCGCTGGTGTCGGCGGGCCTCACCGCGGAGGCCGTTCGCGCAGGAGCATCGGGCAGCGCCGGGGCCGTGTTCGTCGGCCCGAGCCAGCCGACGCTGGCGGCTCTCGGGCTGACCTTCGGCACGCCGTCGCTGGGCTCGCTGCCGGTCGCCGGCACCGGCTCCCGCCTGACCCTGCCGCTGCCGAGGGCCGGGTTGGCGAGCCTGCCCAGGGGGACCGAGGTCGGCGTGCGATGGGACCCCATCCTCCTCGACCCGGCGCCGGTCACGCGCCTCGATCCGGGTGCCGCACCGGGCGCTTCGCCGGAGGCCCCGTCACCCTCGCCGGAGGCCCCGTCGCCCACGCCGAGCGCTGACCCGTCGCCCGCCCCGAGCGCCCCGAGCGATCCCGGTGCGCAGGCCCCGGCCGTGGACCTCGTCGTACCGGAGCAGCAGGGCAGCGTGGTCACCCTCGCGAGGGTCACGCCTACCTCCGCGGGCCTGGCGCTCGACGTCCGGTATCCCTCGGCTCCCGGGCTGTACCGCCTGGTTGCCACCCTCCACACCTCCTCCGGCGTGGCGTACGACGCGGCCACACAGGCGCTCCTGGCCCCGGTCCTGGTCCGCGTCAGCGGGCCGGTCGCCGCCGCCTACGGCGCCCCGGCATCCATGGCCGCGGCGGCGGGCTCGCTGGCCACCCTCGCCGTCCGCGTCGTGAACGCCGGCACCGAGGCCTGGGACGTGGCCTCGAGCGTTCCGCCCGCGGGCCTGGCCGAGGACCTCCTGAGCTGGCTCCGGACCTCGCGCCTGCCGGCCCACCTCGTCGCGACGTGGGTATCGACGGCGGGCGTCCAGGTCCCGCCGCCCGTGGCCGTCGCCCTGGACCCGGCCGCGTCCGCGCCGGGCGGGGACGCAGCCATGCTCGTCCCGATCGTCGCTCCGGCGGCACCGGGCGACTACCTGCTGCTGCTGGACGTCGTGTCCCCGGCACATGGCACGGTGTCGGCGCTGGGCAGCGAGCCCGGCCTGGTGCGGGTCACGGTGTCGCCGGCAGCCACCCCCGGCCCGGACGTGACGCCCGTTCCGCCAGATCGCCGCAATTGACAGGGAGCCGCGGAGACCGCTCCCGCAACGTGTCCGTGGTTCAATGGCATTGATGTTGACAAACGACGGCGGACGGGCGGAGGGCGGACGGGCCGAGGGCGAGCCGGCAGCGCCAGAGGCCGACCGCCTCCGGATCCTGCTGGTCGCGCCTCCGATGCTGTCGGTCCCGCCGCCCAGCTACGCGGGCACGGAGCGCGTCGTCGCGGCCCTGGGCGACGAGTTGCACCGCCGCGGCCACCACGTCGCGCTGGTCGCATCGGGCGACTCGAACGTGCCGTACGAGCACATCCCGACGGTGGCGCAGAGCCTGTGGGCCACCGGCTACACGGGCGACGTGGCCAGCTACATGCAGCACACGATCGAGGTCGCCTGGCGCGCGGCGGGCCGCTTCGACGTCGTCCACGCGCACATGGAGAACCACGGCTTCGTGTTCGCGGAGCATTGCGAGACGCCGGTCGTGTCCACGCTCCACGGGCGCCTGGACATCCCCGGGATGCCGGAGCTGCTGGAGTCGCACCGGGACCTGCCACTGGTCGCGGTCAGCGACAACCAGCGCCGCTGGTTCCCGGACCAGAACTGGGTCGCCATGATCCACCACGGCCTGCCGCTCGAGGCGATGCCGTTCAGCGGAACGCCGGGAGGCTACCTCGCATTCGTCGGGCGGATCGCCGAGGAAAAGGGCGTCAGGGAGGCGATCGAGCTGGCCCGCCGGACGAGCCTTCCGCTGCGGGCGGCGGCGAAGGTCTTCGAGGAGCGTGAGCGGCTCATGTTCGCCGAGGTCGTGGAGCCGGCGATCGAAGCCGGCGAGATCGAGTTCCTGGGCGAGGTCGGGCCGGAGGAGCGCGATCCGTTGTACGCGGGGGCGCTGGCGACGGTGATGCTCGGCGGCTGGCCGGAGCCGTTCGGCCTGGTGGCGATCGAGTCGATGGCGACCGGGACGCCGGTCATCGCCCGGCGGGCGGGTGCGCTCACCGAGACTGTCGAGCACGGCGTCACCGGGTTCCTCGTGGACGACGTGTCCGAGGCGGTCATGGCGGTCGAAATGGTGCGGGACCTGGACCGGCGCGAGATCCGGCGGCGGACGCTGGCGCGCTTCTCCCCGGCACGCATGGTGGACGAGTACGAGGCGGTGTACCGGCGCCTGATCGCCGATCGGCCGGCGGCACGGGGGCGGTGACCCCATCGCCCGACCATAACCCCGCCGCGGATCTCGGGCCGGCCCACGACCCGGGCCCCGATGCAGCGCGTGCCCGGATCGAGGCCGCCTCCCTCCAGGACGCCGCGACCGAACCGCTGGAGCTGCCCTCCGGACACCGGATCCGGGTCGGCACCGCGTCCTGGACGGACCCCACCATGACCGCCGCAGGCGTGTTCTACCCGCCGGACGCGAGCACCGCCGAGGACCGGCTGGGGTACTACGCGTCGCGCTTCCCGTTGGTCGAGGTGGACGCAACCTACTACGCGATCCCGTCCCGGCGACTGGGCGAGCTGTGGGTCGAGCGGACGCCGCCCGACTTCGTGTTCGACGTCAAGGCCCATGCGCTGCTCACGGGCCAGCCGACGGAGACGAAGCGGCTGCCGAAGGCGCTGCGCGAGGCACTCCCGGCGCCGCTGGGGGCGAAGGCGCGGCTGTACGCGAAGGACCTGCCGGGCGAGCTCCTGGCGGAGGCCTGGCGGCTGTTCGCGGACGGCCTGGCGCCGCTCGCCCGGGCGGGCCAGCTGGGCGCAGTGCTCCTCCAGTACCCGAGATGGTTCTTCACCTCCTCCGAGAGCCGGGACGCGATCCGCGCGGCGCAGGCCGCGCTCGCCGGTCACGGGCTGCGCGTGGCCGTGGAGTTCCGCAACGGGTCGTGGCTCAACGGGAAGAACGCGGACCGGACGCTCCGCTTCCTCGAGGACGAGCACATCGCGCTGGTCATGGTGGACGGGCCCCAGGGCTTCAGGTCCTCCATCCCACCGATCGTCGCGACCACGTCGCCGGACCTCGCCATCGTCCGGTTCCACGGCCGGCGGACGGCCACCTGGGAGGCGATGGGGCGGCTGCCGACCGTGGAGCGATTTCGCTACCTGTATGACCGCGACGAGCTGCGCGAGTGGGTGCCGCGCGTGACGGAGGCCGCCGGCCGGGCCGCCGACACGCACGTCCTGATGAACAACTGCTACGCGAACTACGGCTCCACGAACGCCCGCGAGCTGGCCGCGATGCTGGCTGAGGAGCTCGCGGCCTCGAGCCGGGGATCGCACCGGGGCGGCTCCAGGCTGTCAGGACCGCGTGTTGCACCACCGAGCGTGGTGGATGGCGGAACCCCGCGGGCGGGCAGCCGGGCCGAGCCCCGGGGGCGGATCCACGGGGCGAGCCGCCCTGGCGCACCGGCCGGGGGGTGAGCCAGGGGTCGTCGGGGAACGCTGAACGCCGGCACTCGCGGTACGGTGGGACCGTGACCGCCAACGCCGTGCCGGGCTTCGTGCCCAGCGTCCACGGGTTCCGCTTCGCCAACCGCTGGCCGCCGGGCCCCACCGTCCGCCTCGGCGGCCTCGACCCCCGGCGCCTGGGATTCGGGGATGCCGCGGCCGGCCTGTGCGGCGGGATGGCGCTCACGGTCCGCGACCTGTTCGAGGCCGGCCTCACGGCGCCCACGGAGACGACCCCGCCGGGCAACGGCAGTCCCCGGTTCCGCGCCATCGTCCGGCGCCAGGTGGAGTCGCTGGACTGGCTTCGTGTCCCGCTCCGCTACCTCGACCTCCAGGCGCTCCGCCCGGATCCGCCGGTGGGCCTCGCCCGCGTCGTCGGTCGCGAACCCGCGCGTGTCGTCGCGGTCCGGGAGGAGTGGCCGCGCGTCCGGGCCGAGATCGATGCCGGCAACCCGGCCGTGGTCGGCCTCATCCGGACGTCCGGTCTCGACCCGCGGGCGCTGACGCACAACCACCAGGTGCTCGCCTTCGCCTACGACGAGGGTCCGGCCTCGATCGCGATCCGGGTCTACGACCCGAACCACCCGGGGCACGACGACGTGGAACTGCGGGTCACGATCGACGCCGTCACGAGTCCGGCCCGCCCGTGGCGCGAGCGGATCCGCCTCGCCCAGTCCACCGGCGAGCCGCTGCTGGGGTTCTTCCGCCAGCCCTACCCCCGGCCCGGCTCCCTGCGCGCGTGGAGGGCGCCGTGAGCGACGATCCCCGGCGAGGTCCCGATCGAGGCCAGAGCAAGCCTAGAGCGGTGGCAGGACCTGCGGATCCGCCTGGGCGCCGGCGAACAGGTCCCCCACTTCGGCGACGCGCTCCGGCAGCGTGCGGATCGTCCAGCGGTCGGGCCGGAGATCGGGGGCGTCCAGCTCCTCCCAGCGGATGGGCGCCGACACGGGCGCGCCGGGACGCGGGCGCACGGCGTATGGCGCCACGAGCGTCTTGATCGCGGCGTTCTGCGTGTAGTCGAGGCGGGCCTTCCCGCCGCGCTCGGCCTTCGACCACTCCCAGGACACGAGGTTCGGCACCGTCGCCCCCACGGCGCGTGACAGCGTCTCGACCCAGGCGGAGGTCTCGGCGTACGTGTAGCGGCCGCGCTCCACGGGGATCCACGCCTGGATGCCGCGGCTGCCGGTGAGCTTCGGGTAGGCGCGCACGCCCAGGTGCCCGAGAGCCGTCCGGAACAGGCGGGCGAGGAGCACCGTCTCCTCCCACGTCGTGGCGGTCCCGGGATCGATGTCGATCAGGGCGAAGGTCGGCGTCAACGGGTCCGCGCGCGTGGACGTCCAGGCATGGATCTCGAACGCGGCCTGGTTGCCCAGCCAGCACAGGGTCGCCGCGCGGTCGGCGACCAGGTGGTCGTTGGGCGCCCGGTCCCGGCGCTCGCGGACGCCCTGCTCGTGCCAGATCGTCAGCCACCTCGGCGCATGGGCGGGGATGTCCTTCTGCCAGAAGCCGGGTGCGCCGACGCCATTCGGGAAGCGCTGGAGGTTGAGCGGCCGGTCGGCAAGATGAGGGAGCATCACGGGCGCGATCCGGGCGAAGTAGCGGATCAGGTCGCGCTTCGTGAGCGCCGGCTCGTCCACGCCGTCGCGGGGCGGGAACAGGATCTTGTCGAGGTTGCTGAGCTTCAGCTCCTGGCCGGCGACGTGCCACATGCCCTCGGCCTTCATCGACGACAGCGCCGCGAGCTCGGCGTCGGTCACGAGCCATGTCTCCGGCGTCACCCCGACCGCGCCGGTGATCGCGCCAGCCGCCGCCGACCCGGCCGCCGACCCGGCCGCCGTCCCGGCCGCCGTCCCAGCCGCCACCGTCCCGGCCGACCCGGCCGCGCCGGTTGCCCCGGTTGCCTCGATCGCCGACCCCGCCACCCCGGGCGATGCGCGGAGCCTCATCGCGGACCGAGGTGACGCCGGCGGCCGAAGTGCAGGTGACGCCGGCGGCCGAAGTGCAGGTGACGCCGGCGGCCGAAGTGCAGGTGACGCCGGCGGCCGAACCGGGTAGGCGGTATCGGCGGCCGTATCGGCGGCCGCATCGGCCGCCGCATCGGCCTTCGCGGGATCCACCGCCAGCTCGCGTACCACCTCACGCGGGTCCCGTCCCCGTTCCAGCCCCTTGAATGACGCCTGGCGGACGTGCCCATCGCGGGTCCAGCCCCCGATCTCCGCCCGGATCACCAGCTCCGGCCGCACCCAGCGCACGCCGGCCAGGTCGCCGCCCCAGCGGCCGCGGTAGTCGGGCGGAGGCGCCGGGTCGAAGGGGGGCGCGTCGACCTCCAGCGAGTCCAGCCGGGTCCGCAGCTCACGTCGCGTCCGCGCATCGAACCCGGATCCCACCTTGCCGGCGAACCGCAGCCGCTCCCCCTCGTGGACGCCGACCACCACGGCGCCCAGCTCCGTCGCGGTCCCCTTCCCGGGCGTCCAGCCGCCGACCACCAGCTCCTGCTCCGGACGTGCCTTGAGCTTGAGCCAGGTCGTCACGCGCTTCCCCGGCTCATAGCGGGACCGGCGGTGCTTGGCCACGATGCCTTCCAGGCCCTGGGCGGCAGCCGCCTCGAAGAACGCGGTCCCCTCCGCGTCCATGTGTGCCGCGTAGCGGACGCGCGCGTTCGGGCGCAGCACCAGCTCCAGCAGCCGCTTCCGCTGCTCGAGCGGCACGTCGACCAGCGACCGACCGTCGAGGTAGAGGAGATCGAAGACCTCGTAGACCAGCGGTGCGGCCGTCGTCCCGCCACGTCGATCGCTGATCCGCTCCTGGAGCAGCGAGAAGTCCGGCCGCCCGGCCTCGTCCAGGGCCACCACCTCGCCGTCCACGATCGCCTCCCGCGCCTCGATCCACGTCGGCGGCGTCAACAGACGTGGGAAGTACGCGGAGGCGTCGTTGCCGTTGCGCGTGAACAGGTCCACCCGGCCGTCGCGCACGACGGCCTCGACTCGGTACCCGTCCCACTTGACCTCGAACAGCCAGTCCGGGTCCCGGAACGGCCTCGTCGCCAGCGTCGCCTTCATCGGCTCCAGGTAGCGGGGCATCGCGGCCTCGCGGGCGCCGGCCAGGTCGATCTCCGCGGCCGCGGCCGGCGTCTCCGAGACCCGGATCGCGGCGACGTTGGCCCTGACCTCGTCGTTGGTGCGGCCGGACTTGACGCTCTCGACGTGATCCTCGGGGTCCCAGCCGGGGACGGCGTCCGCGTCCCGCTTGTGGATCAGCAGCCACCGCTCGCCCTCGTCGTCCTCGAAGGCGGTGCGGGGCGCCGAGCCTGGGCGGCGGCTGGTCCGCACGATCGTGAACCGGCCGCGGATCTTCTGGCCCGCCGCCCGGAACTTGAGCTCGCCGTTCTCGATGGCCGCTCGCGGGTCCGGGGTCTCCGCCTCCGGCTCCCAGGTGCCCCAGTCCCAGACGATGACGTCGCCGGCGCCGTACTGGCGGGCGGGGATCACGCCCTCGAAGTCGAAATACTCGAGCGGGTGGTCCTCCACGTGGACGGCCATGCGGCGCACGGCCGGATCGAGCGTCGGGCCCTTGGGCACCGCCCACGAGACCAGGACGCCATCGATCTCGAGGCGGACGTCGTAGTGCAGCCGAGTGGCGCGGTGCCGCTGGACCACGAACCGGCGGCGGCCGCCGGGGATGGGGCCGGCCGAGGGCGGCCCGGCGGCCGCGGGACCCGGGGCGGGTTCCGGCGTGTTCGCGAAGTCGCGCTTGCGACGGTACTCCTCGAGCGGCATGGCCGGAGAGGGCTACGCGCTCTTGCGGCGGCGCGCCGGGCGCGCTTCCTCCTCGTCGGGCTCGTCGGCGGCCGCCGCCTTCGCGGGCCCGCGGGTCGACCTCGCCGGCCGCGACGCCCGCTCCCTCTTCGCCTCGGCGACCGAGACCGGCGCGCCGGTCGACTTCGCGTCGGTGGCGGCCTTCACGCTCGCCTCGAGCAGCTTCATCAGGTCGACGATGGTCGTGCTCTCGGCCACCGGCTCGGGCTGCGCGATCTCGACGCCCTCGATCCTGGCCTCGATGACCTTGAGCAGCGCCTCGCGGTACTCGTCCTTGTACCGGGACGGGTCGAACGGCTCGGTCATCGCCTCGACCAGCTGCTCGGCCATCCTGAGCTCCGCGGCCTTGAACTCGAACTCCTCGGCGGGCAGGTCGAGCTCCTTCGTCGAGCGGATCTCGTCCGGCCAGTGGAGCGTGGTCAGGAGCATCGTGTCCTCGAACGGGTCGATCGCCGCCAGCGCCTCGCGGTCCCGGATCACGACCTTGCAGATCGCGGTGAGCCCGCGCTTCTCCAGCACCTGCCGCAGCAGGTGGAATGCCTTCCGGCCGATCTTGTCGGGCTCGATGTAGTACGCCTGCTTCGTGAACCGGGCGTGCTCGGCCGTGGCCTCATCGCGGGGTGCGAACTGCTCGATCTCGATCGAGCGCACGGTCCTGAGCGGGACCTTCTCCAGGTCCTCGTCCGTGATCACCACGTACCGGTCGGGGGCGTACTCGTAGCCCTTCACGGTCTCCGAGCGCGGGATCACCTTCTCGTCCTCGGGGCACCAGATCTTCATCTGGATCCGCGACAGGTCCGTCTCGTGGAGCATGTTGAACCGGATCGCGTAGTCCGATTCGGTCGCGGTGTACAGCTTGACCGGGATGGTGACCAATCCGAACTGGATGGCCCCCTTCCACATGGAACGCGCCACGGGCTGTTGGTCCTCGCGTGGCCGGTGCTGCGAAGCGGCTCCCGGCGCCGCCCGAGCCCGGGAGGTAACCCTACCACCGGACCGCAACCCGGCCGGAGATGGACCCTGGGCGGCTGCGGGCGAGGCGTATCGGCGGCTCTTGAGGCTGTTGGGGGGCTCAGCGGATGACGACGAACGCGTCCACGTCCACGCGTGGGTGGCCGTAGGTGCCCAGCACCACGACCCGGATCGTGTGGCGCGCGCTCGTCGCCCACGAGCGGGCGAACATCACGCGTCGGGGAGCGAAGCTGCTCCGATACAGGTTGATGGTCTGGATCAGCGTCCCGTCCACCCACACCTGCGCCTTGCCGCGACCGAGGCCCTGCGGCGCCACGAGCCCGATCCCGCGCCCGGTGAACGCGTACGTGATCGACGCTCCCCTCGCCCTCGCGTACAAGGTCGTGCCGCGCGACATCGACGTGTTCCGGTAGCGATACCAGGTGCCCCTCCGGACGAGCGACGCGCTGGTGTCCTGGACGACGGCCGCGGTGAACGGGCTCGCCGCCCTCCAGGCGCTCCAGTTGCCGGCCGCGTCCTTCGCGCGCACCTGGAGCGCGTACCGGTGGCCGACGACGAACGTGCGCCGGACCTCGCGCGTCCCGGCACCCAGGCTCACCGGCGTGCTCCACGCGCCTCCGTCCACGCTCCACGACGCCTGGTAACCGGCGATTGCGGTGGTCCGGTCGCTGGCCGCCGGCCACAGGCCCCGGGCCGTGAACGAGGTCGTCCCGAAGCGGGTGCCGGGGACCAGGCCCAGGTTCGGCGAGGCGAGCGCGGGGACATCGCCGTCCACCATGATCGACACGGGCACCGAGCGCACCCGGTCCCCGCTCGTGGCGTGCACGAGCACGGTGTACCTGGCGGTCGGGGTGGGCGGCATCGCGGTCACGGTGAGCACCGTCGACGTGCCGTCGAGCCCGGTCAGTTGCGGGGTGCCGAAGGTCGCGCTCAGCCCGGCGGGCGCGTCCGCGGTCAGGTCAACGGCGTCGCCGAAGTCCTCGGCCCGGAACAGGGTGACCGGCACGTCCAGCGAGCCACCGGTCCCGGCCATGACCCGCTTCGGGCGCGCGGCATCGACCGTGAAGTCACCGGCCGCCACGATGTGGGCGACGTTGAGGAGCCGCTCGTGGTACCCGTCCGGGTCCGTGGCGGTGTTCCAGTCCAGTGTCCCCGCGGCCTGGAGGGCGGCCTTCACCTGGGACGGTGAGGCGAGCGGGCGCGACGCCTTGTACAGCGCGACGGCGCCGGTGACATGGGGGGTCGCCATGGACGTTCCGGACAGGTAGCCGTACCGGTTGCCCGGCAGCGTGGACCAGATGCACTTGCCCGGGGCGATCAGGTCGACGTCGGCGCCGTAGTTCGAGAAGTCCGCGAACGTGTCGTCCCGGTCGTACGTGCCCCACGAGTAGCACCGGTTGCCCCCCAGCCCACCGGGGCTGCCGTCCGTGTCCGCCAGCGCCGAGACGGTGATGACCTCGTCGTAGCTCGCCGGGATTCGCGACGCCGCGTTGGCCGAGTCGTTGCCGGCGGCCGCCACGACCGTGACGCCCGAGGCCACCACGCGGCAGATCGCCCGGTGGATGAGGTCGCCGTTGGTCGTCCCGCAGGCGCGATCGTCGCTGCCCGGGCGCTCGACCGACATGTTCACCGCCTCGAACAGGGGGCGGCTGGGATCGGTCGGGTCGCGCTGGGCCGTGATCCAGTCGAGCCCGCAGATGTACCACGAGACGAGCCCGTTGCCGTACTTGTCCAGGGTGCGGACCGACCACAGCCGGACGCCCGGCGCCACGCCCACCACGCCGTACCCGTTGTCCAGCGCTCCCACCGTGCCGGCAACGTGCGTCCCGTGACCGTTGACGTCCTGCCACGCGGCCCGGTCCGACGAGGCGCAGTTGATCCCGCCCGCGACGTTGAGATCCGGGTGGGTCCGGTCGATGCCCGTGTCGAGGATCGCGACGTCCGCGTCCACGCGACGATCGACGCCGTCGATGCCGGCCACGAGGCTCCGCGGACCGGCCACGCGCTGGACGCCCGTGGGCGTCGACTGGCCCTGCATCCTGACGATGGCGTCCGGCACCACCGCGGCGACGGACGCGTCGCCGCGCAGCTCGGCGACCTGGCTGCCGGTGAGCTTCGCGGCGTAGCCGCGCAACGCCGACTTGAACGCGTGGTCCGGCTTGACACCGCGCCCCTTCGCCTTCGTCGCCGCCTTGTCCACGTCGGCCCCGTCGCGGAGGACCACGATCCAGCGGTCCGCCGCGCTGAGCTGGTCGGAGGCGGACGCGGCAGGGATCGCCGCGGCGGGCGGGGCCCCGTCGGACGCCAGCGCCGAAGCGGCACCCGAGGGCCCGGCGGAGCATGCGACGAGCAGGGCGATGGCGAGCGGCGCGATACTCCGCATGCGGGCTCCTGAGGCGTAGCCAATCGTCGGCGGCATCTGCCCACCGATCGGATCCCAGCGTCCGGGGCAAGCCCAGCCTCGACAAGGGCCCGGTGGTCACCCACCGCCATAGGCCCCCAGTTCCGGTCCGGGTGGGACCACCGGGACCGACGCGGCGTCAGCCGGGCGTGATGCGGAGCTCCGCCTCCGCCTCCGTGACCCGGGCCAGGATGCCCGTCCTGAGGGCGTCCAGCCCGTTCCATACCGCCTTGGTCGCATTCGACACCGACGTCAGCTGGCTCTTGAGCGCCCGGATGGCCTCGAGCTGCTCCCGGACGCCGGAGAGCGCCCGGGCGACGGCGGCCGCGTCCACCTCGACCTCGCGCTCCTGGAGCTGTGCCAGCGCCAGGAGTCGTGCCAGCCGGACGGCCGCCTCCAGGTACGCCGTGTCCGGGACCTCCGGGTCCACGACCACGTGCACGTCGTCCCCGACCATCGCGAACGGGGCCACGCCCGTCGGGGCGTGGGCGGGCGTCCATACGGCCATCGCCACGGCGGCGCCCCGGTTCTCGCGGGCCTCGCGCAGCTCCTCCCGCATCGCCCGTTGCGACATGGCGCGGTCCTTGGCCTCCACGACGACCCGCACATCCGCCCCGCGCGTCAGGCGCGCGTCCACCGTGAGCACGAAATCACCTTTCCTGGAGCCCAGGACCGAGCCTGTCTCGGCGCTGGTCCGGTCCAGGAGGTCACCCGACCCCCGGGCCAGGTCGCCGAGCATCCCCTCGAGCAGGTCCTCGAAGTCGCCGCCCTTGGCCGCGGACTTCGCCCGCTCGTCCGCCCGCGCCCGCGAGGCCGCCTCGATGGCCGCGAGGCGCTCGTGGAGGCCCCTGAACCCGTCGCTGATCTCCTGGCGGAACTGGTGCAGCGGCGAGCCCAACCGCGTGGGATCGAGCAGCACCGCCAGCTTCGAGCTGTCGCCGTCGAAATAGCGACCCAGCAGCCCGCCGATGCGTCCGATCGCCGAGTCCCGCCGCGTCTCGTCGAACAGGTCGCTCACGAACTGCTGGAGCGCGCCCCGGTCGCCGAGGAACCGCTCCAGCGTGCGCGGCAGCCGGCCATCGCCGTCCGCGAAGTTGGCGCGCAGGACGTCCTCCACGGCGCGCGCCGCCTGCTCGTTCACGGCCGTGGTCTGCTGCATCAGCTTCTCGAACTCACGGCGCACGACGTCCACGTCCATCGACGTGGCCGCGCCCTGGAGGGCCAGGAGGCCGATGCGCAGCGCCCGCTCGACGACCGCGGGCCGCTCCGCCGCGTCACGCTCCGCGAGCGAGGTCGCGAGCGCCGCGTCCACCAGGACGAGCCGCTCCACGACGATCCGCTCACCCTCGATGCGGACGGTCAACGCGCGACCCGGAACGTCTCCGGCAACCGGCACCGGCGTGGGAAGAGTGAGGATTCGGGCTTCCATGGCCCGCATCCTGGCGGGCCGTTGTGACAGCTAGGTTGGCACGACGGTCCGGTGATCCCCGCGTCGCTCGGGACGGCCGGACGAGCGCGCGGGCCCGCCCACCTGCGGCGCCTCGATCGACGGGGCGCCGCGGAGCTCGGCCGCGATCGTCTGCGCCCAGGCGATCACGCGCGTGTGATCGCCCCACCGCTCTGTTGATCGGACGCCGTCATGCGCGGGCGCCAGCAGCCTGGACGTGCCGAATGTCGCCGCCCCCCGCGCACCGATCGCGCGGGCGACCCGCACCACCGGCGCCGCGTCACCCCTGGGGTCGTCCGGCGGCGTCGTGTCCGGCCCGCCGATGGGACCGGCCGAGAACAGCCACACGGCCAGTCGGGCCAGCCCGTCCCCGTGCCGCGCGATGAAGCCGCCCCCGTCGGAGCCGCGCCGCGCAAGGAACACGCCGCTCCCCAGGACGACCGCGTTGTACGGCTCCAGGTCGGTCACGGCGGCAGCCGGCAGGCAGTCAGCGGTGAACCCGCCCGCCCGCAGTTCGGCCGCAACGGTCTCCGCGATCCCCGCGGTCGATCCGTTCTGGCTGGCGAAGGCGACGAGCACGCGATCGGCGCTCATGAGGACGTCTCCCGATGCGATGCCGGGATGGTCGTCGGATACGGGTCCGCGCGGCAGGGCCGTCGGACCCTTCATCACGGGTCCGGACTGCCGCGCGGCACGGGCGCGTCGGCCCGGGCCGACCGGCCGAAGACCGCGGCACCGGCCGACTCCCCGAGGCGTTCGACACGACGACGTCGTACCGGCCCGGCGCCGATGACTCTTCCCCCGGCCGGCCCTCAGCGGCCTCAGCGGCCTCCGTGGCCGCCGCGGGCCACGCGCGCATCCGCCGCCACCGCCTGCGGGAACCAGCGCCAGTTCGCCGGCAGCACGCGCCGCCACCCGGCCCACGCCGTGACGAGCCAGGCGCTGATCGCGCGCTCGCGCGCGCCCCAGGACAACCCGTACTCGGCGCGGGTCGCGGCCGGCAGCAACCCCGTCGCGGGAACCATCAGCCAGTCGTAGGCGGAGCTCGGCACGGCACGCAGGGCGGCGGCGACGGGACGCGCGGCTCGGCCGAGGAGCCCGGCCACCGGTCCGGCCTCGGCCAGCGGCCCCAGTGGCGGGTGCAGGATGACGGAGGCAAGGTCACGCGCCGTGGCGGACGGGTGGACCGGGCCGGACGGCGCCAGCATCGAGGCCACGTAGGCATCGAAAGCGTCGATGTCGCCCGGCAGCCGATCCTCCGGCACGCCGAACAGCCGGCCGATCGGCAGCGTCTCGGCGTAGAAGCGTGCCCGTCGCTCGGCCGATACCGGCTCCAGCCAGGCGTCCACGGCGGCCAGCGTCGAGTCGATGAGCGTCGCGTGGACCCACAGCGATAGGTCCGGATCGCGGGCCGCGTACGTGGGCCCGAAGCGCTCGTGCGCCTCGCCGTCGCGCACCGGCCCGGTCACCCCGCGGTGGAGGACGTTCAGGCGCCGGATCTCGGCCAGCGCCACCGACCGCGGCCCGTAGACCGTCCGCAGATAGCTGGCCAGGGTCCCGGCCAAACGCGCCCACGGGTCCTCGCGGAAGCCGGAATGCTGGTCCACGCCCTCGGCGACGAGCGGATGCGCGATCTGGAGCAGCAGCGCGCGCGGGCCGGCGCCGAGGAGGAGCGAAGCCTCTCGGTTGAGCCCCCACGCCTCGGAGCCGGGGCCGTACAGCCCGGCGAGCTCCGGGCCCGAGCCGGCCGTCAGCGGTCGCTCGGGCGGCGACCCACCAACCACCACGAGGCCGGGAACGCCGCGGCGGCGACCAGCAGCTTGACGCTGTCCACGACAAGGAACGGGGCGAGCCCGCTCGCGATCGCCGCGCTCGCCGACAGGCCGGTCGAGATCGCGAGCCACGGGACGCCGACCGAGTAGATCACGATCGTGCCCAGGAGCATCGCCGCGATGGCGCCGCCGAGCCGCCGGTCCCACCCGAGCTCCGCCAGGCGCCCGACCAGGGCGGCCGCGAGCAGGAAGCCGACGAGGTAGCCCCCGGTCGCCCCCGTGATCACGGACAGGCCGCCCCTGCCCTGGGCAAAGAACGGCAGGCCGATGATGCCCAGTGCCACGTACAGCAGCGCGGCCAGGCCACCGCGCCGCTGCCCGAGCGCGCCGCCCACGAGCAGGATCCCGAGGTTCTGGAGGGTGTACGGCACGGGGCTGTCCGGCCGCGGGATCGCGACGCTCGCGCTGAGATAGATGAGCAGCGCGCCGGTGATGACCAGGGCAACATTCCGTGCCAGCGGGGAGACGCGCTCGCCGACCCGGACCGGGATGAGGAAGTCCGCGATCGTGAGGCCCTTCTCGGTGATCGGCACCCGGGTGAGCGACGGGATCGCGATGGTCATGGTCTCCCTCGGCGAGCGCCGCGGCGGGTACGTCATCGGCGCGAGTCTAGCAACCGTGGGGCCGGATCACCACCACTGGCCGGCCCTCCACTCGGCCGGCCCTCCACTCGGCCGGCCCTCCACTCGGCCGGCCCACCGCGGCCGGGCCGGCCTATTCCCCGCGGACGGCGCTCACGATCGAGCGGGCGCCGGCGATCCGCGCGGGCTGCGCGGCCGCGAGCATCGCCAGCCCGACGGCCAGCACCACGGCGAACGCGATCGACGGCCATGGCACCCGGATCCCGGCGTCCAGCCCGCCGCTTGCCGTCGCCACCAGCAGGACGCCCACCCCGAGGCCCGCGACAGATCCGACCACGCCCCCGATCACGCCCAGGATGCCGGCCTCCACGAGCACGCTCCGCCAGACCTGGCGGCGGCTCATGCCCGCGGCCCGGAGCACGCCCAGCTCGCGGGCGCGTTCCCAGGTATCCATCGACAGGGTGTTGACGATGCCCAGGGCGGCGACCAGGACCGCGGCCAGCGCAAGCAGGTCGAGCAGCCCGAAGACCCTGTCCAGCGCGTCGCCCACGGCCCCCGCGACCGACGAGATCGGTGCGACCGTGAGGGCGCGCTCGCGGGCCAGGGCGGCCACCACGGCCGACGCGTCGGCGGCACGCCCGGGCGCGAACCGGACGGCGATCGCGTCCGCGCCCTCCACGCCCAGGCGACCCAGCGCGTCCGGCCAGCCGACGAGCGCGGCTTCGCCCGTGCGGCCCGGGAACGACCGCTCGACGATGCCGGCCACCTCGAGCTCAACGAGACCCTGCGCCGTCGCCACCGCGAGCACGTCGCCGAGCCCCACGCCGAGACGCTGGGCTCGGGCCCGGGAGAGGATGACCGCCCCGCCCCGGTCGATGGCGGCGAAGGCGGCCGCGCGATCTCCTGCGGTGAACGAGAGGCGGCCGTCGGCCTCGAAGTCGGCGCCCCGGATCGCGACGGCTTCCAGGCGGGTGCCCTTGAACGCGAGGTCGAACGTGGCGACGGGGGTGGCCAGCTTCACCCCGTCGATCGCGGCGACCTCCCGATCCACGCCGCCCTCCCCCACCGGAGCCGGCGCGATGGAGGTCAGGATCTCGTCGCCCGGGACGACATCGGCGACCCACGCCGTGGCGGCCGCGCGCGCGTTGGCGGCGACGGCGCCGAGCGCCACGACCATCGCGAGGCCGACGATGAGCGCGCCGACCGTGAGCGTCGTGCGCCCCCGGTCGCGCACGATGGCCGCGCGGGCGAGCCGCTCCTCCAGGCGCAGGATGGGGGCGAACGGCAGGCCCGCGACGCGCCCCAGCGGCGCGAGCAGCACCGGCGTCAGCAGCACGGCGGTCAGCAGCACCGCGTAGATGGCGGCGGTGCGCGCGACACCGGACGTGGAGGCGGACCCGTCGGGCAGCAGGACCACCGCCAGCACCCCCACCACGGCGACGACGGCGACCAGCCAGCCGGTCCGCGCCCGGACGGCGGACGCCGGGTCAGAGCGGGCGCGCAGGGCGGTCACCGGGCTCACGCCCGCCGCGCGGCGGGCGGGCTCGAGCGCGGCCACGAGCGTCACGAGGAGGCCGCCCAGGAACCCTGCCGCGAGCACCTCCACGCCGAGGCCCGGCCCGTCGATGGTCACGCTGCCGGAGGCCCGCAGCCAGCCGGCGGCCAGCCCTGCCAGCAGCGACCCCCCGGCCAGCCCGAGCGCGGACCCGGCGGCGCCCAGCAGCAGCGCCTGTGCCAGGACCACGCGGATCACCTGGCGGCGGCCGGCACCTGCCGCCCGCAACAGCCCCAGCTCCCGGACCCGCTCCACCACGGTCATTGAGAGCGTGTTGAGGATCAGGAATGCCGCGGCGAACAGCGTCATCGCGGCCAGCAGCGCCATCATCGAGCGCACGTCGGCCGTTGAGCTCCGCAGCGAGGCGGCGACGTCGCGCGGCATGGAGAGCACGTACGGCTCCACGGTCAGGGCGCGCTCGAGACCGGCCGTGACCGCGGCAGGGTCGGTGCCGACGGCCAGGACCACGTCGATGCGCGTGATCCCCGCCAGCGTGGCGGCATCGGTCGAGGGCGCCCCGTCGGCCACGGCGAGCGACGCAACCGTGGCGATGGGCATGACCACCGTCCGGCCCGCCGTTCCCAGGCTCGGACCGTCGCCGGCAAGGATGCCGACCACCCGCACGTCCAGCGGCGCGCCGGCGCCCATGAGCGTCAGCCGGCTGCCCACGTCGATCCCCTCGGCGGCCGCCAGGCGCTCCGGGACCAGCGCGGCGGCCTCGTCGATGCCGTCGAGCGGCGCGCCGCGCACGAGCGACAGGTCTCGCACGCGCGACTCGCGAACGGGATCGATGCCCAGCACGGTGACCGGGTCGGTCTCGGCCAGCTGCCCGGCGCGGGGCCCCAGGAACGTCCGCCGCTCGATGGCGGGCGCGGTCAGCGCCACGCCCGGCACGCGCTCCACGGCGGACAGGGTCGCCGCGGACAGGCCGGTCTCGGTGAACGCGGCGACCCGCAGGTCGGCGCGTCCCACCATCGAGGCGACGGTCCGGTCGATCGAGGCGTCCAGCCCCGCATTCACCGCCAGCGCGGCCACCAGCGCCGCGACGCCGATCGAGATCCCGAACACCGTGAGCAGGGTGCGCACCGGTCTCGCGACGAGGCTCCGCCAGGCGTACGGGACGAGGCCGCGCATGGGCGTCGGCTACAGCCCCAGCCGGGCAAGCCGCGCGATCAGCGGGGCCGCGCCATGGTCGTCGCGCCGGCCGAGCACGATCTCGTCGCGCACGCGTCCATCGCCGATCACGAGCACCCGGTCGGCGTAGGCGGCCGCCTTCGCGTCGTGGGTCACCAGCACGATGGTCTGGCCGCGGTCCACGCAGGTCCGCCACAGGGCGTCGAGGATGTCGAGGCCTGTCGTGAAGTCCAGGTTGCCGGTCGGCTCGTCCGCGAACAGCAGGGCCGGCCGGGTCACGATCGCGCGGGCGACGGCCACCCGCTGCTGCTCGCCGGAGGACAGCTGTTCCGGCCGGTGACGCTCCTTGCCGGTCAGGTCCACGAGGGCGATCGCGTCCCGGATGCGCGCCGCAAGCTCGCCCTTGCGCGGGTCCCGTCCGGCGATCGTGAACGGCAGGCCGACGTTCTCCACCACGTTGAGCAGGGGCACGAGGTTGAACGACTGGAACACGAACCCGGTCCGCTCGCGGCGGAGGCGGGTGGCCGCGTCGTCCGACAGCCGGCCGATCGGCTCGCCCTCGAGCAGCACCTCGCCGCTGGTCGGGCGGTCCAGGCCGCCCAGGAGATGGAGCAGCGTGCTCTTGCCCGAGCCCGACGGGCCCATGAGGGCGACGAACTCGCCGGGCGCGACCGAGAGGCTGACCCCCCGCACCGCCTCGACGAGCTCGCCGGGCAGGCGGTACTGCTTGGTCAGCGCGCGGGCCTCGAGGATCGGGCCCGGGACGGGCGGAGGGACGGCGGGTCCGGCGGAGGACGACGCCCCGGTGGGACTCGTGGCGTCGGGCGTCGGAAGTGACGGGAGGGTCATCGCGGGTCGATCGGCTCCGGGTGGGGTGGCGGTCGGGTACGGTCCACACCGTAGCCGTGCGGTCCGGTGGGGTCACCTGCCCGATGGTCCTGTCGGTGGACGGGACCCCGCGGGACGGGACGCGCGGGACGGGACGCGCGGGACGGGACGCGCGGGACGGGCGAGCCCGCTACCGGCCGAAGAACCGCGCCGAGACCTGCTCCAGGATCGTGTCCACCAGACCGAGCTCGGCCGGCTGGTCGATGACCCGGAGATCACCGGCGGAGAGCCCGCCGCCCGGCGGCTCGGAGGGGTCGGCGGCCGTCGCCACCGGTGGAAGCGTCGGCGTGACGAACACGAACGGGCTCGGGGTCACGGTCGGCTCGGGCGTGGGCGAGGGCTCCGGGGTGGGCGCGGGGCTGGGCGCGGGGGTCGCGGCCGGCCTCGGGGTCGGCCGGGGCGTGGGCTGCGGCGTCGCCCTGGGGGCGGGGTTCACGGTCGGCTTCGGCGTCGCCTTGGGAGTAGGCCTGGGCGTTGGCTTGGGGGTCGGCTTCGGCGTCGCCCTGGGGGTCGCGGTCGGGGCCGGGGCGGTCGTGCCGCACTTGTCCGCGAACAGGACCGTCCACATGAACTCGTCGCCGGGGCCCTTGTAGGCGCCGACCGCGACCACGTCCCAGGCCTTGCCCAGGATGTTGGCGCGGTGCCCGGAGGACTTCATGAACGAGTCGAACACCCATTGCGTCGCTTCCGCCTCGGTGCCGCCCGGCCAGGTCACGGTGCCGATGTTCTCGCCCGCGATCTTGAAGCAGTAGTCGTACTGGTACTGCATGTACCAGAAGACGTTGCGCGTCGTGCCCTTGATCGTGTGGTTGAAGTAGTTGCGGTCCACCATGTCCTTGCTCCGCCAGCGCGCGATCGTCCGCAGCGCGGTGTCGAGCTTGAGGGCCTTGAGACCGGCCGACGCACGGGCCTGGTTCTGCAGCGAGATCAGCATCGACTCCGAGGTCGAGCTGTACGTGCCGGTGTCCCAGGCCAGGGCCGACGACGGGATCGCCAGCAGGCCGACGGCGGTCATGCCGAACACGAGGGCGACGCCGACGGTGAAGCGGCGCAGGTCGGCGATCGGCGCGAAGAGGCGGGACAGGAGCTTGGCGAACAAGGTCATGAGTCGGCTTTCTGGGCAGGGCCACCGGCGGGGCGCCGGGCTCATGACAACCCTGGACCCGCCCGGGCACGGGCTCTCCGGCTCGATGGTCCCGACCACACCGCCCCGCGGTACCAGTTGTCCGTCCGCACCGCACCGGACCGCACCGCGGAGGGCCGGACCGGCAGCCACCACCCGGACATCTCCGGTACACTCCGCTGGCCCCGTGGCACGACGCGCGCTCGCGAGCGCCGTCGGCCGGGCGCCCGTGGTGGCCTTAGCTCAATCGGCAGAGCATCGGATTGTGGCTCCGAAGGTTACGGGTTCGAGACCCGTAGGCCACCCCACCACCCTGATCGGGCGATAGGCATTCGACCGCCCTTTCGTGTCCCCTCGTGTCCCGGTCGGTGATGCCCATCGCCCATGTCAAGGCGGGCTGCTACGTCTACGGCGGAGCCCAGTTCGATGATGTCGCCCGCTGCACCTGGTTCGTGAGCGGTCGGTAGGCCTGCGGGGACACGCGCATTCGGCGGCCGCCATCTTGGCGGCCGCCGCTTCATCGAAGGCCCCGAGCGACACCGGCGAGGGTTGAGCGGCGAGTCCCGCGTCGAACAGTTCCAGGACGAAGGTGGTCGCCGTCGTCGACCCGCAGGGACTCGGCCGCGGGGTCGCCACCGGCCACGAGGCGGCAGCCGGGGCCCGTCAGGCGGCTCCTGCTGCCGCGGGACCTACATCGTGGCGGCGTAGCCCACGGCCAGGAACGTCTCGGGGTTGTCGCGGAACTCGAGCAGGCATCCCTTGCCGCAGAACGCGTACTCGCGGTCCTCGTGGGTGGTGACCAGCCCCTTGGCGCGGGCCTGCTCGACGTCCACGGTCATGCCGCAGACCGGGTCCTCGTTCGGGGCGACGGTCCGGTGCTCGGTCATGTTCGATCTCCTTGTGCGCGGGGGATGGAACGCCGCGGTTCCTCCGTTCAGGGGAAGGACGGCGCGGGGATGGAGTGCGGCCGGGGCTCGGCCATCGTGCGCGGGGGCGAGAAGCGCCGCAGGCGCAGCGCGTTGGACACGACCGTGACGGAGCTCAGGGCCATCGCGGCAGCCGCGAAGATCGGATCGAGGAGCATGCCCGTGAACGGGTACAGCACGCCCATCGCGATCGGGATCAGGATGACGTTGTAGGCGAACGCCCAGAACAGGTTCTGGCGGATGTTCCGCATCGTGGCACGGGACAGCGCGATCGCCGTCACGAGCCCGCGCAGGTCACCCGACATGAGCGTCAAGCCCGCGGACTCCATCGCCACATCCGTGCCCGTGCCCATCGCGACGCCGACATCGGCGGATGCCAGGGCCGGCGCGTCGTTCACCCCGTCGCCGACCATCGCGACCACCGTTCCCTCAGCCTGGAGCGCCTTGACGGCAGCCGCCTTGCCATCCGGGCGGACGTCGGCGACCACGCGGTCGATGCCGACCGAGCGGCCGATCGCCTCCGCGGTGCGCCGGTTGTCGCCGGTCAGCATGGCGACGGCGATCCCCAGCCGGTGGATCTCGGCGACCGCCTCGGCCGATCCGGCCTTGAGCGTGTCGGCGATCGCGATGACGGCCGTCGCACGACCGTCGATCGCCGCCAGCACCGGGGTCTTGCCGTCCGCCGAGAGGGTGTCGGCCGGTTCGGTGAGCGCCGCCACGTCGACACCCATGGACTCGAGGAACCCGGGCCGGCCGACCAGCACCCGGCGGCCGGCAACCATGGCCGACACGCCGCCACCGGCGACGGACAGGAAATCCGACGCGTCGGCGAGCGCGAGCCGGCGGGTGTCCGTCGCCTCGCGGACGATGGCATCGGCCAGCGGATGCTCGGAGCCGCGTTCAGCTGCGGCGATGAGGGCGAGCAGCTCGTCCTCGTCTGGCGCTCCCTCCGCGCGCACGATGTCGGTCACCCGCGGCTTGCCCTCGGTCAGGGTGCCGGTCTTGTCGAGCACGACGGCCTTGACCGAGCCGAGGCGCTCGAGGGCCTCCGCGTTGCGGAACAGGACGCCGTTCTCGGCGCCCTTGCCGGTGCCGACCATGATCGAGGTGGGGGTGGCGAGCCCGAGCGCGCACGGGCAGGCGATGATCAGGACCGCGACCGTGTTGAGCAGCGCCAGGTTGAACGCGGGAGCGGGCCCGAAGATGAACCAGGCCACGAAGGTGAGCGCCGCGAGGCCGAGCACCATCGGCACGAAGTAGCCGGTGACGACGTCGGCGAGCCGCTGGATCGGCGCGCGGGAACCCTGTGCCTCCGAGACCAGCCGGATGATCCTGGCGAGCACGGTATGCGCGCCGATCCGGGTGGCGCGGAAGGTCAGGGTGCCGGTGGTGTTCAGCGTCCCGCCGACGACCAGGTCCTCGACGCGCTTGGCAACCGGGAGGCTCTCGCCGGTGATCATGCTCTCGTCGACGCCGGAGGCGCCGTCCGTGACCACGCCGTCCACGGCGATCGTCTCGCCGGGCCGGACGCGCACCAGGTCGCCCACGCGGACCTCGGCGATCGGGACGTCGACCTCGCTGCCGCCGCGGACGACGCGTGCCGTCCGGGGTGCCAGGTTGATCAGCCGGCGGATGGCGTCTGAGGTGTGGCTCCGGGCCCTGGCCTCCAGGAACCGGCCGAGCAGGATCAGCGTGACGATCGCCGCCGACGTGTCGAAGTACATCGGCAGGGCCTCGCCGTCCATGCCGAGGCCGGCGGCGACGAAGAAGCCGGGAAACAGGATGGTCGCGACGCTGTACCCGTACGCGGCGGACGTCCCCACCGCGATCAGGGTGTTCATGTCCGTGGCCTTGTGGCGGATCGCCTTGAAGGCGCCGGTGTAGAACGGCCAGCCCGCCCAGAACTGGACCGGCGTGGCGAGCGCGAGCTGGAACCAGGGGTTCACGAGGAACGCCGGCAGCCACGACGCGACGGTCATCCGCGCGAGGCCGAGGAGCAGCGGGACGGTCAGGGCGGCCGAGACAAGGAGCCGTCGTCGGAGATTGGCGGCATGGCGCGCGGCCGCGTCGTCCCGTTCGGCCTTGGCCGCGGCGGCCTCGGGGACGTCCACCTCGTGGTCCGCCGACGACACCTGCTCGACCCGAGCGACATAGCCCGCGGCATCGACCGCGCCGACGAGGTCGGCGACCGTCACCCGGCTGGGGTCGTAGCGGACGGTGGCCGACTCGGACGCGAGGTTGACGTTCGCCTCGGCGACACCCTCGACCTTGTTCAGGAACCGCGTGATGCGGTTGACGCAGGAGGCGCAGGTCATGCCCTCGACGGGGAATGACACGATCTCGATGGGAGGGCTGGCTGGGTTGGTCATCTGGGCTCCGTAAATACTCCTGGGGGGTATGTTGACACGGATCGTCAAGCGGGGCAACAGGCGGGACGGGATCGGTCAGCCGCCGGCTCCGCCCGCGTCCACGGGGGCGTCGACGACCGTGATCCTGCCGCCGTACATGCCCATGGCGCAGGTGTAGTTGACGGTCCCGGCGCGCAGGGCGGGCAGCTCGAACGTGTTCGTGCCCTTGTTGAGCCGCGCGCGGATGTTCAGGTCGGGGACCCACAGGGAGGCCGCGCAGGTGGCCGTGGTCGACGACTCCACGGTCCAGCGCGTGGGATACCCCGCGTAGATCACGATGTTCCCCGGGCTGTAACCGTCGGCGTCCTGGTAGGTGGTGATGGCCTGGACGCCATCGGAGCCCAGAGTTCCCGGCAGCGGTGCGGCTGCGGCGAACCCGACGACGGAAGGCATCGTGAACCCCGCCAGCCGGATGCCCGCGCTGCCGTTGAGGAGCGCAAAGCCGAGGACCACGACGCCGACCAGGCGCAGGAGGGTCGGCCGGGCGCGGCTGGGCACGACGACCGGGAGGCCGGCGAGCGCGAGCAGGCCCGGCGCGGTCCCGATGGCGAACGTTCCCAGGAGCGCCGCCGCGAACAGCGGGGAACCCGTGGACAGCGCGTAGACCTGGATGGCCTGGGTGAAGCCGCAGGGCAGGAAGAAGGAGGCCGCGCCGAGAGCGGCCGCCCGCCGGTCGGAGTAGGCGCTCACCGTGCCCTCGCCGACGCCGAGCCTGGCCCCCAGGCCCATCGGCAGCGTCGGTGACCAGCCCGCGATCCGCGGCGACAGCCCGGTCAGCCGCGTCCCGAGGAGCGTCATCACGATCGCGACCGCGATCATCAGCGCCGCCGTCAACAGGGGTGGCATCGTGAGGCTCGCCCCGAGGGCGCCCAGCGCCGCGCCCAGGACCGCGTAGCCGCCGATCCGGCCGCCGATGAAGACCAGGGCCGGGCGCATCCGCGCGGCGGCGCCGCGGTCGACGCCGGTGCGGCCGGACTGGAACGCCGCGGAGAGCCCGAGGACGAGACCGCCGACGAGCGCCATGCACGTCGAGACCCCGGCGGCGAGCCCGAGCAGCAGCGCCACGACGAGGCCTCCGCTGGCGAGGTCGCCCGCGCCCGACGCGAGCCCGGCGATCCCGGTCACCTGGGCGATCACCGCCAGCGCGGCCACGAGGAGGACGCCGACACCCGCGGTCATCCAGACCACCGGATCGCTCTCCAGCCAGGGCGTCCGGCCGATCTCGTAGCCGGCCTTGTTGATCGCCTTCTCGATGGCCGCCGGCGACACGGGCGCGGAGCTCTCGACGACGACCTGACCGCGCACGGCGGACGCGGTCACCTTGTGCACGTTGGGCAGGCGCCCGACCTGGCGCGCGATGCGTACCTCGCATGAGCGACAGGTCATGCCCCTGACGGGGAGCGTCACCGAGATCGTCCCGGCGTCCGTCACGACGCTCCGGGACACGCCCATGCCGGCCGGCCGCGGGCCCCGGCCCATCCGGTACTCCCGGCGTTCCAGGGCAATGCGGTGGAGCTCGTCGGGATCCATCGTGTCGGTCCCGATGGCCGGCCCGGCCTGGGCGGTGGCGGCGACCGGGGTCGCGGCGCTCCTGGTGGCCTGGGCTCGGGCCCGGCTGCGGTGGCGGGACATGCGAACGCTGGCTCCTGTGGACGACCGCGGAACTGGATCGGGCCGATGCGACGAGGGTGGGCGACCCGGGCCCGCGTTCCAATGCAGGAACGCCCAAGGCTTGGTCAAGACTTGGTCAAGCCCTCCCCGCGTGACCCCCATGCGGGGACAGGCACGAACGTCATCGCCCCAGGAACCGGTCGAGGAACGGGCGGCCGCTGCCCACCGGCAGGACCACGGCCGCCTCGAGGTCGGCGTCGTACCCCGCCCCGGCGACCGCCGCCGCGAGCGCCGCGTTCGACACCAGCGCGGGCTCGCGACGGACGGTGGCGGTCTCCCGGCGCAAGTCGACGTCGACCTTCGTCACGCCGTCCAGCTTCCGGACCGCCCTCGTGATCCGGTTGACGCAGGAGCCGCAGGTCATCCCCCGGACGGGGAAGCGGATCGTCTCGGCCGTCGGGCTGATCTCGCTCACATCGACACCATCAGGCCGAAGCTCATGGCGATCACCGACAGCGCGATACCCGTCTTCATCCAGGGGGAGTTGGCGCGGTTCCACCGGCCCAGCTGTCCCAGGACCCGCCGGTTGCCCACCGCGAGCAGCAGGATCAGCAACGGCACGATGAACGCGATGTTGTAGAGCGCGAGCAGCGCCAGGCCGGTCAGGCCGCCACCCGAGGCGTGGAGGACGGCGGTGATCTGGAGGTACATCGCGCCCGAGCAGGGCACGGTGCAGATCCCGACCAGGACGCCCGCGAGGAGCATCCCGGCGAGGCCCCCGCGCTCCATCGCCTTCTGCATCCGGCCGTGGGTCCCGCCGGGCGCCATCATCGACGGCCCGACGCCGGGGAGGAACACGTCCTTGAGCATCCACAGGGCCATGCCCAGGGCGATGATCGAGGCGATCCGGGCGACGAGGTGGTCCTGACCCATCCAGCCCAGGAAGCTCAGCAGGCCGAGGCCGATGATGAAGTAGGTCACGAACACCGCGCCCACGTACAGCGAGCCCGCGCCCAGCAGGCGGCGCCGCGCCTCGATGGTCGGGGTGCCGTTCGCGGTCACCGCGTTGACCAGGGTGAGGGTGTAGGTCCCGAACAGGACGAGCAGCGCGAACGCGCACGGGTTGAACCCGTCGGCGAAGCCGGCGGCGAGCACCGCCGGGATCGTGAGGCCGCCGAAGGCGGCGGAATCGAACGGGACCATGAGGACGTAGGCCGAGGCGACGACGCCGACGCTCGCAAGGAGCCCCGCCAGCAGGACCGCCGGCAGCGGCCAGCCGAGGACGAGCCTGTGGGCCGGCAGCGGACCGGCCGCCGGGAGGCTCATCCCAGGTCCCGCCCGGTCGTCGTCGCGGCCGGCGCCGGTTCGACCACGATCTTCCCGTGCATCGTGGGGCTGTCCTTGCCGCCGCAGCAGGAGTCGCAGTAGACGTCGTAGGTGCCGGGCTTGTTCGGGACGCTCCAGACGACCGTGCGGTTGCCCTCGGCCGGCAGCGCCTCGTCGAGCCCGAGCTCGGGGGCGATCATCGTGTGCACGCCGCCCTGGAGGTGCGGCGCCGCGTCGTCCGTCCACCAGTTCAGGGTCTCGGTCCTGCCCGCCGTCACGTGGATCTCGGACGGGTTGAAGCCCGCCATGGAGCTCTGGACGTCGATGACACCGGTGGTCGCGCCGGCGGTCGGCCGGTCGAAGAAGTCG
The DNA here is from genome assembly GCA_963703575.1 of uncultured Chloroflexia bacterium. Classification (GTDB taxonomy): domain Bacteria; phylum Chloroflexota; class Limnocylindria; order Limnocylindrales; family CSP1-4; genus CAIXZV01. Next base: position 232,400 of record CAVPEU010000024.1, read on the forward strand.
CCGAAGGCGAGCACGCCCCCGATCGCCAGGACGGCGACGACGACGCCCCCGAACGCGACCTTGCGGATCGTCGCATCGCGTGACGCACGGGCCCGCTCCGCGACCCGGGCCTGGCGGCGCTCTGCCGCCGGCCCATGCACGCTCGCGTGCTCCTGGGCGCGACGTTCGCGCCGCGCGCTGGGCTCCTGGTCACTCATGGCGGGCCTCCTGCCCCTGGCGGGGATGGGTTGCGTGCGGTTGGGCGCCGTTCGTCGGCCCGATGAGCGGGCCGGAGGCCAGCGCATGGGACACGCGCCGGAACTCCTCCTCGCTGATCTCGCCCCGGGCCAGGCGGTCGCGGAGGATCGCAGCCGGGTCCTCGTGGATCTCGCGGTGGGGCTCCCGGACGAGGAGCCACACGACCAGGACCATCACGAGAGCCCACGCCCCCATCCAGATCCATGCCTCGGTCCCCATCGTCCAGCCCGGCATCGCGGCGAGCCTCCAGGTGCGGGCCGGCGGAACGCGACCGGCTCGGGGCGAGCATCTGCGCGGTCATCCGCGAACGCCATGCAGGAAGGGGCAAGCCTTCGTCAAGACTCCATCAAGGTGCCCGACCGGCCTCGATCTTGAGCCGATCTTGACCCTGGCGAGCGGCCGGCCTGAGCCGGGCGCCCCATCGTGGTGGCTGCCCCGAACCGTCGGGGCCACAGGCATGAGGAGACGATGACGTGATGGGATATGGCGCCGGACTCGGGTTCGGTATCGGTGGCTGGCTGATGATGCTCGGCTGGGCCGCCCTGGTCGTGGGGATCGTGGTGCTGGTCGCCTGGGCCCTGGGGCGGGCCGGCCAGGCGAGCAGCGTCGCGCAGGGCACGCCCCTCCGCCCGGGCGGCCAGGAGGCGATGGATGTCCTGCGCCTGCGGTTCGCGCGGGGCGAGCTCACGGAAGAGCAGTACCTCGCCGCCCGGCAGACCCTCGAGGCGGACCGATGACCGGCCGGCTCGGCGTGGTGGGCGCAGCCCTGGTCCTCGCGGGGGTGGTCGCCATCGGCGCGGGGACGGTCATCGGCACCGCCGGGGGGCCGGCCTGGACGGTCGGGACGATCGGCGGCGGGATGATGGGCGGCGGCGGGATGATGGGCGGCGGCTACGGCGGGACGGGCGGCGGCGGGATGATGGGCGGCACGTGGAACACCGGACCGCTGGCCCCCGGGCCGGGCGAGGCCGGCTTCGTCGCCGGCACCGAGGCCGCGCCCAGGGTCGTGCGCATCGCGGCCACGATGAACCTGCGCTTCGTGCCCGACACGATCCGGGTGCAAGCGGGCGAGACGATCCGGTTCGAGGTGACCGTCATGGGCCCGACCAGCCACGAGTTCATGGTGGGCCCGGCGGCGGACGTCGCCGCGGACCGGGAGGGCACGCCCGAGGTCGCCGACCTCTCGATGATGGAGACCGGCACGCTCAGCTACACGTTCAGCGGATCGGGCCCGTTCGCCTATGCGTGCCATGCCCCCGGCCACTACGAGGCCGGGATGCGGGGCACCATCGTCGTGGTCAGCTGACGCTCCAGCGCTGACGCTCCAGCGCTGGCGCTCCACCCAAGCGGCGTACGATCGGGGGCCACGGCCGGTGATCGCGACCCGAGGCACGCACGGAGCGCATGACCATTCCCGCACGCCCCATCCGCGTCCTCGTCGTGGACGACGAGCCCCCGCTGCGCAGCGTCGTGCGGGGGTTCCTCGAGCGCGAGGGGATGGCCGTGGTCGAGGCCGCCGACGGACCGTCCGGCGTCGAGCAGGTGCGCTCGTTCGTGCCGGACGTCGTCGTCCTCGACATCATGCTGCCCGGCTTCGACGGCCTCGAGGTGCTCCGCCGGATCCGGGAGTTCGCGGATCCATCCGTGATCTTCCTCACCGCCCGGGCCGAAGAGGTGGACCGGATCGTGGGCCTCACGGTGGGCGGCGACGACTACCTCACCAAGCCGTTCTCGCCGCGTGAGCTCGTCGCCCGTGTCCAGGCCCTGCAGCGCCGCCGCCGACCCGCCGGAACCATCGAGGGCCAGGGCGTCATGCGGGCAGGTGGCCTGGTCGTGGATCCGGCCCGGCGGGAGGTGTCGGTCGACGGCGCGCGCGTGGAGCTGACCGCGCTCGAGTTCGAGATTCTCGAGGCGCTCACCCGCGACCCGGGCATCGTCCTCTCGCGCCAGCGCCTCCTCGACGCCGCCTGGGGCGCCGACTTCATGGGCGACGAGCACGTCCTCGAGGTCCATGTCGGGAACCTGCGACGCAAGCTGGGCGACGATCCCGCGAGCCCGCGCTTCCTCGAGACCGTGCGGGGTGTCGGCTACCGGCTGCGGACCCCCGACCGGTGAACCGCCCGGACTTCGGCCGCATCCGCTGGCGCCTGCTCGCGGCGAACCTCGCGGTCGCCCTGGCCGCCGTGCTCGCCGTGGCGGCCGGGGTCTCGCTCGCCGCGCCCCGGGCGTTCGACGATGCGATGAGCCGGGTGGGGATGGGCGGCGGGATGATGGGGTCCGGCAGCGGGATGATGGACCCCCTCGTGCACGCCGCCTTCGGCGATGCCGTCCGGTCGGCCCTCCTCCTCGGCCTGGTCGCGGCCGGCACCGTGGCGGTGGCCGCCTCCGTCCTGGTCGCGACCCGTATCTCCCGCCCCGTCGTCGACCTCGCCGCGTCCAGCCGCCGGCTTGCCCGGGGCGACTACGCGCAACGGGTCCCCGTGACGGGCGGCGAGCTCGGCGAGCTGGCGACGACGTTCAACGAGATGGCGGCGACGCTGGCCGCAACCGAGCAGCGGCGGCGGGACCTCATCGGTGACGTCGCGCACGAGCTGCGGACGCCGATCGCCTCGGTCCGCGGGTACGTGGAGGGACTCGAGGCAGGCGTGTTCGAGCCCGGCCCGGACGCGTGGCGGGTGCTCGACGAGCAGACGGCGCGGCTCGCCCGGCTCGTCGACGACCTCGCGGTCCTGTGGCAGGCCGAGTCGCACGACCTGGAGGTCCGGATCGAGTCCCTCGACGGACCGACGCTGCTGGCCGACGCCCGCATGCGCCACCAGTCGGCCGCCGCCGCACGGTCGATCGAGCTCACGACCGGCGCCGTCGCGTCGGCCCGCGTGCGGGCCGACGCGACGCGGATCGCCCAGGTGCTCGACAACCTCATCGGCAACGCCCTCCGGTACACGCCGACCGGCGGCCACGTGCAGCTCGGCCTGGCCACCGACGGGCCGTGGGCGACCATCATCGTGCGCGACGACGGGCCGGGCCTCACGCCGGAGCAGATGGGTCACGTGTTCGAGCGTTTCTACCGCGCGGATCCCTCCCGCTCGCGCGAGGCAGGAGGCAGCGGCCTCGGCCTGGCGATCTCGCATTCGCTGATGGAAGCCATGGGCGGCACCCTGGCGGTCACCAGCCCCGGTCAAGGCCTGGGGGCGACCTTCTCCGCGCGCCTCCCGCGCGGCTGACCTTCTCCGCGCGCCTCCCGCGCGGCTGACCGGCCCCGCCGCTCCCCGATGGTCAGGCCGACGGGAGCTCCACGTGGAACGTGGCGCCCGTGCCCGGACCCGCGCTCTCCGCCCAGGCGTCGCCGTCCATCGCGGACGCGAGCGCCCGGACGATGGCGAGCCCGATGCCCGAGCCCCCGGCCGCGCGGCTGCGGGCCGCGTCCACCCGGTAGAAGCGCTCGAAGACCGCCTCGAGCTGGTCCGCGGCGAGCCCCGGCCCCTCGTCGGTGACCGACACCCTGACGTGGCCGTGCGTCAGGCTCGTGATGACCCGGAGCGAGGACCCATCGGGCGCGTGGCGCAGCGCGTTCGAGAGGTAGTTCGACAGGATCTGGGCAAGGCGATCCCGGTCCGCCAGGGCCACCGCGGAACCCCCGGGCAGGTCGAGCGCGATGCCCCGGGCCTCGGCCTGCGGCCGGAAGCGCTGCCCGACCTCGCGCGCGACCTCCGCCGCGTCCACCGCGTCGACCCGCAGCGGGAGCTGGTTCGCCTCGGCCCGCCAGAGCTCGGACAGGTCGTTCACCATCCGGGTCAGCCGGGCGGTCTCCGCGCGCAGGAGGTGCCACGTCTGCGCCGACGGCGTGACGATCCCATCCTCGAGGCCCTCGAGGTAGCCGTCGAGGGTTGTCAGCGGGGTCCGCAGCTCGTGCGCCACGTCGCCCACGAGCTGGAGGCGCCGCCGCTCCGTCGCCTCGAGCGAAGCCGCCATGTCGTTGAACGACATGGCGAGCTCGGCGATCTCGCCCGGCTCGTCCGATCCGACCCGCTCCGAGTAGCGTCCGCCGGCGATGCGGCGCGCCGCGTCCGCGAGGGCGGTGATCGGGCGGGCGATGCGGGCCGCGACGGCGAGGCTGACCACCGTTGCCGTGGCCACGGCGGTGACGGTCGCGGCCAGCAGGGCCTGGCGCATCGCGTCCGTGAACGCGGCGAGCGTGGCGTTCGCCATCGCCTCGCCCATCGGATCGCCCGGCAGGTGGCCCATCGCCTCGGCGAAGTAGCGAGGGCCCACGAGCAGGACCGCGATGCCGACGGTGCCCAGCGCCGCCACCACGACGACGAGGAACGCGGCGAGCAGGCGCGCGCGGAGCGAGCGCGGCAGCATCAGGGCTCCTCGCGCACCCGGTAGCCGACCCCGCGCACGGTCTCCACGAACCGCGGGCTGGCCGGATCGTCGCCCAGCTTGCGCCGCAGGTTGGCGACGTGGACGTCGACCAGGTGGTCGTCGCCGGCGAGCGAGGACCCCCACACCTCCTCGAGGAGCGCCTGCCGGGAGATCACGACGCCCGGGCGGCGCGCCAGCGCCGCAAGGAGGTTGAACTCGAGGGCCGTCAGCTCCGCGACCGTGCCGTCGACACGGACGAGGCGGCGGGCCTCGTCGACCTCGAGCCCGGCCGGAGGCGCCCCCGCGGCCGGCGCCTGCCCGGCGGCTCGCGGCCGCCGCAGCAACGCCTTGACCCGGGCGACGAGCTCCCGCGGCGAGAACGGCTTGACCAGGTAGTCGTCCGCCCCGACGGTGAGGCCCACGATCGTGTCGATCTCCTCGCTCCGGGCGGTGAGCATCAGCACGTAGGCGTCCGAGAACGCGCGGAGCCGCCGGCACACCTCGATGCCGTCGATCCCCGGCAGCATGACGTCGAGCACGACCACGTCCGGCTGCCCGTCGCGCACCGCGTCGAGCGCCGCGAGCCCGTCGCCCGCGCTCGAGACGGACCAGCCCTCGCGTTCGAGGTAGCCGGTCACGAGCTCGACGATCGGGGGCTCGTCGTCCACGACGAGGATGCTGGTCATGGACCCCACGCTACCGCATGGCGTCGAGGCCGAGCCCGGGCGGTCCGTCGAGGCGTCGTCCCCGCACCCACGCCGCGCGGACCATGTCCGGGTGCGGCCGGAACGCGAGCCGCGACATGATCTCCGCGGGGTCGTGCGAGTCCTCGCCGGGCACCGGGGCAACCAGCCGCGGGTCGACGGCGATCAGGTCCGCCTCCTTGCCGGCCTCGAGCGACCCGATCTCGTCCTGCATGCCCAGGGCCCGCGCCCCCTCGTAGGTCCCGAGCCGGAGCCAGTCCAGCGGCCCGAGCGGCGCGGTGTCCTCGTGCTCGCACACCCGGCGCGCGCTCTGGACGAAGGCGCCGGCTCGCATCGTCGCGAAGATCGAGAGCTCCGGCCCGCCGGACACATCCGAGCCCAGCCCCACGCGGATCCCCGCCTCGCGGTAGCGCGTGAGGGGCATGGCGCCCGAGGCGAGGAACAGGTTGGACGCCGGGCAGTGGGCGACGGCCGCGCCGCTCTCCGCCAGCCGGGCGACCTCCCGGTCGGAGAGGTGGATCGCGTGGGCGAGGATGGTTCCCGGCCCAAGGCCGCCGGCACGGTCGTAGACGTCGAGGTAGTCGAGGGCCTCCGGGAACAGGTGCGCCACCTCGGCCAGCTCGGGCCGCGATTCGGACAGGTGGGTCTGCCAGTAGGCGCCGGTGGCGCGGGCGAGGGCCGCCGACTCGCGGAGCAGGTCGGCGCTGCACGAGACGGCGAAGCGCGGCGTGAACGCGTAGCGCAGCCGGCCGTCGTCGCGCATGTGCCAGCGGGCGCACAGGTCCGCCGACTGGCGGAGGTTCGTCTCCAGCTGGTGCTCCGGCGGCACGCTCTCGTCGTAGCAATCGCGATCCATCATCACCTTGCCGATGACGGCGCGGATCCCGTGCGCCTCGGCCGCGCGGAACGCCGCGTCCAGCGAGGCCTCGTACACGGCACCGTAGACGAGGGCCGTCGTCGTGCCGGCGGCGGCGAAGGCACGGTAGGCCTGGGGCGCGAGCCGTTCGGCCGCCGCCTCGTCGAAGGCACGCTCGAGCGGGAAGGTGTACCGCTGGAGCCAGGTCAGGACGTCCAGGCCGGCACCCACGCCCGCGTTGGGCAGCTGGGGCAGGTGCACGTGGAGGTCCACCATGCCCGGCATGAGGACCAAGGGGCGCAGGTCGGTCACGGGGATGGCGTCGCCGACCGCGGCCGGCGCGAAGGGCACGGCCGCGTCGCGGTCCCAGGGACCCACGTCCGTGATGACGCCCCGCGCATCAACCGCGATACGGCCGTCCGCCTCGTATCGCGTGCCGCCGGCAGCGAGCGGCGTCAGGATCCGGCCCCGCAGGACGAAGGGCCCCCGCTCGGGAATCGACGTTCCCATGGCCCGAGGATAGCGAGGGGCGCGCTCCGCCCGACAGTGCCGCTTGGGCCCGGCGCGGGGTGGCCCTGTGACCCAACGACCGACGTTACCCCCGGCTTGCGGGCCGGACCCTGCACCCCCGACGATGGCGCCATGCAGCCCGCGGTGCTCCTGGCGCAGCTCCGGCAACTGGTCGGCGACGCGCACGTCCTCGTTGATCCGGCGCTGCGGGCCGGCTTCGAGACCGACGCGACCGGCCGGTTCCACGGACAGGCCCTGGCGGTGGTCCGGCCGGCGGACGCGCGGGAGGTCGCGGGGGTCGTGCGCGCCTGCCGCGCGGCCGGCGTCGGGCTCGTGCCCCAGGGCGGCAACACGGGCCTCGTCGGGGGTGGGGTGCCCCGTGGTGGGACGGTGCTCCTCAGCCTGGCCCGCCTGGCCATGATCGAGCCCGTGGACGAGGCGGCCGGGGAGGTCGTGGCAGGCGCTGGCGTGACCCTTGCCGCGCTCCAGCGGCACGCCCGGGCCGCCGGGTTCGAGACGGGCGTGGACTTCGCCGCCCGCGATGCGGCCACGATCGGCGGGATGGTGGCGACCAACGCCGGCGGCATCCACGTCCTCCGCTACGGCACCACGCGCGAGCAGCTGGTCGGGATCGAGGCGGTCCTGGGCGACGGCTCGCTCGTCAGCCGCCTCCACGCCCCGCGCAAGGACAACACCGGCTACCACCTGCCGTCGCTGCTGGCCGGCTCGGAGGGGACGCTGGGCATCGTCACGGCCGCCCGGCTGCGGCTGGTGCCGCGACTGGACCGGCGCGCGGTCGCCGTCGTCAGCATGGCGGGAGTCGGTGACGCCGTGCGCCTCGCCGGCCGCCTGTGGCGAGCCCTCCCCTCCCTCCACGCTGCCGAGCTGTTCATGGACGACGGCCTCGACCTGGTCGTCCGCCATCGAGCGGCCATCCGGCCGTTCGCCGACGCCTGGCCCGTCTACCTGCTGGTCGAGGCCGCCGATGTCATCGACCCCGAGCCCTCCCTCGTGGAGGTGCTCGCAGACGCGGACGAGGTGCGGGACGCCGTCGTCGCGACCGACACCGCCGCCCGCGAGCGCCTGTGGCTGCTGC
>CAVPEU010000025.1:0-13784 GCA_963703575.1 uncultured Chloroflexia bacterium
GCCATGTCCGGCTGGACTCCCTGCTGCTCGCTCGCGCTGGGGCGAGCCGACCTGCTTAGACCTTCGACTTGGCAACGAGCTCAGCGGCGAGGTTCGGGGGAACCTCCGCGTAGTGGCTGAGCTCCATGGAATAGCTGGCTCGACCCTGGGTCATCGACCGCAGGTCGGTGGCGTACCCGAACATCTCGGACAGCGGCACCGCCGCGCGGACGACCTGCGTCGAGCCGCGGGGATCCATGCCCTCGATCTGGCCGCGCCGGCTGTTGAGGTCGCCGATGACGTCGCCCATGAACTCCTCGGGCATCGTCACCTCGACCTGCATCATCGGCTCGAGCACGACGGGCCTCGCCTTCTCGACGGCATCCTTGAGGGCCATCGAGGCAGCGATCTTGAACGCCATCTCGGACGAGTCGACCTCGTGGTACGACCCGTCGTGGACGGTCGTCTTCACGTCGACCATCGGATAGCCCGCGTACACGCCCGTGTCGAGCGTCTCGCGGATGCCGTTCTCGATGGCACGCATGTATTCGCGCGGGATCGTCCCGCCGACGATCTTGTCGACGAAGGTGAAGCCGCTCCCCTTCTCGCCCGGCTCGAGGGTGAGCACGACGTGGCCGTACTGGCCCTTGCCGCCGGTCTGGCGGACGAAGCGCCCGTTGCCCTCGGCGGCCCGGCGCACGGTCTCGCGGTAGGAGACCTGCGGCTTGCCGACGTTGGCGGCGACCTTGAACTCGCGGACCATGCGGTCCACCAGCACGTCCAGGTGCAGCTCGCCCATGCCGGCGATCAGCGTCTGGCCCGACTCCTCGTCCGTCTTGACCCGGAACGTCGGGTCCTCCTCGGCGAGGCGCTGGAGCGCGATGCCCAGCTTGTCCTGGTCGGCCTTGGTCTTGGGCTCGATCGCGACCTCGATCACCGGCTCCGGGAAGGTCATCGACTCCAGGATCACCGGGTGGTCCGGGTCCGACAGCGTGTCGCCCGTGAACGTGTCCTTGAGGCCGACGGCGGCCGCGATGTCGCCCGCGTAGACCGCGTCGATCTCCTCGCGGTGGTTGGCGTGCATCTGGAGGATGCGCCCGATGCGCTCCTTCTTGCCCTTGGTGGCGTTGAGCACGTAGGAGCCGGCCTTGAGCGTGCCCGAGTAGACCCGGAAGAACGCGAGCTTCCCGACGAACGGGTCGGCCGCGATCTTGAACGCCAGCGCGCTGAAGGGCTCGCTGTCGTCCGGCGTCTTGAGGATCTCGGCACCGGTGCCGGGCCGGAGCCCGATCACCGGGGGCACGTCGAGCGGCGACGGCAGGTAGTCCACGACCGCGTCCAGCATCGGCTGGATGCCCTTGTTCCTGAGGGCGGAGCCGCACAGGATCGGGACCCACTCGTACTGCAGGGTCGCGAGCCGGATGCCGTGCTTGATCTCCGCCTCGGACACGTCCTCGCCCTCGAGGTACTTGTGCGCGATCGCGTCATCCACCAGGGACACGTGCTCGAGGAGGTTCTCGCGCCACCTGGCGGCCTCGTCGAGCAGGTCCGCGGGAATGTCGAGCTCGTCGAACGTGTCGCCGAGGTCGTCGCGCCAGACCAGGGCCCGCATGCGCACGAGGTCCACCAGGCCGACGAAGGTGTCCTCGATCCCGATCGGGATCTGGATCGGCACGGGCTCCACGCCGAGGCGCTCGCGGATCATGTCCACGTCGCGCCAGTAGTTCGCCCCGGTGCGGTCCAGCTTGTTGATGAAGCAGATGCGCGGCACCTGGTATCGGTCCGCCTGGCGCCAGACCGTCTCCGACTGCGGCTCGACGCCCGCGACGCCGTCGAACACCACGACCGCCCCGTCGAGCACGCGCAGGCTCCGCTCCACCTCGACCGTGAAGTCCACGTGCCCGGGCGTATCGATGATGTTGATCCGGTGATCCTTCCAGGCACAGGTGGTTGCCGCGGCAGTGATCGTGATGCCGCGCTCCTGCTCCTGGGGCATCCAGTCCATGGTGGCCGCGCCCTCATGGACCTCACCCAGCTTGTAGATCTTCTTCGTGTAGAAGAGGATCCGCTCGGTGACCGTCGTCTTGCCCGCGTCGATATGCGCGATGATTCCGATGTTCCGCGTGCGTGCGAGCGGAACGGCGCGTGCCACGGTTGGTCTAACTCCTCTTGCCCGCGACTACCACTTGAAGTGGCTGAAGGCCCTGTTGGCCTCGGCCATCTTGTGGGTGTCCTCGCGGCGCTTCACCGCCGCGCCGAGGCCGTTCATGGCATCGACGAATTCGGCAGCGAGCTTCTCGCTCATGCTCTTGCCGTTGCGCTTGCGCGCGGCCTGGACGAGCCAGCGCACGCCGAGCGACAGCCGGCGATCGCCCCGGATCTCGACCGGGACCTGGTAGGTGGCGCCACCGACGCGCCGAGGCTTGACCTCGATGATCGGCGTGGCGTTGCGGAGAGCCGACTCCAGCACCTCGAGCCCCGGGCGCTTGGCCTGGAACTCGGCGCGCGCGAGCGCCTGGCGGAGGATCCGGTCGGACAGCGTCTGCTTGCCGTCCCGCATCAGCTTCGCCCGGAAGCGGTCCGAGACGCGGTTCGACTCTGCCTGGTACTTCGACTTGCGGGGGATCGACTGGCGGCGCGGCATCCTACTTCTTCTTCCCGGGCGCCTGGGCGACCTTGGCCCCGTACTTGCTGCGACCCTGCTTGCGGTCCTTGACCCCGGCCGCGTCAAGGGTCCCACGGATGATGTGGTACTTGACCGACGGGAGGTCCTTCACCCGGCCGCCGCGGACCAGGACCACCGAGTGCTCCTGGAGGTTGTGGCCGATGCCCGGGATGTACGCCGTGACCTCCATCTGGTTGGTGAGCCGCACGCGGGCGATCTTCCGGAGCGCCGAGTTCGGCTTCTTCGGGGTCATCGTCCTGACCTGCAGGCACACGCCGCGCTTCTGGGGGGCGCCGGGGATCGGCACCTGGCGCTGCCGCAGGCTGTTCCAGTTCTTGCGCAGGGCAGGCGCCTTGACCTTCTCGATCTTCGGCTTCCGCCCGTGGCGCACGAGCTGGCTGATGGTCGGCACGGAGACGCGGCTCCTTTCGTTGTCGTCTTCTGGTGGTGGTCGGGCCGGCGGGTCCATCCGCGCCGGGGGTTCGGCCGGTGACCGCTCGGCGCTCGGGGGGTGTGAGCTCCGCACCGCACAGGGCGACGGAGACCCCTCGAGGCCACGAACGCGGAGTTTAGCAACGCGCGCGAGCGAGTGTCAAACGCCCCCGCGCGGTGGCGGGGGCGTTCGGCCGGTTGCGGTGTTCCGGGCGTGGTCGCGCGACGCGGACCGGCGCCCGTCGGCGTCAGCCCTCCTCGGAGGCATCCTCGAGGAATGGGTTGAACGACGGCTCCTCGGTCTTCTCCCCCGCCGCCGCATCGGCGAGGAAGGGGTTCGATTCCGGCTCGTCCTCGTCGGCCCCCGCGATGGTCGCGGCGAGCGCGAGGCTCGCCGTCTCCTCGTCCGGGGTGCGGTCCCGGTCCTCGAGGAACGGGTTGTACTCGGCCTCGCCGAAGCCCTCGATGGCCTCGCCGGCGAGCGCCTCGAGGGCGGCCCGCCGCTGGCGCTCCTTGAGCGCGGCGATGTTCTGCGGCGCGCCCGACCCTGCCGGGATGAGCTTGCCGATGATGACGTTCTCCTTGAGCCCGATCAGGTGGTCCTTGGCGCCGTTGATGGCCGCCTCGGTGAGCACCCGGGTGGTCTCCTGGAAGGACGCCGCGGCGAGGAACGAGGAGGTGTTGAGGGACGCCTTGGTCACGCCCAGGAGCACCGTCTGGGCCGTCGCCGGCTCGCCGCCCTCGGCGAGGACGCGGTTGTTGGCCTCCTCGAAGTCCAGGCGGTCCACCAGCTCCGTCGGCAGCTGCTCGCAGTCGCCCGGCTGGTCGATCCGGACCTTCTTGAGCATCTGGCGGACGATGATCTCGATGTGCTTGTCGTTGATCGTGACGCCCTGGCTGCGGTAGACCCGCTGGACCTCCTTCACCAGGTAGCGCTGGACGGCGTCCTTGCCCCGGGTGTCGAGATACTCCTGCGGGTTGATCGGGCCGTCCGTGATCGGGTCGCCGGCGCGGATCTCCTGGCCATCGTCGACCAGCAGCTTCGCGCTGTGCGGGATCGCGTACTCGCGCTCGACCACGTCCTCGGCACGGACGACGACCCCGTCGTCGGTGCGGACGAGGAAGCCCTTGACCGGCGCCGTGGTGTCCCCGGCCGAGGCCGACCGGCCCAGGACCTGGTTCGCCTCGACGAGGTCGCCGGGGGCGGCCAGCAGCTCGGCGCCCTCGGGCAGCAGGATCGGCGTGTCGAACGCCTCGCGGCTGATCACCTTGACCTTGCGGCCGGCGTCGCCGGCGATGACCTCGACGATGCCGTCGATGTGGCTGATCTCCGCCTTGCCCTTCGGGATCCGGGCCTCGAACAGCTCCTCGACGCGCGGCAGCCCCTGGGTGATGTCCTGGCCGGCGACGCCGCCGGTGTGGAACGTCCGCATCGTCAGCTGCGTGCCCGGCTCGCCGATCGACTGGGCGGCGATGATGCCGACCGCCTCGCCGATGCCGATCATGCCTCCGGTCGCCAGGTTGCGGCCGTAGCACATGCGACACACGCCGTAGCGGGACTCGCAGGCCAGCGGTGACCGGACGAGGACCTCGTCGATCCCCGCCGCGTCGATCGCCCGGGCGATCTCCTCGTCGATCATCGCGTTGCGCTCGACGACGATCGGGGCCGACTCGCCCCGCTTGACCTTGACCCTGGTGTCCACGAGGTCCGCCGCTGCGAGGCGGCCGACCAGGCGGCGCTGGAACGCCTCGGGCTCGTCCGCGGACTCGGAGCGGATGATCCAGCTGCCCTCGAGCGTGCCGCAGTCGTCCTCGCGCGTGATCACGTCCTGCGCGACGTCCACCAGGCGCCGGGTGAGGTACCCGGAGTCTGCGGTCCGCAGCGCCGTGTCCGCGAGGCCCTTGCGGGCGCCATGGGTGGAGATGAAGTACTCCAGGACCGTCATGCCCTCGCGGAAGTTGCTCCGCACCGGCACGTCGATGATGCGGCCGGACGGATCGGCCATCAGGCCGCGCATCGCGCCCAGCTGGCCGATGTTGCCCTTGTTCCCGCGGGCGCCGGAGTCGGTCATCATGCGCAGGGCGTTGTCGTCCGGCAGGCCGACCATCATGGAGTCCGAAACGTCCTTGGTGGTCCGCTGCCAGAGCTCGACGACCTGCTCGTAACGCTCGTCCTCGGTGATGAGGCCGCGCTGGAACTGGCGGTCGATCGCGGCCACGGCCTCATCCGCGCCGGCGAGCAGGGCCTTCTTGGTCTTGGGCACCACGATGTCCCACAGGCCGATCGTCATGCCACCGCGGGTGGCGAACCGGAAGCCGACGGCCTTGATGCCATCCACGAGCTGCGCGGTCTCGGCCGGCCCCAGCAGCCGGTAGCACTCGTCCACGAGCCGCTTGAGGTCGGCGCGCTTCATCGCCTCGTTCCGGAAGCGCATCTCCTGGGGCAGGACCCGGTTGAACAGGATCCGGCCCACCGTGGTACGGGCGTGCTGGTCCACGAGCGATCGGCTGTCGGGGTCCCAGCCCTTGACGACGACGTCCACGGGCTCGTGGAGCGTCACCGAGGCCGACACGTGGTGGACGGGCGACACGGGCGCGCCGTCCTCGGGCTCGAACAGCTTGCGGCTCGCGGTATCGAGACCGCGCGCCCCGAACTCGTATGCGAGGATCGCGTCGTCGTCGGTCGCGAAGCTCCGCACCGGGCGGTTCTTCGGCAGGGACGGGGCGTCCATCGTCATGTAGTAGCAGCCGAGGACCATGTCCTGGGTCGGGGCGACGACCGGCGAGCCGTCGGCCGGCGACAGCAGGTTTGCCGTCGACAGCATCATGGCCCGCGCTTCCTCCTGCGCGGCGGTGGACAGCGGGACGTGGACGGCCATCTGGTCGCCGTCGAAGTCCGCGTTGAACGCCGTGCAGACGAGGGGGTGGATCTGGATCGCGGAGCCCTCGACGAGCACCGGCATGAAGGCCTGGATGCCCAGGCGGTGGAGCGTGGGGGCGCGGTTCAGGAGGACCGGGTGGTCCTTGATGACCTCCTCGAGGACGTCCCAGACCTCGGGCCGGACGCGCTCGACGATGCGCTTGGCGCTCTTGATGTTGTGCGCGAAGCCCTGCTCGACGAGCTGGCGCATGACGAACGGCTTGAACAGTTCGAGCGCCATCTTCTTGGGCAGGCCGCACTGGTGGAGCTTGAGCTCCGGCCCGACCACGATGACGGAGCGGCCGGAGTAGTCGACCCGCTTGCCGAGCAGGTTCTGGCGGAACCGGCCCTGCTTGCCCTTGAGCATGTCGGACAGGCTCTTGAGGCGGTGGTTGCCGGTGCCGGCGATCGCGCGCCCGCGGCGGCCGTTGTCGATCAGCGCGTCGCATGCCTCCTGCAGCATCCGCTTCTCGTTGCGGATGATGATCTCGGGCGCGCCGAGCTCCAGGAGCCGCTTGAGGCGGTTGTTCCGGTTGATGACGCGGCGATACAGGTCGTTGAGATCGGAGGTCGCGAAGCGGCCGCCGTCCAGCTGGACCATCGGGCGCAGGTCGGGCGGGATGACCGGCAGGACCGAGAGGATCATCCACTCCGGGCGGTTGCCGGAGCGGCGGAAGGCCTCGATCAGCCGCAACCGCTTGATGGCCTTCTTGCGGCGCTGGCCGGAGCTCGTCCGGACCTCCGCGTGGAGCGCCCGGGACAGCTCGTCCAGGTCCATCCGCACGATGATGTCGCGGACCGCCTCGGCGCCCATGCCCGCCCAGAAGATGCGACCGGTGCGGGCACCGGAGCCGTACTTCTCATCGAGCTGGCGGAACTCGGTCTCGCCGATCGTCATCAGCGGCTTGAGTGACTCGATCTCATCCCGGGCCCGGCGCAGCTCCTCCTTCTGGCCCTGGGCCTCGGAGGCAAGCGACTCGCGCTCGGCGCGCAGGCTCTCGTCCATGGCGGCGACGAGGTCCTGGACCTTCTGCTCCGTCATCCGCTCTTCGTCCAGCTCGCGCTGCTTGAGCTCCTCGGTGACCCGATCGGTCTCCGCGGCGACGATCCTGCGCAACCTGGCGAGCGCGTCCTTGCCGCCCTTCTCGCCGGCCCCCACGACGACCTCGCCGGTCGGGGCGAACGCGATCGTCTCCTCGGCGGCGGCGGACTTGAGCGCGGTCAGCGCCGCCTCAACGGCCTGCGCCTCGCGCACGACTTCCTCGGTTCGCGAGGTGCGCTGCGCCTCGAGCTCCGCGCGGGTGGCCGCGAGCGCCGCCTGCAGCTCGTCCCGCTTGCGGTTGACGTCGACCTTGAGCTGGTCCTCGAGTTCCGCGAGGCGCTGGCCGCCGGCCCCGCCGCGACCCTCGGACTGCTCGTCGAGCGCCTTGAGCGCGCGCTGCCTCGCCTCCTCGTCGACGTGGGTGACGATGTACAGCGCGAAGTAGAGGATGCGCTCGAGATTGCGGGGGCTGATGTCGAGCAGGATGCCGAGCCGGCTCGGCGTGCCCTTGAAGTACCAGATGTGGCTGACGGGGCTGGCCAGCTGGATGTGGCCCATGCGCTCCCGGCGGACCTTCGAGCGCGTGACCTCAACGCCGCACTTGTCGCAGATGATCCCCTTGTACCGGATCCGCTTGTACTTCCCGCAGTAGCACTCCCAGTCCCGGGTGGGACCGAAGATGCGCTCGTCGAAGAGCCCATCCTTCTCGGGCTTGAGCGTCCGGTAGTTGATCGTCTCGGGCTTCGTGACCTCGCCCTTCGACCATTCCCGGATCTGGTCCGGGCTGGCCAGCGAGATGCGGATTGCCGAGAAGTTGTTGACCTCGAGCATCGGTCTCCTCCGCGCCGGCGCGGCTCAATCGGCGCGATGTGCGTGCGGGGCGAGCGGGACCGGGCCGGCCGGACGCCGGTTCCGCGTGGTGCGATTCGGGTTCGTCAGTCCTCGAACCCGGCGAGGTTGATCCCGCCGAGGTCGGGGAGCAGGTAGCCGGAGGCATCGTCCTCCGCGAGCGGGATCTCCTCGTCGTTCTGGTCGAGGATCTCGGCGTTGAGGCCGAGGCTGCGGAGCTCCTTGATGAGGACCTTGAAGGATTCGGGGACCCGCGGGGGCTGGATCTCCTCGCCCTTGACGATCGCCTCGTATGTCTGGACGCGCCCCAGGACGTCGTCCGATTTCACGGTCAGCAGCTCCTGGAGGATGTTCGCGGCACCGTAGGCCTCGAGCGCCCACACCTCCATCTCGCCGAACCGCTGGCCACCGAACTGCGCCTTGCCGCCCAGCGGCTGCTGGGTGATGAGGCTGTACGGACCGGTGGACCGGGCGTGGATCTTGTCCTCGACAAGGTGGTGGAGCTTGAGCATGTAGATCTGGCCGACGGTGATCACCTGGTCGAACGCCTCGCCGGTGCGCCCGTCGCGCAGCTCGATCTTCCCTTCCTTGGGCAGGCCGGCCGCCGCCAGCGCCTCGGCGATCTGCTCCTCGGTCGCACCGTCGAACACGGGCGTCGCGGCGCGGTAGCCCATCGTGGACAGGGCCCAGCCGAGGTGCGTCTCCAGGATCTGGCCGATGTTCATGCGGCTCGGCACGCCGAGCGGGTTGAGCACGATGTCGACCGGGCTGCCGTCGGGCAGGAACGGCATGTCCTCCATGGGCAGGACCTTGGCGATCACGCCCTTGTTGCCGTGGCGGCCGGCCATCTTGTCGCCGACCGAGACCTTGCGCTTCTGGGCCACCGACACCCGGACCAGGCGGTTCACGCCCGGCTGGAGGTCGTCGTTCCACTCGCGCCGGAACTCGCGGATCTCGACCACCTTGCCGCGCTCACCGTGCGGCAGGCGGAGCGAGGAATCCTTCACCTCGCGGGCCTTCTCACCGAAGATGGCGCGCAGGAGGCGCTCCTCCGCCGTGAGCTCGGTCTCGCCCTTGGGCGTGATCTTGCCGACCAGGATGTCGCCCGGCCGGACCTCGGCCCCGATGTAGACGATCCCCTCCTCGTCGAGGTCCTTGAGGGCTTCCTCGCCGACGTTCGGGATGTCCCGGGTGATCTCCTCGGGGCCCAGCTTGGTGTCCCGGGACTCGATCTCGTGCTTCTCGATGTGGATGCTCGTGAACAGGTCGTCGCGCACGAGGCGCTCGCTGATCACGATCGCGTCCTCGTAGTTGCCGCCCTCCCAGCTCATGAACGCCACCATGACGTTCCGGCCGAGGGCCAGCTCGCCGCCGTCCGTGGACGAGGAGTCCGCGATCGGCGACCCGACCTCGAGACGCTGGCCGACGCTGACGATCGGCCGCTGGTTGATGCAGGTGCCCTGGTTGCTGCGCACGAACTTCAGCAGCCGGTACTCGTCGAGCTCGCCGGAGTCGGCTTCGACCTGCACGCGCTCGGCCGTGACGCTGGTCACGACACCGGCGTGGCGAGCCATGATGACCGCCCCGGAATCCTGCGCGGTGCGCGCCTCCATGCCGGTGCCCACGATTGGCGCCTCCGGCTCCAGGAGCGGCACGGCCTGGCGCTGCATGTTCGAGCCCATCAGGGCGCGGTTCGCATCGTCGTGCTCAAGGAACGGGATCAGCGCCGTCGCGACCGAGACGACCTGCTTGGGGCTGACGTCCATGTACTCGATCTGGTCCGGTCGCGCCTCGGGGAAGGTGTCGCGGTAGCGGGAAGGGACCCGCTCGGCGGCGAAGTGCCCCTGCTCGTCGAGCGGCGCGTTGGCCTGTGCGACGACGTGCTCCTCCTCCTCGTCCGCCGGCAGATACTCGATCTCGTCGGTGACGATGGGGCGGATCGGGAACGCGAGCGCCTTCTGGCGCGCGAGCTCCTTGTGGGCCGCATCGGTCAGGCGCTCGCCCTTCTTCAGGATGACCTTGCCGTCCTTGCCGGCCACGTCGGCACCCGCCTCGTACTCGAGGAGCGCCGGATCGGCATGGCCGGCGGTTCGCTTGACCTTCCGGTACGGGGTCTCGATGAAGCCGTAGGGATTGATGCGGCCGTAGGTCGCGAGCGAGCCGATCAGGCCGATGTTCGGGCCTTCCGGCGTCTCGATCGGGCAGATCCGGCCGTAGTGGCTGTGATGCACGTCGCGGACGTCGAACCCGGCGCGCTCGCGCGACAGGCCGCCCGGGCCCAGGGCCGACAGGCGACGCTTGTGACGTGAGCTCGGCCAGCGGGTTCGTCTGGTCCATGAACTGGCTGAGCTGGCTGCCGCCGAAGAACTCTTTCATCGCCGCCACGACCGGGCGGATGTTGATGAGGGCGTTGGGCGTCGCCTTGTCGATCTCCTGGATCGTCATCCGCTCGCGGACGACGCGCTCCATGCGCAGCAGGCCGATCCGGAACGCGTTCTGGATCAGCTCGCCGTTGGCCCGGATGCGGCGGTTGCCGAGGTGGTCGATGTCGTCCTTGGGGTGGAGGCCCCGGTTGGACTCGATGAGGTGGCCGACGATCGCCGCCATGTCCTCGCGGGTGATCGTTCGCTGCTCGCGCGGCAGCTCGATGCCCATGCGCGCGGCGACGGCATCCAGCTTCTTGTTGAACTTGTAGCGCCCCACCCGACCGAGGTCGTACCGCCGGAAGTTGAAGAACAGGCTCTCGACAAGCTGGCGGGCGTTGTCCCCGGTCGGCGGGTCGCCCGGCCGCAGCTTCTTGTAGACCTCGATCAGGGCCTCGTTCTGGGTCCTGGTCAGGTCCTTGTCGAGGGTGTTCGAGGTGTACGGATGCTCGGGGTCCGTGTCGACGGCACCGAACAGGCCGGCGATCTCGTCGTTCGCCTCGTAGCCGACCGCCCGCAGGAGGGTCGTCGCCGCGATCTTGCGCTTGCGATCGACCTTGACCCACAGCTGGTCCTTGTTGTTGGTCTCGAACTCGAGCCAGGCGCCACGGTTCGGGATGACCTTGGCCGAGAACAGCATCCGGCCGGAACCGGGGTCCTCCGTCTCGCTGTAGTACACGCCGGGCGAGCGCACCAGCTGGCTGACCACCACGCGCTCTGCGCCGTTGATCACGAACGTCCCGAGGTCGGTCATCCAGGGGTAGTCGCCCATGTACACGCGCTGGCGCTGGATCTCGCCGGTCTCCTTGATCAGGAGTTCGACGTTGACGTACAGCGGGCGGCTGAACGTCAGGTCCTTGGTCCGGCACTCCTCCTCGGAGTACTTCGGCGTCCCGAACTCGTAGTCCAGGAACTGGAGCTCCATCACCTTGCTGGTGAAGTCCCGGATCGGGCTGATCTCGTCGAACAGGTCCCGGAGCCCCTTCTCGATGAACCACTGGAACGACTCGAGCTGCAGCTCAAGGAGGTTCGGGACCTCGAACTTGTCACGGCTGACCCCGTCGCGAACCTCGGCGATCCTGGCGTACGACAGACGGCCGGAGGGCGTGACGGCGAGAGGCACCGACGAGACGGACAGCATGAAGGACGGCTCCTTGACGGAGTTGGGAGAAGGGGAAACGGCCGCGCTCACAGAAGGAGTAGGATACCGCGTTCCGGTCGGCTGTCAACCACGGGGGCATGGCGAACGGGGCGGCGGCGCGTCGGCCACCGCCCCGCGGTGCAGGCAGACCGGGCGTGCCGGCCGGCCGGCGGCTACTTGATCTCGACCTTGGCGCCCTGCTCCTCGAGGGCCGCCTTGATCTTCTCGGCCTCGTCCCTGGCGACGGCCTCCTTGACGGCCTTGGGCGCCGCGTCGACGAGGTCCTTCGCCTCCTTGAGGCCGAGCCCGGTGAGCTCCCGGACGACCTTGATGACCGGGATCTTGTTGGGGCCGATCTCGGTCAGGGTCGCGGTGAACTCGGTCTGCTCCTCGACGACCTCAGCCGGGGCGGCCGGGGCGGCGGCGGGGCCGGCGAATGCGACGGGCGCGGCGGCGACGACGCCGAAGCGATCCTCGAACTTCTTCTTGAAGTCCGAGAGCTCGAGGACGGTCATCTGCTCGAAGGCCTCGAGCAGCTGGTCGGGGGTCAGCGTGGCCATGGTGTGTTCGTTCTCCTGGTCGTGGGCCCCACAACGGGGGCGTGGGATGGTCTCGAGGTGAGGGTCAGGCCGCGGCGGCGGCGGCGCGCTTCTCGGCGAGCGCCTGGACGAGCCCGGCGACGTCCCGCAGCGGAGCGTCGAACAGGCCGGCCATGGTCGACAACGGAGCCACGACGGCCCCGATCGCCTCGCCGAGGAGCACCTCGCGCGACGGCAGGGTCGCCAGCCGGGTCACACCGTCGGCGTCGATCGTCCGCGACCCCAGCACGCCGCCCGTGATCTTCACGATGCGGTAGGGGCGCGTCGCGTCCAGCACCGCCTTCGCCGTCGCCGCCTCGTCGGTGCCGAAGGCGATCGCCGTCGGACCCACGAGCAGGGGCGCCAGCGCGGCCGCGGCAGGGTTGTCCTGCGCCGCGATCCGCATGAGGCGGTTCTTGACGACCCGGTAGCTCACGTTCTGCTTGCGCAGGGCGCGCCGGATCTCGCCGATCTCCTTCACCTTGAGGCCGCGGTACTCGGACACGATCACCGTGCGGCTGGCGTCCAGCTGGACACGCAGCTCCTCGATCGTCTCGCGCTTGGCCTCGGTCGGCATCGAGCCTCCATGACCTCCTTGCTCCAGCGCGCAGCCGGCGCGCGGCGGTGGGTGCGCCCCGGCGATGTCCGGGATGAACCCCTGCGACGGGCCACGTGTGCAGGGGGCGCGACCCACCGGGAGGTGGGGCGATGACCTCTGCCTCGGCGTGCTCGCCGTCGTCCCCTGCCGTCGCCCCGTTCGGGCGGCCGGCCGGTCCGGTCCGGCGGATCAAGCCCCGGGCGCTCGGTCGTCCTCTCGGGCGGCCGGGCGTCCCGCGGGCGCAGGCTGTCTGCGGCTTGTCCGTCTGTATCGATACGACGCCGGCCTCTCGGCGGCGCCGTGCATGTGGTGGGGCCTAGGCGCTCGCCGCGGCGAGCGCGTCCGGGATGTCGACGCGGATGCCCGGGCCCATGGTGGTCGCGATGGTCAGCGTGCGAAGGTACTGCCCCTTCGCCCCGCTCGGCCTGGCGCGGTTGATCGCGTCGACCAGGCTGGCCAGGTTCTCGACCAGCTGCCCCTCCTCGAAGCTCGCCTTGCCCACGGGGACATGGATGATGGCGCCCTTGTCGACCTTGAACTCGACGCGGCCGGCCTTGACCTCGCGGATCGCCCGCTCCAGGTCGAAGGTGATCGTGCCCGACTTCGGGTTGGGCATCAGGCCCCGCCGGCCGAGGATCCGGCCCAGGCGCCCGACCATGCCCATGACGTCCGGTGCCGCCAGGGCGACGTCGAACTCCAGCCAGCCGGCTTCGATCTTCTTGACCAGGTCCTCTGCCCCCACCTCGTCGGCGCCGGCGCGGAGGGCCTCCTGGGCCTTCTCCCCCTGGGCGAACACCGCGACGCGGACCACCTTGCCCGTCCCGTGCGGGAGGACGACGGTCCCGCGAACCATCTGGTCGGCGTGCCGGGGATCCACGCCGAGGCGGACGTGCGCCTCCACGGACGCGTCGAACTTGACGTTGGACGTCTGCCTCGCGATCGCGACCGCTTCCTGCAACGGGTAGACCCGGGTGTGGTCCACGAGCTTCGCGGCGTCCTGGTAGCGCTTGCCGTGCTCGGCCATGCCTGGTGCTCCTTCGGCCCCGTGGGCCTGCCCCTGCTGATGCGCGCGCGGACCGGGGTCCCTGCCGCGCGTGCCGCCGGCGTCTAGCCGACGACCTCGATGCCCATGCTCCGGGCCGTGCCCTCGATGACCT
>CAVPEU010000026.1:0-255122 GCA_963703575.1 uncultured Chloroflexia bacterium
ATGCCACCCTCGCCTCCCGGGCCTTCCGCGACCTGCTCCGGGTCGCTGGGGTGGTCATGACCGAACCGACAAAGCCCAAGCAGACGTCCACGACCCGACGCTGGAAGTTCTCCGTCTCCGGACCCGGCGCCCACCTCAACACGAAGATCGAGTTCTCCGGCCGCGATGACACCGACGCCGGGCATGCGTTCGAGGCGGCGCGCGCCGACCTTGGGCGCGCCATCGGGCTGCGCGTTGTCAAGGCCGAGCACTATCTCGCGCCGGCGGCCATCCGCCAGAAGATCCGCGCGCTCGGGCAGCGCTCCCAGACCGAACCCCGGGACGTCTTCGACCTGGATCTCCTGTTCGGCGCCCACCCAGATGCGGTCGAGGCCGGTAGCGTGGACACGACCGAAATCAGGAAGGCGATCGACGCGACCCTCGGGGTCTCATTCGAGGCCTACCGAGAACTCGTCGTGGACTTCATCGAAGACGAGTTCCTGCCGATCTACGGGCGGGAGGAGGTCTGGACCGACATGGCACTCGGCGTGGTGGCGAAGCTGGAAACACTCGCGTGAGCCGCCTCTCCGCCTACTCCGCCCTCGAGCGCCTCGGCCCAGTCCTGACCACGGGCGAGGTTTCGTCCGCGTTGCACATCAGCTCGAGTTCCGCGAGCCGACTGCTCGCCGGCCTCGCGGCGCTGGGCCGCGCTCGTCGACTTCGCTCGGGCATCTGGGCAATCGGCCCCGACACGCCAGACCCCTTTGCCGTCGTCGGGGACCTGACCGCCCCCCATCCGTCCTACGTCTCCTTCACCTCCGCGCTCAACTTCCACGGGGTGATTGACCAGCTTCCGCGGGAGATCACGGTCGCCTCGCTCGATCGCGCCCGGAAGATCGCGACGAGCGTTGGGACATTCGCGATCCACCACGTGCCGCCCGAGCTCTTCGGCGGCTGGACCGAAACGCCAAGGGGCCTGGTCGCGACGCCGGAGAAGGCGATCTTCGACATCTGCTACACGGGCGCCGTCCATGCCGGCCGACCGCAGCGCATCCCAGAGCTGGATCTGCATCCTGACTTCCGGCGCGACGAACTCGCCCGATGGATCGGCAAAGTCGGGAACCCCCGGATCCAGACCCTCACTCGGCGCGGGGTCGCATACGCGCTCGGGCGCCACGACCCTGACGAGCGGTGACGGCGAGGACGATCGCGGGGCCCTCCGGATCGCGCTCGTTCCTGTTTCCTGTGGGGCACCATCGGCTCGATGCAGGGGCTGGTCGCCCCGATCCCCTGACCGGGGCGTCGCGGCCCACCGCGTCCTGCCCACCGCGGCCGGCCGCGACCGTTCGCACGCGTTGATCCACGTGTGGTTCAACTGCGGGACCCTTATGCACGGCTCGACACCCGAATCCGGGGTTCGGGTACTGAGCCACGCTCGCTCCCCCTCGATCTGAACCACAGGCGAGTCGCGGGCCCGCGAACCCGCACGCGCCGCACGCGGCGAACCCGCACGCGCCGCACGCGGCGAACCCGCACGCGCCGCACGCGGCGAACCCGCACGCGCCGCACGCGGCGAACCCGCACGCGCCGCACGCGGCGCATCAAACGCGGGATCACCACCCACGGATCCGACGACAAACCGGGGGTTGCGCGTCGGCCCACGCCCACCGTACGCACATTCCCACGTGGATGGCGGGTGTCAACCACGGCGCGAGGCGCGGTCCAGACGGCCGGTGATGGCGCCCCGCTGACTCCCTCCCGCCACCGCTGACTCCACGCCACCGCTGACTCCCTCCTACCCCGCTGACTCCCTCCTACCCCGCTGACTCCCTCCTACCCCGCTGACTCCCTCCCGCCACCGCTGACTCCCTCCACGCCACCGCTGACTCCACTATGGTTCGCCAGCGGGTTCCCCACGCACAGCTCAAGCACCGAACCCGGGGTTTCGGCCCCCGACCCACGCTTGACAATGGCCCTGGCGACACATAGCGGAGTCGCAGCCCAGGCGCCGATCGGTCACGGGTGGCGCGCGGCGCCGCCGAGGCGGCGGCCGGTGATCGCGAGCACGATCCCGATCGCGACCAGCGCGCCGACGCTGTCGATGCCCACGTCCACGGGCGACGGATGGCGGCCCCCCACGAACCCCTGGTGCAGCTCATCGGTGATCGCGTAGCCGGCGGTCAGCCCCAGCGCCACCACCGGGGTCCGCGGCTGGCGCCAAACCGTGGTCAGACCCAGGGCGCGCCAGGTGAGCAACGCGAGGATGCCGAACACCCCGGCGTGGCCGACCTTGCGCACGACGAGGTCGAAGAAGGCGTCCTCAAGGAACCGCAGGTCCGACTGCGCCGAGAACGCGAAGATCAGCCCCGCCCAGGCGAGCACCGGCAACCAGGCGAGGAGCCCCGTCCGGATCGACATGCCCCAACGATACGGTGGGGCGGCCATACGGTGGGGCGGCCGCGCGCGCGGGCTGGACCATGCGCGGGACGCGGTGCGCGGTCAGGCGCGTGCCGACGCTGTATTGGGGTGGCCGAATGTTACGTGGGAGGTAACTTTCGGTTACGTACCCGACTGGGTTGACCGGTTGTTACTTCCTTCAGGACGTCGCGCACGCTTGACTTCTGACATAGTTCTGAACTATGATCCTGGCATGAGCACTGCCGTCCCCTCTGTCACCTGGTCGGCCTTCCAGCGAGATGCAAAGGCCGTAGCGGACCGCGCCGACGAGTCCGACATTCTGCTGCGCCGGCGTGATGGCCCCGACCTGTTCCTGGGGAACGCCGAGCGACACGAGGCGATTCTTGAGAGCGTGCGGGTCCTGTCGCGCGTTCTGTCGTCCGTCCTCGATGATCCGGCCGTGCGCCGGCAGCTCGCGGCGCCAACTGCGCTGCCGTGGCTGCGGTTCTTGTCCGACGAAGACCGAGGGCAGTTCGCGACCGAGTTCGTCGAGACGGCGGCCGCGAGCGCCGATCTCGGGACGCTCACGCCCCTAGCCGAACTCATCCGCGAGTGGCGCAATACGGCCCTTGTGCACGCCGATCCGCGGCTCGCCGCAGCGTTGCGCCGGGAGCATCCCGGAGACGGCGGCCTCGTGCCGCGCCCGGCCGGCTGATCCTGGGTGGCTCAGAAGCGTGGCGGTCGGGTTCCACCGCCGCCCCCGGCCAGCGGCTGGACGCTGCGCTTCGACAGCGACTCCGCCGCGGAGGGATGGGAACAGGTCACGACGCAGTTCTCTGGCCCGACTCGACGCGCGTTTGAGGCTCTCGAGGTTGACCCGTCGGCGCACTCCGAGCGTCAGCACCGGCTTCGCGGCCACGACGACAGCGTTCTCGTCGGTGGCCGGACCCTCGAGCAGTGGCAGCACGAGCTGACCGGCGCGGCGCGAATCCTCTACGCGCCCGATCCCGAGCGGCGGACGGTCTGGATCATCGAGGCATCGACAGGTCACCCGAAGCGCACCGAGAAGGTTCGAGGCAAGAAGTAGCGCCCGCGCTCGGGCAGGGATCCTCGCAGGGCGGAAACGTACTCATTGCGCGAACCGAGACCTCGTCCGCGACATCAGTGAAGCGCCGATACGAAGCGGGCAGCGAGCCGTTCCGAGCGAGCGATGTCGGCGAGATCGGTTGTCTCGGCGTGCCAGGCGAGCACGTCTGGCACTGCGAGCACGTCTGGCCCATTGCCTGTTGCGCCCCGGAGTCCCTCCAGGGGCGCCAGCACCCACGTACTGTGTCCCTACCACCACACGCGGATCGGGGGCTGCACGGGCGGCCATTCACGATGTACAAGTTCCGGACGATGGTCCGGGACGCCGACGCCCAATTCGATGAAGTCCAGCACCTCAACGAACGCGAGCAGGTGACGTTCAAGTCGGTGGACGACCCCAGGATCACCCCCTTCGGCCGGTTCCTCCGGACAACCAGCATCGACGAGCTGCCGCAGCTGTGGAAGTCCTCCGGGGCGAGATGAGCCTCGTGGGGCCCCGGCCGCCCCTGGAGCGCGAGATCATCCAGTACGACGAGTGGCACCGCCGGCGCCTGAGCATGAAGCCCGGGATCACCGGGCTGTGGCAGGTGGAGGCGCGAACCGAGCCGGCGTTCGACAGCTGGGTCGAGCGGGACCTGGCCTACATCGACCGCTGGTCACTGGGGCTGGACCTGTGGATCCTGCTCCGGACCGTGCCGGCGGTGCTGGGTCGGACGGGAACGTGACGTGCTCAAGCTCCTTGCGCTTCATCGCTCGGTGAACCCTTGGTGCAGTTCGTCACTCGCGGCGTAGAGGACCGCGAGTGCGAACGTCCAGGCCCGCGGCCGGCGCGAGGGGTGGTCCTCGTCCGTACGCCACGATGTCGCCGAGGCCCATGGTGGACCTCGCCGGACGCTCTCGCGTCTCGTCGGCGATGATCAGGATCGTCCCGTCTCGTATCGCTGGTCGCGCCGCGCCGCGAAACTCGGTCAGGAGTTGCGTCGCACCGAACCTCGCCTCGACACGGGTCCGCGTGGGCGTGTTGACCAGGATGTCCGGGTCGGCGATGCGCACGAACGTGCCATCGGCTTCGACCGCGGAGACGAGGTAGTCGGCCACGAGCTGGCCGAAGGTTCGATCAGAGCCCACTCACCGCCTCGAGCTGGTCTGCAATCCGGCCGACGTAGTGCGCGTAGTCCCGAGCGAACGTTGGAAGCTGACGTCGCAGGGCCTCCTCGGCAGCGACGCGAACGAGGAGCCTCTCCGCGCTCGGCTCATCGGCCTGTTCGAGGGCTGGGGCGATCCGAGCTCGGTAGAAGGCCTCGGGCGATGTAAGGTCCCGTGTCTCGACGGGCGGATACGGCGGCTCGACCCTGCTCGCGTTGCGCCGTTTGAATGCGTCGAGTTCGGGGCCAGGAACCCGATAGACGCCTCGTTCGACGCCGCGGATCGCCGTCAGTTTCTGGCGATGGATCCAGTTCCGCACGGTCTGGTTGGACACGCCCAGTTCGCGCGCTACCTGGGGGACAGTGAGCCAGCCTTCCATGACGACCTCCTTGGTCGTCAAGATTGTGCTGAGTGTGCTCGTTTGTCAAGCTGGTTGGCTCTCTTTCGTCCCTGCGTTCATCCTCGAGCTCCGCGACACCGGCCCTTCCGTATCCCAGATCGCCGGCGCGGCACGCTCTCTGCCGTGTGCCTGGAAGAAGGGCCTCAGCCAAGAGGCAGCGCTCGCGTTGGCCAGGCTACCCGGACTCCATCACCTGGCCATCACCTGCAGCCCGCCCTCAGGGCCGCCGAGCCGAGATGCGCCCCACGGTCGCCAGGGCGATCAGCGCACCGGTCGCATCGATGACGACGTCGGCGGCAGATGGATGGCGCCCGGCCACGAACCCCTGGTGCATCTCGTCGCCGGCCGCGCAGAGGACCGCGAGCGCGAACGCCCAGGCCCGTGGCCGGCGCCAGGCGGTCGTCTCCGCCAGGACAGCAGCGCCAAGATCCCGGGCCCGGGCCCGGCTCGACGTCCTATGCGGCCGCCGGATCGAGGCCTGGAGCGGGCTCGAGTGGGAGCGGCCGGGCCAGCGGCAGGTCAGACGAACATGCCGATCAATCAGCCGCAACCTCGGTGACCACGCGGCGAGGGGTGGAGCCGATGACAGCGAGAATCGCCGGCACGAGCGCCGGAAGGCGTCCTGGGTCTTGCGCCCCCGGATCAAGACGACCGCGATGTCGTGCACGGCAATGTTCTGGCTGCCGCCCATCTTCGTGTCGCCGGTGAGTAGCACCGCGTATCGCTCGCGGGCGGCGTGCGCCAGCAACTCGCCGTTGCTGATGCCCTTGAGGCCGAGCCGGTCGACATGCTCGGCCTGATGACCCGCGGCCGCAAGGTGCGAAAGGAGCTGAATCGGGACGTTCTCGTCGACCAGGATCCGCATCAACCGGCAGCCGCCTCGAGAACTCTGCCACGCAGCTCCGAGGAGGCATACTCTGAACCTGAAGCGTCCAAGCGAGGCGCCGCCGAGGACGAGACGATGAAGGCGAAGCGGGAACGACCGGCCATCACGCGCGATCGAGAGATCAAGGGCGGTACGCCCGTGTTCTCTGGAACCCGCGTCCCTGTCGAGATCATGCTCGACTACCTCGAAGATGGGCAGTCGATCGACGACTTCCTGTCCCACTACCCGGGGATTCCACGCGAACTCGCTGTCGCCGCCCTTGAAGAGGTCCGGGGCTTGCTGGTAGCGAGCGCGTAGATGCGGATCTTCCTCGACGAGGACGTGCCGAACGAGCTGTCGCCTGACTTCCGGGCCGGCGGTCATGAGGTCGTTCACATCGACGATGTGCAGAAGAAGGGCACGAAGAACGGCGCCCTGCTCGCGTTCATCTCGGGCAAGTTCGATGTCCTCGTGACTGCGGACACGAACCTGGAGTTTCAGCAGAACCTGCCCAAATTCGACATCAGCGTCATCTTGCTGCATCCGGTCCGCAAGACTGTCGAGCAGCTTCGCTCGCTGATCCCTGCCGCTCTCGCGGCGATGCCGACTGCGCCCAGGCACGAGGTCACGCGGATTCGACCCGAGGAAGCCCGGCCGCCGAAGAAGTGAGCGTGTCACTCCGGTCTTCCGTCCACGCGGGCGCGGCCGGGCCCGCCTCCTCATCGCTGGCCGCGTAGAGGACCGCCAGCACGAAGGCCCAGGCCCACGGCCGGCGCCAGGCGGTGGTCCCCGCCAGGGCGATCGCGCCAGAGCAGCAGGGCCAGGATCCCGAACACCCCGATGTGCCCGAGCTTGCGGACGACGAAGTCGAGACCCGGGTCCGACGCGAAGCGCAGGTTCGGCTGCGCCGAGAGGGCGAAGATGAGCGCCGTCCAGGCGACGACCGGCAGCCAGCCGGAGAGGAGTGAACGGAGGGCGGGAATGGCGCGCAGAGCACCCTCGTCCATCGCCGGCAGGATAGCGGGCGTCGACCCGATCTCCGTCGGCTACCATCCGCTCATGGAGACTGGCAGGTTGCAAGACGGCGGTCGTCGGCGCCGGGTACGTCGGGATCGCGACGGCGGTGGGCCTCGCGGAACAGGGCCACGACATCGTGCTGGTCGAACAGGACCCCGACCGATTGGCGGCGCTGGCGCGAGGGCCGGATCCCGTTCCACGAACCGGGGTTGCCCGAGGCGTACGCCACGCAGCACGCCGCGGGACGGATCGTGCCGACCGCGGAGATCCCCGAGGACGGCCTGGACCTCATCGTCGTCTGCGTCGGGACCCCGATCGACGACACGGGCTCCACGGACGTGTCGTAGGTCGTGCAAGCCCTCGACCAGGCGGTCCCGGCCATCGCGGCCGGGGCCGCATGCGTCATCCGGAGCACCCTGCCCGTCGGGTCGGCGGCGCGCCTCGCAAGAAGCCCGGGATGATGCCCGCGCGGCTCTTCGTCGCGCCGGAGTTCCTGCGCCAGGGAAGCGCGCTCGAGGACATCCGCAGGCCCACGCGGGTGGTCATCGGGACGTTCAGCGAACACGTGGACCCCGACGCGCTCGCCCTGGTGACGGACGCGCTCGCACAACCCGGAACGCCGCTCCTCGTGATGCGGGCCGAGGAGGCGAGCCTGGTCAAGAACGCCTCGGACGTCTTCCTCGCCCTGCGGCTCACGTTCGCGAACGAGGTGGCCGGGCTCGCCGAGGACGTGGGCGTGGACGTGGGGCCGGTGCTCGAGGGGATCGGTCACGATCCCCGCATCGGCCACGCGTACATGCGACCGAGCTACGGCTTCGGCGGGAGCTGCCTCCCCAAGGAGGTCCGGACGATGTCCACCGCCGGCCTGGACCGTGGGCTCCCGATGCACCTCGCCGGCGCCATCTCGGACGCAAACGCGGACCACCAGCGGCGCTTCGCGCGGCGGATCGCCGAGGCGGTCGGCGGCCTGGCGGGCAAGCGGATCGCGCTCCTGGGCCTGGCGTTCAAGGCCGACACGGACGACGTCCGCTCGTCCCCCGCCCTGCGCCTCGCGGCCCGCCTCCTGGCCGAGGGTGCGGACCTCCGGGCCCACGACCCCGCGGCCGGCGAGAACGCCAGACGGGTCCTGCCGGACCTGGTGGTCGTACCCACCGTGGAGGAGGCGCTCCGGGACGCGGACGCGGTGGTGATCGCCACCGAGTGGCCGATCTACCGGGACCTGGACTGGGCCGCGCTGCGCCTGCTGATGCGCCGGCCGCTCATCGTCGACGGACGCCGCCTGCTCCCGTATGCGCAGCTCCGGTCAATGGGCTATGTCGTGGAGCGGATCGGCGACGGCGTGGACGGAGACTGGGAGTCGGCTGCGGCCGACTGATCGCGCTCGGCGACCACGACCATCTTGTTGCCAAACCGCCCGACCAGCGCGTTCGCCACGCGCCAGCCCGCGCGGACGAGCGGGAACACGTACGGCCGGCTGAGGACCCCGAACATCCGGCCCGGGCGATGCGGGTAGTACATCGCATAGCGCTCGGCCCGGAGCACCCGATAGCCGCAGCCCTCGAGGAACGCAGCCACCTCCGCGGGTTCCATCCGGGCGACGCGATTGCCGGCCTCCTCCGTCTCGAGGGCCAGGCCGAGACGAACCGCAAGGCGCGTGACGGACGCCCGCGCCGGTTCCGTCACGACGACCCAGCACCGTGCCACGCGCGCCATCTCGGACAAGCCTGCGTACGGGTCGTCAAGGTGGTGTAACCCATCGTGAACCGCCACGAGATCCACCGACTGGTCGGCGAACGGCAGCTGCTCAACATCCGCGACGATCGACTGGATGCCGAGGCCGTGTCGCTCCGATCGGGTCCTTGCCCGCGTGGCGGCACCCAGCGACAGGTCCGACGTGGTCACCGCGGCTCCAGCGCGCGCCAGGAACTCCGCGTCCATCCCTGAACCGCCGCAGACGGTTAGCGCCGACGCACCGATGAGGTGCGGACGGATGGGACCCACGGCGCGACGAAACTTCTCTGCGAGTAGGAAGCGGTACAGGCGCGGCGTTCCGCGGGGCCGGTCGATCTCGAACGCCTCTTCCCCCGGCCGGTCGAAATGCGCAGCTTGGGCCGCTTTGTGTCCGTGCCCGTGATGGTGATCAAGTTCGTCGTGCTCGGCCATCGCCGGCTCCGGAAGGAGGATCAGAATGCCGCCCGCAGACGAGCCGGTCCAGCCACAGACCACGCAGTCCCATGTGACCCTGGCTGCGCCGGAGGCGAGCTCACTGCGGCAGGACGGGCATCGAAGCACGGGACCCATCCATGCATCAGCCGTCGAGGTCCGCGCCTCTGCGGCGGTTGACCGTCCCGACGGCATCCTGCTCGCCCTGATGACCGCCTCGTACATCGCCTCCATCTGTTCCGCCACGATCGGCCACGAGAAGCGTTCATCCACCGCACGTCTGCCGGCCTCGCCCATCGCGGCGGCACGGGAAGGGTCGCCCAGGATCGTGGCGATTGCGCCTGCGATCGCCGAGGGATCCCTTTCGACGACGAGGCCCGCCCCCGCCGCTCGGACCACATCTTCGATAGCCACGCCTGGACTCACCACGACTGGGCAACCCACGGCCATGGCTTCGGCAACGGCGACGCCGAAACTCTCGTCAGCCGAAGGCAGGACGAAGACGTCGGATCTCTGAAGGAGCGCGCGCTTCGTCGCCCCGGTGACGGGGCCAACGAAGGAAATCCGATCGCTCAAACCAGCCCCTGCGATGCCTGCGGCCAGGCCGCGGCCGATCCCTTCGTCGTCGGGGCCGGCGATGATCAACCGAGCGGCCGGGACAGCTGCCGCTGTGGTCCTGAACGCGTCCACGAGGAGCGGGACGCCCTTCTTCGCTGAGATCCGACCGAGGAACGTGACAACGCGATCGCCGTCCTCGACACGACTGGATGGGAACGCGTCGGCAGGGGCGGGCGATCGCGATGCTGCCGTATCGATGCCGTTGGGGACAACCCATAGAGGGACGGTGTATCCGAGGTCGCGAATCGATTTGGCTTCACGTTCTGACGTGCAAATGATGGCGGATGCCCCACGAATGATCGGGTCCTCGATCAGTGCGTGATACACGTCCTTTGCGCGCCGCCGCCGAGCACGGTGCCACGGATCGAGGCTTCCATGTGCCTGGATGACATACGGAACGCCTCTCCGCCGGGCGGTGACCGCGGCGGCGACCCCATGGAATCGGTAGAGGGCGTGAATGTGAACGACGTCGAACCCCCCAACCCGGTGGCGCAGGTCTGAGAGCATCGACCACGACGTCAGATACCAAGTCGGCGTCGACAGTGGGTGGAAGGTCGCGGAAGCACCTGCCCAGGTGGTGGGTTTGCCAAGAGGGACCGGCAATCGACCGTTACCATCGACGTTCGTCGTCACAATCTCCACATGGTGTCCTCGGTCGGTGAGTGCGACGCAGAGATCCGGCAACTCGACCGCCGGGCCTCCGTAGCGCGGCGCGAGCCAGCCGATGACATTGAGGATCCTCACGAGGGACCGTACGTTGGCGTCATGCCAAGACTCAGCACAGAACGAGAACGTGACAGGCGGCGTGGCCCTCTATGTATGTGACGCATCGACTCCCGTGCTGGGCGAGGGTCGCGCAATTCGCGGCGCCGCGACACAGCTCCTCGCGGCCACGCATGGCGCGGTTCAAAGTTCCATGCCACACCCTCATCGGGCAGCCCGACCGGCGAGCAACTCAGCTGACCGGGACACGACGGTATCGGCCCACCGGGCAGGTGTATAGGGGCTAGCCAACCCACGGCTCACCCTACCCATCTCCGAGCGTCTTTCATCCGACAGGCCCGCGACGTACCTCATGCACTCGGCGAGCGACCGGACATCGCCAGTTCGTGCGACGCGCCCGTTCGCGAAATCGTGGACGAGGTGGGGCACGGCGCCACATGCGTCGGTTGCGATGATCGGCAGTCCCGCCGTGGCGCCTTCCGAAATCACGACGCCCCACGCCTCGAATCGGCTCGGGACAACGAGACACCCGATTCCGTTCATCCACTCGCCCAATTCGGCTGGCTGTACGAAGCCAGACTGCGTCACGCTCTCGTGGCGATCCAGTTCCGGACCGAGCGCCCCCGCACCGGCGATACGGAGGTCCCATGGGGCAGCGTTGGACGCGCGGTAGATCTCGTACGCTTGAAGGAGGTCTTGGATCCCCTTCTCGGGCGAGAGTCGGCCGAGATAGCCAAACGCGCGGGGTGGCGGCGAGGCTGGATCGAAGCCGTCACCGCCGCGCAATGTTGTGTCTGGGCAGAGCAGACCCTGCCAGATCCGGTCGTCGGGAAACCCGAGCCGGCGGGCGAAGCACGCCTGGCGTTCGCCCGCAAGAAACGCGGCGTCGTACAACCGGCGCACATACCATGGCGAGGCGATCACGCCCAGACGCTGTTTCCACGTCCCGCGCCACTGGTTGTCCATGCAGAGAACCCTGAGGGGTGGGGGCTTTAGGCGTTCCAGCACATACCGAAACTCGCCGATGTGCCACGAGTTGACGAGGAGAACGTCGGGCGCATAATCCCGGACCCTGGCCAGGAGATCTACACGATCCGGCCGGGACCCATACTCCAGCCGTTCCGTCAACCATGAGAACTGGCTGGCTTCGAACGGCGCATCCGCCCCAGCAGCCTGATGGGCGACGAACAACTCTACCCCGGGCCTGGTGGCAAGCGCCCTGAGCGAGGCGTTGAGGTAGCCGCTCAACCGGGTCCAGAGGACCGCCACCTTCATCAGTCTTGGCCATTCGATCGTAAGGCCAAGACGAGGGCCACCGGCAGGAACAGGAAGCGGTCATAGATGATGTTCTGGAATATGCCGTCCACGAGCCACGCGACCAGGGAGAGACTAAGGGCAGTTCCCAGACCGTTGCTTACACGGCTGGTTCGCAGACCGCGCACGATTGCACCGAAGATGTAGACGGCGAGTCCGAGCGCCGCAAGCAGGCCGCCCGACTGAAGTGACTGGAGCGCCAGGTTGTTCGCCACCTTCACGGTCGAGAAGCCGACTCCGATCAGGGGGCTTGCGAAGTAGCTGGTCAGGCTCGCGGTCATGGCGTCCAATCGGTCCTGGTTGGCGACGGCCGAGTCTGACTGACCAAGCAAGCGTGTCAGGGCGTTGCCCATCGTCGTCGGCATCACTAGCGACACCGCTCCGACCACCAACGCACACCCGAGCAACAGGACGAACGGCGACATCGTGCCGCCACTTCGATTCCGCATCTGCACGAGGAGCGACAGAGCTCCGACCACGAGGAGCGCGATCAGGGCAGCCCGCGAGCCGGATGCCAGGACCCCCAGAGTCAGGAGCCCCGCCAGCACAGCACCGACCAGCCGTGTCGACCATGC
Organism: uncultured Chloroflexia bacterium; assembly: GCA_963703575.1. Taxonomy (GTDB): domain Bacteria; phylum Chloroflexota; class Limnocylindria; order Limnocylindrales; family CSP1-4; genus CAIXZV01. The sequence continues at coordinate 12,284 of CAVPEU010000026.1, forward strand.
GGGTCGGCTATTCAGCCACCACAGCGCAACCGGCAAAGCCATGACTGCGACCAGCCCGAGATGGTTGGGGTGAACCGTGAGTCCAGCATAACGACCGTCCCACGCGGACCCCGTCAGGGTCAGCCCGATCGAGGTGAGGCCTGAAGCATCGAGCACCGCCACGACGGCCGTCAACGCGGATCCCAGGAGCCAAGCCACGACGAGGACTTCTCGGGAGTTCGCTCTGCTGGCAGGTCCGGCAAGTAGGAGCGGGGTCCCGGCCATGGCGACCACGAAGAGCACTCCCGGGAGTACGTCCATCCCGAGATCCAAGCCTGCGAGCGCCTGAACCACGACCGAACCCGAGATCAGCGTGACGGCAAGGATGAGCCAGGGGGAGCTCCGAGGGCACGTCCGGTCGCGAGCCGAGCGACGAACGCTATGGAGAGTACGAGTAGGAACAAGTCGCCGACTGTCGCGCTTGCGGACAGCCGAACGGCATTGAGAGGAAGTAGCAGGAAGGCCAGTGCTGCGAACGTTGCTTCAGATGTCGCGGCAATCCCGGCGCGGTTGTCGAGGCTGCGGACAACGATCCACAAGCAAGCTACCGCCAGCGCTGCGCCAAGAAGGGCGATCGAGAGTGGGCTGGTCCCAAGTTCGAGACGAGCCACGATCACGCCCGCCAAGGCCGCCATACCGAGCATGGTGGTCGTCGCCGCTAGGGGCCGCCACCGATGGAGCAGCAGCAAGGATCCTCCGGACGTAGCCATCAACCGCGGCGAACCGAACCTAAGTGCGACGCACGAATTTGGTCCCCGAGTACGGGCAACCGGACCGATGCCATAGCCCCAAACCGGCGGACCGCGGCAACGCGCCCTCTCGCCCTAGGGGGCTGGGCGGTGAACTGGCTGCAACCCCGAATCGGACCGTTGACCTCGTGGCCCTTCTCCGGCGGGAATTCCGCGGGGTATGAGCCGTCCTGGCCTGTGATTCCGGTGGCCAGGAAATGCGTCGTCACACGCGTTCCGCCACGAACTTCTGCGTACTGTCGACGCTCTGCGCAGTGGTGAAATCGGCACTGGCCCGTCCCGCGTCGTTCGCTGTGAGGCTGCACTACCGTCCCTTGCCCCTCGTCGGGTCCTTCTCGGCGAAGCCACGTCCTATGCCCTCTCTGCGCTTCAGAAGTTGCCGGCTTAACAGGCCGCGCGCACCATCACGGCGCGCCGCAAACGCCGGCTCCTCGCTGGATGCCTCGTGTATCAACGTCATGCCCATCGCGCGATAGAACAACTTGGCCGACAAACTCCCAAGAACCGTCGAGCGCCTGCCGTAGCGGTTCAGGCTGTGCAGGAGCTCCACCTCCTGACGCATTCTGGGGCCGAGAGTGTAGGACTTCCGAGCGACATGGTGTCGCTCCGCGGCGACGATCATGCCGAGCCGGTAGAGCTCATGCTTACTCGAGAGACGCAGGTACAGCTCCAGGTCCATGGCAATGTCGAACGCAGGGTCAACGAAGTCGCCGTCGATCGCATCGCGGCGTACAGAGAGGGTCGGCTGTACGAGCCTGAAGGGCGGGGGCTTCCTGGCAAACGTGGTGTGGGGTGGCGCCCAGCACGTCATCACGATGAGTTCACACCGACGCTGGCGGCGGCCCTGCACTCCGGCCCGGTCACCGGGACCAACCGGCGACGTCACGCGCGACTCGTGGCTTCGCGGCCTCCATCACCCAGGCCCAGTCCACCTCTCCGTCGGCAGGAGGCAGGCCCATCCGCTCTCGCACTCTGCGTGTGAAGCCCGCGATGAAGTTGCTCGGCGAATGGAAGGACACGAACCGCTGACCGGCTGGGGACAACCGATACCCGACAGCTGCGTCAAGGCTGGAGGCGATGGCTCGCGCAAATGCAGGTTTGTCGATGGTCTGGCTCGTGGCGCCCAGCCCGAAGGCGTCGATCGTGCGGCCAATCCAGCCAGACGCCTCCCCCAGTACGAACCGGTCCTGCGAAGCCGCGTGGATCACGATCGAGGAGCTGCCGGAATGTCCACGATGGGGAGGATACGGGGTGCAGACCACGTCCATCGCCGCGATCGCTGTCCGCATCTCCTCCTCCCCCAGGTATCGATCGATCGACAGGATTCTCCCCTGCCGCACCAGGGGCTCTGCGGTCCCGGCCAGTTGCGCCCGAATCACTGGGTCATGGGTCCCCGCAAGAAGGAGCCGATCGGTGGGTGCCAATCGTGCGGCCATGAATGCCTCCACGAGGAGGTCGATGCCCTTGCGGAGGTCCATTGGGCCCACGCACCCGATGTACCGGCCGTCTTCCGGAATACCGAGAATCCGCCGGGCCTCCGGTCTCGACGGCGACTCGAACGGCTCGACGGGGTCCGCCAGAAGTGTCGTGCGCCGGGCGAGCGCTGGCCCTCGCTCCCGCAGCGCGGCGACGACGAACGGGTCGAGGTGGTGGACCGTGCGGAATGGGGCGGCCGTGGTGAGAGCGATCCACGCACGGCTGCTGGCTGCCTCGCGAACGCTCGGGGCCTTGTAGGCGAAGGATCCGCGCATCAGGAGCGCCTCGAACTCAACGCCCGATGCGACCCGGAAGCGGCCGGTCATTCGACGCAGGCCCGCCATCTGCATGGCTCCGTCCGCATAGGGAACGAGCACGTGGTCCGCGCCCAGGATTCCCGGGAGGGCAGCCAGCTCTGCAGCGAATACGCGATGCCTGCGGATGGGTCGCTCCTGGGGATCGAATGCGAGAACCGCTGCTGGTGTGCACAGTGCCTCGACGTCGGCGAGGTGGATCTGGTACTCCACGGACTGCATGCCGGCTGGGCTCGTCGCGAGCGTCACCTCGGCGCCCAGCTCCGCCAGAGCCGGCAGGAGTCGCCGCACGTACGCGAAGTGATGTCCGGACGGGTTGGGTTCGGCAACCACGATACGTAGAGCGCTCAAAGGATTTCTGGCCTCCGGGTGCCGTCTCCTGAGTTCCGTTCCACGCCTATCAAGCCGATCATCGCGACGCCTGCCACTGACGCCCGGAGCAGACCGCTGACCCCGCGCCGGATAGCCCGATAATGCTGGTCCGGGCTCCCGTCGAGCCCGAGAAGCCGGCCGCCATGGCAAGCCCGACTGGCAGTGCGAATGCCCACTTCCACGGATCGCCGGCGGCGTACGCGTTGGGCACAAACAGGTAGCCCAGGATGCCGCCAACCGCCAGGCCCGCGGCGAAGAGGCGAGCCCTCCGCGGCGTGCCCGCCAAGACCAGGATCGCGGCGAAGTTGGTCATGGTGAACACGATGGCCACCCAGCCTCTGGCGTAGTCGTCGAAGGCGCTCCTCATGAAGAGATCGGTGACAACCTGTCCGAGGAGCCAGCCCGCCCAGAGCACCACGAACCATCGCGGCATTCGCAGACGATCACGCGCACTCCACAGCCAGGGCAGCATGACCAGCAGCAGGAGCTCGGTGACGATCAGCCGGCCGACGAAGGTGATCTCGACGAACGAGACGGCAGGAACGATGAAGGCCCATAGGTCCAGGGCGGTCCCTGATGCCGACACTGATCGAGCCGTCGCGTCGGACTGGCGCACACGACCGCCCGCGGAAGCGTCCACGACCGCCTTGTGCGTTACGGTGCTGACCGAGATGGCGGAAGAGGGACCTGCCACACCTGTTCCTGTCCGTTCGTCCCACGGCGGCCGACCACGAGCGGCCCCGCACGACTTGTCCCACAGCATAGCGTCCGGCCCAGTAGTACGGTGCGAGGCATGCGATCCATGGCGCGGCTGCCACGCGGCACCACGCAGGGCTGTCGCCGCAATCACGTCCTGGGCCGCCAGGCCGGCGGTCTGACGAGCACCCCGCTTACTGTCAGCCAACGAGAGCCGGAGTCATCCTCGTGAGAGTGCGCTACGACGATCAGATCTTCACGACGCAGAGGCGGGGCGGGATCTCCCGGTACTTCGTGGAGCTGATTCGGGAGTTCACCCAGAGCCCGGAGCTTGGCGTGCAGCCCCAACTCGGATGGCGATGGACACGCAACGCCCACGCGCTGGAGGCCGGCCTTGGGAAACCATTGCGAGTCCTGGGCGGGTCCAGGGGCCGCACCCTCCGGTGGGCAAACAGAATGATCAACGTCAGGCTGCCCGACGCCGATATCACGCACCACACTTATTACCGAGCGGGATACTTGTCCAGCAGATCGGCACCGCCCAGCGTGGTCACGGTCTACGACATGACGCCCGAACTCTTCCCGGACCTCTTCCCAAAGGGCAACCCTCACCTGCGCAAACGGGAATACGTGGGGCGAGCGACCTTGGTGCTGTGTATTTCCGAGAGCACTCAGCGAGATCTCCTGCGCATTTATGGCTCCGTCGAAGCGCCGACGATCGTGACTCACCTCGGCGTCAGCGATCGATTCGCGCCAGGAGCGCTCCGGCCCTTGTGGTGCCCCGACAGGTACGTCTTGTTCCTTGGGAATCGAGGCGGCTACAAGGATTTCCGCGTGGCGATCGAGTCATTCGCCGAGCTGGCTCCGAGACAGCGCGGCACTGCTCTGGTTGCTGTCGGTGGTGGCACCTTCACTGAAGACGAACAAGCGCTTATCTCGCGATGGGGTCTGCGTGACCAGGTCGTCCAGCGGAATGCCTCAGACGAGGAGCTGCCTGGGGTGTTTGGAGGGGCAACCGCCTTCGTGTTCCCTTCGAGATATGAGGGATTCGGTCTGCCGACGCTCGAGGCGATGGCCTGCGGCACACCGGCCGTGCTTGCCGATTCGTCGTCACACCCGGAGGTGGGAGGGGACGCGGCGCTCTACTTCCCGCCCGGAGACAGCAGCGCGCTGGCCGCCCAGCTCGGCCGCCTTCTGTCCGACGACGTGCTTCATCGTGACCTATCGGAGAAGAGCCTTGCGCAGGCGGGTCGGTTCACCTGGCGACGCACTGCGGAGGCCACAGCTGACGCGTACCGGATGGCGATGGCCCGGCGCTGACTCACTGGCATTCGGTGCCGTCTTTCAGCATCTCGCGCAGAAACGGATCCAGGCCCGTCCTGGGCTTCCAGCCCAGCTCGGTTCTTGCCCGTGACGAATCCGCCGTGATGGCGGGAGGGTCCACGGGTCGGGTGAATGTGGGGTCGACGACGACGGCGAGGTGGGATGTACCGCGGAACCGCGCAGACCACCCCGAGGGATCACCGGCCAGGTCCCACTCGAGCGGCAGACCGGCCAGATGGAAGGCTCGGTCGACGAGCTCCCAGACCGCGTGGAGCTCGCCTGTACCGAGCACGTAGTCCCGGTAGTTGGAGCCGCGGTCCTGTTCCGGTGCCCCGCCGAGAACCCGGGCGCGAACCTTGATCTGCCCGGTGATCTGCCGGATGCCGTCGACGTAGTCGGGAGCAAAACCCCAATCTCGCCTCGCGGCCAGGTTGCCCATCGCGAGCGGAGGCGTCTGGCGAACCACGGGTCGGGATGCGCCTCTCAGCGCCCGCACATGGTCCACGACCTTCCGCGTCAAGAACGTCGCCGGTCGTCGACTGGACTCGTGATTGAACAAAATCCCACAGGCGATTCGCAGGTCGTATGCTCGTCGATAGGCTGCGCAGAGGACATGTGCCGCCGCCTTGGCGGCCGCGTACGGGCTTTGTGGGCGGAGCGGTGAGTCTTCATCATGAGTCGATTCTTGTCCGGGAGCGGAGCCGAACATCTCGCTGGACGAGGACTGATAGAAGCGCGTGGCCGGGCTGAGTTTGCGTATCGCCTCAAGCATGGCCTCGACGGCGTCGGCGTTCGTCCGCCACGCCGCAGCGGGTTCGACGAACGAAGTCGCCACGCTGCTCATGCCCGCTAGGTTGTAGAACTCGTCGGGCCTGAGGGCCGCTATCAACTCGGCATAGCCGGCTGGCTCTTCAAGGTCCAGCTCATGGATGACGACCGCCTGATCCCAGCTGCCGCGCCCTGACTTGAACGTCGAACCGCCCCGACGAACCGTCCCGTGAACGACGTACCCATCCCGCACGAGCCCCTCGATGAGGAAGAAACCATCTTGCCCGGCAGCGCCCGTGACGATGGCAACCGGCCGCGCATCATGGGGATCCTTCATGTGAGATCGCCTCGGCCCAATCACGAATCGCATCAATCCCTGCAGCGCAAGCGACGCCCAACGGCACGGCGGGTCTCCGCCACCCGGGCCAGGTTCATGTCACGCTTCTCGCCGCCGGGCTCCTTCGTCTCCGCGCAGACCACGGAAAAACGCCAATTCGGTCTGATGCAAGGTTAACGCGAGATCGGAGTCGGTCCCGTGGAAGGCGCAGATGTCGGCGTACCGGCCGCCATTGCGCCCACTAAAGAACGCGTCCATATCTGACAGCAGCCGCTTATCGTGCAAGTCCAACAGGAGCATCAAGTCACCGGCATTTTCATATACAAGTGCATAACGGTAGCCAGTTGCTTCGAGCACATCGAAGACTCGTATTGCCGTGGCACCAGATTGCGCGGTAAGATCGGGGTCGTACTCGAAGAATAGAGCAGGACGCGCGTTTGCAAGATAGTCAGCCGCTCCGGCAATGATCTGACAATCCATCCCATCGGTGTCCGACTTCAGGAGCTTGGCGGAGACGAACTTCGGATGGCGCAGGACTATTTCGCCGAGTCTGCGCAGGGAGATGGTCCCCTGATCCGAGCGGTCCATCGCGAGATGCGCCGTTCCGTTCGCCATCCGCATGCTTGCCGCGATCGGACCCGATGTGCCGCCGACAAACGCAGCCTCGATCTCAACGTCGCCAATGCGGTCCACGTTGCGGTGAAGCAGAGGGAGGTATGTCGTTGAACCTTCGACGCACAAGATTGGGTAGTACGCGTGTTGCCGAACAATCGCGACGGTGTCGCCCACGTTCGCGCCGATATCGATGAGTGACAAGTCCGGGTACTTCTGCTGAACCGCGGCACCAATTCGTCCGATGTTCGATGAGTACTGTGGAAACCGCCTCCGATAGTAGGGGAGTTCGTGTGACAAGGGCAGGCGGAGGGAAATCTCGCCGATCTGGTAGGTGACCAAGGGATCATGCAGGCGCAATTGGACCTTCCGAATTGCTCTCACGGTCTCAAATCCCAGACGCCGCACCCCCCCGGCGCCCTGGAGCCGCAATCCAGTATCCAGTGTCCACTGGGCCAAGGTCATCGGTTCGCCTCGCCTTGCGACCATCGCTCTTCGTGACGCGGGAGCCATCGTCCGTTGCGTCGACAAGAATCCGCGCCCACTACGGCCGACTTTGGGATGGGTGCCGGTTCTCTGCTCGTGCCAATCCCCGATTGTCGCCGCGACGTTGCCGAGCCACGACCGTAGGGACTGGGACTCGACGGACGGCAATCTGCGTCGCGGGCGGCTTTCTGCGAACGACGACACCCGGCCGAGACGAACGAAGAACCCCGGCACGCGCTCTGTGGCATCACGCCGGCTTCCTCACGACAATGCCGCAAACACCCTGCCCGGGCATGTCGCCCCAGGCGCGATACGACGAATACCAGTCAGCGATCTCGCGAGGGTCGTCCACGGTCCGTTCCCTCCCACGCCGAAGCCAGTCGTTCTCGTACTCCGCGAACCGCCCGGCGACGCGCTCGCCGAACCATTCGAGATGTACGTCGATCGGGCCGAGAGGATCAAGCAGGCGACTGGCGATGGCCGACTCGTCATACCAGCGCTGAAAGAACGTTCCATTCGGGCCGGGTGCGACGCCCAGGCCATAGACGTCGTCTGGGCGGTACTCATCCCAAGCGTGCCTGTCGACTGGGACGGTGACGATGAGCGTGCCCCCAGGCGCCAGTGCCGAGTACATGAGTTGCATCGCCTCGGTGTCGCCGTGCTCCGGGATGTGCTCGATGACCGAGATTGACCAGATCGAATCGTACCGTTGGTCCAGCCCTTCGATCGCCGAGACGGGAAGAGGTTCCACGACGACGGTGCGAAACCCGAACCGACTCGCGAGTCGTCGTGTGAGGTCAGCGTCACGGTGGTCGGGGTTCAGCATCCGTACGGTTGATGGCTGCCTGCGAGATGCGACGTAGAACGAGAAGAGTCGTGGCGATGAGATGTCCAAGCAGCGACCGGGGCGCTGCGGCAGATGCCGCAGTACGAACGGAAACTCCCAATAGCGGACGATGCTCACGGGCGTCACGAGCAGTTCGAGCGCGGACTGGTCGGCCAATGCCAGGGCTCTCAGTCCTAGCGATCGCCCGAACGCTGCGAAATCCATGCCCGGCGTACCCGCGCGCGTGGCATACCGCGTGGCCGCCAACGATCGAGCGAGCAAGCCGGGCGTGGCAGCGAGATAGCGGGCGCGCCGGACCACCGCGTACGGGAGCCACCTCATGTGCATGCCTTGAGGGCGCATCGGGCAACGGATGCCCACTCCACGGGCGCGTCCATCACTGGAAGGCTCCGATCGGTGCGGCAGCACGGTCAAGACGAATGAAGAACCGCGGAAGGTAGAAGACCACGGGAACCAGCACGAACAACGAGTACGCGATGATGCTGCCCCAGACCACCCCGGCGATACCGATCCTGGACGTCAGCGCGATGCTGATCAGGATGTTCGTGGTCGCCATCAGGACGGCAGTGACCACTTGGAACCGCATGACCTGGGCCGCGTTCAGGAGCATCGCCACAGCGTTTCCCACCGCGCTGAGGACGGTCCAGATACCGATCGCGAGGACGAGCCCGAACGACGGCTGGACTGACGATGTCCCGACCCAGACCGCGATGAGCGGAAGACCGATCACCACGAGCGCCGCCGAAAGGAGCCCCCCAACCGAGAGCGAAAGTCGGATCGATCGACCGAAGGTTCCGCGAACCCACTGGACATCACCCCGGCCCAGCGCCTCGCGGTAAGCGGGCCACAGCGGACCGAGCGCGAAACCGACCAAGAGCGTGGGGATCATGAAGAGCTTGGAGACCACCGCGTACTCCGCGACCGCCGCGGGCCCGATCATGGCTGCGAGGATGAGGCTGTTTGACGTGAACGCGACCGCGACCGCCACCTGCAGCACCAGGAAGAGGAGGCCAACTCGCAGCAGGGAGCGGGCAACGGCGAAGTCAATGTCGCGCAGCGTCGGCCTGAGCCACGGTGATCGGGCCAAGAGGGCGAACCCGTTCATGAGCGTCGCAAGAAGCGGCGCGCCGACCATTGCGAGTACGAGCCATGGGAGGCCGAGCCGCATCTGGATGGCCCAGACGACGAGCGCCAGCCCTCCGATGTTGCCGATGCCGACAAAGATCGAGTTCACGTATCCCTGCTGGAGGCCGAGACGGACCTGCTGGAAGGCTCCAGCAGGCATCGTGATCAGGAAGCAGGCCACCAGGACCGCCGCGGCCGGGCCAACCTCCTCGATCGCGGTCGCCGATCCTACGTTGAACATTCGACCCCACGGCACGTGGCCATAGGCGGCGGCGAAGACAAGCCCCAACCCGACCGCCACGGCCAGCAGCATCGCGATCCCGTTTGAAACGCTGGCCCGTATCAGTGTCCGGTCGTCACGACCGGCGGCATGCGCAACACCGTTGAGCAGACTGTTGCCAATCCCGAGGTCGGTGAAACCGAGAAGGGCGATGAGCGCGCTCAATGTCATCCACACGCCGAATCGCTCGGTGCCAAGGTAGCCGAGCGTCAAAGGGACTGACACTGCGGTCGTGACCAGGGCGATCCCCTTCGCTGCTGCCGACGTCGCAGCGCTCAGGCTCGCACGGCGAAACCGCTCGTCGGACCGGCCCTCCGCGGTGCTGGTATCGAATGGCGTCAGCCGCAGGATCCGCACGTTGCGGCGCAGCCTGGCGACGCGCGTGTGAACCAGGCCGGGTACGCTCCCCGATGTCACTCTGATTCCGCCTTGGACCTGGAGATCGCATCCGCGCCCCTCGGGCCCGCGCGGTACATTTCGACCGTTCGCGAGAGACCGTCCCGGAACGGAGTTCCCGCCGCGAAACCGAACCGCTCGCGGGCCCGCCCCGTGTCCAGCGACCGCCGCGGCTGCCCGTCTGGCTTCGTCGGGTCCCAGCGGATCTCGCCCGTGAACCCGGTGACCTCGGCGATCAGCTCCACCAGCTCCCGGATCGTGATCTCCGCGCCGGTGCCCAGATTGACGGGCTCGGCGCCGTCGTACCGCTCCGCGGCGAGAACAATTCCCTCCGCGGCGTCGTCCACGTACAGGAATTCCCGGGAGGCGGAGCCCGTCCCCCACACGTCGATGTGATCGGCCCCGCTCTCGATCGCGTCCACGCACTTCTTGATCAGGGCCGGGATCACGTGCGAGGTGCGCGGGTCGAAGTTGTCGCCCGGGCCGTAGAGGTTCACCGGCAGCAGGTAGATCACATTGAAGCCGTATTGCTGGCGGTAGGCCTGGCCCTGGACCAGCAGCATCCGCTTGGCCAGGCCGTAGGGGGCGTTCGTCTCCTCCGGGTAGCCGTTCCAGAGGTCGTCCTCCCGAAACGGCACCGGGGTGAACTTCGGGTAGGCGCAGACGGTCCCGATGGTGACGAACTTCTCCACGCCGGCCAGGCGCGCCTGCTCCATGAGCTGGATGCCCATGATCGCGTTCTCGTAGAAGAAGCGGCCCGGGTTCTCCCGGTTGGCGCCGATCCCGCCCACGACGGCCGCCAGGTGGATGACCAGCTGCGGCCGGCCGTCGGCGAGGGCGCGGTCGATCCCCTCCTTCGTCCGGAGGTCGTAGTCCCTCGAACGGGGAACGAAGATCTGGTCCGCACCGCCCGCCTCGAGCCGCCGAACGACTGCCTGTCCAAGGAAGCCGCCGCCGCCCGTAACCATCACCCGGCGGCCGCGCCAGAAGTCAGACACCGCTCAACACTCCCGGCTCCACCCCGGCCTCCGCCAGGTCGTGCTCCAGCATCAGGCGGACCAGGTCCCGGAACGTCGTGCGCGCCTCCCAGCCAAGCGCAACCTTCGCCTTGGAGGCATCCCCGCGGAGCTCCTCCACCTCCGTCGGCCGGAAGTAGCGCTCGTCCACGCGGACGTAGCGCTCCCAGTCCAGGCCCACCAGGCCGAAGGCCACCTCGCACAGCTCACGGACGGTGTGCATCTCGCCGGTCGCGATGACGTAGTCGTCCGGCTCCGGCTGCTGGAGCATCAGCCACATCGCCTCGACGTACTCCTTCGCGTAGCCCCAGTCCCGCTGGGCGTCGAGGTTGCCGAGGTAGAGGTGCTCCTGCTCGCCCTTGAGGATGGCCGCCACGCCGCGCGTCACCTTGCGGGTCACGAACGTGCCGCCACGCCGCGGGGACTCGTGGTTGAACAGGATGCCGTTGCTGGCGTGGAGCCCGTAGGCCTCGCGGTAGTCCACGGTCATGTAGTGGGCGAACACCTTGGCCACGGCGTACGGGCGAGCGCGGGTTGAACGGGGTGGTCTCCCGCTGGGGCGTCTCCAGGACCTTGCCGTACATCTCGGAGGAGCCGGCCTGGTAGAAGCGGATGGGCCAGTCCGCCGTGCGCACGGCCTCCAGCATCCGCAGGGTGCCCATCGCCGCCGTGTCCGCGGTGAACTCCGGCATCTCGAAGCTCACCTTGACGTGGCTCTGGGCGCCAAGGTTGTAGACCTCCGCGGGCTTGAGCGAATGGAGCTGGCCGATGAGGGACGAGCTGTCGGTGAGGTCCGCGTAGTGCAGGAAGAACCGCGTCTCCGCCTCGTGCGGGTCCACGTACAGGTGGTCGATCCGCTGCGTGTTGAACTGGCTGCTGCGGCGCATGAGGCCGTGAACCTCGTAGCCCTTGTCCAGCAGCAGCTCCGCGAGATAGGAGCCGTCCTGGCCGGTGACCCCGGTGATGAGGGCCTTCCGCGGCTCGCTCATGAGGCGATCTCGTCGACCAGGGCCGCGGCCCGGGCGAGGCACGCGGCCGCGGACAGGTGGGAGGCGGCGAAGGCAGGCCCGGCCGCACCCAGCGCAGCCGCAAGGGCGGGCTCGGCGCGGAGACGGGCGAGCGCAGCGAGGATCGCCTCCGGTTCGCCCGCCGGCACGATGAGGCCGGCTCCGGACCGATCCATCTCCCGCGCCGAGGGGCCACCCGCGGGCACGGCCGCGACGATCGGGCGGCCGGCGGCAAAGTAGCTCGCCAGCTTGGAGGGGAGGGACATGCTCTCCTGGGTCACCCGCTCCGAGAGGAGCAGGACGTCCGCCGCGGCCAGGAGCGCCGCGTACATGCCATCCGGCTGGACCGGCAGCAGATCGAGCGTCGGGACGCCCTTCGCGGCTGCCCGAAGGCGGCCCGCCTGGTTCCCGCCGCCGGCCAGGATGAAATGGACGGGTTCGCCCCGCTCGGCGGCCAGGCGGGCTGCCCCGACAACCTGGTCCAGGCCCTGCTTGGATCCCATGTTTCCCGCGTGGAGGACGACCTGGCGATCCTCCGGCCAACCGAACCGGCGGCGGACCGCCGCCCGGTCCAGGCTGGGCGCGGCAAGGCGAGCCCAGTTGGGTACGTGGCGAATCCGCCCCGGGCGGACGCCCAGACTGGCGAGATACGGGGTGAAGCCGTCCGTGACGACGGCGACCGCGCGTGCCCCGGTGGCCACCCAACCTTCGGCCGCGGATGTCAGCCGGGCGACCGCTCCGCCGCCGTCGATCCCGGACTGGCGGGCAGCCGGGCCCATGAGGTCCTGGAACAGGAGCCCGTACGGGGCCCGGAGTCGCTCCCCGGTGAGCCGGGCGAGGATGCCGCCGGACAGGCTGGGGACCACGCCCAGGATCGCATCGGGACAGTCGAGCCGGAGGCTGGCGAGGAGCCCCGTGAGGCCGAACGTGCCTTCGTACAGGGCGCGCTTGGCGGCCGTCTGGCTGCCCGGGATGTAGTGGGCGGCCCGGATCACCGTCACGCCGTCCAGGCGCTCGCCCGCCAGGAGGCGGCGAGGCGTGCCGTGCCTGAGCCGCCAGCCGGGGTAGCTCGGCAGGCCGGTGATGACCGTGACCTCGTCGCCGCGGGCCGCCAGATGCTCCGCGAGGCCCGCCGTGTAGGCGCCGATCCCGGTGGGCTCCGGGCGGTAGTTGATGCCCGCGATCAGGACGCGCACGATCCCCCTCCCCCGCCGGTGCTCACGCTCGCTTCGTCCCCGCATTCGGCACCGCGGCGGCCGGCTCGCCCTTCCTGCCCTTGCCGTCCACCCCGTAGCCGCCGTAGTAGTCGTAGTAGTAGTAGTCCCCGGACATGGACTCCGACATCCGGTTGAGCGCCACGCCCAGGACCCGCGCGCCCACCTTGGCCAGGGCCTCCCGGCCGTTGCGGACGGCGCCGCTGCGGGTCCGGCCGGCGTCGATGACCAGCACCGTGCCGTCCACCAGGGAGGACAGGATCGCGGCATCCGTCACCGCCTGGAGCGGCGGGCTGTCCAGCACCACGAACTCCGCGCCGGCCGCCAGCCGCTCCAGCACGGTGCGCATGCGGGTGGACCGGAGCAGCTCCGCCGGGTTGGGCGGCAGCGGGCCCGTGGTGATCACGGACAGGTGCTCCTGCTCCGTCTGCACGGCGACGTCCTGGACCCGGACGTCGTCCGAGCGCAGCAGGTTGGTCAGGCCGGCCGCGTTGGGTAGGTCGAAGATCCGGTGCACGCCGGGCTTGCGGAGGTCCGCGTCCACCAGCAGCGTCTGGTGGCCGGTCTGGGCGAACACCGCGGCGAGATTGGCGGCCGTGGTGGTCTTGCCCTCACCCGGGATCGCGGACGTGACCAGGATGGTCCGGGCGGGCTGGTCCACGCTCGCGAACTCGATGTTCGTGCGCAGCGTGCGATACGCCTCCGCGGCCGGTGATCTCGGGTACAGGACGGACGCCAGCTGTAGATCGGGGAGCGGCCCTCGTCCCCCTTCATCCGGATGATCGTGCCCAGCGTGGGCAACCCTGCCACGGCCTCCACGTCGTCCGGGGACTTGAGCGTGTCGTCCAGGTACTCCACCAGGAACGCGACGCCGACGGCGAGCATCAGGCCCACCAGCGCCGCCAGCAGGGTGTTGAGCAGGACCCGCGGGCTGGACGCCTCCGCCGGTGGCAGCGCGGGATCCACGATGGTGAGCAGGTTGCTGCCGCTGGTGGAGCTGAACCCGAGCAGGGTGGCGTAGGTCTGGCGGAGCTGCACCAGCCGGCCCTGGAGGGACTGGAGCTGCGTCTCCTGGTCCGCCGTCCGCGTCTGCAGCCCGGACAGGCGCTGGACCTCCGCTTCCGTGTCCTGGATCTGCCGCTGGGCGGCCTGGAGATCCTGGTCCACGAACTGCTGGACGTCCGAGTTCCGCCCGCTGAGCGCCGGCGAGGAGGCGATCAGCTCGTCCGCGATGGTGTTGGCGATGGAGGCCGCCTTGATCGGGTCCGGGTCCGTGACGGTGATCGTGACCAGGGTGCTGTCCCGCGGCGCGTCCGCCTTGACCAGCGCGCGCAGCTCCTCCGGCGTCGCGTCCAGGCTCTCCTTGTCGATGACCCGGGTGAGCAGCGGGCCCGTCGTCACCAGGTCCGCGTAGGTCTGGGACAGGCGCTGGCTGGCGAGGAGCTGGTTGTAGTCCGGGCTGGTGGACTGGAGCGACTGCCCGACGATGAGGGTGACCCTGGCCTCGTACAGCTTGGTCAGGGAGCTCGACACGAGGAAGGAGGCCCCGCCCGCCAGCAGGAGCGACGCGATCAGCAGCCACAGCCAGCGGCGGATGACGGCGAGGGAGCGGCGTGCGTCCATCTAGCGGTCGTCCTCCATCGAGAGTCCGTGGCGCGCCGGCGCCGGGCACCGGGGCTGAGTATACGGATGATGTCCGGCGGCCGGGCGGAAGGGGATGCCCAACGGGGGCGGCATCTACGGGCTCCCCGGCGCGGGCCGGTAGCGGATGACGGCGACGATGTCGCGATCGAAGGTCGTGTCCACGCTGGCGACGTCGCCCGACACCGTCAGCCCGGGGCTGGCATCCAGCATCGTGGCACCGGCGGGGAGCGTGATCCGCAGGTGGAACGGTCCGGGGCGCAGGCCGGGCTGCTTCTGGACGGTGAGCCGGTACGTGGCGATGCCGTCATCCCCCAGGTCCACCGGATAGGGGCTGATCCAGCTGTAGCTGAGCCGGGCGGAGCCCGGCGGGATGCGGAAGTAGTTGGCGATGACCATGCGGCCGGACTCGTCCCCCATGTCCGACGGGGCGCCGAGCGGCGCCGTCGTCCCGGCGCTGACCGCCTGCAGGCGGCTCCGCTCCGGGACGTACAGGCGGAAGTACATGCCCATGGTCCGTAGATCTTCAAGGTTCGGCAGCTCCCGGTACGGCCGCCCGGCGTCCGTGTCGATCCCGTTCGTCCAGCCCACGGTGAGCGTGTCGTTCGCGTTGCCGTAGGCGTCCAGCCGCACCTCCAGGTCCAGGGAGCGGTCCGTGACGGCGTTGAGCTTGGACGCCGGCGCGACGTTGGAGTCCACCGGGTAGACGTAGTCCCCGGGTTCGGTGCGGATGGCCCCGTCGAAGCCCAGCTTCGCGATCTCCCGCTGGTCACCCTCGTCCGCGAACCAGGCCAGCAGCAGCCGCCCTGCCTGGAAGCGATCTCCCTGCCCGGCCAGGTCCGTCCAGCGCGCGGGCGGCAGCGCCAGCAGCGCGTCGAACAGGCGGTCCGCGAACGCGGACAGGAACGCCTTGCGGTTGCTGGCGGGGTCCGTGGCGATGCGCGTGTTCTGGAGCACCTTGAGCGTGGTCTCGCCGGTCGCGATCGTGACGTCGTAGTCCGGCACCGTGACCGGACCGGTGACCGCCAGCAGCTCGTCGATCGTGTAGGTGGTGATGCCCAGCACACCGTCGATCTCGCCCTTGCCGCCCTCGTTGTGGTACAGGCGCACGGCATCCCGGGCACTGGTCGGGAAGTCCGGCGACCAGTTCGCGTCCGCCAGCTGCCACGGCTGCTTCGAGCCCAGCAGGTAGCGGGTGAGGGGCGCCGGCGCCTTGATGAACGGGTAGTCCCAGGGCAGGTCCAGCAGGAACACGTCCTGGAACGTGCGCTCCGTGATCCGCCCCTTGTCGAACGTGATCAGCCCGAAGCTGCCGATGAACCCGCCCGTGGGTCGCAGCTCCGCCGGGTTCTGGGTGAGCACCAGGTACCGGCGCGGCGCGTCCCAGCCCAGGATGCCGGGCAGCGTGTCGTCCAGCTCCGCGTAGGCCCGGAGCGCGGGCCCGTACTCGTCCAGGCGCTGCCGGATGGCGTCCCGGATCTGCGCGATGGGGCCCGGGAGGTTGTGCGGGGCGGCTTGCAGGGCGGCGCTGGCCCGGTCCAGGCCGGCCACCACCCGGTCCACCTCGTTCCGGCCGGTGGCCATCAGCTCCACCAGCTGGGGCAGCGCGCTCCCCTGCCCCGGGGTCGCGGCGGCGGTGGCCTGGTGCTCCCGGATGGCGACATAGCGGTCCGCCAGGGCGAGCCCGGCGTCGGCCGCGTCCAGCAGCGCCCGGGCCGCGGCCGCGATCCCGTCCGTGCCCGTGACCGCGTCATGCGTGGGCGGGAGCGCCCGCGCCAGCGCGACCAGGGGGTCACCGGCCAGCAGGACGTCGAGGCGGTTGAACCGGTCCCGGGACGCCGCCTCGTCCGCCCGCAAGGCGTCCAGCGCGGGCCTGTCCAGGCCCAGGCCCGCGTCCGTCGCGCGGCTCACCATCCGCTCCAGGTCCGTGCGCAGGGCCCGGGCGTCATCGACCGCGGGGAGATACCGGACGGCGGCCAGCGCCGCGCCCCCCGCGAGGACCAGCAGCAGGACCGCGCCCAGCCCCGCCAGGACCCAGCGCCGGCGGCGGCCGCGGCGCCGGCGTCGATGCTCCGTCACCGCCGCGGACCCTTCACGGGGCCGGCTGCGCGGTCACGGGGGCGGGCTGCGCGGTCACGGGGGCGGGCTGCGCGGTCAGGGGGCGGGCTCCGCGATGACGACGAACCGCGGGGAGGTGGCCGTGTATCCGGTGGAGGTCTGGAGCGTCAGCTGCTCCGTTGGCGTCGGCGCGACGTACTGGAGCGCGTCCCAGGGCACCTTGGGCAGGACCTGGGACACGAGGTATCGCCGGGTCGTGCCGTCCACCAGGTCCAGGAACACCTCGTCGCCGGTCTTCGCCTGCCACAGGGTGAGGAACATGCCGGTCTGGGCGTGGGCGTAGATGTAGATGTTCGTCGCGCCGTCGGGCCAGCCGGTCCCGGGGTAGTGGGCCGCCTTGTTCATCGGCGCATCCGTGCCATCCCCCTCCACGATCCGGAGGTCGATCCCCAGGCGCGGGATCCGGATGCGCTGCGCCACGATGCCCTCCGGGCGCGGCGTGGGCGTGAGGACCGGCGAGTCCGTGGGGACGGCGGGCAGCGTGGCGGAGGGCGTGGGCCGCAGGATGGCCGAGGCGAGCCCGGCGGAAGGGCGACGGGCTCGGCGTCCCGCCCCCGAACCCCCCTGCGAGCGCGACGGCGCCCGCGACCAGGACCAGCGCCAGTGCCCCGACCAGCAGGGCGGCACGAGACCGGCTGCGGTCGATGCCGAGGAACCGGGGAAGCGGCGGAGCGGCGACGAGCGGCGGCGGCGCCGACGACGGGAAGGCGGCGGCGAGTCCGTCATGCCGTCCCGCGGACGGCGACCCCCGGGGCGCGCGAACGCCGCGACGAACCGGGGATCATGTCAGGTCCCGCCGGGCCGGCGCGATCCGGTGACCGCGCCGGCCGGGGGCTTCGTTCAGCGGCGGTCCGAGGCGAAGCGGCGAAGGATCGTTCCGGAGCCGATGAGGACCGCGAGGGCGGCCAGCAGCATCGCCGGCAGCGAGGACGCCGGCGCGGTGTCCGTGCGCGGGAGCGCCTGGCCGGAGACATCCACGACGACGGTGCCGCTGATCTCGTCCGCCACGGCCCCGATCACCACGGTGTGTGGCGAGCAGGCGAACTGGGCCTTGGTCGTGGCCACGCCGCTGGCGTTCGTGGTGCTGGTGGCGGTGAGGATCGAGTCACCGGTCACGTTGCCGGATGAGAACGACCAGGCCACCTCCTGGCCCTCGATGAGCGCGCCGCCGGTCTCCTGGACCACGGCACTGATCGTGATCGGCGTGCCGCAGGGCTGCGGGCCCGATGGCGCGGCGACCTGGACGATCCCGGCGACCTGGCCGGCATAGCCGACGACGGTCGCGGCGACAACCATTGAGAGGAGCAGACCCCCAGCGAGTCCGCGGAGCGGCGTGAAGCGACTACGCATCCTGCAACCTTTCCCTGTGCCCGGCCCACCCCATGGCCCGGGACCATCGGATACTACCGCGTCCGGCAGCCGGCGAATCGCCACCCGCCGACGCAGCGTGCTCCGTTCCCGCACTATAACCTGCGTGTCCACTGTGCCCGTATGGGCCAAATGGCCCCCGGACGGCGGCGATCGGGTGTCGTCTCCCGCACGAGCTCGGCGGTCACGGGTTCGGGATGACCAGCCGCTGGCCCGCGAGGAGCACGTTGGGGTCGGTGATTTTGTTAGCCGTTTGTAATGCGTCGACCGTCACGCCGTACCGCAGGGCAATCTGGCTGAGCGTCTCGCCCGGCTTCACGACATGGACGGCGGGCGTCTGCGGGGGCGTCGGCGTCGGGCTCCCCGTCTCGGCCGGGGTCCCGGATGGCGCAGCCGCGGTCGGCGTGGCCACCGGCGTGGGCGTGGCCAGCGGCGTGGGCGTGGCCGCGGGGGCGGCGGAAACGGATGGCGATGCCGCGCTCGCGCCCCCGGCGGACCCGGAGGCGCCCGGGGCGCCGTTTCCCATCTGAGCCGCGAGGCGGGATCCGAGCATCAGCCCGCCCACGCCGACGGCAACCAGCAGGACGGCGAACAGGGCGAGCTCCGTGGTTCGGCGAGGCCGCGAGCGGGGACGTGCGGTTGATCCGCCGTTGGCGGCTGATCCCCGACGAAAGGCCCGCCCCGGCCGGGCGGGGGCGAGGTCCGGGCGTTCGACCGCCTCGCGCAGGAGCCCGCCCGCGGGCGCCGGATCCGCGAGCGGCCGATACCGCGGGCACGTCAGGTGCTGGGCGGTCAGGCAGTCCTGTGCCTGCTTCGCGAGGTCGATGGTGGACGGCCGGTCTGTCGCGTGACAGCGCTGCGCGGACGACGGGTAGGCGAAGTGCGTCGCCGGATCGTCCGCCAGGCCAAGGTACGGGCAGGTCCAGTCGCTGCCGGGCAGCGCCTCGGCCGCCTCGGCCGGCGTCATCGTGCCGCCTCGACGTGCCGCGTCCCGCGTCGGAGCCGCGCGAACCGGCCCGCCCTGGGCGCCACGGCCGGGCCGGCGATGGCCAGCGGCCCGCGAAGCGCCGCGCGCAGCCCGGCCGGCGTGCCGGGATCGCCGGTCATCGTCGTGTATGCCGTTCCGACCTCGACCAGCGCGTGGGCATCGCTCACCCCGACCGCCGGGAGGCCATGCCGGCGGGCCAGCGCGGCCGCGTCCTCGTTCGCCGCCTGCCGTCCCACCCGTCCGTTCCAGGCCTCCACCCAATCGACTGTCGCCACCAGTGCCTCGTTCGCGGGATCCAGCAGCAGGGACCGGCGCGTGTGGTCGTACGGGTGCGGGATCCCGACCAGGGCGCCCTGTGCCCGTCCGGCCTCGATCGCCTCCCGGGCGGACAGGCCCCTGGCGATCGGCGCCCGCAGGAACAGGAACACGAGATCGCCGTCGGTGGTGTTGACCTCGCAGCCGACGAGGACCGTCAGCCCGGCGGGCGCGGCGCCGGCCGCCCGGAGCGCCCCGTCCAGCGTCTCGTGGTCCGTGATCGCCAGGTGCGTCAAGCCCCGCTCGACCGCGCGCGCCACCAGGGCCACGGGATCCGCGACCCCGTCGAAGCTGGCGTTGGTGTGGGAGTGGAGATCGACCCGCGCCATGGCCGACGGGTCAGGCCCCGGCCGTGGTTTCGGCGAGGTACTGGCGGGCCGCCGCGCCGCGGACCTGGCGGATGTCCTCCTCGTACTTGAGGACGACGCCCAGCGTGTCGTCAACGAGGTCCGGCGCCAGCTCCGTGGCGCCCAGCGAGAGCAGCGCGGACGCCCAGTCCAGCGTCTCCGCGACGCCCGGGACCTTGGTCAGGTCCGCGGCGCGCAGCCGGTGGACGAACCCCACGACCTCGCGCGCGAGGCGGACCGGCGCGTCCGGCACCCGGGCGGCGACGATCTCGAACTCCTTGGTCGCGGTGGGATAGTCGATCCAGTGGTACAGGCAGCGGCGCTTGAGGGCGTCGTGGACCTCCCGGGTCCGGTTGGAGGTCAGGACGACGCGCGGCGCCCGGGTGGCCCGGATCGTGCCGATCTCCGGCACGGTGACCTGGAAGTCGGACAGGATCTCCAGCAGGTAGGCCTCGAACTCCTCGTCCGCGCGGTCGATCTCGTCGATCAGGAGCACGGGCGCGTTGCCCTCCGTGTCCTCGAGCGCCTGGAGCAGCGGCCGCTTGAGCAGGAACTCGGGGCCGAAGATGTCGTGGGCGGTCGCCTTCGCGATGTCGCCGCGTGCCTCGAGCAGCCGGATCTCCAGCATCTGGCGCGGGTAGTTCCACTCGTAGACCGCGGTGTTGACGTCCAGGCCCTCGTAGCACTGGAGCCGGATGAGGCGGGTGCCCAGGGCGGACGCGAGGACCTTGGCCAGCTCCGTCTTGCCCACGCCGGCCTCGCCCTCGAGCAGCAGCGGGCGGCCCAGCTCCAGGGCCAGGAACACGGTGGTCGCCAGGGACCGCTCGGCGATGTAGCCGTGGTGGCGGAACTCCTCCTGGAGGCCGTCGATGGAGCGCGTGGCCTTCGGCCGCAGCTCGCGGTTCTCGGTGCGGTCGACGGCCGCGGTGACACCCGCGGCGGAGAGCGGCTGATCGGATCCCATGGGCCGCGATCCTACACCGATGCGCGGCAGGGCCGTCGGATGCGCGATCCGGCCGTCGTGACGGACGTCGTCGGGGCCGTCGGATGCGCCGGGGCCGTCGTCACGCGCCGGGGCCGTCGGATGCGCCGGGGCCGTCGGATGCCGTCAGCCCTCGGGAGCATCGAGGTCCCGGGCATAGGCCGGGAACCGGAACCGCTGGTTGCGGGTCAGGATGCCGCCGTGTCCCAGCCGGGCGACGGTGGCGGCCGATGCGGGCTGGCCCGCCACGAGCCGCGGCAGCAGCAGGTCGAACGCGGTGGCCTTGGAGTACGCGCCGCAGCTGGGCAGGCCGATGATGGCGGCCCGTCCGACGCGGCCCAGCCAGAGCATGGACCCGGGGTGGGACGGGACCCCGTGGCGGACGATGCGGCCGTCCAGGGCCTGGACCGCGACGTAGAACGGGTCGGCGGGGTCCGTGCTGGCGCCGCCCGCCGTGAGCACGATCTGCGCCGCCCGGGGCCCGTGGAGGGCCGCCGCCAGCGCGTCGGTGACGGCGGCGGTCTCGTCCGGCACGTACTCGATCGAGGCCAGCGTGGCGCCCAGCCCGGCCGCCTTCGCGCGCACGGTCGTCTCGAAGCGCTCCCGGGCGGCCCCCGTGATGTGCTCCTTCACCATGACCGCGATGCGGACGGGCCGGAACGGACGGACGCGGACGATCGGCCCGCCGCGCCGCGCGATCGCCTCGCCGGCGGCGAGGACGTCCCGGCGCACGAGGTGCGGCCCGATCTTGACGCTCGCCACGAGGTCGCCCGGCTCCACGACCTGGCCGTCGAACGCGGTGAACATCTCGAGCGGATCCAGCCGGTTCAGCCGCTCCAGGGCCGCCAGCCGCACCTCGACGACCCCGGCGGCGGCCGCCAGGAGATCCACCCGGGACTCGGCGGGGCCGCGCCGCCCCACCCCGGCGTCCCCGCCCGAGACGGCGTCCGCCAGCCGGAGCGCGGCCTCGTCCTCGTGGATCTCGTCGGGGTCCGGCACCAGCACGGTGACCGGGGCGCCGGGCTGTGCCCCGGCCAGGGTCTCCAGGTCATCGGCCGACAGGCGCCGGCCCTTCGACCAGCGTTCGCCCCCGGCCTTCAGGTCACGCGTGAGGACCGCCCCGACGAGGTTGTCCGGCGGGCGGCGGCCCGGAACGATCCGCTCGAGCCGCACCCGCCGGGCCTCGGTCCGTCGCTCAGGCCACGCGGGCCAGGGCGGCCGCGATGGCGCGTCGCGCGTACACGACGGCCATCGCGGCCCGGTACTCGCTGCCCGCGTGGATGTCGGAGTTGACCGTGCGCTCGCCGATCACCTTCGCGGCCGCCGCCGCGATCGCGGCCGGGGAGCCGTCCGTGCCCACGAGCGCGTCCTCGACCTCCGTCGCCCGGTAGGGGTGCTCGGAGACGCCCGTGACGCCGACACCGGCCCGCTCGATCAGGGAGCCCGGTCCGACGACCACGAGCGCGGCCACGCCGACCATCGCGTAGCCGGAGGCCGGCTGCTCGAGGGACGCGTAGGCGGAGCCGGCGTTGTCCCGCGGGGCCGGCAGCCGGACCTGGGTCAGCACCTCGTCGTGCCCCAGGCCGGTCGTGAAGGCCCCCTGGAAGAACCCGTCCGCCGGGACCTCGCGCGTGCCGCGCGCCGACTGGACCACGAGCTCCGCGTCCAGCGCCAGCAGCGCGGCCGGCAGGTCCGACGTCGGGTCCGCGTGGGCGACGGCCCCGCCCACGGTGCCCCGGTTGCGGACCTGGACGTCGCCGATCGTCGGCAGCGCGTCCCGCAGGACGCCGTGGTGGACCGCGGGCGAGTCCATGAGCTCCGCGTACGTGGTCAGCGCCCCGACGGCCAGGCGGCCGTCCTCCAGCGTGTCCACGCCCCGCAGCTCGCCCAGGCGCCCGATGTCCACCAGCGTGGTCGGGGCCGCCAGCCGCAGCTTCATCAGCGGCAGCAGGCTCTGGCCGCCGGCGATCAGCCTGGCGCCGTCGTCGGACGCGAGGATCCGCAGCGCCTCGTCCACGCTGCCCGCCCGGGTGTACCCGAAGGCCGCCGGGATCATGCCTGGCCTCCCTTCGCGGCCTGGATGGCGCCCCAGACCTTCTGCGCGGTATACGGCATGTCGAGATGCCGGATGCCCAGCGGGCTCAGCGCGTCGATGACCGCGTTGGACACCGCGGCCGTGGACGCGATCGTCCCGGCCTCGCCCACGCCCTTGACCCCCAGCGGGTTGACCGGCGACGGGGTCACCGTCTCGTCCAGCTCGAAGGCCGGCAGCCACGACGCCCGCGGGAGCGCGTAGTCCAGCATCGAGCCGGTGAGCAGCTGGCCGTCGTCGTCGTACACCGCACCCTCCCACAGCGCCTGGCCGACGCCCTGGGCGATGCCGCCGTGGAGCTGGCCGTCCACGATCAGCGGGTTGATCTTCCTGCCCACGTCGTCCACGGCGACGTAGCGGACCAGGTCCACCACGCCCGTCTCCTCGTCGATCTCCACCAGCGCGATGTGCGTCCCGAACGGGAACGTGCAGTTGGGCGTGTCGTGGTAGGCGGTCTCGTCCAGGTACGGATCCATGCCCTCCGGCGTGTCGTACGCGAGGTCCAGCGCGAACGCGATCTCCTGGAGCGTCTTGACCTTGTCGGGGCTGCCCTTGACGCGGTAGTTCGCGCCCTCGACCTCGATGTCCCCGGGATTGGCCTCCAGCATGTAGGCCGCGTAGCGCTTCGCCTTGTCGCGGATCCTGGCCGCCGCCTTGATCGCCGCACCGGTGCCCACGTTCGAGGTCCGGGAGCCGTAGGAGCCGTAGCCGAAGGGGGTCCCCTGGGTGTCCGAGTGCTGGACGACGATGTCCTCCATGGGCACGCCCAGCTCGTGGCTGATGATCTGGGCGTACGTCGTCTCGTGGCCCTGGCCCTGGGGCTGGGTGCCGACGGTGACGACGACCTTGCCGGTCAGGTGGACCTTGATGTTGGCGGACTCCCACATCGCGGCCCCCCAGCCCTCGCCCACGGCACCGATCCACTTCGACGGTGCGACGCCGCACATCTCGAGGTACGTGGACAGCCCGAGGCCGAGCAGCCTGCCGCGGGCCTTCGCCTCGGCCTTCTTCGCCGCAAGGTCCTGGTAGCCGATCATCGCGAGCGCCTTGTCCATCGCCGGCTCGTAGTTGCCGGAATCGATGTACAGCCTGGAGCCGTTGACGGCGGTGAGCAGCCCCGACGGGTTGTCGTACGGGAAGCTGTCCGGCGGCAGGAAGTTGCGCTGGCGGATCTCGACCGGGTCGATGCCCAGCTCGTCCGCCAGGAGGTCCATCGCCCGCTCCACGACGTAGGTCGCCTCGGGCCGGCCCGCCCCGCGGTACGCGTCCACGAAGGTCGTGTTGGTGTAGACGCCCGTGACCTCGCAGTACACGTTGGGGATCCGGTACGGACCGGACAGGAGGCGGCCGTAGAGGGTGGTCGGGATCCCCGAGGCGATGGTTGACAGCCGCCCGCCGAGGTTGGCGTACGTCTTGACCCGGAGGCCCTTGACCTCGCCCGCCCTCGTCGCCGCGACCTCCACGTAGGTGATGTGGTCACGCCCGTGGATCGTGCTCTGGTAGTTCTCGCGCCGCGTCTCGACCCACTTCACGGGCCGGCCGCCGACCAGCTTGCTGGCGAACATCACCAGCGCCATGTCCGCGTAGCAGAAGATCTTGGTGCCGAAGGCGCCGCCGACGTCCGGGCTGATGCACCGGACCTTGTGCTCCGGGATGCCGGTCACGAACGCCGTGAGCAGCAGGCGCTGGATGTGCGGGGTCTGGCTGGACATCCAGACCGTGTACTCGTCGGTGCCCGGGTTGTACAGGCCGATGTCGCCCCGGACCTCCATCGGGTTGGGGATCAGGCGATTGTTCACGAGCCGCTGCCGGACGGTGACCTCCGCGTCCGCGAACGCCTGGTCCGTGCCTGCCTTGTCGCCGACGTTCCACTCGAACACGACGTTGTTGGGGGCGTTGTCGTGGAGCTGCGGGGCACCCGGCCGGGTCGCCTTCTCCGCGTCCACCACGGCCGGCAGGGGCTCCCAGTCCACTTCGATGAGGTCCAGGGCGTCGACGGCCTGCTCCGGGGTCTCGGCGACGACCGCCGCGACGCCCTCGCCGGTCCACTTGACGCTGTCGGTGGCCAGGACCCGGGGGGTGTTGATGTTGTTCGTGATGCCGCTGGCGCCGCCCGCCGGCCAGGCCATGGGCAGCGGGTTGTACGGGATCTCCGAGCCGACGATCACGGCCAGGACACCCGGGGCCGCCTTGGCCGCGCTGGTGTCGATCGACCGGATGTTGGCGTGGGCGTACGGGCTGCGCAGGATCGCGAGATGCGTCATCCCGGGCAGCTTGATGTCGTCGAGGTAGCGGCCCTTGCCGGTGATGAACTTCGGGTCTTCGGTCCGCTTGATCGGAGCGCCGAGGACGTCGGTGACCACGTCGTCCCTCCTCAGGCCGTCGCGACAGGGGTGGCCGGCTGCTCGGCGGCGGCCGGCTGCCGGGCGGCGGCCGGCTGCTCGGCGGCGGCCGGCTGCCGGGCGGCGGCGGCTGATCCGTCCCGCATGACCCGGGCCGCCTCGCGCACGGCGAGCACGATGTTGTGGTAGCCGGTGCAGCGGCAGATGTTGCCCTCGATCGCGTGGCGGATCTCGGTGTCCGTCGGATCCGGGTTGTGGCTGATGAGGTCCGCGGCGGCCATGATCATGCCCGGCGTGCAGAACCCGCACTGGAGCCCGTGCTTCTCCCAGAACGCGTCCTGGAGCGGGTGGAGCGTCCTCCCGTCACTCAGGCCCTCAATGGTCATGACGGTGGCGCCGTCCGCCTGGGCCGCCAGCATCGTGCAGCTCTTCACGGCCTTGCCGTCCACGTGGACGGTGCACGCCCCGCACTGGCTGGTGTCGCAGCCGACGTGCGTGCCGGTGAGATTGAGGTCCTCCCTGATCACCTGGACGAGGAGCCGTCTCGGCTCGACGTCCACCTCCCTGTGCTCGCCATTCACCTCGAGCGCGACGTGCAGCTCGGTCACCGGGACGACCTCCTTCCCCCGTCGTGCGGGGGTGGCGACGCGGAGAGCGGCGCTCTCGTCGGCTGTGCGGCGGGGCGCCTTGGCGATGTGGCGTTCCGACGACCCGATCAGGGCGGCCGTGGGGTCGCCGCGCTCGGGCTGCGGAACCCGGATGGTGGCACCGCGACGCGATCCCCGCAAGCAGGTGGCGTGGCGCCGGGGTCCCGGCGAGCGCCGCTGTCCCGGCCCGGCCGGTCGGCCTCCGTCCGGTTCGGCCTCCGTCGTCCGGCCCGGCCTCTGCCTGGCCTCCGTCCGGTCCGGCCTCCGTCCGGTCCGGTCCGGCCCCGCCTGGCCTCCGGCGCCGTCCGGCCTCCGGCCCCGTCCGGCCTCCGGCCCCGTCCGGCCTCCGGCCCCGTCCGGCCTCCGGCCCCGTCCGGCCTCCGGCCCCGTCCGGCCTCCGGCCCCGTCCGGCCTCCGGCCTCGGCCCGGTCCGGCCGCCGCCATTCACTGGTGGATGAGATCCGGGCGCTCCACGCGTGGATCGCGAGGCGGACCCCCGGTTCGCCCGGGGATCCGTGCTGGATGTCCGCCCGATTCATCCTGCAGTGAATGACGCCGGGCGGAGGCGGCGCGGGAAGGGCAGTGGCACGGCGGTCGGGCCTCGGCCGCAGGCGGCGCGACGTCCGGCCTGGCCTGGGCGTCCGCCCGCCGCTTTCCCGGCCCGGCCTCCGCTTTTCCGGTTCGGCCCAGCCCGGCCTCCGTCCGGCCCGGCCTCCGTCATTCACCAGTGGATCAGATCAGGACGCTTCACGCGTGGATCCCACGGCAGACCCCCGGTTCGCCCGGAGATCCGTGCTGGATGTCCGCCCGATTCATCCTGCAGTGAATGACGCCGCGCCGGAAGGGCCGCGCGGGAAGGGCAGTGACACGGCGGTCGGGAAGGGCAGTGGCACGGCCGGTCGGGAGGGCAGTGGCACGGCCGGTCGGGTGGGCAGTGGCACGGGCGGCGGTGAAGTAAGCGGCGGCAAAGCGGCGCCAAAGCGGTGAAGTAAGCGGCGGCAAAGCGGCGACCTCCATGCTGTTCGCCATGTCGTCCAACATCCTCCGCCTCGACGATGCGTGGCTGCCGGAGCAGCTGGGGAGGATCGTCGCCGAGGCCCGCACCCTGGTCGGCTGGAGCCAGCGAGAGCTGGCGGAACGCGCCGGCACGTCGCAGCCCGCCATCTCTCGCCTCGAGGGCGGGCACGGGGCGGGCCTGGACCTGCTGGTGGCCCGCCGGGTGCTGAAGGCACTCGGGATCCGCGGCCAGCTGTCGCTGGACGCACCGCATCTCCGGGATCGAGTCCGGCAGCACGACCCGGTTCATGCCCGGCTGGTCGCCCATATCGCCCACCGGCTGGAGCGGGAGGGCTGGCACGTTGCGACCGAGGTCCAGATCGGCGACCCCGACCCGAAGGGTTGGATCGATCTCCTTGCCTTTCGGCCGGTGGACCGGGCAGGGCTCGTCGGCGAGGCCAAGGCGGACCTGCCGGACATGGGTGAGCTCCAGCGCCAGGTCGCGTTCTACGGTCGGGCCGCGGTATGGGCCGCCCGCCCCCTCGGCTGGCGCATCGAGCGGTCCGCCGCTCTCGTCGCATGCCTGGACTCGATGGCGCTTGCCGGGCGACTGGCCGGCAACCGCGACCTGGTCCGCCGCGTCTTCCCGACCCCGGTCGCGGAGATGGCGGCGTGGATCCGGTCGCCCGCCGCCAGGCCGCCGGTCGCACCTGCGCTGGCGATGGTCGACCCGTTGTCCAGGCGAGCTCGCTGGCTGCTGGCGACGCAGCTGGATGGTCGCCGATCCAACCCTGCCTACGCCGGCTACGCGGACGCAGCGGCGCGGATCAGCGTGCCGCGACCTCGCGCAGCGCCGCCTCGAAGCCGTCCGTCATCGTCGCCAGCTCGGCCTCCGTGATCACGAACGCCGGCGAGACCTGGAGCGCCCGGCCGCGCAGGACGCGGGTCAGGACGCCGTGGTGGCGGGCCGCGGTGACGACCGCCTCGATCACCGACGGCCCGCCCGCGAGCGCCGTGTCGGTCAGCTCCACCGCCGCGGTCAGGCCCACCGTTCGCACCTCGCCGACCAGCGGCGCCGCGAGCAGCCGTCCCATCTCGCGCGCGAGCACCGGCTCGAGCGCCCGCACCCGTCCGAGGAGGTCCTCGCGCTCCAGGATGTCCAGGTTCGCCATCGCCGCCGCGCAGGCCGTCGCGTGGCCGGAGTACGTGTAGCCATGCCGGAACACGGCACCCGGGATCGGCTCGTCCCAGAACGGCGAGCGGATGCGCGGGCCGGCGATGACGCCGCCCAGCGGCACGTACCCGGAGGTCACGGCCTTCGCGAACGTGACCATGTCCGGGTGCAGGCCGTAGCGCCCGCTCCCCCACCATTCGCCGGTGCGCCCGAAACCCGTGATGACCTCGTCGGCGATGAACAGGACGTCGTGCTGCGCGCACAGCTCGGCGATGCCGGCGAAGTAGCCCTCCTCGGGCGGGATGACGCCGCCGGCGCCGATGACGGGCTCGGCCACGAACGCGGCGATCTCGCTCGAGCGCTGCTCGAACAGGCGCCCGAGGGCCTCCAGGTCGTGCGCCCCGACGAGGACCACGTCATCCACCAGCGGCCCGTAGCCGGCCCTGTTGGCCGGGATCCCGGACAGCGACGTTCCGAACGCCGCCATGCCGTGATAGCTGTGCTCCCGGGAGACGATGACGCGCTTCTCGGGCCGCCCGAGCACGTCCCAGTAGCGGCGGGCGAGCTTGCCGGCCGTGTCGATCGCCTCGGACCCGCCCGACGTGAAGAACACGACGGCGTCCTCGATCGGCGCCATCGCGGCCACGCGGGCCGCCAGCTGGACCGTGGGTTCGGTCGTGTAGGCACCGAAGGACGAATACGCCGCCAGGCGACGCATCTGGGCCGCCGCCGCGTCCGCGATCTCGGCGCGCCCGAAGCCGGCCGCCGCGTACCACAGGCCGGCCGTCGCGTCGAGATACCGCTGCCCGTGGATGTCGGTGATCCAGACGCCGTCGGCTTCCCGGAAGACCACCTCGGCGTCCTTGACGCCGTGCATGTCGGCGAACCCGTGCCAGAACGACGTGGTCATAAGAACATCACCTCGATTGCCCCCGGTTGCGACCTCGCGGCGGCGAGGATCCGACCCCTCCCCTGCGCGATGCCGGCTGGGAGAATGTGCGCGGGTCCAGGCCCGCCGCCATCGCATCCTTCGGGTCCATCGCGGCCAGCCGTGCCCCTCGCCCCAGCTCCCGGACGAGCGCGTGGGCGCCAGCCGGCGTGAGGCCCCGCAATGGCGTCGCGTTGGACAGCCCCACCCGCGCCACGCCGCGGTCCGCCGTCGAGGCCGCGTAGGCCGCCGCCCAGACCAGCAGCGACGACTGGTCGGCGGGCGGCGGCTCGGCCACCCGCAGGGCGCCGCACACGATCCCGCGGTCGCCCGGCGTGGCGCGGACGAGGTACCAGTTGTCCGGCCCCTCGATCAGGTCGAACAGGAACGAGCGGTACGGGGCGCCCAGGATCGCGTCGGGCCCGGCGGTGTGCGCGGATCCGCCCGACACGACGAGCATCGCGTGCAGGTCCGGGACCGGCGCGAGCAGGCGGCGCTGCGCCTCCAGGAACAGGCCCCGCTCCGTGCCGTCCTCGCCCACGTCCACGGCCCGCGGCTCCTCCACGAGGACCACCGGGCAGCCCGCCTCCGCGAGCGCACGCATCTCGACCGCCAGCGCGTCCGCGAGGGCCAGTGTCCGTTCCGCGCGGGCAGCAGGTTCGGCGCCCGCCGGGGGTTCGGCGCCCGCCGGGGGTTCGGCGCCCGCCGGGGGTTCGGCGCCCGCCGGGGGTTCGGCGCCCGTCGGGGGTTCGGCGCCCGTCGGGGGTTCGGCGCCCGTCGGGGGTTTGGGGCCCGTCGGGGGTTCGGCGCCTGCGAGCCGGCCCAGCGAGTAGGGGCCCGGCACGGCCTGGGCGACCAGCCGGTCCGTGAGCGCCTGGGTCGCGCGCCATGCGTCGACGAGCGCGATCCTGCTGCCGTCCCCGGCCAGCGCGGTGGCGCCTGGCGCGTCCCCGACCAACCGGGTTTCGCGGCGTCCGTCTTCGGCCAGCGCCGCCGCGACCGCCAGGCCGAGATCCGGCCAGCGCACCTGGCCGTCCGTGACGAGCTCCACGCCGGCGTCCACCTGCGCCGCCACGACCTCCGCCACCAGGCGCTCCGTCGCCGAGCGGAGCTCGGTCGCATCCACGCGTCCGGCGGCCGCGTCCGCCTCCAGGGCGGCGAGGTCCACGCCGTCGAGCGTCGTCCTGGGCCACGGCCCGTGGACCATCGCGAACATCGCTCAGCCCCGGGCCGACACGGTGGGCGGGATCATCGCTCAGCCCCAGGCCGACACGGTGGGCGGGATCATCGCTCAGCCCCAGGCCGACGCGCCGAGCGCGTACAGCACGGCGAACAGCCCGACCAGCGCGACCACGCCGGCCGCCTGGAGGACCGTCGTCCCGCCGGATCCGAACGCGGGCACCATGGTGCCCGGCACCGGGCCGGGCCGTACCCACAGCGATCGCAGCGTGGGGACGCCGGTGGGCGCGACGAGCAGCCCGAGCCAGGCGCCCGCGACGAGCCCGCCGATGTGCGCGAAGTTGTCGATGCCCGGCACCAGGATCCCGAACACGAGGTTGATCGCGAGCACGCCGCCCAGCTGGCCCAGGAACGCCCGGCTGCCACGGTCGAGGACCGGGCGATGGACGCGCTGGGCCACGAACAGCAGGCCGAACAGGCCGAAGATCGCCCCGGACGCGCCGACCCCGTACCGGGCGTTGGGCCCCGTCGCCATGGCGAACGTCATCAGCGAGCCGCCCACCGCGAACACGACGTAGAACACGAGGAACCGCCACCGCCCGTACAGCCGCTCGACGAACGGCCCCGCCAGCCAGAGCGCGTACATGTTGAAGATCAGGTGGAACGGCATGACCGTGAGCGGCGCGTGGACCAGGGTCACCGTGAGCAGCCGCCACAGCTCGCCGTGCGCGATGGCCACCTTGTCCAGCAGCAGGAAGTCGCCCAGCTGCGCCCCGTCGGAACCGGCGAAGTCCACGATCAGCGACACGATCGTCGTGAATGCCACGAGCCCGATCGTCACCGACCTCCCGGCGTCGCCGCGGGCCCTGGCGAAGTACCGCCCGGCCGCCCCCTGGTCCCCCAGCTCCTTGGACAGCCAGCCGAGGCGCGAGGCGATCTCCGGCTTGTCCGCGGCCGGTGCCCGCCGGTCCGCCTCACGGTAGGCGGCCAACGCGCCCCGCAGGTTGTCCGCGCGCACCCGCGCCGCCGCCACGTTGCGCCAGGCGGCGTACGTGGACGGCGTCTCCGGCAGGCGCGTCACCTCCTCCCAGGTCGCGAGCGCCTGGCCGTCCTGGTCCAGGCGATGGAGCGCCTCACCCAGGCCGAGCAGCGCGGCCGCGGTGACGGCCGGGTCGTCGAACCCGATCACCCTCTGGTAGAGGCGTGCCGCATCCAGGAAATCCGCGGTGGTCATCAGCTCCGCCGCGCGGTCGAGCGCCGCCAGCGCCGCGTCGCGCGGGAGCGGCCCATCGTGGGCGAGCGTGCCGTCGAGGTCGAAGCCGGGTCGGTCGATCACGGACCCGAGGGTACAGGAGGCGGACGTCGCGGGCGGCAGGCCCACGGGCGCGGGAGCCTGCCGGCGGCCGCCGATCGGTCGCGGAGTCCCGCGGCTCGTCCCGCAGAATCCAGGCGATCCATACACTCCGGCCATGTGCGGGCGCTTCAGCCAGCAACGGCCGACCTCGGAGATCGCCCGGATCTTCGAGGCCGAGGATCTCGCCGCGGACCCCGGCCAGCACTACAACGTCGCGCCCACGGACGAGGCGGCCGTCGTCGTCCAGCGGGACGACCGGCGGGCCGTGGCCCGCTATCGATGGGGCCTGGTTCCCGCCTGGTCGGATGACCCGAAGATCGCCGCGCGCGCGTTCAACGCCCGGGCCGAGACCCTCGCCACCAGCCCGCTGTTCCGGGACGCCTTCCGCCGGCGCCGCTGCCTCGTACCCGTGGACGGCTTCTACGAGTGGCTGCGGGAGGGCTCGAAGCGCCGGCCGATGCGCATCCACGACCCGGCCGGCGGGCCGCTGGCGCTGGCCGGGCTGTGGACCGGTCGCCGGGATGCCGGGACGGGCGAGTGGCGCCGGACGTTCACGATCGTCACGACCCGCCCGAACACGTTCATGGCCCGCATCCACGACCGGATGCCGGTCGTCGTCCCGCGTGACGCCTGGGCCACCTGGCTGGACCCGCGGCCGCGCGAGCCCGGCGAGCTGCGGGTCCTGCTGGAGCCGCGCGACGACCTGGCACTGGACGCCTACCCGGTGCCCGCGCTCGTGAACAGCGTCCGCAACGACGGACCGGCGCTCATCGAGCGGCTGGACACCCCGGCCCCGTCCACGCAGTTCTGACGGCGCGTCAGGCCTCGAGCGCCTCCCAGCCGGCGTCGCCGGTCGCCGCGGCGAAGGCCGCCGCGGGCGACGTCCCGGCGTCGAGCGCCGCGGCGTAGGCGCCCACGAGGATCGCGAACGCGCCCTCGTCTTCGTCACCGGGAGCGGCCAGCACCGTGGCATCGGACGGCATCGCCTCGGGCGGCTGCCCGCCGGGCGGGAGGAGGAGCACGAGATGCGCCCCCGCGAACGACGCGGCAACGGCGACGACCGGTGCCACGAGCGGCGGCACGTCGTCCGCGACGACCAGCACCCGGAAACCGGTCAGGTACTCCAGGCCGAGCGACACGTCCGCGGGCTCCAGGCGGGGAGCCGGCCGCGGGACGCGACCGTCGGAGCGCGACCGTCCCGTGCCGTCGTCGCCGGCCGTGAACGCGACCTCGTCATCGGACGCCTCGAGCTCGACGATGGGTGTTGCCCGGGCCGGGTCCCGAAGCATCGCGGCGTGCCCGACACCCGCCCGCCCCAGCGCGAGCAGCAGCGCGTCGCCCGCGGAATCGTCACCCGTCCGGCCCACGAGCTCAACCTGTGCCCCGCGGCCGGCGGCGGCCATCGCGATCTCGCACGCGCGCCCGGCGGGGCCGGCCGGGTCCGCGGCACGCCAGGCGGGGACTCCGACGACGACGATCACGCGCCAAGCCTACTCCGGGCAGCGGACGTTGCAGCGCAGCGCAACACGCGAGCGCCCCGGCGGGAGACCAGGCGGGCGTTCGCGCCCCGGCGGGAGATGTGGTCCGGGAAGCGGGTCGCTTGTCGCCTCAGCCGTCGGTGTGGGGTGCCTCGGACGAGTCCGGCGTGTCCGTCGGCGAGGGCGTGTGCGACTCGTCCTCGTGCGTGCTCGTCGGCGACGGCGTGCGGGTCGGCTCCGCGGTGTGGTGGTCGTCGGTCGGCTTCGGTGTCGACGTGCTCCCGCCGCCCGTGCTGCCCCCGCCGTGGTCCGTCTCGGCCGGCTCGGTGGAGGCATCGGGCTCCGCGGACTCGTCGCCCGGTGACTCGGAGGGCTCGAGCGACTCGGAGGCATCCGGCGAGCTCGAGGCATCCGGGCTGGCGTCGGGCGAGACCACGGGCGCCTGCGAGGCGTCGACCGGCTGGGATGGCTCGACGGACGGCGCAGGGCCGGGGCGGTCGCTGTCGAGCAGGCCGAGCGCGCCGGCGGTCGCCATGCCGGATCCGGCGGCGAGCGCCGCGACCACGAGCACGAGCGCCATCGCCTGGGCGCGTACGGCCATCGGGAAGCCGGGGCTGGTGCTCACCCTCCACGCGTCGCGCAGCGAGCGCCCGAACGCCCCCAGCGCGCCGGATCGGAGCGCGAGACGCGCCATGCGCACGGGCGAGGGGGCGGGCTCCGCGGCGACGGCGTCCATGACCCGGTCCGCGAACGCCGCGGAGGCCGTCACGGGCGTGCGCGCGACGAGCGACTCCAGGTCGCGAGCCACGCGGGTGCCGGCCGCCAGCTCGTCCGGGGAGACGCCAGTGGCGCCCTCCAGCTCGGCCGGGGTGAACGGCGACGGCGGGGGGGTGAACGGCGCCGGCGACGGCGGGGGGGTGAACGGCGCCGGCGACGGCGCCGGAGAGCCGCCCGGACGGATGTCGGTCATCGGTCGAGCTCCTCGAGCGCCCGGCGCAGCCGCGCCAGGCCCCGATGGAGATGGGTCTTGACCGTGCCCAGCGGGCGGTCGGTGGCCTCCGCGATCTCCGCCAGCGAACGCTCCGCGAAGAAACGCAGCGCGACGACCTCGCGGTACGGCTCGTCGAGGGCGGCGACGGCCGCGCGGAGCTGCGCGTCGCGCTCCGACCGGAGCACGGTGTGGGCGGGATCGACGGCGTCGTGGCCCGAGGTCGTCCGGAACCGGTCATGGCCGGCCTGGTCCGCCTCGGCGGCCAGCGGGTCCAGCCAGGTGACCTGCCGGCGCCGGGCGGCACGGCGGACGGCCAGGCGGACCGCGATCCGCGACAGCCAGGCACCGAACGCGCCATCGGCGCGCCAGGACCCGAGCGAGCGGTAGGCGATCACGAAGGCCTCCTGCGCCACGTCCTCGGCCTCGGAGCGATCGCCGAGCACCCGCGCGCAGGCGGCGACGACCAGGGGTCCTTCCCGCTCCACGAGCCGGCGGAAGGCCTCCCGGTCGCCGGCCAGCACCGCATCGACGATCCTGCGGTCATCGGTCGGTGCTCGGTCGCCGGTCGTGACGAGCCAGGTTCCGTCCGTCGAGGCGGCCTCCGCTGCGCGTTCGGGATCCAACGCCCGGCCGGACGACCCCGAGGGCGCCGGCCCGGCGCCCTCGGACATGATGGCGGGTCGGGCCGGTTCCCATCGCGGGACGGAGGTCATGGTCTCCGGTGGGACGGACGGCGGGATCAGCCGTCGGTGCCGTCGTGTCCACCGTTGTCGTCCGGGCTGGACGTTGGCTGCTCAGCGCCGTCGCCGCCGGAGCCACCGTGGACGTCGGGGCTGGCGGTCGCGTGCGCGCTGTCTTCGTCCGAGTCCTGGTCCGAGCCGCTGTGGTCGTCCGTGGCCGACTCGTGCGAGTCGCCCTGGTGGTCATCCGTGGCCTCGGGGGTCTCGGCCGGCTCCGCGGTCCTGTCGGGCTCCGCGGTCTCGCTCGCTTCGGGGGTCTCGCTTGCTTCGGGGGTCTCACTCGCCTCGGGCGTCTCGCTGGGCTCCGCGGTCTCGGTGGCCTCGGGGGTCCCGGTGGCCTCGGGGGTCTCGCTGGGCTCCGCGGTCTCCGTCGCCTCGGGCGTCTCGCTCGCCTGCTGGTCGAGCGCCGCGGGGACGCTGTCGTCGTTACGGGTCCCGCCGCCGACGAACGAGCTCGTGGCGAACGCGGCGCCGGCCACGAGGAACAGGGCGACGATCGACGTCCCGATCGAGCGGATCATCCGGTTCCTGGTCTGCATGGGGTTGTCGCTCCGGTAGTGCTTTCGGCCTCCCTCGCGGGGCCGGTTCACTCCTCCCGAGGCGATCGCGGGTCAGAAGGTTTCAGGCCCGGTCCCCGGCACCCCCGGCGGCGGCCCCCGGGGCGGCGGCATCCGGATCGTCGCCGGGGTCGGCAGGCTCGTCGGAGCCCGGCAGGTTCGGGTCCTCCGCACCCTCGGCGGGTCCGCCCTCAACGGCGTCCACCGGGCCGACCTCGTCGTCGGCCGCCTCGACCGGGCCCGTGACCACGGGCTCGGGGTCTCGCTGGACGTCCACCGGCGCGATCCCGGCGGCGTCGAGGGCGGCGCCGAACTGGTCGTGGTCACCGACGAGCACGATCGCCGCCGCGTCCGGGTGGATGTGGTCCCTCGCGACGCGCAGGACATCGTCGGCCGTGATCGCCTCGATCTCCCCCCGGTACCGGGCGAGCTCGTCGTCCGGCAGATCGTGCACGAACAGGCCGGCCAGCGACCCGGCGACCGGACCCGGCGTCTCGAACCGCAGCGGGAACACCCCGACGAGGAAGTCCCGCGCGGCGGCGAGCTCGGCGTCGGTGACCGGCTCCTCGCGCATCCGCTCGAGCTCCGCGAGGAACTCCTGGACGGCCGGCACGGTCGCCTCGGTGTTCACGGCGGCGCGAGCGGTGAACGGACCGCGGCCGCGGCGAAGGTCGAAGCCGGCGCCGGCGCCGTAGGTGTAGCCCTTCTCCTCGCGCAGCTTCATGTTCAGGCGGGAGTTGAACAGCCCGCCCAGGATCGCGCTCATGACCGAGACGGCATGGAAGTCCGGGTGGCGCCGCGGCAGGCCGGGATGGCCGATCCGGATCTCCGTCTGGACGGCGCCGGGACGGTGGATGACCCGGACGAAGCGCTCGCGCACGGCGCTCGTGTCGTCGATCGGCGCCAACCCGGCCACCGCGCCCGCGGACCAGTCACCGAACAGCGACTCCGCGATCCGCACGACCTCGGCGGCCTCCACGTCGCCGGCGACGATGAGGGCCGACCGGTCCGGCGCGAAGACGCGGCCGTAGATCGAACGCAGGTCGTCCGGGGTGAGCGACCCGACCGTCTCCGCGGCGCCGCCCGCCGGGCGGTGGTACGGGCTGGAGGTGGCATAGATGGAGGACACGAACGCCTCGTCGGCGCGCCGGCGAGGGTCCGCCCTCGCCTGCACGAGGTCGGTCAGCCGCTCGTCGCGCAGGCGCTCCACCTCGGCGACCGGGAACGACGGCCGGCGGACGACCTCGGCCAGGAGCTCCATGGCGGCCGCCAGCCGCGCGGCCGGGACGTCGAGGCTGACGGAGGCCGCGTCCCAGCCGGCCTCCGCGTGGATCGAGGCGCCCAGTCGTTCGGCCGCCTCGGTCAGCTCGATCGC
Source organism: uncultured Chloroflexia bacterium (assembly GCA_963703575.1). GTDB lineage: Bacteria > Chloroflexota > Limnocylindria > Limnocylindrales > CSP1-4 > CAIXZV01. Next base: position 48,953 of record CAVPEU010000026.1, read on the forward strand.
GTCCCGGACCTCGGTCCCCTCGGTCAGCGCGCGGGCCGCGAGGACGGTGGCGCCCCCGATGGCGTCCGGCTCGTCGACGGCGCCGGCGCGGACCGCCAGCGACGCAGCCACCAGCCCGCGGCCGGGCATCGGGGTCACGATCACGCGCAGGCCGTTGGCCAGCGTGGTGCGCTCGGTGTGCGGGAAGTCGTACGGGCGGGGTTGCCCGGGCACCGGGCGCTGCGTGATCATCCCGCCGCTCATGCCGCCGCCTCGCCGGTGGTCCCGGACGTCCCGGACGTCCCGCCGGCGGCCCCACCGGACGCGTCGCCGCCCGCGACGGGGAGGTATGTCAGCACGACCCGGTTGTCGGGCCGGAACACGGCCCTCGCCGCCTCCCGGATCTGCTCCGGCGTCACCGACAGGTACCGCGGCAGCAGGGTGTTGACCAGGGCCGGGTCGTCGAACAGCGTCGCGTACATCGAGAGCCGGTCCGCGCGCTCGTCCACCCGGGCGAGCGCACCCAGCTCGTCGGCCTCCGTCAGGGCCTTGGCGCGCGCCACCTCGTCGTCGCTGGGCGCCTCGTCGGCCAGCTTCTCCAGCTCTTCCAGATAGGCGGCCTCGACCGTGGCCACGTCCACGCCGGGCCGGACCGTCGCCCAGCCGACGCACACCGAGGCGCCGCCCACGAACGGCAGCGTGAACACCGCGACGTCCTGGGCGAGGCGCTCCTCCCGGACCAGCCGCCGGTGCAGCCGGCTCCCCTTGCCGCCCGCCAGCAGCTGCGAGGCGAGGTCCAGCGCGTCCAGGCGCCGGTCGCCGAACGCCGGCGCCCGGAACCCGACGTACACGCGGGGCAGCGGGACGCGATCCTCGACGGTCTCGCGGCGCTCCTCCCCGAGGATCGCGGGCAGGGACATGTCGGGCAGCGGCGGGATCGCGGGATTGGCCGGGATCGGGCCGAAGTAGCGCTCCGCCCACGCCCGCACCTGCGCCCGATCGCAGTCCCCGACCACGGAGATCACCGCGTTGTTGGGCACGTACCAGGTGCGGAAGAAGTCCTTGACGTCGTCCAGGGAGGCGGCGTCGAGGTCCTTCATCGACCCGATCGTCGGGTGGTGGTACGGGTGCTCCTCCGGGAACAGGTGCCCGATCAGCTTCTCGTTCCAGGTCCCGTACGGACGGTTGTCGTAGCTCCAGCGCTTCTCGTTCTTGACGACCTCGCGCTGGTTGTCCAGGTTCTCCTGGCTGAGCGCATCGACGAGCGTGCCCATGCGGTCCGCCTCGAGCCACATCGCCAGCTCCAGCTGGTGGGACGGCAGCGTCTCGAAGTAGTTCGTCCGGTCCAGCCAGGTCGTGCCGTTGAGCGTGCCGCCGGCCGCCTGGACGAGCGCCATGTGCTCCGCCTTGGCCACGTTCGCGGAGCCCTGGAACATGACGTGCTCGAACAGGTGCGCGAACCCGGTCTTGCCCTCGACCTCGTGCTTGGAGCCGACGTTGTACCAGATGTTGACGGCGACCACGGGCGCGAGGTGGTCCTCGGCGACGATGAGGCGCAGGCCGTTGGGCAGGCGCTCGTCGCTGAACTCGACGACGGGAACGGGCATGCGGAAGGAATCCTCGGGCGGAGGTGGGTTGCCGCCGATTGTAGCGGGAGGAAGCTGACCCCCCTCAGACTCGCCCCCCGCCGAGGGACAGGCGCTCGATCAGTCCCGCTGCACGGGCGGTGTTCCGGTTCCCCTCAGCCGAGTTCCCCTCACCCGAGCGGCGTTTCGGAGCAGTCAGTGTGGTCGAATCGCTGCCCGGGATCGGCAACGAGCAGCAGGGCACACTCCGCCCTCACCCAACGTTCCGCCCCATCCATGTAGATGACAACAGGACCGTGCCCCGGAAAGCGCCAGAGCTCCGAGAATGGCTGTCCCTCCACGTCGGCTCGTGTCGAGAAGAACTCGGCTGGCGAGGAATTGAGGACTGCGCCCAGGAAGCAACCTCGAACATCCGCGTCGAAGGGACCGGCCATGCCGGCGTCCTCGGCCCCGCACAGCGGGAATGCCTGTCGCGTGGCCACTTCCGCTGGAGCCTTCCCGGTCGGCGCCAGGGCGCGGGCCGGTGCAACGAATGGAGGCGGCGTTGCGAGCTGGTCGGCCCTGATCGGCTCCGGTACCCCGGCGGTCACGCCGCCGCCTGCGGTCACCTTGACTGCGACGCCGACGGCGGTCCCGTTCGTCAGCCGCACGATTGCCTGGGCGACCGTCGGGTCAGGCGCGGGACACGGCGGGACAGCGCACAGCAGCTGCCACTGGACGTCCACCCGGCTGGCTGGACCAGTGCTGGGCGGTAGCGCCGCCAGCGACGCGTCCACCGCGTCCCTGCAATCGAGATCGCTCGGCTCCGGGAACGCACCGTCTTCGCAGATCGCAGTCACCGACGCGAACGCGTCGGGCGATACCGAGGAGCTCGGCGCATCGGCGGTCGGCTGCAGGGCTGGAGTCGGGCTGTGGGTCGTGGCAGGCGAGGAGGAGGACGGCAGCCCCGCCGACGCGAGCGGGGTTCCGGGTCGCGTTGGGGCCTCACAGCCGGCGACCAGCAGGACGGCCAGGAGAGCAGCCCCGAGTGCGCGGCCCGCCATGACGTACCGAGCGCGGAGCCTGCGGCGCTCACCTAGCACGCCGGGCCCCAGGTGATCGTGAAGCTCGGTCTGTTTGAGTCGTCCAACCCGTCACCACTGGCGTCGTCAAAGTGAGACAAGAAAGTGTACGTGACATTCGTCCCGCCGAAGCTCTTCGTCCAGTTGTCGCCGGACGAGGTCCTTCACTTCGAGGCGGCCGCTGACAATGACGCTTTCGCCATTGCACAGGTAGAAAGAGGTTCCGGAGAGTGTCAGGTTCGCCAACAGACCCGTGGTGCCGTGACCCGTGATGTGGTGCCGGTTGAGCTTCCTCCAGCCTCAAGGGCCAATTCCGCAGCCGGGCGCGTCCGGGGAAACGCCCGTTCGACCGCTTGAATGTGGCGCAACAGTTGCTCCCCCGAGCGCCCTTGACATCTGTGGGCACGGCGTTAGATTGTTGTCTAACACAAGTTCGATGACCGGAACACCGATGGCTTCGTCCACCCGCACCTCTTCGACCACCCGCAGGTCCAGGCAGGATGCCCCCGCCGGCCGCGCCATGGTGCGCGACGTCGGGTCCAGCGCGAGCTGGGCGATCTCGTTCGATGTGCGGACGGCGTTCGACTTCGCGGTCTCGCTCGCGCGCGAGGTGGGCGAGCAGGACGAGCTTCCCGCCGAGGACTGCCGCTGGCTGGAGCGCTCCCGCGCGGCCCTGCCGGATGCGCTGCGGCCGCTGATCGACGACGAGCTCACGATCTTCGGGGCCGGCCTCCTGGTGGAGCGTCCCGATATCACGGACGCCGCGGCCTTCCTCGCGCTGCTGCGGGAGACGTCGGGCGGGGCGTTCGCGGGCATCGTGTTCGCGGACCAGCTGCGGGATCCCGCCCGTCACGATGAGGTCGCGGCTGCGCTCGACGGCGACCCGGCCGCCAGGGCCGCCCTGCTCGCCTCCTGGCCCGACCAGAAGCACGACTGGGTCGAACGCCTGCTGCGCGACGCCGACGGCGTGATGGGCGAGGTCACCGCGCTCATGGCGGCCTGGCTGCCGCTGTACCAGGAGATCGAGCCGCGGGTCCGGACCGTGATCGCCCGCGACATGGACCTCCGCGCCGGCGACCGCGCCGCGCTGCGCCCGGTCGAGCTGATCGAGAAGACGACCGCCGGCGTCCGCTGGCTGTCCGAGCCGGGCGTCCGCCGGGTCGTGCTCGCGCCGTCGCTGCTCGTGCGGCCCTACAACTTCTCGTTCACCGGCGGCGACTGGCGGATGTTCGTCTACCCGGTCGCCGACGAGGCGCTGGAGCCGCAGGACCCGCTCGCCCCGCCGGTGAGCGTGCTCCGGTTGCACCGGGCGCTGGGCGACGACACGCGGCTCCGCATCCTGCGGCTGCTGCGGGACCGTGACTTCTATCTCACGGAGATCGCGCAGCGGCTGGCGCTGTCCAAGCCGACGATCAAGTACCACCTCGCGCAGCTCCGGGCCGCTGGCCTGGTCACGCTGACCGAGGAGGGGGGCCTCAGCTACTTCAGCCTCCGGCGCGACCGGCTCGACGACGCCTCGTCCGAGCTCAAGCGCTACCTCCTTCCCTGACCCATGGACGACCATCCGCGGACCCGCGCGGCCCGCGAGTTAGATAAAGGGCTAACACCCATGAGATCGACACTGACAGACCACCCCGCCTCACCCCGCCACCCCGGAGGCGACCCCATGGACGAGCCACTCCACGAGAAGGAGATGGAATACGTTGCCCGCGACCGTATCAACGAGCTGTACCAGACGGCCGCGGAGCTCCGCGCCTCCCGCCGTCCCGCCCGCGGGCGGGTGGGGCTGCTGACGCGGACCCGCTGGTCCATCGGCCGGCGGCTGATCTCCCTGGGCACCGCGCTCGCCGGCGGGCACGCCTGACCCGTTCCGCGCCAGCTCGTTCCGCGCGGACCCGCCGTGCGGGAGGCGGCGCTCCCGCACGGGAAGCGGCCCTCCCGGACGGAAGCGGCGCAACGGCACTGATCGCGAGCGCGCTGCCTCGACGGCGCGCCTGCCGATGCGCGGGTAGACTCCGCTGCCGTGACCACTCCTGCCCCCCGCCGGACGACCCATCTTCGCGCGTCCGGCGGCCTCCGATCCCTCGCCGCCACCGCCGCCGGCTGCCTGCTCGCGCTGGCACTCGCCGGCCCCGTCGTCGCTCACGCCGACCTGGTATCGTCGGATCCGGCGGACAGGGCGGTGCTCGCGACCCCGCCGACGACGATCACGCTGACGTTCACCGAGCCACTGGACGCCGCGAAGAGCTCGTTCAAGCTCATCGGCCCCGGCGGCACGATCGGGACCGGCAAGGTCGCCGGCGATCCCGCCGGCATGATGCTCGACGGCCTCGCGCTCGACCCCGGGAGCTACCAGGTCCAGTGGACCTCGGCCGGCCCCGATGGTCACCTCGAGCGGGGGACGCTGGCGTTCACGGTGTCCGAACCGACCCCGGCACCGGCCACCCCGAGCCGAACACCCGCCCTCCCCGACGCGTCCGCGGGCGCCTCAGCGGCCGCCGCGACGCCCCCAGCGGCATCCCCGTCGGCGCCCGTCTCCGCCAGCCCCGCGCCGGGCGCCGATCCGGGCAGTCCCACCTCGTCGTCCGGGGGCGACGTCCTCCTCCCGATCGTCGTGGCCCTGCTGATCGTGGTCGGCGCCGGCATCCTCGTGCTGCGCCGCAGCCGGCAGGCCTGATCGATGCTCCGCGCGCGCGCCCTCGCGTTCGGACGCATCCCGGTCGCGAGGATCCTCGGGGCGCTCACCGCGCTCGCCGTGCTCGCCGGGGCGCCGGCCGTCGTACTCGCCCACGGCATGTCGCCCGCCTACCAGAGCCCGCTCCCGCTCGCCGTGTACCTGTTCGGGGCCGCGACGACCGTGGCCCTCTCGTTCGCGTTCGTCCTCGCCCGCGACCTGCGTGCCGCACCGGCGCCCGCGGGTCGCCTGGTCCACGTGCCGCTGATCGCCCGGGTCGCCCTGCGCGTCCTGGGCCTCGCCGGCTGGGCGTGGATCATGGCCCAGGGCATCGCCGGTGGCTCCTCGGACGCGGCCGTGGCCTCACTGTTCCTGTGGGTGTACGGCTGGGTCGGCGTGGCGATGCTCTCGGCCCTGGCGGCGCCCGTCTGGGAGTGGCTCGATCCGTTCGCGACGCTGTACGACGTGCTCGCCTGGATCATCCGCCGGGTGGGCGTCCACGGCTGGGCGCCGAGCGAGCTGCCGCCCGGGCTCCGGCTGTGGCCCGCCGTCGCGGGCATGGCGTTCTTCATCTGGCTGGAGCTGGTGGCCGTCGCGGGCAACGCGACGCTGACCGTGGTCCTGGCCGGCTACACCGGGCTGACCCTCGCGCTCATGGCCCAGTTCGGCCGCGACCAGTGGCGGGCGCAGGGCGAGACGTTCGCGGTCTGGTTCCGGACGCTCAACCGGCTGGCGCCGCTGGGGCTGGTACAGGCCGTCGAGACGCTGCCGGACGGCGCGGACCCCGGGGACGTGGACCCGGACGCGATCGACGAGGCCACGCTCGTCCGTCGACCGTTCGCCAGCGGTCTGCTCGGGACGCACTGGACGGCGCCGCGCATCATCCTGGTCGCGCTCGGGACCGGGTCGATCCTGTTCGACGGACTGTCGCAGACGGTCGCCTTCGCGTCCGTCTTCGGGGCGCCGGCGGTGGGCCCCAGGACCCTGCTGCTGTTCCTGTTCCTGGGCCTGATCGCGGCGGCCGCGATGGCGGTGGCCCGGACGGTCAGCCCGGGTGCGATGGGGGCCGGGCTGCTGCCGATCGCCGTCGGCTACCTCGTCGCGCACTACCTCACGTATCTGCTGGTCGACGGCCAGCGGATCCTGGTCGCGGTCTCCGATCCGTTCCAGACGGGCGCCGACCTCCTGGGCACGGCTTTCTTCCAGCCGGTGGTGTGGATGCCGGCCGGGCTCGTGTGGACGGTGCAGCTGGGAGTCGTGGTCGGCGGGCACATGCTCGGCGCCTGGTCGGGACATGTCACCGCCGCGCGGGACACGGAGGCGGTCGCCAACGGTCGGCAGCCGCGGGACATGCGGCACCGGAAGGTCCCGGGCGTCCGGACGTCCGGCCCACGTGACGTCCGGGTCCGCGAGATCCCGCTCGCCCTCATGATGGTGGCCCTCACCACGCTGACGCTGTGGTCGCTGGGCCAGGCGATCGTGCAGGAGCCGGCCCCGGAGGGGATCCGCGCCACGGTCGCGCCCGCGGACTAGCCCTGGTCAGCGCCCGGAGGGCCGGCCGGCCAGAGCCCGGTCGCTGACCGCCGGCACCCAGTCGGTGATGGGCCGCACGGCGGAGATCCCGTCGGCGAGCTCCGGGTCCAGCGCCTCCGCCGCGGCGACGCCGGTCTCGATGGCGGTCAGGCACAGGATCCCCTCCGCGATCGCGGCGTGGCGGATCTCCGCCGCATCGCGCACCGCGCCGGATCGCGGGGTCGGGGTGTTGACGACCAGGCGCACGCGGCCGCCCTCGATCAGCGCGAGAATCCCGGCCTCGTCATCGACCGGCGCGGCGCCGAGCTTCGCCACCGGCTCCGCGGCGAGCCCGGCCGCGCCCAGCGCCGCGCGGGTGCCGGTGGTGGCCGCCAGGCGGTACCCGGCGCGGGTCAGGGCCCGGGCCAGGTCGACCAGCCCCCACTTGTCCCGGTCGGCGATCGAGAGCAGCGCGAGGGGCGGCTCGCCGTCTCCCGGGCGGGGCGGGATCAGCGAGGCGCCGGTCAGCGCCTTGGCCATCGCCACCCGCGGGTCCCGGGCGATGCCGATGACCTCGCCCGTGGACTGCATGAACGGCCCCACGGACGGGTCCACGCCCTTGAGCTTGGCGGTCGAGAAGGCGGGCGCCTTGACGGCGACGAAGGCTGGCTCCGGCAACAGGCCGTCCGGCCAGCCGAGATCGGCAAGCATGGCGCCCAGCGAGATCCGCACCGCCAGCTCCACCATCGGCACCCCGGTGACCTTGGACAGGAGCGGCACGGTGCGGCTGGCGCGAGGGTTGACCTCGATCAGGTAGACGCCGTCGTCGCGGACGATGAACTGGGCATTGACGAGGCCCCGGGCGCCGAGCGCGAGGCAGATCCGCTTCATCGTGCCGACGATGAGGTCCTGGTCGGCCTCGCCGACGTGCTGGGGCGGGAGCACCGCGATGGAGTCCCCGGAGTGGATGCCCGCGCGCTCCACGTGCTCCAGCAGCCCCGGGATCAGCACCCGATCGCCGTCGCACACGGCATCCACGTCCACCTCGAGGCCCTCGAGGAAGCGGTCGATGCGGACCGGTCGATCCGGGTCGACCACGGCGGCCGCGGCCAGGTGGCGGACGAGGTCCTCCGGCGAATAGGCGAAGTCGATGGCGAGCCCGCCGATGACGAAGCTGGGCCGGACGATGACCGGGTAGCCGATGCGATCCGCGAGCGTGAGCGCCTCCTCCACGGACTCGGCCATGCCACCCTCCGGCTGCGGGATGCCGAGCCGGTCCAGCAGCGCCGAGAAGCGGGTGCGCTCCTCCGCCTGGTCGATGGCCTCGAGGTCCGACCCGAGCAGCGGGATGCCCGCGGCGACCAGCGACGCGGCAAGGTTGAGCGGCGTCTGGCCGCCGAAGGCGACCACCGCGGGGAGCAGGTTGTCGCCGGCGTCAGCCCCGGCCGCGGCCGCGCGTTGGCCCCGGTCGGCCCCGGCCGCGGCCGCACGACCGGAGGACAGGGTCCTGTCCGTGATGAGGCTCCGCGCATCAGGGCCATGGGCTGGAGCTGGAGCGGCGGCGGCAGCGGTCGTGCCGGTGATGCGGCGAGCCTCATCACCACCAGGGGTGATGTCCGGCGCGACGGGGGCGGGGGCGGGGGCGGTCGTGCCGGTGATGCGGCGAGCCTCATCACCACCAGGGGTGATGTCCGGCGCGACGGGGCCGGCGGCGGGGGCGGTCGTGCCGGTGATGCGGCGAGCCTCATCACCACCAGGGGTGATGTCCGGCGCGGCAGGGACGGCGCCGCCCGGCCGGCCGCTCTCGAACTCCACGATGCTGCGCACGCTCTCCGGATCCAGCGGCTCGAAGTACAGGCGGGTGGACGCGTCGAAGTCCGTGGACACGGTCTCCGGGTTGGAGTTGACCATGACGGCGCTCCATCCCTCGCGACGCAGGACCTCAGCCGCCTGGACCGCGCAGTAGTCGAACTCGATCCCCTGCCCGATCCGGACGGGCCCGCTGCCGATGACGAGGGCCCCGGGACGGGGCACGGACGGCGCCTCGGGCGGCGATCCGGCCGACGCGTAGGTGGAGTAGAAGTACGGCGTCTCGGCGGCGAACTCGGCCGCGCACGTGTCGACCATCGCGTAGCCCGGTGCCAGGCCCAGCGCCGCGCGGGCGACCCGGACGTCGGCCTCGTCCACCCCGGCCAGGCCGGCCAGGTCGCGGTCCGCGAACGCCGCCCGCTTGGCGGTGGCCAGCAGCGTCGCCGCTTCCGGGTCGGTGGGATCCGCGAACCGGGCGCCCATCGCGCGGACGTCGGCCTCGAGGGCGACGTTGCGCCCCATCTCGGCCAGGAACCAGGCGGAGATCCCCGTCGTCCGCCGCACGACCTCCTGCGGCACGCCGCGGCGCAGGAGCCCCAGGATCCGCCACAGCCGCGAGTCGGACGGTTCCAGGAACCGGCGCAGGACGATCGGCGCCGCCGACCGCTGCGCGAAGCGGGTGCTCTCGCAGGCCTCGCCGCGCTCGTCCACCCAGCGGATCACGGTATCGTCGCCCGGCAGCAGCGGGTCGCCGGCGGCCTCGACGTCCTCGGGATCGACGCCTGCGTAGACCGCCGCCAGGTAGTCGAACGTGGGGCCCCACGACGGGTCCTCGCCCAGCGGCCCCGCCCCCGCCTGCTCCAGACCCCGGAGTGCCTTGTTGAGGGCGGCGCCGAACGTCCGGTCGATGGCCATGACCTCGCCGGTCGCCTTCATCTGCGACCCGAGCCGCCGGTCGGCCGTCGGGAACTTGTCGAACGGGAAGCGCGGCAGCTTCACGACGACGTAGTCGAGCGCCGGCTCGAAGGCGGCGACCGTGGTGCCCGTCACGACGTTGGGGATCTCCGCCAGCGTCCGGCCAGCCGCGATCTGCGCCGCCACGCGGGCGATCGGGTAGCCGGTCGCCTTCGACGCCAGCGCGGACGATCGCGACACGCGCGGGTTCACCTCGATCACCGCGTACTCGGTCGAGTCCGGCGACAGCGCGAACTGGACGTTGCAGCCGCCCTCCACGCCCAGCGCCCGGATGATCGCGAGGGCCGCGCTCCGCAGCCGCTGGTGGACCCGGTCGGTCAGGGTCTGGACCGGCGCGACCACGATCGAGTCACCGGTGTGGACGCCGAGGGGATCCACGTTCTCCATCGAGCACACGGCGATGCACGTGTCGTCGTGGTCGCGCATGACCTCGTACTCGATCTCCTGCCAGCCCACCAGGCAGCGCTCCACCATGACCTGGCGGATCGGGCTCGCCCGGAGGCCGGCCCGGACGCGCTCCCAGTAGGCCGCCTCGGTCTCGACGATGCCGCCGCCGGTCCCGCCGAGCGTGAACGCGGGCCGGATGATGGCGGGCAGGCCGATCTCGGCCAGCGCCGCCTCCGCGGACGCGTGGCGCACCGCGTCCGTCGGGCCCGCCACGATGGACGACGGGGCATACGGCTGCCCGATCCGGTCGAGCAGGTCCCTGAACGCCTCGCGGTCCTCGGCCATCCGGATCGCCTCGAGGGGGGTGCCCAGCAGCCGTACGCCGTACCGCTCCAGGACGCCGGCCTCCGAAAGGGCCATCGCGAGGTTGAGCGCGGTCTGGCCGCCCAGCCCGGCAAGCAGGCCCTCCGGCTTCTCTCGCGCGATGACGTGCTCGATCGCCTCGACGGTGAGGGGCTCGAGGTAGACGGCGTCGGCGACCGTCGGGTCGGTCATGATCGTGGCCGGGTTGGAGTTCACGAGGATCGTGCGCACCCCCTCGGCCCGCAGCGCCCGGCAGGCCTGCGTCCCCGCGTAGTCGAACTCGGCCGCCTGGCCGATCACGACCGGCCCGCTGCCGAGGATCAGGACCGACGACGGCTTCACGCGCCGGGCGTCCGCCGGCGGCAGGCGTCCACGAAGCGGTCGAACACGGCGAGCGCGTCGAGCGGCCCGGGGCCCCCCTCGGGGTGGTACTGGACGGTCTCGATCGGCTTGTCCGCATGCCGCAGCCCCTCGACCGAGCGGTCGTTGAGGTTGACCTGGGAGACGCGGAAGCCGGACGCGGCGGGGACGCTCCCGGCCACGACCTGGACCTCGTGGTTCTGCGCGGTGACCTGGACCAGGCCGGTGTCCAGGTCCTGCACCGGGTGGTTCGCCCCGTGGTGGCCGAACCGGAGCCGCCGCGTCTGGGCGCCGGCCGCCAGACCCACGACCTGGTGGCCGAGGCAGATGCCCAGCAGCGGCCGGCCGTCCTCGATCAGCGCCCGGGCCAGGGCCACGGGGCCGGCCAGCCGAACCGGATCGCCCGGACCCGGCGACAGCACGACGCCGTCCACGTCGGCCGCGAGGACCTGCGCCGCGTCGGCGGTATGGGGCAGCACCCGGACACGCACCCCGCGGCGCCGCAGCGAGCGGATGATGTTCGCCTTGAGCCCGAAGTCCACGATCGCCACCAGCGGCGTGCCGGGTTCATCGCCCACCTCTCGCACCGCAGCCGGCGAGACCCGGGCGACGAAGTCCTGGTCCTCCCAGCGCGGCACGGCGCGGGCCAGCGCGATCGCCGCGTCGGGGTCCATCATGCCGGGCTCGGTGAGCACGCCCCGCAGGCTGCCGTGGGCGCGGAGGTGGCGCGCAAGGGCCCGCGTGTCCACGCCGGCGATCGCCGGGATCGACGCCCCGCGGAGCATCGTGGCCAGCTGGCGTGCGTCATCGAGCACCGCGGCCGTGGCGTTGGCCACGATCAGGCCCCGGAGCCACGGGCGCTCCGACTGGTCGTCGTCGGCCAGGCGGCCGTAGTTGCCGATCAGCGGGTAGGTCATGACCACGACCTGGCCGGCATACGAGGGATCGGTCGCGATCTCCTGGTAGCCCGTCTGGGACGTGTTGACGACGAGGTCCCCGCCGGCGGCGACGGAGGCGCCGAACGCGATGCCCCGGAACACCGTGCCGTCCTCGAGCGCGAGGAGCGCCGGACCGGCATCGCCGACGCGCGGGTCGACGATCGAGTCCGCGCGCGGCAACGGCGGATGACCGATGGACGGTGGAACGATCACGGGATCCCGGCGGGCCGCGGCGGGGGGTCGCCGCAGGCGGGCATGCGCACGAGCATCTGGCCTCCTACCCGGCCTCTCCGGACCGGTACGCCGGGCTCACGGGACCGGCTCTCAGGACGCCCTGACGATAGCACGCGAGGCGCTCGTCGACGTGCGGCGGCCGGCCGCAGTCAGCCTGCCGCAGTCAGCCTGCCGCCGGCAGCTCCGCGCGGAACACCGCGCCGCCGGTCTCGCGGTTGGCGACCCCGATGCGGCCGCCGTGCCGCTCCACGATCCACTTCGCGATCGCGAGACCCAGGCCGGTTCCGCCCGACGGCGCCCCGGGCGCGCGCCAGAACCGGTCGAACACGCGGGCCATGTCCTCGGGCCGGACGCCCGGTCCCTCGTCGGCCACCTCGATGGAGGCGACGGCCCCGGCGCTGCGCACGGTCACCCCGACCGACCCGTCGCGCGGGCTGTGCCGGATCGCGTTGTCGACGAGGATCATCACCAGCTGTCGCAGGCGGGCCGGATCGCCCTCGATCATCGCGGGCTCGGGGTCGACCAGGACCTTCACCCCGCGCGACTCCGCCGTGCGGCCGAGGGTGGACGCGGCATCGAACGCGACGTCACCGAGGTCGAGCGGCTGGCGCTCCATCGGCACCGACCCGCTATCGGAGCGGGCCAGCAGCAGGAGGTCGTCGACGAGCGTCGTCAGGTGGGTGACCTCGGCCTCGATGTCGTCCAGGGCCTCGGCGGAGGCGGCGACGGGCTGCTCGCGGTGGCGTGCGAGATGCTCCACGGACGATCGGATGACCGTCAGCGGCGTGCGCAGCTCGTGGCTCGCGTCGGCGGCGAACTCACGCTGGCGGCGGAGCGCCTCGCGCTGGGTGGCCAGGGACGCGCGGATGGGGACCAGCGCCCGCTGCGCGTAGACGGCGCCGAAGCCGAACGCCACGATCACGAGCAGGGCGCCGCCCACCAGCAGGACGGCGAGCAGGGCATTGAGCGTCTCGACCTCGGTGGACCGGTCCTGCAGGACCTGCAGGAAGTAGGTGTTGCCGTCCTGCTGGGCGACGACCTTCCAGGTCAGGATCCGGATCGGCACCGTGGTCGCCGAGGATGTCGTGGTGCTGAGCTGGAGGGTCGCGGTCCGCACGTCGCGCCCGTCCGAGGCCGCCCGCGCCGCCGCAAGGCCCACGTTCTCGGGCAGGCCGTCCGGCACCACGACGGGCCCGCGTCCCACCTGCACCGGCGCGCCCTGGGCATCGAACGCGAACAGGAGCGTGTTGCCGCCGCCGAACACGAACCCCAGCGCGGGGCTGTCCTGATCGCCGGCGCTCGGCCCCTCGAGGGCGTCCACCAGCGGTCGCGCCCGGCTGGTCAGCTGCTGCACGGAGGCGGCGGCAAGCGTGTTGGCGACCACCGCGTACAGGGCCACCGCGAGCACGACCAGGACGACGAGGGTCGAGACGCCGCTCCACGCCACGAGGCGCCAGCGGACGCGGCGGATGAGGCGCGCCTCATCCGCCAGGACGGCCTGCTCCGCGCCGTCCTCCCCGGGCTCCGGCCGGCGCTCGTCAGCCATCGGCCAGCCGGTACCCGACCCCGCGGACGGTCTCGATCCGGGACCCCGCGTCGCCCAGCTTCGTGCGCAGGTAGTGCACGTAGGCGTCCACCGCGTTGGGCGTGACCGCGACGCTGAACGGCCAGGCGTGGTCCAGCAGCTGGTCGCGGGTGAGCGTCTGGCCCGGGTGGCGCAGGAGCGCCTCGAGCAGCGAGAACTCCCGCGGGCTGAGGTCCACGGTGCGGCCGCTCACGGTGACGCGGTGGGCCGCCTCATCCAGGGTGATCGGCCCGGACTCGAGCCTCGGCGCGGGGCGGCGCGGACCCGGCTCGGCGCGACGGCCGAGGGCCCGCAGCCGCGCCGCGACCTCCTGGTATGCGAACGGCTTGACGACGTAGTCGTCGGCGCCGGCATCCAGGCCCGTCACCCGGTCCCCCACCGTGTCGCGGGCGGTGAGCATCAGGATGCTGACGTCCCGTTTGTCGCGCCGCAGCCGCCGGGCCACGTCGAGCCCGGACATGTCGGGCAGGCCGATGTCCAGGATGACGACATCGAGCCCGTCGATCGCCGCGGCCAGCTCGAGGCCGGTCCGGCCGTCCGGCGCGTGCTCGACGACATGACGGTCCTCCTCCAGGAGGCGGGTCAGCGCGCGGGCGAGGCGCTCGTCGTCCTCGACCAAGAGCAGGTGCATCGCAGGGTCACGATCCTCAGGGTCAGGGCGCGGTGGTCACGTCGCTCGCCGTGCCGAACGCGCCGTTGACTGTGGCGCCGCTGCCGATGGCGCCGCTGGTGAATGGTACGGCTCTGGTGACGGATGCCCGCGGCGTCATGCGCCCTGGCCGGACGTGGCTCGCGAGATCAGGCTCGCGGCGTCGTTGATCGGGATCGCGAAGCCCAGGCCCTGGGCGCTGGACGCGACCGCGGTGTTGATGCCGATGACCGCGCCGGTCGCGTCGAGGAGGGGGCCGCCGCTGTTGCCCGGGTTGATCGCGGCGTCGGTCTGGATCAGGCCCTTGAGGGTCGTCTGGCGGCGCGTCAGCTGGTCGCTGACCGTGATCTCACGACCCAGGCCGGACACGATCCCCCGGGTCACGGTCTCCGTGTACGTCCCGAGCGGGCTGCCGATCGCGAGCGCCGTCTGGCCCACCTCGAGCTTGCCGGAGTCCGCGATGCGTGCCGCGGTGAGGCCGGTGGCGTCGATCTTGACGAGCGCGAGGTCGTTGTCGGTCGCCTGCTGGACGATCGTGGCGGGGAAGGTCCGTCCGTCCACGAGCTCGACGGTGAGGCTGGAGCTGTTCTCGACGACGTGGCGGTTGGTCAGGATGTAGCCGTTGGCGGTGAGGATCATCCCGGATCCCACGCCGCTCGTCGGCTGGCCGAAGGGCAAGAACCCGCTGGTGCTGAGCCCATCGGCGGTGATGGTCACGACCGACGCGCGTGCCGCCGCGACGATGGCCGTCAGGTCCTGCGACTCCACGCTCGTCGTCCCGGTGCTGCGGGCGGTCGTGCCGGTGGCCACGGTCGCGACCGGTGCGACGGTCCCCACCGGCGCCAGCTGGGTGACGAGGAGCGCCGTGCCCGACGAGGCGAGCACCGCGCTGAGCAGCGCGGCTCCCACGACGGTGCCGATCCTGCGGCCACGCCTGCGGTCGGGCTCCGGCGGCAGGGCGCCCGCGACCGAGCCGGCACCGTGCGGTGGCTCGGCGGCGGCCGGTGGAACGGCCGCTGGCTCGGCGACGAACGGCGGGACGGCCGCTGGCTCGGCGGCGGCCGGTGGAACGGCCGGCGGGGTGAACGGATCCGGCTCGGGATCTGCCGGGGTGAGCGGGGGCATCATGGTCACGGCTCCGGGGGGAGGACTCTCGGTTCGATTGCCCCCAGTCAACGCCCCGCCGCTGAGAACGGCGTGAGAACGTGCCGGGCTCGCCGGCGCGAACAGGAGCGCGGGGGCTTCTTCGCCCGGTCGTGCGACGCGGCGCTCCGGGTGGGGAGGAGAACCACCGGGAGCGCCGCGATCTGACCACAGTCAAGCGCCGTTGCCTGAGAGGCGCATGAGAACGCACGACCGTCGGACTCGGCTGCCGGATCCCGGATCCCGCCGCAATGCAGTCACTCCCCGATCGCCTGGCCGCAGGCCCGGCCGGGCAGGTCAGCCGGTCCCCGTGTCCAGCGCCCGGTCCCAGTGCAGGAGGCGCACCGCGACCAGGACCCCTGCCGCGGCGAGGACCAGGACCGCGGCGGCGGCGATCGAGGCGTCCAGGTCGCCACCCTGGAACTCCCCGTAGACGAGCAGCGGCAGCGTCTGCGTGCGACCCTCGACGTTGCCCGCGAACATGATCGTGGCGCCGAATTCGCCCAGGGCGCGGGCCCATGCCATCACCAGGCCGGCGGCCAGCGCCGGCGCCGCCAGCGGGACCGTGATCCACTGGAGCAGGCCGCGCTCGGTCGCGCCGTCCACGCGCGCGGCGTCCTCCAGGTCGCGTGGGACGGCCGCGATCCCGGTTCGCGCGGAGCGCACGAAGAACGGCGCGGCCACGAACGTCTGCGCGATGACGACCGCGACGCCGGTGAACGGGATGGACACGCCCACGAGGTCGAGGGCGCCGCCCAGCAGCCCCCTCCGCCCCAGGACGAGCAGCAGCGCCAGCCCGGCGACCGACGGCGGCAGGACGATCGGCAGGTCGACGATGGTCTCGAGCAGCCAGGCGCCGCGGAACCGGCGACGGGCCAGCACGAGCGCGAGCGGCAGCCCGATCAGGACCGTCAGCACGACGCTGGCAGCGGTCGTCACCAGGCTCAGCACGAGCGCATCGATCACGACGTGGGAGGTCAGCGCCGCGACCAGGGACCCACCCGCGAACGCCCGCACGATGAGGACGACGACGGGCAGCCCGAACACCGCGCCCAGCAGCCACGCGACCAGGGGCGCGCCGGGCGCGCCCCTGGTCCGCCGCACGGCCGCCCCCGGGACCGCGTCGACCGCCGGCGCCGTCATGGGGCCAGGAACCCCAGGCGACCGAGGACCGCCTGGCCGTCCGGACCCGCGACCCAGGCCAGGAACGCTGCCGCCGCGTCGCGGCGGGGGCTCGCGGCGACGACGACCCCGGCATAGCTCGCCCGGACGTTGGCCGCGCCCGGGATCGGGATCGTGGTGACCTCCGCGCTCCCGGCGGCGTCCGTCGCGTAGACGAACGCGGCGTCGCCCTCGCCCAGCTCGATCTTCGCCAGCGCCGCCGCGACGTTGTCCTCGCGGCTGACGGTATTCGCCTCCACCGACGCCGCGAAGCCGGCCGGATACCCGGGCAGCGAGGCGAGAGCGGCCACGACCCGTTCCGCGTACGCGGTGATCGGCACCCTGGCCCCGGCGGCGATGACACGGACGCCGGGGCGCGCCAGGTCCGCCGGCGACTCGATGCCGGGCGGGTTGGCCGTGGGCACGACAAGGGCGAGGGCGTTGGCGGCGAACGGGACGGGCGGGCCGGCCGCGAGGCCTGCGTCGACGAGCGCCTGCGGGTTCGCGGTGTCGGCGGACAGGAACACGTCGATCGGCGCGCCCTGTTCGATCTGCGTCCGGAGGGCCGCCGAGGAGTCGGTCGCGACCACGAAGGTCGTGCCCGGATGGGCGGCCGAGTACGCGTCCGCGAGGTCGGTGGCGGCCACCCGGAGGGATGCCGCGGCGGCGACGTGCAGCTCTGTCCGGCCGGCGTCATTGCCGGTGGCGGCGGGCCCGCAGCCGCCCACCAGGACGGCGGCCAGGACGGCGGCCAGGACGGCGGCCGGGACGCCGATGGCCGCGATCGACCTCCGCCGGGCAGGACGGCGCGCCGCGGCCGGGGCGCCCTCCCCGGTTCGGGCCGGACTCACGATCGCGCCTCGCGGCCCGCGGGGACCTCCACCACGACGTTCGTGGCCTTGACCATGCACACGGCCTCGTCGCCCACGCGGAGGCCCAGCTCGTCCACCGCCTCCGCCGTCATGAGGCTCACGACCCGGTGCGGCCCCGCGAGCACCTCGACGACGGCGACGACGCGGTCCCGTTCGATCCGGGTGACGATGCCCGCGAACCGGTTGCGGGCGGACTGCGCGACGATCGGCCGGTCCGCGACGGTTCGACGCCGCTCGGCGAGCAGCCGGGTCACCTCCGCCACGGGCACCAGGCGCTGGCCGCCGCGCGAACGGTCCACGCGCAGGCGACCCGCCGTCTCCCAGCGGCGCAGCGTCTCCACCGTGACGCCGAGCATCTCGGCAGCCTGCCCGACTCGAAGCTGATCCCTGGGGTTGGAGTGGTCCATCCCCAGATATTAGCGACTGATCAGCATCCAGAACAGATGGATGGCCGACTTTGGCTCCTGGGCCCTACGTCCCGTCCGGCGCGCTCGTGGGCGAGGCCAGCGCCGGGGTCATCTCGTGGCACAGCACGCAGGTCGAGTCCGCGCGCAACGCGTGGTTGATCGGGAGGGCGCCCACGTCCGCCGCCTGGTGGCAGGTCCGGCAGGTCAGGTCGGGCCGGTCCGGGTGCGGCTTCTGGGGTGGCGGCAGGGAGGCGGGCTTGTGGCACAGCCAGCAGTTGTCCTGGTTGCGCCCGACCATGCTCGATGGCAGGTGCGCGACCGATCCGTGGCACTCGAGGCACGGTCGGTTGAGGTTCGCGTGCGCCTGCGTGATCGCCGGGCCGTCCGGGGCCTCCTTGTGGCAGTTGAGGCATTCGCCCTGGGCGATGCCCTCGTGGCCCGGCGCCTTCCGCCCCAGCTCCTCGTTCGTGTGGCAGACGAGGCACGCCGTCCAGCCCGTCAGCGGGTGGCCGACGGCCGGGATCGTCTTGAGCCCGGCCGAGCCACCGGAGACATGGCACAGCAGGCAATCGGCGGAGGTCGGGATATGCGCCAGCCCCATCTCCATGGTCGGCACCGACGGTGACGCCGAGGCCGCGGGGCTCGCGTCGCCGGTCTGCGGCGGCAGGATCTCCAGCCAGTCCGCGATCATCGCGAAGGCGAGCAGGCCGACGACCAGGATGTTGGCGACGATCAGGGCCCGAAGGCCGAGGTCGACCTTGCTGTTCATGCCGTCGCTCCTGTGGGCAGACCCGGTTGCGCGCGTCGAGCGGAGCCCGAGGCGGCGGCACGGGCATCGAGCGCCGCGAGCTCCCGGCGCGCCGCCGCCACCGCCCGCGGCATGGCGGCCGCCACGCGGGCGGACAGCGCCGGGCCGGGCCCGATCTCCCCCACCCCGATCCCGACCACGGATACCGCGGCCGGCAGGACGCCCAGCATCGCCGCCACCGCCAGCAGCTCTTCGACCCCCCGGCCGCCGCCGCGCGCCGCGCGCCCGGCCCAGCCGCCGGTCGCGTGCGCGTCGCGCCGCGCGGTCACCGTCCCGGCGGGCGCGCCGAGGTCGGCGTCCACGATCAGCAGCCCCCGCGCGCCGTCGAGGTACCGGAGCAGGTCCAGGCCGAGCGTCCCGCCATCCACGAGGCGGGTCTCCGGCGGCAGGGCGTCCGGGTCCGCCTCGGCCGGTTCCCGCAGCGCCTCGGCCGGTTCCCGCAGCGCCTCGACCACGCGGACGCCGACCCCGTCGTCGCCGAGCAGGATGTTGCCGATCCCGATCGCGACCAGGGGCCCGTGCGTGGCGCTCACCCGATCCGCTCCAGGAGCTCGGGGCCGCCATCACGGGACTCCACGACCTCTTCCCGGGTCGGGAACTTGTAGCCCGCGATCATGCTCGACACCAGCCCGTTGTTCTCGATGTGGTCGACGAGGATGCAGCTGTACACGTGGAACACCGCGATCGCGAGGATGGCCCACATCGCCAGGTGGTGCACCAGCCGCAGCAGCTGCGGCCCGAGCAGCTCGCGCAGCCAGCCGAACAGCGTCGCGCCGGGCTGGGCACCGGTGAGCCCGTCCAGCGCGAACCCGGTGACCACTTCGACGAGCAACAGCGCGAACAGCGCGAGGTACGCGGCCGCGGCCAGCTGGTTGTGCCCCAGGACCTTCGGGATCTCCTTGCGGATGAACCCGTAGAAGCCGGCCTGCCGGAACAGCTCCATCGCCTGGTTGCGCGTCGTCGGGATGAACGCGGACCAGCGCGAGAACCGGTTGCCCGCCAGGAGCCAGTACGTGCGCACGAGGCCCGACAGGAGGAAGGCGAACGCGGTCAGGATGTGGACCGTCCTGATCGTGGACATCACGTTGCCGCCCGGGGGGATGAGGAACGGGTCGGCGATGTAGCCGCCGGTCAGGCTCAGGATCACGATGCAGGCCGCCGTCACCCAGTGCGTGACGCGGACGGGGATCTGCCATACGTACAGGCGGACGCGCTCGTGCGGGCGATCGATGGCGTGGGCGGGCGCACCAACCGCAGTCGCGACGGGTTCGCCCACGCGGACGCGGCGCCGGAGCCGCAACCTGGACCGGATGGCGGTCATCGACGGGCCTCCCCGCCCAGCACGCGGACCTCGATCCCGCCGCTCGGGCGGTCGAGCGCGTGCACCGCGCACGCGGTGCACGGGTCGAACGAGTGGACGGTGCGCAGGATCTCGAGCGGCTGGGTCGCGTCCGCCACGGGCGTCCCGACCAGCGCCTCCTCCATCGGGCCCCGGGCGCCCGTCGCATCGCGCGGGGAGGCGTTCCACGTCGTCGCGTCCACCACCTGGTACCGCCGGACGACCCGGTCGCGGATGGTGACCCAGTGCCCGACCGCTCCCCGCGGGCCTTCGCCCAGCGACCACCCTTCGGCGGTGTCGGGCCAGGTCGACGGATCCCAGCGGCTCAGGTCGGCAACGGCGAGGTCCCCGGTCGACAGGCTCGACTTGAGCTCCCGCAGCCAGCCGTCGGCTCGCCTGACGACGATGCTGGTCTCGACGGCCTTGGCCACGATCCGGCCCATCGTGCTCACCAGCCCGTCCGGCGACATGCCGACGGCGGTCATCGCGGTGCCGAGCGCCGACTGCGCATCGGTGTACCCGTCCGCGTAGGCCACCAGCAATCGCGCGAGCGGTCCCACCTCCATCGGCCGGCCGTCGTAGCGGGGCGCCTTGATCCAGCTGTACTGCGCCGATCCCTCCAGGGAGGTGACCGGCAGCGCCGGGCCCGAGTACAGGGGGCTGGTCTCGCCCGCGGCCGGGTGGCGGAGCGTCGCGATACCCTCCTGGTCCGTGTACCAGGCGTTGGCCACGGTCTCCGCCACGGCCTGCTGGTCCACGCTGTCCACGGCGGCCAGCCCCGGGGCCGCGACGCGGCCGCGCGGCAGGTAGAGCGAAGGCTTCGCACCGTCGCCCTCGGGGAACTCCCCGTAGGAGAGGAACCGCCCGACCCCGGCCCCGATGCCGGTCCAGTCCGGGTAGGCCTTCGCCAGCGCCAGCACGTCCGGCAGGAACAGCTGGTCAACGAAGGTCAGGGCGGCGTTCGTGAGGTCGTCCACGATCCTGAGGCCGGCCTCGCTCAGGGCCATGGGTGCGTCGTGCTCCGGCACGGGTGGGTGGGTACCCGGCCCGAGGGGACCGCCCCATACCGGCGACAAGGTCATGCCGCCCACGAGATACGACTGCGGGTGCGGGTCCCGGCCGCCCAGCAGCGCATGGATCCGCATGTACCCGCGCTGCCAGTTCAGGGCCTCGAGCCCGTGCGCCAGGAGCAGCAGGTCCTGCTCCGGCGACAGCCGGTAGGCCGGGTGACCCCAGTAGCCGTTCGCGTACGGTCCGCCCTGCCCGGACGCCATCGCCGCCGAGAGGCGGTCGCGGATGCCGCTGAAGTAGTCCGGGCTGGACTGCGGCCAGCCGCCGAGCGAGCGAGCGAGCGTCGAGGTGGCCGCCGGGTCGGCGCCGAGCGCCGCCTCCGCATCGACCCAGTCGGGCAACTGGGCGAGGTAGAACTGGACGACGTGGTCGCGCACCAGCTGCGTGGCGGCCAGCAGGTTGCGGATGAGCCGGGCGTTGGTGGGGATCGTCACGCCCAGCGCACGCTCGACGGCGCGCACCGAGGCCAGCGCATGCACGCCGGTGCAGGTGCCGCAGATGCGCTCGGCCACCATCCAGGCATCCCGCGGATCGCGGTTCCGAAGGACGAGCTCGATGCCCCGGAACATCGTGCCGGAGCTCCATGCGTCGGTGACCGTTCCGCCGGTGACCTCCGCCTCGACGCGCAGGTGGCCGCCGACACGCGTGACGGGATCGATCGCCATGCGCGCCATGTCAGCGCACCTCCGGGACAGCGGGCCCGGCAGGCTCCGGCTCGGGCGCCACGGCCTCGACCTCGGGCGCCACGGCCTCGGCGGGCGCCTCCGCCTCGGCGGGCGCCTCCGCCACGGCAGCCGCCCCCTCCGGCGCGCCGGCGAGCGCGACCGCAGCCCGTCGATCTGCCGCATCACGCCGTTTTCGGACGACGGTCATGCCCGCGCCATGGAGCACCGCAAGACCGCCGACCCCGCCGACCAGCGCCGCGCCGACCAGGTCGGCCGTCAGGCCCGGGAACGCGGGCACCGGCGAAGGGAGCCGCAGGTAGAACGGGCTCATCGCGTCCCAGAAGCCGGGCATCGTGCAGCCGATGCAGCCGTGCCCGGCGCGCACGGGCCAGCTCGTGCCCTGCGCGAAGCGCTTCGACGCGCAGTTGCCGAACGCCTCGGGGCCCTTGCACCCCATCTTGTACAGGCACCAGCCCTTCTGGGCGCCCTCGTCACCCCAGGACCGGACGAACTCGCCGAACTCGAAGTGGGGCCGCCGTTCGCACTCGTTGTGGATCAGCATCCCGTACGCGAACAGCGGGCGACGCATCATGTCGGTCGCCGGCCACTCCTTGAACGCGAGGTAGTGGACGATCGTGGCGACCAGGTTCTCGACGTTCACCGGGCAGCCGGGAAGCGCGATCGTGGGCGTGTTCGAGACGACCTCGCGCAGGCTCGCGCTGCCGGTCACGCCACCCCCGGCGCCGGGCACGCCTCCGTCGAACGCGCACGCCCCGACCGCGATCGTCGCGAGGGCACCGTTGGCCACCTCGCGCACGATGTCCACGAACGGCCGCCCGCCGACCAGGCAGAAGGCGCCGCCGGCCGCGGTCGGGATGCCGCCTTCCACCACGACGACGTACCCGTCCGGGTACCGCTCCATCGCGCTCGTCAGGGACAGGTCCGTCGCGGCGCCGGCCGGGGCCATCAGCGTCTCGTGGTACTCGAGCGAGAGGATGTCCAGCAGCAGCGAGGCGGTCGAGGGGTCCGGCGCCCGGAGGAAGGCCTCCGTCTCACCGCCGCAGTCCTGGCCGCGCAGCCAGATGACGGGCAGCCGCGGCGCCGTCTCCACCGCCTTCGCGATCCGCGGCGCGTACGCGGCCGGCAGGGCAAGGGCGGCCGTCATCGCGGTCGTGAACTGGAGGAATGCGCGGCGGGACATCCCGCGCCGAACCAGCGCGGCATAGATCCCGTCGTCTGCCATCACGTCACGCTCGCACGCTCGCCGTGGCGGGCGGGTACCGGAGGCCCCACATCGGCCATGGCGCGATCAGGGGGACGCCGGCACCGATGATGGCCGACGCGCGTGTTCCGGCCATGGGCCACAGGTCGCCCGCGGGGATGGCCCAGGGCATGGCCGGGGGGCCGGATGGCAAGGGGGACCCCGGGCCCCAACGGCACGGCCCACGACGCGACACGGCCCCTCCGCGACGGTCGGAGGGGCCCGTGGATGGGCGGACGGGTGGTGAGCCGGCAGGGATTCGAACCCTGAACCTAGTGATTAAGAGTCACTTGCTCTACCGTTGAGCTACCGGCCCGAACCGGCGGAAGGATAGCGCACCTCGCGAGCGGCGGGCGCGACCCCGTCCCCTCCGTCACCCCGGCTGGTTGTCGATCTGCGCCCGCTGCAGCCGGCCGCTGTAGTCCACGTACACGGCCTTCCACTCGGTGAACGTGTCCAGCGCGGCGTGGCCCGCCTCGCGGTGGCCGTTGCCGGTGTCCTTCCAGCCGCCGAACGGGAGGTGCGTCTCGGCCCCGGTCGTGCCGGCGTTGACGTAGACGATGCCGGCCTCGAAGTCGCGCATCGCGCGGAAGGCGGTGTTCACGTCGCGGGTGAAGACGGACGCCGAGAGCCCGTACTTCACCTGGTTCGCGGCCGTCATCGCCTCCGCGTAGCCGTCGACCGGGACGACGGACAGCACGGGGCCGAAGATCTCCTCCTGGGCGATGGTGGCCATCGGCGCCACGCCCGTGAAGATCGTCGGGCGGTAGAAATGGCCGTGCTCGAGCCCGGCTCCGGTCGCGCGCTCGCCGCCCGTCACCAGCTCGCCCTCGCGGCGGCCGATGCCGACGTACCGCTCGACCTTGTCCACCGCCGGGGCGTTGACGAGCGGCCCGACGTCGGTGGCCTCGTCCAGGCCCGGGCCGAGGCGGAGGACCTTCGTGCGCGCCTCCAGCCGCGCGACCAGGTCGTCGGCCACGGGACCGGTCCACGATCACCCGCGAGCACGCCGTGCAGCGCTGGCCGGCCGTCCCGAACGCCGACCACAGGATCCCGTCCACGGCGAGGTCCAGGTCCGCGTCCCGGAGCACGACCACCGCGTTCTTGCCGCCGAGCTCCAGGCTCAGGCGCTTGAGCCGGCGTCCGGCGCGCTCCGCGATCCCCCGCCCCGTCGCGGACGAGCCCGTGAACGAGATCACGCGCACGTCCGGGCTCTCGACGATCGCGTGCCCCACCTCCGCGCCGGCGCCGGTCACCAGGTTGACGACGCCGGGCGGGACGCCTGCCTCGTCCATGAGCTCCACCAGGAGGGTGGCGCAGTGCGGCGCGTCGGAGGCGGGCTTGAACACCACCGTGTTGCCGGTCACCAGCGCGGGCATCAGCTTCCAGCACGGGATCGCCACCGGGAAGTTCCAGGGCGTCACGATTCCGGCCACGCCGATCGGCTGGCGGATGCTCATCGCCCACTTGTCCGGGAGCTCGGACGGGACCGTGTCGCCGAACATCCGCCGGCCCTCGCCGGCCATCAGGAACGCGATGTCGATCCCTTCCTGGACGTCGCCGCGGGCCTCGGTGAGGACCTTGCCCATCTCGCGGGTCATCGCGCGGGCAAGGCGCTCCTTGTGCTCCGCCATGAGCGCGCCGAAGCGATACAGGATCTCGCCGCGCCTGGGGGCCGGTGTCGCCTTCCAGGCCGGCAGCGCCTCCTCGGCGGCGTGGATCGCCATGGCGGTGTCCGCGGCGGACCCGGCCTGGAAGCGGCCCACGATGTCCCGCGTGTCGGCGGGGTTGACGCTGTCGAAGGTCTCGCCGGAGACGCCGTCCACCCAGCGGCCGGCGATGAACAGGCGGAACACGGGAGCCTCGACGGCGGCCTCGGACATCGGACAACCTCGCGTGACGGATGGGTCGACGTGCGGGTCGATCGTCCGGCGCACGGGGCACCCGCGTCAAACGCCGGGGGCCGTCGTCTCCCCGGCACCCGAGCCGATGAAGGCGTCACGCCCGTGGAGGCGTCAGACCGGTGGACGCGTCAGACCCGCTCGAAGGCCATCGCGACGGGCCGCGTCAGGCCCGCTCGAAGGCCATCGCGACGGACCCACCGCCCCCCAGGCACAGGGTGGCCATGCCGTACCGGCCCTCGCGGCGGCGCAGCTCGTGGAGCAGCGTCGCGACGATGCGCGCGCCGCTGGCCCCGATCGGGTGCCCCAGCGCGATCGCCCCGCCGTTCACGTTCACCTTCGACCAGTCGAAGCCGAGCTCGCGCCCGTCCGCCAGGACCTGGGCGGCGAATGCCTCGTTGATCTCGATCAGGTCGAACGCGTCCGGCCCGAGGCCGGTCCGCGCCTCGAGCCCGCGGACGCCGTCGACCGGCGCCAGGAACAGCCACCTGGGCGTGACCTCGGCCTGCGCGTACCCGACGATCCGGGCGAGCGGCTTGAGGCCGTACCGCTCGACCGCCCGCTCCGAGGCGACGACCGTGGCCGCCCCGCCGTCGGTGATGCCCGGCGCGTTGCCCGCGGTGACCGTGCCGGTCGTGGCGGTGCCCCGGTCCTCGCCGGTCGGGAGGTCGAACACGGGCGCGAGCCGGGCCAGCGCCTCCGGGGTGGTGTCGCGGCGGGGGCTCTCGTCGGTGCTGATGACGGTCTCGCGGCCCTTCGCGTCGCGGATGGTCACCGGCGCCATCTCGTCGTCGAAGCGGCCGGCGTCCTGGGCCGCGATCGCATTCCGGTGGCTCGCCAGCGCCAGCGCGTCCTGGTCCTCGCGGCTCACCCCGGCCTTGATCGCCACGCGCTCGGCGTGGGTGCCCATGTGGCAGTCCTCGATCGAGCACCACAGGCCATCGAGCACGGTCGAAATCCTCCAGTGTCCCGTTGCCCAGCCGGTAGCCGAAGCGGGCCTTGCGCAGGAGGAACGGCGCCTGGTTCATCGACTCCATGCCGCCCGCGACGTACAGGTCGCCGTCGCCGGCCTTCACCGAGGCTGCCGCGAACATGATCGCCTTGAGCCCGGAGCCGCAGACGCGGTTGATCGTGGTGGCGGGCGTCGTGTCCGCGAGGCCGGCCCGCAGGAGCGCCTGGCGTGCCGGGGCCTGGCCCGCGCCGGCCTGCAGCACCTGGCCCATGATCACCTCGTCGATCGGCGCCTCCGCCGGCAGCCCGGACCGGGTCACCGCCGCGCGGATGGCGGTCGCGCCGAGCTCCACCGCGGGCACGCCCGCCAGCGCGCCCCCGAACTTGCCGATCGGCGTGCGCGCCGCGCTGACGAGATAGACATGGCCGCTGGGGCCGCTCGTGAGGTCCATCGGGGCAATCTACGCCGACTCGACCGGCGCCGCGCGGCACGGGTGCCGCGAGCGCGCACCCTGCCGGGTGCCCACCCACCGTGCCGGGTGCCACGCACCCTGCCGGGTGCCCACCCACCGTGCCGCGTGCCACGCACCCTGCCTCGTGCCCACCCACCCTGCCTGGTGCCCGCAGACCCTGCCTCGTGCCCACCCAGTGGACACTCGCCAACGGCGGGGTCGACTCCCGACCCCGTTCCGCCCCGGCGTTCGGCCCAGTCGTTGCTGACGCCCACCGGACCGGGCATTTGACACGGACGTCGAGGTTCCAGGGCAGGCTGGCCCGGCGAGCGCCCACCACATGGGCGTCCGTCAGGCGAACAGGGCCCGGGGCCGAAGCACCAGGCCCCCGCCCCCTGCCCGGTCGCCTGGCCCCCGCCCGGTCGCCTGGCCCCCGCCCGGTCGCCTGGCCCCTGCCCTAAACGCCGGAGCCGAAGACGCCAGGCCCGGCGCCCGCACGCCGAGCCGCGTGGGCCGGGGCCCACGCGGACGGCGCACACGCGTGACGCGTGCGGCAAACGCGGCGTAAGGCCGCGATGAGTGACGCCGGCCACACTGGCCCCATGTCGGATGTCCATGTCGGCCGAGTGTTCCGCGCGGTGCGCATCCACCTCGGCAGGCGCCAGCAGGACGTGGCGGACGAGTCGGGCGTCTCGAGGCAGGTCGTGTCGCGGATCGAGTGCGGCCGGCTCGACGACGTCTCCGTTTCGGCGCTACGCAAGGTCGCCGACAAGCTGCAGATCCGCCTGGACACTACCGCCCGCTGGCGGGGCGGTGAGCTGGATCGCCTGCTCAATCGGCGCCACGCCGCCCTTCACGAGGCCGCGCTCGGGATGTTCGCCCAATTGCCTGGCTGGCAGGTCGTGTCCGAGCTGTCGTTCAACGTCTGGGGCGAACGCGGTGTGATCGACCTCGCGGCGTGGAATCCGGAGCGTCGCGCGCTCGCGCTCGACGAGCTGAAGAGCGAGTTCGTCGACCCCGGTGAGCTCGTCGGGACCATGGACCGGCGACGGCGCCTGGCCGCCGAGATCGCCAGGTCACGCGGATGGGACCCGGCCATCGTCGGCATGTGGGTCATCGCCGCCGACACGCGCACGAACCGGCGCCACCTGGCAGCGTCGAGGCGCCTGCTGCGCGGAGCCTTTCCCGCCGATGGCCATGCGATGGCGAAATGGCTGCGGAACCCCGTCGGGCCGATCGCCGGGCTCGCGTTCCTCCCCGTTCCACGGGTGACCGGCGAGGGCCGGCGCGTCCGCCGGTGAGCCGGCCTTTCGAGGGAGCCACCGGGCGCGGCCGGCCGATAGCGGCGCGGACGACGCGGCCGCCCGGGTCGCGGGGGTGCATGACATTCGCTCATCAGGCGGGCACTCGCTGCCGGGACCACCGACCGGTGCCCGGTTCGTGCTGGTCGTGACGCTCGAGATGCCCGATACGCCCATGTCAGGGGCAAATGGCAGGCGGCTCCATCGCGACGATCCCCCACCGGTGGCGAGTGCCCTGCGGGCGGGCATGTGGCAGGAAGGTCCGGGCTCGCGGGCTCGCGGGCTCGGTTGCCCGGCCTGGAGGCCGCGTGACGGCCGGTGGCGGCCGCGCGGACCGGCGGCCGCGTGACGGCCGGTGCCGTGGTGCGGACCGGCGGCCGCGCGAGATGCGGGTCAGCGCGGAGATGCGGGTCAGCGCGGAGATCCCGGTCAGCGCGGGTAGGTGTGGAACCCGCGGCCCGTCTTCTGGCCGAGATGGCCGGCCGCGACCAGGTCCTCCAGCACGCGCGGTGGCCGGAAGTGTTCCTGGCCGAACCCCTCGTGCAGCACGCGCATCACCCCGAGGCAGACGTCCAGGCCGATGAAGTCCGCCAGCTCCAGCGGGCCCATCGGGTGGTTGAGCCCGACCTTCGCCCCGGTGTCGATGTCCTCGGCCGTGCCCAGGCCCTCCTCGTAGGCCCGCATCGCCTCCGCCAGGAACGGCATCAGGATCCGGTTGACGATGAACCCCGGCCGGTCCGCGGACGCGATGACCTGCTTGCCCAGCTCCGCGGCAAGCGCCCGGACCGCGGCCTCCGTCTCGTCGCTGGTGGCGGAACCGCGGATGAGCTCGATCAGCGGCATCACCGGCACGGGGCTGAAGAAGTGCATCCCGACGAAGCGGGCTCGCCGCTCCTCGGACACCGCCGCCGCCAGCCGGTCGATCGAGATCGAAGACGTGTTGGAGGCAAAGATCGCGCCCGCCGGGGCGATCCCGTCGAGCGCCGCCCACAGGCCGGTCTTCACGTCGACATCCTCGAACACGGCCTCGACCACGAGGTCCGCATCGCCGGCGGCCGCGAGGTCCGAGGTCGCCGCCAGGCGGGCCAGCGTCGCCTCCCGGGCCTCGGGCGACAGCTTCCCCTTCGCGACCGCCCGGTCGAGGTTGCCGGCGATCCGGTCTCGCCCGGCCTGCGCCCGCGCGGGATCCGGCTCGTAGATCGTGACGGCCTTGCCGGTCGCGGCATGGACCTGGGCGATCCCGTGCCCCATCAGGCCGGCACCGGCGACGAACACGCGCTCCATCGTCATCGTGGCTCCTCGCTGCTCAGGGCGGCCAGCAGGCGGTCCGCCGCCGCATACGGATCCAGGTCGTGGGTGGCGACCGCCGTGATCGCCGCGTCCGTGGCGGGGGCCATGGGCGCGGCCTCCAGGCGCTCCCACAGCCGCTCGACGACCACCGCCCGCACCTGCGCCGCCGCACGGGCTCGCCGCGCTGCGGCGGTCGCCCCGTCGCCACCGATGGCGCGATGCCGGTCCAGCGCCACCAGCAGCTCCGGGATCCCCTCGCCGGTGACCGCGGTCGTGACCAGGACCTCCGGCCGCTTGGGCGCCGGTCGGGCCGGGTCCGCGTCACGCGCGGCCGCCGGGACCAGCATCGCGCGCAGCTGGGCCGCCGTCCGCTGCGCGCCCGGCCGGTCGCCCTTGTTGACCACGACGATGTCCGCGACCTCGAGCAACCCGGCCTTGATCGCCTGGACCTCGTCGCCCATCTCGGGTGCCTCGAGGACCACCGTCGTGTCGGCGGCCGCCGCGACCTCGACCTCGCTCTGCCCGGTCCCGACCGTCTCGAGCAGCACGACGTCGAACCCGGCCGCCGCGAGGACGGCGGCTGCGGCCGTGGAGGTCGCCGCAAGCCCCCCGGCGTGCCCTCGCGAAGCCATCGACCGGATGAACACGCCGTCGTCCGCGGCATAGGCCTGCATCCGGACGCGGTCTCCCAGCAGCGCGCCGCCGGTGATCGGCGAGCTCGGGTCCACGGCCACGACGGCGACGGTCCGGCCGGCGCGGCGCAGCTCCGCGATGAGCGCGGCGACCAGCGTGGACTTGCCGGCGCCCGGCGGACCCGTGATCCCGACCAGGTGCGCGGCACCGGCGAACGGGTACAGCCGGCGCAGGGCGAACTCGGCCAGCGACGTCCGGTTCTCGACGGCGGTCAGGAGCCGCGCAAGCGCGCGCCGATCCCCGCCGCGCGCGGCGTCGGCAAGGGTCGCGGCGCGCTCCGCCGACGCGTCCGCCACGTTACGCGCGCTACTCGCGCGGCTTCGCGTTCGCCCGGATGAACTCGGCGACCTCGCGGATCGTCGTTCCCGGCCCGAACACCCCCGCCACGCCCGCAGCCTTGAGCGGCTCGACGTCATCGTCCGGGATGATCCCGCCGACGGTCACCAGGACGTCGTTCAGGCCTCGCTCGCGTAGCTGCGCGCACACCCGGGGCACGAGCGTCATGTGGGCGCCCGACAGGATCGACAGGCCCACCACGTCGACGTCCTCCTGGAGCGCCGCGGTCACGATCATCTCGGGTGTCTGGCGAAGGCCCGTGTACACGACCTCGAAGCCCTCGTCGCGGAGGCCGCGCGCGAGCACCTTGGCGCCGCGATCGTGGCCGTCGAGGCCGGGCTTCGCGATCAGGACCTTGAGCGGTCGATCGGTCATGCGCCGATCGTACATCGAGCCCGGGGTCGTGGAGACCCCGGGCTCGAAGGGTTGCGCGTTCACCCGGCCGATGCCGGGCGCTGACCTACCAGGCGATCCGGAGCACCTGGCCCTGGTGCGGGAAGACGCCGAAGTTCGAGACGTACGCGGCACCGTCGGGACCGACCGCGACGCCGCCGGGCGCGACCAGGCCGTCCGTCAGCAGCGTGTGCTGCGTCCCGTCCTCCGCGACGCGGACCAGGCGGCCGGTCGGGTCACCCGACAGCAGGCTGTTGGCCGCGATCTCCAGCACCAGAAGGCTGCCGTCCCGCGCGAAGGCGAGGTCGATGATGTTCGTGAACCCTGTCGCGAACACCTCGGGCGCATGCCCGGGGACGACCCGGAACACCTTCGCGGCACCCACCGGGAACGGAAACCCCGTCAGCTCGCCCACGTACCAGGCGCCGTCGGGACCCCGGACGACCGAGTTCGGGACGGCCTGCATCGGGATCATCGTCCCGGCCGGCAGCCCGAGGAACGCGGGGGCGTCCACCATCGTGTCGGGGAAGACCGCCAGCGTGGACACGTGCCGGTTGGGCGTCACCCACAGCAGCGCGTTCGCGCCCGCATCGGCGACGGCCACGCCCTGCGGCGAGCCGGCCGCCGAGTAGGGGTTGGTATCGTAGGCGCCGCCGTCCGGGTTTGCCAGGCGCTCGTACGCCGACACGTCTGCCCAGCGCGCCCACGCACCGGTGCGCAGGTTCGCGCGGACCAGCCACCCGGCCGCCTGCACCTCGGCGGGCAGTCCCGCCCGGACGTCAGGATCCGCGCCGAGGTTGATCGGCACGTAGGCGTTGCCGAGGCCACGGAACGTGACATCGCTGGGCCCGCCGGCCGAGAAGCCGGCGGGGTCGGCCGCGGACGGCAACCCGGTGACGACCCGGCGCTGCGATCCGGCACTGATGCGGGTGATCGCACCACTCAGGCCGAAGCATTGCTGGCCTTCGGGGCCCTGCCGGCACGCGAGGTCGCCCCCGACCCCCGCCTCCGCGACATACAGGGCACCGTCCGGACCGAACGCCAGGCCGCGCGGGTTGTCGAGGCCGCTGGCAACAACCTGGACCGATGGTCCGGCCGCGCTGACTGGTACGGCCGCGATCGCCAGTGCCATGAGGGCGCTGGCAAGCGCGGCGAAAGCTGGATGCCTGGGACGCAGCGGCACCGTGTTCCTCCTGAGCTCCGGGACGGGCGGGGCTCGCCATTGGCTCGACGCGACCCGAGCGATCCGGGTTGTGGGTCGCGCGTCAACGCCTCCCGTCGGGGAACGCGGCGGAGTATGCGGGATCGGGTGATGCTGCGCCCACGCAGACCACGTGGTGCAACGGAGTCCGGTGCGCGGACGCACCGATCGCCGGCTGCGCCCGCGTCAGGCGCCCGGCGCCGGCCGCCCGATGTGCGCGAAGAACTCCGCGCGGGTCTTGTCGTTGCGCCGGAACAGCCCCAGCACCGCGGCGGTCGTCATCACCGTGCCCGGCTTGCGGACCCCGCGCATCGCCGCGCACAGGTGCGTCGCCTCGAGCACGACGCCGACCCCCTTGGGCGCCAGGCGCTCCATCAGGAAGACCGCCACCTGCTGGGTCATCCGCTCCTGCACCTGGAGCCGCCGCGCGTACATCTCCACGATCCGCGGGATCTTGGACAGCCCGATCACCCGCCCGTCCGGCACGTAGGCGACGTGGGCGTTGCCGAAGAACGGGAGCATGTGGTGCTCGCACAGCGAGTAGAACGGGATGTCCTTGACGACCACCATCTCCGAGTAGTTCACGTCGAACACGGCGTGATTGATCAGGCGGTCGGGGTCCACGTGGTACCCGGCCGTCAGCTCCTGGTACATCCGGTGCATCCGGTCCGGTGTCGCACGCAGCCCGTCCCGGCTCGGGTCCTCGCCGATCTCGACCAGGATCTGGCGCACGGCCGTCTCGATCCTGCCGTTCGTGCCGGCGCGGGGCGGCGACGGGACGGTCTCCTCGTCGCCGATCTCGTTCTCGATCTCCTCGACGATGAGGCGCACGTGATCGGGGAGGTCGCGGTTCTCGGGTCGATCGGTCATCGTCGGGCGATGGTAGCGCGGGCGCGGGCGTGAGGTCCCGACGTGAGGCGCCGGGCGCGAGGCGCGGGCGACTGGCTGCCGCCGGACGTGAGGCGCCGGGCGCGAGGCGCGGGCGACTGGCTGCCGCCGGACGTGAGGCGCCGGGCGCGAGGCGCGGGCGACTGGCTGCCGCCGACACGCTGCCCCGACACGCTGCGCCGACACGCTGCCGCCGACGCGCTGCCGCTGCCGACACGCTGCCAACACCTTCATGCCATGCGCTCCCCGGACGGGCACTCGCCAGCGATTCCGGGGTGCCCCGCGCTGTGGGCCTGACGTTCGTCCACGAGGCGGGCATTACACGACGTTCAAGTCCGGTCCGGATGCCTGGCGAGGCGCAAGCCGACCTCGACGGTGGCGAGTGCCCGCGTGGCGAGCACATGGCACGCGCACACCGCACGATCGGCGATCCCGTCCTGCCCCGGCTCGTGCGGCCCCGCACCGTCAGGGGCCGGCCGGCTCCAGGATCGCGGCGGCCACCTCGGCGGGGCGGTAGCGCA
Organism: uncultured Chloroflexia bacterium; assembly: GCA_963703575.1. Classification (GTDB taxonomy): domain Bacteria; phylum Chloroflexota; class Limnocylindria; order Limnocylindrales; family CSP1-4; genus CAIXZV01. The sequence continues at coordinate 81,719 of CAVPEU010000026.1, forward strand.
TGAGGTTGTGGGCATCGAACGGGAAGCCGGCCGCGCGGAGCGGCGGGCGGCCTGCCGTCCCGCGCGCCGCCGCCGTCCGTCGAAGCTCGTCCATTCGAGCCTCCGCATCACCGGCCCCGAGCGCGACCAGGGCCGTCACCGGGGCCGCCACCGCCGCCACGACGACCGACGGCTGGTACGCGAACATCGTCCGGACCATCTGCTCCACCACGAACGGCCGCACCGCGCGCACGACGTGCCCGGCGGCGGTCTCGACCACCGAATCCCGCGCGGACCGCTCCTGGTCCGCGTCCCAGGTGGTCGGATCGAAGTCGCGGCGGTCGGCGAGGTAGGCCGCCATCGAGCGCATCACCTCCGGTGGCTCGTCGAGGCCGCGCAGGAACTCGCCCACGTCCTGGTCGGTCGTGACCTCGAGCCGCTCCCAGCCTCCGTCCACGAGGACCAGGCCCGCGCACCGGGAGCCCAGCCGCGCGGCCGCTGCCGCGGCGACGGTCCCCCCGAACCCGTGGCCGGCCACCGTGACCGGAGCGCCCTGCTCGACGAGCAGCCCCGACCCCTCGGCCACGGCGATCACATCGGCCGCCAGGGTGTCGAGGTCGTAGCCATCCATGGGCGCGTCCGACAGGCCCTGGCCGCGCAGGTCGGCGACGACCGTCCGCCGGGCGTGGACCAGCCGGCGCGCCACCGGTGTCCAGCTGCTCGCCGGCTGGAGCAGCCCCGGCACGAGGAGCACGCCGCCGCTGCCGGGGCCGGCCGCCGGATCGCTCCAGTCGAGGAAGTGGAGCCGCACGTCCGCGTCGGCGACGACCATGAAGCCCTGGGGCACGGCTCCCGGATCCGGAACCGGGGCGGCGGACGGGTCCGGCGACCACGGGCGGACGATCTCGCCCGGATCGACGCCAGGAGGCACGGTCATCGCCGCTAGGATACGGGCGCCATGACCAAGCGCCGCCGTGGGTCCAGGTTCGCCGACCGACGGCCCCGCGCCGCCCGACACGAGCGCTTCGACCGCCTCGTGGATCGCGCGGTCGCGGGCATTCCCTCCCCGTTCCGGGCGGCGCTCGACGAGATCGCGCTGGTCATCGCGGACGAGCCGACTCGCGAGCAGCGCCGCGAGAACGGCCTCGGCCCCGACGAGATGCTGTACGGCCTGTACGAGGGGATCCCGCGGACCGAGTGGGGTGCGGACTGGGTCCCGATCCCGACCCGCATCGTCATCTTCCGGTTGCCGCTGGAGGAGGACTTCCCGGATCCCGACGACCTCGCCGACGAGGTCCGGATCACCATCCTCCACGAGCTCGCGCACCACCTGGGCATCGACGACGAGGGCCACCTGGCGGACCTCGGGATCGATTGAACCGGTGCGGCTCCGGTAAACCCGCGCGGCGCCGGCGAGCGGCGCCCGGGGCCTGACGGGCGGCCACGCGCATCGCGCCCGGGCAAGCGGCGCCCGGGCCGGGCGAGCGGCGCCCGGGCCTGCCTACGCCTGGACCGGCAGCGAGAGGATCCCGCCCACCAGCGCGAGCAGCGCGATCGCCGCCCCGATCGCGAGCCCCGGCGTGACGAACGGATCCCACGCCCGGCGCACGGGAAGTGGCTCTCGGCGACCCAGCTCCAGGCCGCGCGTGTAGTGCGTCAGGGCCGCGAACGCGTAGACGGCGGGTGCCGCCGCGATCGCCTCCACCAGGAACGTGAGCGTGCCCAGCGCGAACACGAGCGCGGCGCCAACCGGCACCGCGAGCGCTGGCGGGACACCATGCTGCAGGCCGGCCCCGATCGCCACCCGGAACACGGTATCCAGCCCGACGCTGAGCCCGAGGACCACGATGAGCTGCGACAGCACCCCGAACAGCATCACCAGCACCGCCAGCGGGGGACGCGCCCCCACCAGGCGCAACGAGCGGCGGATGGCGTCCACGATCCCCACCTCGCCGATGACGATCCCGGCCGTCACGTACACGAAGGGCGCCCCCGCGAGAAGCCCGACGGCCAGCGAGATCCCGAAATCCACGGCCGCCACCGGCCCGATCAGGGCGTCCGCGACGGAGCTGGCCGCCAGCGTCGCGGACGAGGTGACGGTGCCGACCACCAGCTGGGCGCCGAGCACGCGCCAGAACCGTCGCCTCACGACGGCGATCGACTCGCGGAGCCGGAGCGGCCGGCCCTCGGCGCGTCCACCGATGACCGCCGTGGCGAGCACGCGTGCATCCACGCTTGCCGCCAGGTAGCCCGGCACCGCGGGGAGCACCGCGAGCCCCAGCCAGCCCGCCCAGGCGCCGGGCTCCACGTTCGCCGCGAGCGCATCGTCGCCCACCGTCAGCAGGACCAGCCCGAACAGGATCGCGAGCGGACCGACCGTCAGCAGCATCACGAAGCCGATGTAGAAGGAGGCGGAACGCAGCCCGGCGTCGGTCCGGGTCAGCAGGTCCAGGGCGGTCGCGACCAGCCGGCGCGTGCCCAGCGGAATCGACAGGACAGCCTCGCTCACGATGGGCGCCGCGGTCGCGGCGGCACCCGACGACACGGGCGACGAAGGAGGCAGCAACGGGCCCACGAACGTGCCGTCGAACACGCTTCGCACGGGCACGACCGGCGGCGCAGGCTGCGGAGGCTGCGACAACGGGACCGCGGGAGCCTCCGCGGCTGCCTCCGCGGCGGCCTCCGCGCGAGCCTCCGCCACATGCTCCCCGCTCATCGGTCCGCGGCAAGCGGCCCGGCGGCGGCGACCAGGTCCGCCAGCCGGTCGATCGCGACGTTCCCGCCGGACAGGATCACGCACACCCGGTCACCGCCCCTGAGCGGGATCGCGCCCGACAGCACGGCGGCAAGCGCGGCCGCGCCGGCCGGCTCGACCACCTGCTTGAGCCGCTCCAGGGCGAACCGGAGCCCGGCCAGGATCGTCGCGTCATCGACCAGGACGACGTCGTCGACGTACCGCCGCGCGATGTCGATCGCGAGCACGCCGGCCTCGGCCGCACCCAGGCCGTCCGCGACGCTGTGCGGCGTGATCCGTACCGGCTCACCGGCATCGATCCCCCTGCGCAGGGCGTCCGAGTTCACGGGCTCCACGCCGTACATGCGCACCGACGGACGGCTCTCCTTGAGCGCCACGGCCAGCCCGCCGATCAGCCCCCCACCGCCGACGGCCACGACGACGACGTCCACGTCCGGCAGGTCCTCCAGGATCTCCAGGCCGCACGACCCGTTCCCGATCAGCACTTCGGGATCGTCGTAGGGGTGGACCAGGGTGAGGCCGCGCTCCGCGCGCAGCTGCTCGACGTAGGCGGCTGACTCCCCCACGTGGGCGCCGTGGAGCACGACGTCGGCGCCGTACTCCAGGCAGGCGGCCACCTTGGACGCGACGGCGCCCTCCGGCATCACCACCGTGACCGGGACGCCGGCCTCACGTCCGGCCCACGCGTAGGCCTGGCCGGCATTCCCGGCCGAGATCGTGACCGCGCCCCGCCGGCGCTCTTCCGGCGTGAGCGTGGACATCCGCGCGAGGGCCGCCCGCGGCTTGAACGAACCCGTCTTCTGGAGGTGCTCCGCCTTGAGATACAGCCGCCCGTCGCCGAGCGACGTGCCCGAGGCAGCGCCGGCCACGCGGGCCGCCGTCGCCGATGACAGCATCGGGGTGTGGTGGACGCGGCCGCGCAACAGCACCCGCATCTCGCGGATCGCGGCCAGGTCCACGCGCAGATCGGTCATGGCCGCGAGTATGCGACGGCCCCCGGCCGTTCACACGGGCTCGATTCACGCGGCCCCACAGACCACTTGCGTTGTTGCGCAATTAGTGACAGACTGGCGTCGTGATCGACACCTATCCGAGGTCCGAGGCCGAGCGCCAGCGGTCAGCCGCCGTCGCGCGTGCCCTCGGCGACCCGAAGCGCCTGTGCGTCCTCGAGTCCCTCGCCGGCGGCGAGGCGTCCGTGGGCGAGCTCGCGGCGCGGGTGAGCTGCCACGTGCCGAACATGAGCCAGCACCTCGCGGTGCTGCGCTCGGCCGGTCTCGTCACCGCCCGCCGGGATGGGAACACGGTCTACTACCGCCTCGCGGACCCCCGGGTCCTGGAGGCATACCAGCTACTTCAGACCATCGCCCGCTGATCGGGCCTGGGACGTCCCGCCGCCGAGCGGGAGAAAGGAGCCGCCTCGTGGCGGAGATCAAGCACGCGACCGACAGCACGTTCGAGGCGCTCGTGCTCAAGAACGACAAGCCGGTGGTCGTCGACTTCTGGGCCACCTGGTGCGGGCCCTGCAAGCTGGTCGCTCCCGAGATGGAGAAGATCGCGGCCAAGTACAACGGCGTGGTCGACGTCGTCAAGGTCGACGTGGACGCGAACCCGGGTCTGTCGCAGGCGTTCGGGATCATGAGCATCCCGACCATCGCGTTCTTCAAGCCCGGCGCACAGCCGCAGGGCGTGGTCGGCTTCCGGCCGATGGAGCAGCTCGAGGAGGCGTTCGGCCTGTCGGGTCTCGCGGTTCCGGAGGCGTAGCCCCCTCCAGACCAGCACGGCCCCGGTCACCGACCGGGGCCTTTCGAATTCCAGCCCGCCCCCGGGACCCACGGACGCCGTCAGTGGCTTCGATCCCCGCCGGCGGCACGCCGATGCGCGAACCGCACCCAGGCCTCGGCCCGATCCAGCGCGAACCGGTCCGTCACGGCGGGGCTGAACGTGACCCAGCCGGCACCACGCGACGAGGGCCGCGTGTCCGGGGTGGCGAGGGCCGCCCTGGCCACGGAGCCTTCGAGCGCGACGTCCAGCGTCTCATCACCCAGGATCGCGAACACGCGACCACCGACGCCGAGCATCTCCCGGCCGCCGTCCCGCGTCCGCGCGACGCCCTCCAGCTCCTCGATCACCGCGCCGACGCGCTCGTCCAGCGACTCGTCGGCCGCCGCCGCGGCGGCTGCGGCACCGGCGGCCGCCTCGATCTCCTCCAGCGGCAAGTCGTCGTCCTCGTCCTCCGGCTCGAGCCCGTGTCCGTTGCGCTCGTCCGTCATCGACCGGCGGCCTCGAGGATCGCGCGCAGCTCCTTGAGGTGCTCCTCGTAGTGCTCGGTCGTCTCCCCGAAGAACCACTCCTGGTGCTTCGCGTGCTTGATCCAGCGGGCCTCGGGCACGGCGGTCAGGTAGCCGCGGAGCTCGCCGGCCGTCTCCCGGAACCGGCGCCGGACCTCGGGCAGCGGCATCGCGCGGAAGCGATCCATCGCCTCCGCGTTCATCCGGTCACCGGCCCCCGGGACCTCCCACTCGGCGTCGAGCCGCTCGAAGGTCGGGCTCGCCTCCCCCAGCGCGAGCTCCTTCGCCGTGGCCAGCGCGGCCTCCTGCCACGCGACCATGTGGCCCATGAGATCCCGGCCGGACCAGCCGTTGGCGGCCTCCACCGGCCTGTCCAGCTGCTCGTCCGTCAGGGCGTCGAGGGCCTCGTAGGCGCGAAACATGTCGCGCTCGTCTTCCAGGAAGGAGAGGGCGTCGAGGTACATGCCCGCATCGTAGACCCGGGGACCGTCAGACGGCGACCGGCTCCCGGTACTCCCCGAAGACCTCGCGCAGGACCCGGCACTGCTCGCCCAGCGTCGCGTAGCGCTCGGCGCAGCGCACGAAGTGCGGCATCAGGTTCGTGGCGCTGCTCCCCGGCCGGGACGCCGCCTCGCGCAGGCCCTGGAGCGCGGCCCCCACGGCCTCGTTGTCCCTGTTCGCGCGCGTCCGCTCCAGCCGTGCCTGGTGACGCTCCAGCGACCCCTCCGGGACCTGGAGCACCGGGACGGTGATCGGCTCCGCGCTGGCGTACCGGTTGACCCCGACGACGACGCGCTCACCCGCGTCGAACTCGCGCTGGAAGCGATAGGCGGCGTCGGCGATCTCGCGCTGCGGGTACCCCTCCGCGATGGCGGCCACCATCCCGCCGCGCCGGTCGATCTCGTCAAGGTAGCGCCAGACCTCGCGCTCCACGCGGTTGGTCAGGGCCTCCACGAACCACGACCCGCCGAGCGGGTCCACCGTGGATGCGACGCCCGTCTCCTCGGCCAGGACCTGCTGCTGGCGCAACGCCAGGAGGGCGGCTTCCGCGGTGGGCACCGCGAGCGCCTCGTCGTAGGCGTCCGTGTGGAGGCTCTGCGTCCCGCCCAGGATCGCGGCCAGGGCCTGGGTCGCCACCCGGGTCAGGTTGTTGAGCGGCTGCTGCGGCGCCAGCGACACGCCCGCGGTCTGGGTGTGGAAGCGCATCCAGGTCGAGCGCTCGTTCTCGGCGCGATAGCGCTCGCTCATGAGCTTCCACCAGATCCGGCGCGAGGCCCGGAACTTGGCGATCTCCTCGAAGAAGTCCGAGTGGCTGTTGAAGAAGAACGAGAGCCGAGGCGCGAACTCGTCCACGCGCAGGCCGCGCGCCATCGCGGCCTCCACGTACGCCATCCCGTCAGCGATCGTGAACGCCAGCTCCTGGACCGCCGTCGAGCCGGCCTCCCGGATGTGGTAGCCGCTGATCGAGACCGTGTTCCACTTCGGCAGCTCGCGCGTCCCGAACTCGATGGTGTCCACGACGAGGCGCATCGACGGGTCCGGCGGGTAGAGGAACTCCTTCTGGGCGACGTACTCCTTGAGGATGTCGTTCTGGATGGTGCCCTCGAGCGCGCCGCGCGGGATCCCCGCCTTCTCGGCCGCCGCGATGTACATCGCCCAGATCGGTGCCGCGGGGGCGTTGATCGTCATCGACGTGCTCACGCGGTCCAGCGGCAGCCCGGCGAGGAGCAGCTCCATGTCCGCCAGGCTGCTGACCGCGACGCCGCAGGTGCCGAACTCCCCCTCCGCCTCGGGGTCGTCCGTGTCGTAGCCGTACAGGGTGGGCATGTCGTAGGCGATCGAGAGGCCGGTCTGGCCGGCATCGAGCAGCTGGCGGAACCGGGCGTTGGTGTCCTCCGCGCTGCCGAACCCGGCGAACATGCGCATCGTCCAGGGGCGGCTCCGGTAGCCGGTCGGGTGGACGCCGCGCGTGAACGGCGGCTCGCCGGGCATCCCGACGTCGCGGAGCGGGTCGAAGGCGGCGTAGGGGCCGTCGCCATCGCGCAGCGGGTCGCCGTGGTGGTCGACGGCGGTGGGCCCGCCCGGGCCCGGGTGCTCCGCGACCTCGCCCGCCTCACCCTCGGCCTCCGCCCAGTCCCACGGGCCGTAGAGGCCGTCCACGGGCAGATCACCGAGGGTCGAGAAGCGGGATCGGCGCTCGGGGAGGCGCTCCAGCGAGGGCGCGAGCCGCTCCACGCGCCAGGCTCGCCGACGCGCGGACCAGGCGTCGGGACGGTCGGTCATGGCCACGACTCTAGCACGCGGTCCGCTCCGGTCTCCGGGGCCGGGGTGCGGCCTCATCCTCGGCCCACCGGTCGCGGCAGGCGAGTGGCGCGCCACGCCTCCGGCGGCGAGCGGCGGCGCGCCGCGCCTCCGGCGGCGGCCTACCTCGAGGCGAACGTCTCCAGCGCCGCGAGCACCTTCGCGTCGCCGAGGTCGGCGGCCAGCAGCACGTTCACGGTCCCCGGCTCCGTGGACGGCCACGCGACGATCGTCTGGCCGGTGCCGTCCGTCTGGAGCACGTCCAGGCGGCTCGCAGCCCTCCCGCCGACGGTGGATTCGGCGATCTGCGCCTTCTCGGTCTTGCTGTTGGCGCGTGCGCCGGCGGCATAGAAGGCGATCATCGCCGAGGGCGTGAGGCCCTCGGCCTGGAACACGGCGACAGTCAGCGCCGTCGTCCCGCCAAGATCCCAGGTGGCGCCCGCGAACCGCAGCTCCGCGACCCCGGTCGAAGCCAGCGTCCCGAGCGCGCTCGTCGTGCAGCTGCGCCCGGAGTCCACGTTGACCGGTGCCTGGCCCTCGTACGTCCTGGGCAAGGTCGCCTCCAGGTCCGGGTAGGCGCCCGGCTGGCGGCCGTCGGTCGTGCACGCGCTGGCCGGGTCGAAGCTGGTCACCGGGATGGATGGGCCGCAGGCGGCGATGACGAGGCTGAAGACGACGGCCACCAGGCCGACCGGACGGACGACTGTGGGCGTGACGGGGCGTGACGGGGCGTGACGGGGCATGCGATGAGCGTACCGGCGGCGCCCGGAACCTGCCGCGACGTGGCTCGCGCGCGGGCGGACGTGACGCGGCCGACGGCTCGGAGATCTGCCGGCCGCGCGGCCCATTGACCTGTTGACCCATGACCCATGACCCCATCGTCCCGGCGGTGCCAGCATGCGCCTGACCATCGCACGGCACCGACCCCGGACCTGCCGCCCATTGCCTCCGGTCCGGCGCAGTCGTACGGTGACGCCGCGTTCGACACGCGCCGACCCCACGACGAACCGGGGGATACCTGGGGCGTCGGTCACGGGTCCGGGGCTGGACGACCCGGCCGTCGGGGACGCTCGACGGCCCGGGGGTTCCTCGTCCCGGATCACGAGCCGAGTAACCAAGGACGGACCGGCCAGCAGGCCCGGACGTGGGGCGGCAGCACTCATCGCACATCATCCGCGCCCCCGGCGAGTTTCCGCCGAGGGCGCGATCATTGCGTGCCTCCGCACGGTGGCGTGCCGGCTCGGCGCGGTGGCCCTACCCGAACGGGCTCGAACGCCAGCCCGGGCGCGGGTCCCGGTGCATCCGGCGGATCCCGCGCCGGTCCAGCTCGTCGCAGATCACGCGCGCGGCCATCGCGAGGTCAGGCTCCCGGGTCACGGTGCACGCGAGCCAGTCGATGTATGAGGGCTCGAAGGCCGCGATCTCGCCCAGCGTGTGGCCATGGAACTTGCCGAAACCGACCTCCGCGTCGAGCGCCTCGTCGAGCGTCGGGGGCTCCGGCTTCAGGTGGCCGGCGAGCCTCCCGCGGCCGACCGGCCCGGACGGCTGGGAGGCGCGAAGCTCCGACGCGGACCGGGCGCGACGCAGCGGCGGCTGGCCGGCCAACGGGAGCCGGGTCCCGGGCGGCGTGGTCGTCTGGTTGCGGGGACGGAACGTTCCCGAGAGGTCCAGGCGCCCGGTCACGGGTCGAGTCGCTCGCGGTGGCGGAGGCCCGGCTGGACGGCCGTTCGCGCCTGGGGCCCCGGCTCCGGACGCGGCACCGGGCGCGGCGGCACCGGCAGCGCGCACGCCGGCTCGCGCCCTGGTGGGCGGTCGGCTCTCCGTGGTCTCGCCGGCTCGCGTGAGCGCGGCATAGGCGGCGTTGATCTCGGCCATCCGGCGTGTCGCGCCGCGGGCCGTCTCGGGGTCGTCGCCGATCAGGTCCGGGTGGTTCTCGCGGGCGAGCGCTCGCCAGGCGGCCTTGATGGCGCCGGGGGAGGCGCCGGGCTGGACACCGAGCACGACGTGGGGTTCCTTCGGGGACACGCCCAGAGTGTAGCCCGGCGCTTGCCTCATCCCGGCGCCGGTCCGTGATCCCGGCGCCGGTCCGTGATCCCGTCGCCGGTCCGGGCACGCGAACGCCCCGTCGCTTGACAGCCGGCGTCGCTCGCAGTCCCCTTGCCACGACCCACGCCGATGCCCATGCCGGCCGCATGCCGGCGGAGGACCCCGCCCGATGACCACCTGGGACGCCGTGCACGGCAAGCGAGCCGTCCGCGAGTTCGCCGATCGCCCGCTCGACCCCGCCCACCTCGACCGGATCCTGGAGGCCGGCCGCCGCGCCCACAGCTCCAAGAACCTGCAGCGCTGGGCGTTCATCGTCGTCCGGGATCGCGACCGGCTCCGGGAGCTGTCCACGCTCGGCCCGTGGGCCGGACACATCGCGGGGGCGGCGGCCGCCGTGGCGCTCGTCATGCCGGACCCGCGCACGGCGGACTCGCCCCTGAGCGTGACCTGGGACCTGGGCGGTGCCGCGGCCCAGATGATGCTGGTCGCGTGGGAGCTCGGCATCGGCAGCTGTCCCGCGACGGTCTACGAGCACGACCGCGCCCGCGAGATCCTCGGCTACCCGCCGGAGATGTACTGCGAGTACATCCTCTCGTTCGGCTACCCGAAGGACCCCTCGGTGATGACCCGCCCCAACCGGCCCGGCGGAAGGCGCCCGGAGGATGAGATCGTCCACGAGGAGCGCTGGGGCGGGTCGCCGGACATCGACCAGCTCGAGGCCGGGTCGCCGGACCGCGCCTAGCCGCCGCCTAGCCGGACCGCGCCTGGTTCGGGGGCCCCTCGTACTCGCCTCCGTCGACCTCCACGTCCAGCGTCGCGAGGGCCGCGTCCAGCGCCGAGTCCGGCCGTTCCGGCGCCGGGGCACCCTCGGCGAGGTAGGACTCGATGGCGGTCTCCAGGCCGACATCCAGGCCCGCGTGCTCGGACAGCAGCCACTTGTGCTCCAGCACGTCGCAGTAGGCCTGGACGAGGTCCCGGTCCGGACCGACCGCCCGCGCGATCCGCGCCTGCGTCGGCCGGTAGACCTCCCGCAGCCAACGCTCCGCCGCCTCCTCCGGGGTGACCGTGCGCCGCTCGTGGTACTCGAGCCACGTGGCGTACTCGGTGAGGTCGTTGAGCAGGATCCGTGCCTGCCCCTCGAGGGTCCGGAGGCGCGTCCGGCGCTCCAGCTCGTTCGCGTGGTAGCGGCGGGTCGTCACCGACGTCCGCAGCCGCACCGCCCCCCTCGAGACCGGGTCCACCTCCAGGTCAACGGAGAAGCCCAGCTCGTTGAGGCGCCGCAGCCGGGCCCGGATCGTCTGCCGGTCGCCCGCGACCAGCTCGGGCTGGTCGTGGAGCTCCGCCCACACGGCCCCATACCTCGCCCGCACGGATTCGGCGGCGTCGATGGCGGCGTCGGCATCGTCGGGCCGGCCCTGGTAGAGGGCAAGATCGGCGAGGCCGAAGGCGACGTTCTCGACGAGGATGTCGAGATCGAACCGGCGCTGGCCGTCGGACAGCGAGGGATGGACCTCGGCCGTCTCCGCGTCCACGAGGTAGGCCTGGATCCGGTCGCCGTCACGCCGGAACAGCGTGTTCGCGAGCGAGCAGTCGCCCCAGTAGACGCCGCCGCGGTGGAGGTCCACGAGCAGCAGCGACATCGCGTCCAGGAGCCGGTCAAGGTATGGCGTCGCGCTCGCTCCCAGCCGCATCAGCAGGCGCCGGTACTGCATCGAGTGGCGGAGGTACTCCGTCACGAGGATCGCCTCGCCATCCTCCGGCCGCTGCGCCAGCCCGACCGCGCGAACGGCCGGCAGCCCGGCATCCTCGAGGCGGCGAAGGGCGGAGAACTCGCGCTCCGCGACCTCGGCCGGGAGCTCCTTGAGCGCGTACACGATGCCGCCGGAGACCAGGAACCGCACGAGATGGCGCGACGGGCCCACGGACAGCTCGCGGAAGCGGAGCACGCTGTCGTCCCAGGCCACGAGCGGGCGCTCCCAGGGCAGGTCGAGCAGGGCGGTGACCTCGTCCCGCAGGCGCAGGCGCGGGAAGGTCATCGAGAGGACACCCCGGTCTTGGGCGGGAAGCGAAGGGCGCCGGGCGGAGGCCGGTTCAGGGCCGCTTGCGGAGGTAGGCAGTCACCCCCGCCTCGTACCCGAGCGACTCGTACAGCTGCCGCGCTTCCGGCCGGTGATGGCCGGCGGTGATCTCGATGAACGCGGCGCCCTCCTCGTTCGCGACGCGCTCCGCCTCTGCCATCAGCAACCGCCCGATACCCCGCTCCCGGCCGCCGGGATCCACGACCAGGGCGACGATCCGGACGAAATGGTCGCCGGTCGCGAACCGGGGCATGACGTGGAAGGCGACGAACCCGATGACCTCTCCGCCCGCCTCCGCGACGACGACCCGCGACTCCGGCGAGGAGAAGCGCGCGATGCGCAGCGCGAGGTCGCTGGCACCGGCCGGGTAGCCCTCGTCGGTGAGCATGGTGGCGAGGCGTTCGGCGTCCCCCGCCGTGGCGTTCCGGAGCGTGACCTGGCCGGCGTCGTTCATGGCGCGATGGTACCCGGCGAGGCGTCCCCGGACGAGGGGCGCGGGGCATCGACCAGCAGGAGGTGCGGCCCGGCGACGGGCGTACCGCGGACCAGGACCGAGCGCCCGAAGGGCCCCCGGCGGACCGCCGACACCGCCGCGTGGCGGGCGCGAGCCCCGGCGATCCAGGCGTCGAGCCCGCCGGCGGGCCGCAGGTACAGCCCGCACGGCCCCTCGTCGTCCCGCGCGAGCGAGGCGGCCAGGCGGCCCTCGGTCACCGGCTCCGACAGGACGAGCACCTCGCCGGGCAGCCCGGGTGCGCCACGGACGCGGCTCCGCGCCCCGAGGTGAGGGTCCGTGCCGTCGGCGGGCCGGCCGCTCGCCGGAGCGGGCTCGAGCCACGGCGCCAGGTCCGCCTCCGCCCGCTCGATGTCGACCGTGCACCACGCCACGCCGACCAGGGTGAGGGCGAGCGACGGGGACGGGTCGGGCAACGCATCCGGGGCGGCGTTCCCGGCAGGCTCGAACACGAGGCGGCCGCCGGCCGCCGGGTCGTCGGCCGGGCTCTCGCGCCGCCAGGGCACGACCTCGAGGTCCGCCGTCCCGAGCGAGAGGAGGAACGCGCCCGTGACGGCTGGGTGCGCCGCGAATGCCGCGCCCAGCCGCCGCCCGAGATCCGCGGCCAGCGCCGCCGGGTCCGCTGCCTGCCAGTTGAGGCGCGCCCAGCGGATCAAGGACGAACCGTCACTCGAGCATCATGTCCGGCGCCTCGCCGATCGAGGCGAACCCGAGCCGCTGGTAGAGGTGCCGTGCGGTCACGTTGCCGCTGAACACGCCGAGGTAGGTGAACCTGGAGCCGCGGCTCCGGCCGGTCGCGACCGCCGCCCGGGTCACGAGCCCGGCCAGCCCGCGGCCCCGGAACATCGGCCGGGTGCCGATGGACGAAAGGTAGGTGCAACCGTCGAACGTGGTGGCCTTGGCGACGGCGGCCGGCACGCCGTCCACGCGCGCGAGGACGAGCGCAACACGCGGGTCATCCAGCGTCTGGCGCAGGTCCCCGGCGAGCTCCGGCGCACGTGGTGGCGGGGCGCCGAACGCCTCCGCGAGCACGCCTGCCGCGCCGTCCACGTCACCCTCGCCGGCATCCCGGGCACGGGCGATCGTCCGGACGGACACGCCCGGCTCGACCTCGCCGGCCGACACGGGCGGGCACGCGGCCGGGTCCTGGAGCAGCATGACGTGCCCGCCGCCCACGTCGCGGAAGCCGTTCGCCTCCAGCCGGGCCGCGAGGTCCCCGGGCTCGCCGTGCTGGGGCGAAGGCCAGATGTGGGGCCGTCGGGCGAGCAGGCCGAACAGCGCCAGCGCCTGCGTGAGCCGGCGGTCGAACGCGTCCGGGTCCGCGGGCCAGCGGACGCTCACCATCCGGTTCCAGAACGGATCGGCGTCAACCGGGTCGTACAGCACGAGCGCGTCGCCGAGGTCCCGCACCTCGCGGCGCGGGATGGCATGGGCGTCCGACTCGTGCCGTTCCAGGCGGCGGATCGTTGCGTCATCGAGCCTGAGCGAAGGTGTCACACCATCACAATAGCCAAGGGGTGGGCGCGCGCCCCACCACGTGCAACCGGCCCGGCCGACGCCCGGCCGGCGCGGGCGGTCAGCGGCGCTGCGCGACGATCGCGGAGGCGCCCGATGGCAGGTCGATCAGCTCTGGCGCCGGCACGTCCGCGGCCGCGAACCAGCCCAGGGCCTCGGATCGGGTGACCAGCCGGGTTCCCTGGAGCAGCTCGTCCAGCTGCATGCCCGCGATCAGCTCCGCGTGACGCGTTCGCAGCTCGTCGGGGTCCGACGGCAGGTACCAGTCCAGCGCCACCAGCCAGCCCCCCGGCCGCACGGCCGCCCAGGCGGAGCGGATCGCCGCCGCCGGGTCCGGGAGCTGGTGGAGCGCGTACTGGAAGTAGGCGAGCTGGACCTCGCCCTCGTGGCCGACGGCATCGACATCGCCCTGCTCGATCGTGATCCGGCCGGCCAGCCCGGCCGCCTCGACGTTGGCGCGCGCCCGGGTCACGGAGTCCGGCTCGAACTCCACGCCGGTCAGCACGACCTCCGGGAAGCGGCGCGCCATCGCCAGCAGCCACCGACCACCACCGCAGTGGACATCCAGCACCCGCTCGCCCGGACGCAGGTCCGCGACCAGCTGGGGCAGCGCCGCGAGGACCTCCTGGAAGAACACCGCGATGTCCTGGACCGTGAGCCGCTCGATCGCCGCGCGATACCGGTCCGGGCGCCCGGTGACCGGCCGGCCGGTCCGGAACACGTCCACCAGGCTGCCGTAGTCCAGGCTGCCCGTGGCCGCGTGGAGGTACTGGCCTCCGAGGTACTCGGCGCGATCGGCGTCCAGGAGCACCGCGGCGACGTCCTCGGGCATGTGGAGCCGGCCCTCGCCGATCTCCAGGAGGTCGTGCGCGTCGGCGCCCCAGGCCCAGCTGTCGACCAGCCGGGCCTCGGTGCCGGTCGCCGCGGCCAGCTCCTCGACCGTCAGGCCGGTACGCCCGGCGGCTCGCAGCCGCTCGAACAGCCCGAGCTCCAGGCCGACGTACACCAGCCACGTCCGGTAGAAGCCTCCCAGGCTGGCGACCAGGTCATCGAAGCGGTCGTCGAGGCTCATGCCCCGATTGTGACATGCGCGTGAGCCGCAAGGAACATGCTAGCGGCAAGTAACACGTAGTGGCTCGGAGGTGCTACGATCCGGCCAGCTTCCCCTCCGCCTATCGCCCGGAGCCAACCTCGCAATGCAGATGCTCGCCCGCCCCATCGGTCTCGGTCTCGCCGCCCGCGGCGACGTGGATGAGGTCACCGGCTGGGCGAAGCAGGCCCGTGACGGCGGCCTCGACTCCGTCTGGGTCCACGACAGCTACTTCGAGCGCGACGGCGTCAGCTTCACGACGGCCATCGCGCAGGCCATCGCTGCCGAGGACGACGGTGACGAGGCGGGCTTCCGGGTCGCCCTGGGGGCCGTGAACCCGTTCACGCGCCATCCGGTCGTGCTGGCGATGACCGGCTCCGCCCTGGACGAGATCCTGCCCGGGCGCATCGTGATGGGGATCGGCACCGGCCTGCCCCTCCGCCTCAGGCAGATGGGGATCCCGTACGACCCCGACACCGCCATCGAGGTCGTGTCCGGGGCGATGGACCAGATGCGCGCCCTGTGGGCCGGCGAGCGGCTCCCGTCCGCGACCCCGGGACTGCCGCCCATCCAGCCGATGTTCCCGCCCACCCACCGGATCCCGCTCGTGATCGCGGCCTATCGCAAGGCGTTCGTGGAGCTGGCCGGCCGCAAGGCCGACGGCTACCTCGCCCGACCGGCGGAGTCGATCCCCTCCCTGGGCGGGATCATCGAGCGGCTCCGGGCATCCGCCGAGGCCGCCGGGCGCGATCCCCTGTCGATCGAGACCGCGGGCTACCTCCTGTCGCTCGTGGACAAGACGCGGCGCGAGGCACTGAACCGGGCGAAGCGCGAGCCGTTCGTGATCTACATGATGGCCATCCTGTCGGATGTGTCCCTCCAGCGCGCGGGCTTCGACGCGGAGCTGCGCGACCGGATCGCCGCGGCCTGGCGGGTCGAGGACTACACGACGGCGGGCAACCTCATCCCGGACGAGCTGCTGGACGCGTTCATGCTGTGCGGCACCCGCGAGGACGTCGCCGCGGGCGCGATGGCGTTCCACGCGCGGGCGGGCCTCCAGCTGCCGTTGCTCCAGCCGGTGCTCCAGGAGGACCGGCAGATCGAGGAGCTGATCGCCGCCGCCGCGGTCTACGCGCAGGTCGCGCAGGCTGCCCCCGCCCGCGAGCCGGGCGTGGCGGCGACCGTGTCCGCCTCCGGCGCGCCGGAGGCCGGGAGCGGCGCCCTAGCCCCCTCCCTCGCGGACGATCGGACCCTCGGGTCCGGCGAGCGCCTCCGGCGGCGAGCGGGCGCGCTGTGGGAGATCCTGCGGCCGTTCGCGTTCACGGCCTCGATCGTCCCCGTCCTCGCCGGCAGCGCCCTGGCCTGGGCGGATGGCCTGTGGAGCTGGCCACCGTTCGTCGCCGCCCTCGTCGCCGGGGTGCTCCTGCACTCCGGGACCAACATCGTCAACGAGGTGTACGACGTCCGGAAGGGCATCGACACGATCACCAGCCCACGCGCCAGCCACGCCATCGTGGAGGGACGCATGAGCGAGCGAAACGCGCTGGTCGCCGCGGCGGTCGCGTTCGCGCTGGCCACCGCCGTGGGCGTGTACCTCGCCTGGCTGCGGGGCCCCGCCATCGTTGCCCTGGGGCTCCTCGGGCTCGTCGCCGGCTGGGGATACACGGCGCCGCCGCTCGAGTACAAGAACCGCGCCCTGGGCCTGCCGCTGGTGTTCCTGCTCATGGGCCCGCTGATGACCGTGGGCGGCTACTTCGCCGTCAGCGGCGCGTGGTCCGGGACCGCGCTCGTGCTCTCGGTCCCGGTGGGACTGCTGGTGGCGGCGATCCTCCACGGCAACGAGTGGCGCGATATCCGCGAGGACACCCGGGCCGGGATCTCGACGCTGTCCGCCCGGGTCGGGCGGCAGTGGGCGCACTACGGCTACGTGGGCCTGGTCCTGGGCGCCTACATGGTGCTCGCCCTGTCCGTGATCGCGCGCATCCTGCCGCCGGCGACCATGCTGGCCGTCCTGTCGCTGCCGTTCCTGGCCCAGGTCATCCGCTCGGCGGAGCTGGGGGCCACCGGCCAAGCGCGCGCGATCGCGATGATCGACCTCCAGACCGCTCGGCTGCACATGACCTTCGGCCTGCTCCTGGTGCTGGGCCTGGTGCTGTCGAGGGTGATGGGTGGCTAGCGGCGACGATGGCCCCGATCTGCCCGGGGTGACTCGCCGCGTGGCGCCCGGGGCGCTCGCGGTCGGGCTCGTCGCGGCGCAGGCGGCGTTCGCGGCGACGTTCCGCGGCCCGCGCGAGCGGTTCTGGACGCGGATGACGTACACCGGGCTCGGGCTGGGCTCGCTCGCGCTCGCCGCCAGCCCGCCGGCACGCCGGCTGCGGATCGGGCCGAAGGAGGTCGGGCTCGGCCTCGTCTCGGCCGGGACCCTGTACCTCACGTTCAAGGCCGGCGACGTCTTCGCCCGCCGGTTCGTCCCGCGCGGCGACGCCCAGATCCGGGACATCTACACGCTGCGCACGCTCCGCCCGAAGGAGGAGGTCGCCGCCCGGCTGGCGACGGTCATCGGGCCGGCCGAGGAGGTGTTCTGGCGCGGCCTCGTCCAGGAGGCGCTGATGGCCCGCTACGGGCGCTGGCCGGGTGCCGCGCTGGCGGCCATGGCGTACGGCGGGGTCCACATCGTCACCGGCAACTTCACGCTGTTCGGCGCGGCGGGGATCGCGGGCGCGCACTGGTGCACGCTGTACGCGGCGGGGGTCCCGCTGGGTGCGCTGGTCGTGAGCCACGTGGCCTGGGACGTGTGGATCTTCCTCGTCCAGCCCACGGGCGAGATCACGCCGCTGGCTCCCCTCGACGCGACCACGACCGCCTGACGGGGCCCATGCAACCGGCGGGCCGCCGGGCGTGTTGTGGATGGTGATGGACGACGCCGAGCTCACCGAACACCTCGCACGCGACCTCGACGGCTCGTTCGAGATCCTCGTCCGCGCCCACGTGGATCGCTGCCACGGGATCGCGCTGCGCGTCCTGGGAAACCCGCACGATGCCGAGGAGGTCACGCAGGACGCGCTGGTCAGGGCCTACCGGGCGCTCGAGGGCTGGCCCCCCGGGCGGATCCGGGAGCTCCGCCTGCGGCCCTGGCTCGCGACGATCGTCGTGAACCTGTGCCGGAACCGCGCCCGGCGCCACGCGCCGCCGACGACGCCGCTGGCGCCGCTGGTCGAGGCCGGCGCCGAGCCGGCCGCGGATGCGGCCGGGGACCCGGACCGCCAGGCGGCGCGCGCGGCCGAGCGCGAGCAGCTGGCGTCGCTCCTCGCCGGGCTGCCGGACCGCTACCGCGTGCCGGTCGTCCTGCGCCACGTGGACGGCCTCTCGTATGCCGAGCTGGCCGAGGCCCTCGGCCGGCCCGAGGGAACGCTCAAGGCCCAGGTCCACCGGGGTCTCGCGCTCCTGCGGGAGGCCGCTGCCGGGACCGAGCTCGAGGAGCTGATCGCATGACTCGAAACGCCTGCCTTGCCGACGACGCCGCCGGGGGCCTCTCGTCGCTGGCCGTCCCCGCGCCCGCCCACGTCGCCGAGGACGTGCTGGCCGAGGTGGGCCTGGCCGACCGCATGGCGCCGATCGAATCGCCGCTCGGGACGGTGTGGGTGGCCTGGAACGGCCGCGGCGTATCCGAGGTCGTGCTGGCCGAGGACGGCCCGTCCGCCGCGGCCCGCCACGAGACGCGGGTCGGGCGCCGGACGTCGCCGGCGGCGTCCCTGCCCCCGACCCTGGCCGACGCCGTCTCGCGGCGCCTCGCCGGGGAGCGGCGCGTGCGCATCCCGCTGGACCTGCGCGGCCGGTCCGGGTTCGAGGTCGTCGTGTGGACCAAGGCGCTGGACATCCCGCGCGGCGAGGTCCGGCCATACGGCTGGATCGCGGCGGAGATCGGGCGGCCGAAGGCGGTCCGGGCCGTGGGCACGGCGCTCGGACGCAATCCGGTGCCGCTCGTCGTCCCGTGCCACCGCGTCGTGCGCACGGACGGGTCGATCGGCCAATACAGCCTGGGCGGTCCCGGCAACAAGCGGGCCATGCTGGCGGCCGAGGGGCTGGACCCCGACGCGCTCGAGGGCGCCGCGCGGCGCGGGGAGCGGCTGCTCGCGTCCGCGACCACCGGGATCGTGTGCTGGCCGACGTGCCGCAACGCGAAGCGCATCGAGGCTCGCAACCGGGTGCCGTTCCGCACGCTTCGCGAGGCGACCGCCGCCGGCTACCGTGCCTGCCGGGTCTGCCGCCCGACGGCGATCTCGGTCGCGGCCTGAGGCGGTCCCGCGATCAGCCGGGGCGCTGGAACCCCTGTGCCGGCCATGGCTCGCAGCGCAGGGGCCGGTCCTCGCGGTATCCCAGCGCATAGTCCGCCTGGATCAGCGTGTGCAGCTGGCTCGTGCCCTCGTAGATCACGGCCGCCTTCGCGTTCCGCAGGTAGCGCTCCACGGGGAACTCGTTGCTGTACCCGTTGGCGCCGTGGATCTGGATCGCGTCCAGCGCCGCCTGCACCGAGTGCTCCGTGGCATGCCACTTGGCGAGCGAGGTCTGGCGCGTGTTGCGCAGGCCCTGGTTCTTGAGCCAGCCCGCCTGGAACACCAGCAGCCGCCCGATCTCGACCCCCTTGGCCATGTTCGCGATCATCTGCTTGACCAGCTGGTGCCGGCCGATCTCCTGGCCGAACGTCCGGCGCTCGTGGGCGTACCGCAGGGACGCGTCGAGGCACGCCTGGCCGAGGCCCACGGCCCCGGCGGCGACCGTGTAGCGCCCCTGGTCGATCGCGCTCATCGCGACCAGGAAGCCCTCGCCCTCCTCGCCGATCCGGTTCTCGACCGGCACCCGCACGTCCTCGAAGTTGACGAGGCCGGTGTTCCCGGCCCGGATCCCGAGCTTGCCGTGGAGCGTGCCGGTGGTGAGGCCCGGCATCCCGCGCTCGACCATGAACGCGGTGATGCCCTTGTGCCGCTTCTCGCGATCCAGCGTGGCGAACACGAGGAAGTGGTCCGCGATGTCCGCCAGCGAGATCCAGATCTTGCCGCCGTTGAGGACGTAGGAGTCCCCGTCCCGGCGCGCCGTCGTCGCCAGGTTCGAGGCGTCCGTGCCGACGCCCGGCTCGGTCAGCGCGAAGGTCCCCAGCTTGTCGCCCTTCGCCTGGGGCACGAGCCAGCGCTGCCGCTGCTCCTCCGTCCCCCACTGGAGCAGCGTGAGCGAGTTCAGCCCCACGTGCACGCTCTGGACGACCCGGAACGCGGTGTCGGCACGCTCCAGCTCCTCGCACAGCAGCGCGAAGCTGATGTAGTCCATACCGGACCCGCCGTACCGCTCCGGGATCGGCGCGCCCAGGAACCCCAGCTCGGCCATCCTCGCGAACACCTCGCGGTGGACCTCGCCGCGCTCGTCCCACTCGCGGATGTAGGGCAGGATCTCCGCCTCCGCGAAGGCGCGGGCGGCGTCGCGCACGAGGCGGTTCTCGTCGCTCAGGCTGAAATCGATCACGGCGATCTGGGGACCTCGGTCGGGGGGGTCACGGACGCGCCGCCATCCTACCGCCCGGCCATGCTGCCCGGCCCGTCACCGCGGAGCCGGGTGGCACGCGGCGAGCGGCCCCCGGCCCTCCCTATACTCGGTCCGTGGACACCATCGACCCCTCCCCCGACGCCCTCGACCTCGCCGCGCTCGCGGAGCCCAACATGTCGCCGGTCCTCGGCCGATACATGGATCGCAGCTGGTCCCACGGGATCGGCCACCGCCTGTACGACACCGCCGGCCGCGAGTACCTGGACTTCGCCAACGGCATCGCCGTGACGGCCCTCGGGCACACCCATCCGCGGGTGACCGCGGCGATCCATGCCCAGGTGGACCGGCTGATCGGGCCGGTGCACGCGATCGGATTCGCGGAGTCCACCGTGACGCTCGGGCGGATGCTGGCCGAGACGTTCCCCGACCCGCTCGACACGGTGCTGTTCCTGAACTCCGGGTCGGAGGCCATCGATGGCGCGATCAAGCTCGCCCGCCGCGTCACCGGACGGCCGGCGATCATCGCGTTCCGGGGCGCCTTCCACGGACGGACCATCGGCGCGACCAGCGTGACCAGCTCGAACCTCAACTACCGTGCCGGGTACGAGCCGCTGCTGCCGGGCGTCTACCACCTGCCCTACCCGGCCGCGTACCGCGACTTCGGCGGGAACGAGGAAGCGGCGACGCACGCCTGCCTCGAGGCCATCCGGGACCTGCTCCACACCGTCGTGTCCCCGTCGGAGGTGGCGGCCGTGCTCATCGAGGCGGTCCAGGGCGAGGGTGGCTACTACCCCGCGCCCGCCCCGTTCCTGCGCTCGCTCCGGGAGCTGTGCGACGAGCACGGCATCCTGCTGGTCGCGGACGAGGTCCAGTCCGGCTTCGGACGGACCGGCGAGATGTGGGCCTTCGAGCACGCCGGGATCGTGCCGGACGTGGTGTGCGTCGCCAAGGCCATCGCCAACGGGCTTCCCCTGTCCGCGATCGTGACGCGACGCGAGCTCCAGGAGCGCTGGGGCCGCGGCGCCCACGGGACGACGTACGGCGGGAACCCCGTCGCCTGCGCGGCCGGGGTCGCGGTCCTGGAGACCATCCGGGACGAGGGCCTGGTGGCCAACGCGCGTGCCCGGGGCGCGGAGCTGTCCGGCGGCCTGCGGGAGCTGATGGCGGAGTTCCCCGGCATCGGGGACGTGCGCGGACCCGGCCTGATGATCGGGGTGGAGTTCGTGAAGGACCGCGTGACCCGGGAGCCGGACGGGGCGACGTCCGAGGCCGTCGCGGCCCGGGCAGGCGACGCCGGCCTGCTGCTCCTCAACTGCGGCATCCACCACGAGGTCATCCGGTGGATCCCGCCGCTGGACGTGACGGTGCCCGAGATCGAGGAGGCCCTGCGGGTGTTCGAGGGAGCCCTGCGGGGCTGATTCGCGGCGTGCCGGGAGGCCCGGGGATCGGGTCGCGGCCAGGTGACGGACGGGCCGGGTACGCAGGCCCTGGGCGACGCCGGACGCGATCAGCGGTACGGGATCAGCGGTTGCGGGCCAGGAAGTTCAGCACGTCCTCGAGGCGAAAGCGACGGTCGCCGCGCTTGCACACGCGGTAGAACGGGAGCTCGCCGCGGTCACCGAGACGCTTCACGGTGTTGACGTGGAGGTGGAGCATCTCGGCCACCTCGCTCGCGGTGAGCATCGGTCCGAGATCGTTGATCGCCATTGACGCCATCTGGGGCTTGCCTCTTCTGACACTGGGAGCTGCCCTGTCCGGGATGGTCACTGCGGTGCGGTCCGGCTGGCTGCTGGGTAGAGTGTCCCGGTGAGGGGCGCGCGAAACAAGCCGTACTCTCGTCCAGCCGGTGGTACCAAACCGCCCGTCAGCACCGGGTCATCAGCACCGGGTCATCCGGCCCGCATGCCGGCCCTTGACCAAATCTTGAGCAAGGCTTGCCTCTTCCCGCGTCGGCTGGCGGGTACATTTCGTCGAACATCCTCAAGTCAGCCGAACCGCTCCAGGAGCATGCGTCCCGATGCCCACGAACGAGTCCGCCGACCAGGGCCGTGCACGTCGACACGCCCGCCGGCATCCACGACCGCGAACGCCAACCCGACCTTGATCATGGTGGGACCCGGCAGGCGTCGACCCGGACACGCCGCGACTCGACGCTTCCACGCCCCGCGCGCGACGGCCGGGTCACGGCCGCGCCCCATCGTCACCCCACCCATCCCCTGATCGGAGGGCACCATGCGTCTCGCTCGACTCGCCCCGCTCGCCATCGTCGCCGCCCTTGCCGCCGCCTGCTCCGGCGGCGGCGGAACCCCTGCCCCGGCAACCAGCGCTCCATCCGCCTCGGCCGAAGCGTCGGCAGCCACCACCCGCATCGAGGTCAGGCTCACCGACGCGCTGAAGATCGAGCCGGCGGCCATGACCGTGCCCGCAGGGCAGCCCATCACGTTCGTCGTCACCAACGCCGGCACGGGTCTTCACGAGTTCGTGCTCGGCGACGAGGCCGCCCAGGCCGATCACGAGCAGGAGATGGCGTCGGCGGGCGGGATGAGCATGCCGAACGACGAGGCGATGGCCATCGGCGTCGAGCCTGGCACGACCAGGGAGTTGACCGTCACGTTCGACGAGCCGGGCACGATCCTCGCCGGCTGCCACGTCGCCGGGCATTACCCGGCCGGCATGAAGGCGACCATCGAGATCGAGTGACCAGGCTCCCCGGAATCCTTCCAGGCCTGGTTGGCCAGCCCGTGACGACCCTGCCGCCGGTACTCGGCGAACCCGTCGCCGTCCGCGTCGCCGTAGGTCAGCGCCCAGTCGAGGCAGCGCTCGACGGCGGGCACCAGCCGTTCGACGGCATCGGGCGCCGTTCCCCAGCGATGGACCTCGGCCACGAGCGTGACGAACAACAGCGTGGCATCGATCGTGCCGTAATAGGCCCGACCGAGGAACCCGCGCCGGACGGCGAGCGGCCCGGCTCGCAGCTCGTGGAGGATCTTGCCCGGCTCCTCGGCGCTGGCGCGGTCAACCCGGCTGCCCTGATAGGCGGCCAGCACCTCGAGGCTGTCGGCGGCGAGCTCCGGCGCGAACGGCAGGGCCATGTACGCGGTGATCAGGGAGTCGCGTCCGAACAGCGCCATGAACCACGGGATCCCGGCTGCCACGACAATCCGACTGGACCCGTCCGGGCTGGCCACCCGGAGCGCGCCCAGATCGGCGAGTGACCGCCGGTAGAGATGGCCGAGGG
This sequence comes from uncultured Chloroflexia bacterium, assembly GCA_963703575.1. Taxonomy (GTDB): domain Bacteria; phylum Chloroflexota; class Limnocylindria; order Limnocylindrales; family CSP1-4; genus CAIXZV01. Next base: position 105,055 of record CAVPEU010000026.1, read on the forward strand.
CGTCGTCGTTCGTGTCCATGGTCGGGAAGCCCGCCTGCCAGCGGCGTGACCGCTCGGCCATCGGGTTCTCGAGGAACCCGAATGCGTCACACCGGCAACGCGGTTCGTATGCGACGTCGTCGTGGACCGGGACGATGTCGATGCAGGTCCGCCACGTCTGGCGGATCGCCGCGCCGACCCTCCGGCGCGGTCCTCACGCGACCAGCCGCTTGACCTCGAACAGATCGGCGAAGTCGGCGTTCAGCAGCACCCGAAGGTCCACCGCTGCCGGGTCGGAGCCGTGGTTCTCGACGACGAGGTCCTCGTGGACGCCGTCGCCGATGAAGCGGCGTCGCTCGATGACGATCGGCGCCGCGTCCCCGTCCCCGCCCGCCGGTCGCAGGTAGATCCGCGCGGAGAACGCGTCGACCGTCCCGCCGGCGAGCAGGTCCGGCGGGCGCCCGTTGACCTCCAGCCGGAACCCGCTCAGGAACCGCGTGTCGCGGTAGAACAGCCCGTCGCCCGTGCCCGGTCGGACGTCGCCGAGCGGGTCGGCGATCATGAACGCGTCGCCCTCGACCACGGTGATCCCGGGCAAGCCCGGCAGGCGAGGCACGTTGCCCCACGGATCGACCTGCGTCATCGCAGCTCGATCACGGGCGTCCGAGCGGCGGCCGGCCGGGCTTCGAAGAACGATCGGGCCGCGAAACGTCGTCACGGCGCGATGTCGTCACGGCGCGACGCCGGCCCACCGTCGCGACGCCGTCCACCGTCGCCACGATCTCGCGCCAGACTCCCTCGCGGCGGACCGCGCTCAACGCCAGTCCGGCGGCCGTGACGTTCGCCTCGGTCCGCCGGTTCAGCTCGGGTCCCGCCAGACGTCGGGTCAGGGGGCTCACCAGGTCGGCCAGCCAGCCGCCCAGCCGATGGCTGGGCCGGACATGCTCGAGGAGCAGGACCTGGCCATCACGCTTGACCACCCGCCGCACCTCGGCGAGGGCGCGGACCGGATCGGCCACCGAGCAGAAGACGCACGCGGCCGCGACCGTATCGAACGTCTCGTCGGCGTACGGCAGCGCGTGGACGTCGGCGCGTTCGAGGCGGACGAGGAGGCCGAGCCGCGCGGCGCGCCGGCCGGCTCGCTCGAGCATGCGCCCGGACACGTCGATCCCGGTCAGGTTGACCCCCGGCGGGTAGTGCTCGAGGTTGCGCCCGGTGCCGATCCCCACCTCGAGGACCTCGCCGCGCGCCTGCGACAGGAGCCGGTGCCGGCGCTGGGCGCCACCAGCCCGCTCCATCGGGGCGTCGTACAGATCGTAGACGGCCGCGAGGCGCTCGTAGCGGCGGGTCACCCGGTCCTGCTCTGCGCTCCACGGACCGATCGCACGCGATCCGGTCCGCTGGTCTCCTGCGAGTGGAGCCTCAGGGTCGGGCATTTGTGACCGGATCCGGGAGGCGCGCAAAGAACGGACGGTCCTCGGCGAACTGCTCGTGGCAGGCGACGCTGCAGAAGGAGAACGTGCGTCCCTCGTAGTCCTCGGTGACAGCCACGTCCTCGGGCCGAATCCGCATCCCGCAGACCACGTCGACGATCAAGCCGGCCTTCCCACGGTTCATGTTGGTGTCCTCGTGCATCAGGTGGACGACGGGGAGCATCCGGGCCGGGGCTGAGTCACGGCTGAGGGCAGGCTGAGAATGGGAACCGGGCAGGCTGAGGAGCTCACGCTGCTGCACCTCGTCCTGCCCGAAGGCCACAGGCGCGCCCAGGCGAACGGGTCGCTCACTGCGGTCGCACCGCCGCCGTCTGCGGTCTCCGCTCGCCTGCGGGCTGCTCGGACGGGGCCCGGCGCAGGAGCCGCAGCCCGTTGGCGATGATGAGGATGGCGGTCCCCTCGTTGAGCAGGAGCCCCTCGGTGAGCGACAGCCAGCCCGCCAACGCGCCGGCGACCAGGAGGACGACCGTCGCGAGCGAGAGGGCGATGTTCTGGCGGATGTTGGCGAGCGTGCGGCGGGCGAGCCGGACCGCGGCCGGAAGCGCGGCAAGGTTGTCCGCCATGAGCGCCACATCGGCCGTTTCGAGTGCGACATCGGTGCCGGCGGCGCCCATCGCCACGCCGACGTCGGCGAGCGCCATCGACGGGGCGTCGTTCACGCCGTCTCCGACCATCGCGATCGTGCCGTGCTGGCGGCGGAGGGCCTCGACTGCGGCCGCCTTGTTCTCCGGCAGCAGCCCCGACCGCCACTCGGTGATGCCGACCGCCCGGGCGATCGCCTCGGCCGTCCGCTCGTTGTCGCCAGTCAGCATGACCAGCCGCTCGACGCCGAGCGAGCGCAGCTCGGCGATCACGTCTCCGGCTCCGTCGCGGAGCGCATCGGCGACCGCCAACAGGCCGATCGGTCCGTCCTCGGCGGCGAGGAGGACGGCCGTCTTGCCCTCCGCCTCGAGTCGGGCCAGCTCCTCCTGGACGCCATCGGGCAGGCTCGCGGCCCGCTCGCCAACCGGCCGCCCGACGAACAGGCGCCGGCCGCCGAGGCTGGCCTCGACCCCGACGCCGGGGGTCGCCCGCAGCTCGGAGCCGGCCTCCAGCGGCAGCCCGCGCTGGCGGGCGGCGTCCATGATCGCCGCCGCCAGGGGATGCTCGCTCGCAGCCTCGACCCCGGCCGCCAGGCGGAGGATCTCGTCGGGTGATCGGCCGTCGAGCGGCACGATGTCGGTGAGCGCTGGCTGCCCACGGGTGAGCGTGCCGGTCTTGTCGAAGGCCACGGCCCGCACGGCGGCGAGCCGCTCGAGGTAGACGCCGCCCTTGACGAGGATCCCGTCGCGCGCCGCCCGCGAGATCGCCGCCACGACCGAGACCGGAACCGAGATGACGAGCGCGCACGAGCACGACACGGTGAGGACCACGAGGCCGCGATACAGCCATTCGCGCAGGTCGGCGCCAAGCAGCGGCGGCACGACCGCGACGACCGCGGCGAGCACGAACATGGCCGGGGTGTAGACGGCGCCGAAGCGATCGGCGAACCGCTCGGCGCGACCCTTGGCCGCCTGGGCCTCCTCGACCTGGCGGATGATGCGGACGAGGGTCGTGTCCGCCCACTCCCTGGTCACTTCGATCTCGAGGGCGCCCGCGCCGTTGACGGTGCCGCCGAAGACGGCCGTCCCGGGCGCCACTTCGACCGGGATCGACTCGCCGGTGATCGGGCTCTGGTCGACCGAGGAAGTCCCCGACACGACCCGCCCGTCGGTCGGCAGGCGCTCACCCGGGCGCACGACGACGAGATCAGCCGGGACGAGCGTCTCGACCGGGACGAGCGTCGGCAGCGACCCCGGCGGGCCCTTGAGCAGGGCGACCGGCGGGGCGAGCGCCATCAGGGCGCGGATCGAGCCCCGGGCCCGGTCACTGACGTAGTCTTCGAGGACCTCGCCGAGCGAGAAGACGACGATGAGCGTCGCCGCCTCGCCGATGACCCCCAGGCCCACCGCCCCGAGCGTGGCCACGACCAGGAGGGTGGTGATCGTCAGTCGCCGATCGCGGAGCGCCTGGAGCGCGCTCCGGAGCGGGTGGACGCCGGCCACCACGATCGTGGCCGTATACGGGACCAGGGCGACCTGCGGCAGGCCGAGCAGGTACTCGAATGCGAGCCCGACGAGGAGCAGCAGCGCTCCGGCGGCCAGGGCGAGGGACTTGGGCTGGCGCCACCAGGCCGGTTCGCCCTCCGCCGGCCGGCGGGCATCGGCCGGGGCGAGGCCAAGGCCGATCCGCCGGGCGGCTCGCTCGATCTGCTGGTCGGTGACCTGGCCGTCGTGCTCGACGCCGACGATCCCGGCGGCCTCGAAGACCTCGACCGACCGAACACCCGGGACCCGCAAGAGCGTCCCGGCCACGTCGCCCGCGCAGTCGAGGCACGAGCCGTCGACGACGCGATAGCGCCGGCGGGCGAGCGTAGACACCGGGGCACTCATGCCGCAGCGACCTTGCCGATGACCTCGGAGAGGTCGATCTCGTCGACGATCGCGGTCAGCTCGTCGCAGTAGTCGCACAGGCCCGGGCAGGCCTGGACGCGAGCCGTGAGCTCGCGCGTCAGCTGCTCGCGGGCGCTCTCCTCCAGGGCAAGCCGCAGCGCCCGGTCGGTCCCGGCGCGCATCGCCCGGAGCTGGATGACGACGTCCACGCTCGACGATCCGGTGTCGAGCATCCGCCCGAGGCCCTCCGCCTGCCCGCGGAGGTAGTTGACCTGGTTGCGCAGTTTGCGAGGCGGTTGCTGGGCCATGGGTGAGGCTCCGTTTCTCCTGTTTCGACACCCCCTGGGGGTGTCTACGTGAAGCGTACCAGACGAGCCCCACTCGCGGAACCGACCGCAACCCGCGCCGATCTCGATCTTCGCGGGCTTCCTCGGCGTGGGTCCCGGTTTCCTCCTGATGCCGACCCTCACCCTGATCGGGTACAGCGCCCGCCTCGCCGCCGCGACGAACTCGGTGGCGGTCACGCTGCCGTCGTTCTCCGCCTTCATCAGCCACCTGCCGACGGCCACCTTCGACTGGCCGCTCGTGATCGTGACGTCGATCGCGGCGGTCATCGGCTCCTGGTTCGGCGCCCGCTTCACGGCCGGTCGGGTCAAGTCTGCCGCCCTGTCGCGCATCTTCGCGATCGCGCTCGTCGCGCTCGCCGTGCAGCGCGCCTGGATCCTCGTCTCATGACGACCGTCCGCCCGAAGTACGCCGCCGCACCGCCATGAGGAGACCTTCCATGCGAACTGAGCTTCCGGTCCTCCAGGACCTGCGGATGAGCCTCCCCGCCCCCGACGTGAACGACGCGACAGCGACCGCTTCGCTCCTGGCCGACCCGATCCGGGCCAGCATCGTGCGGATGCTCCGCGACGGCCCCGTCTGCGTGTGCGAGATGGCCGCCGCCCTCGGCGCGCGCGAAAACAACGTCAGCAACCATCTCGCCCGGCTCCGCGACGCGGGCCTCGTGCGCGCGAGCCGGTACGGCGCGGACTCACGGCGCGCCTACTACGAGCGCGACGATGCGGCATGTCGCCGGGCGCTCGAAGCGCTGGGAGACTTGCTCGGATAGCGACGCCTGCACCCCGCGTCCCTGCAGGTTCATCGCCGCCCAACACGAGGAGAGCGCATGAAGAAGATCGAGGTCCTGGGGCCAGGCTGCCACAACTGCCATCTCCTGGAGGAGGCCGCGAGGGAGGCCGTTGCGATGGCGGGGGTCGAGGCAGAGATCCTGCACGTCACCGATGTCGCCCGCATCGCGAGCTATGGCGTGATGCGCACGCCCGGCCTGGTCATCGACGGCAAGGTGGTCAGCGCGGGGCGCATCCCCTCCGCAGGCGACATCGTGGTCTGGCTGACCGAGTAGCACGGGAGGTTCGGGCCGGACGCCGTACAGCTGCCTCAGGTCCATCAGTGATCGCCCGATTCGCGGCCGTCACCGTAGGAGGTGTGGCGCCCCCGACAGGAATCGAACCTGTGACCTACCGCTTAGAAGGCGGCTGCTCTATCCGCTGAGCTACGGGGGCGTCGGTTACCGGCTCAGTCTACGCAGGCGCCCGGGTATCTGACCGCCGGCCGGTTCGATCCCGGCTCTCGACCAATCCGCGACGGGCGACCGGATTCGCCACCCATCCCGGGCAGCTAATGCCGAATCGAGCTGCTCGGTGCTCCGCCCTGCGTGCTGGCGGCCAGCATCTGGGCCAGGCCCTCCGCCAGCTTCTGCGCAAGCTCGCGGCTGAACCGCAGCCGTGCGATGGTCGCGCTCGGATCTTCGTGCGGTCCGGGCTCGCCGGTCGGCTGACTCAGCGCGAGGGTCACGGTCACGCCGAAGGGCCCAGCGGTGATGCTGAAGCCATCGGCATAGATGTCAGGATGATCGGACACGGCACATCTCCTGTCGGGCAGGTCCATCCGCGAGTGTGAGCGCCTGGCGGATCAGCGGTGGACACGGTGCACCCCCGCATTCTCCGCCCGCCGAGGACGACCGAATGGGGCATTCGACCCACTCCCCCGTCCCGTGGGGCGCGTGATACGCTTCGCGCCCTTCGTGCGGTGCGCCCAGTCCCGCACGTGACGTCGAGCCCGGGAATGCCCGACCAGACCAGACGACCGAATCCGGGGCAGCTCGCCCTCGAGCTGCCGAGCACGCTTCCCAGCCTCGGGATGGAGCTGGAGTGGAAGGCGCAGGCCCGCCTGTGGGGCCCGAGCCTCCACCCGATGTGCTCCTACCTCGCGAGCTTCCCCGCCGCGCTCGCGCATGCTTTCATCGCCCGCTACAGCCGATCGGGCGACGTGGTCCTGGACCCGTTCTCCGGCCGCGGCACGACGCCGCTCCAGGCCGTCGCGGAGGGCCGCATCGGCGTCGGCAACGACCTCAACCCGTTCGCCCACCTCCTCACGGCGGCCAAGGTCCAGCCGGCCACGCCCGCGGAGACGCGCACCCGGCTCGCCGCGCTCCGCCTCGCCTGGGCCGCCGACGCCGCCGCCTGGCTCGCCCTCGGCGAGCGCGTGGTCGCGCGCCCGCGTCACCCGTCGGCACGCGTGCCCGCGCCCGGCAGCGGCGACGGCCCGGACGCCCGCACCGAGACGGTCCCGGACGAGGTGGCCCTCGCGTTCCACCCGCGGACCCTGGGCCAGCTGCTGTTCGTGCGGTCCCGGCTGCGGCTGGACGATCGCACGGACCGGTTCCTGGCCGGGGCGGTGGCCGGGATCCTGCACGGGAAGACGCCGTCCTACCTGTCCACCGTGATGCCCAACACGTTCAGCATGGCCCCACGCTACGTCCGGGATTTCGTGGCCCGGACCGGCTTCGAGTCCCCGGAGCGCGACGTGTTCGACGCCCTGTCCGCCAAGTTGGACCGGCTCTACCGCCAGGCTCTGCCCGCGACGGGCGGGCTCGCGCTCCTGGGCGACGCGCGGACGGCCGGACGCCGGGCGCGCACGGCCCTGCGGGCGCGCGGCCTCCCCGACCGCGCCCGGCTCATCGTCACCTCACCGCCGTACCTGCGCGTGCTCAAGTACGGCTATTACAACTGGCTGCGGACATGGTTCCTGGGCTTCGACGCGCAGGCCATCGATACCGCCCTCGACGACGCGCACCAGCGCGAGCCCTACCTCGTGTTCCTGCGCGAGGTCCTGGCCGACCTCCGGCCGGCGCTCACGGACGACGGGATCGCGGTGCTCGTGATCGGCGATGTCGAGACCGACCGGGGCAAGCCGTCGGACATCGGCCTCGACCTGGCCGAGCGCGTGTGGGAGGAGGCCGCCTACCCCGCCGGGTACCGGCTGGCGGGCCTGGTGCGTGACGAGATCGCCGCCAACCGCAAGATGACCCGCCTGTGGGGCGAGCAGGCCGGGCGGGCGACCAAGACCGATCGCATCCTGGTGCTGGGCGCGACCGAGGCCGGGCGCCGGCGGGCGCTTGCCGCCGCCGACCTGCCGATCGACTGGTCGTGGCCGCCGACGAGGCTTCGCGCGATCTGAGCCTGCGCGGCGGCTCCGCCCGTTGCCCCGTCCCCGGCCCGGGGCGTCCCCGGCCCGGGGTAGGATTCGGGCGAAGCCGATGACCCATCCGGAGGCGTCGCAGGTGGGGATCCCGTCACACCACGAGCCTGATCGCGTCCGGCGCACGATCGTGGGCGCCCTGACCGGGCTGACGACCGCCGCCCTGACCGGGCTGGCGACCGCCGCCCTGGTGCTGGCCGCGCTTGCGCCGGCGGCGGCCCTCGCCCAGGGTGAGCCGCGGCTCCGGACGGCGATCACCGACGAGGCCGGCGTCCTGTCCGCCGCCGACGAGACGCACATCGGGGACGCGCTCCGGGCGTTGCGCGACCAGCGGAACGTCCAGCTGTTCGTCGCCTTCGTCACCACGACGGGAAGCGCGACGGTCACGGAGTTCGCGCAGTCGACGGCCGTCGCGAACTCGCTGGGCAACAACGACGCGCTGCTGCTGGTCGCGATCGAGGACCGATCGGACGCGCTCTGGGTGGGACCCTCACTGACGGGCGTCACGGACACCGAGATCGACGGCATCCTGGTTAACGCCGTGGAGCCGCAGCTCGCCGCCGGCAACTTCGCGGACGCCGTGATCGACGGGGCGGGCGCGCTCAGCGACGCGCTCGTCGCCGACATCCCGGCGACCGTTCCGCCGGCCACCGCGGCCCCGGCCACACCGGCAACAGGCGAGACCGGCGGCGAGACCGGGGGCGGCACCGGATCGTCTCGCGGGCTCGATCTCCGGCCGGTGCTGGCGGTGCTCCTCGTGGCCGGCGGCCTGTTCCTCGTCGGCCGCACCCTGTTCCTGCGCCGTGCCGCCTCGAAGCTGGATGCCGCCGAGCGCGACAGGCTCTCCCGGGAGGCGAACGCCGCGCTCCTCGCCACGGACGAGGCGGTGCGGGATGCGGACGAGGAGGTCGGATACGCGGAGGCGCAGTGGGGCGAGGCCGAGGCGGCGCCCTACCGGGAGGCGCTCGCCAGGGCCCGCGACGAGCTGCGCGCCGCGTTCGCGGTCCGCCAGCAGCTGGACGACGCGGTGCCCGACACGCCGGAGCAGCGCCGCGCGATGCTCCGGGAGATCATCAGCCGCACGACCGCGGCCAACCAGCTGCTGGCCGCACAGGCGGACCGGCTCGCGCAGCTGCGCGACCTGGAGCGGACCGCCCCCCAGGGGCTGGCCGCCCTGCCCCCCGCCATCGATGCGCTGCAGGCGCGCCGTGCGGCCGCCGCCGCGACCCTGGAGCGGCTCACGGCCACGTACGCCCCTTCGGCGGTCGCGTCGGTCGGCGGCAACCTCGTCGAGGCCGGCAAGGCCCTGGCCTCCGCCACCTCGGAGACCGAGCGCGGCCGTGCGCTGCCGGACGCCAGGCGCTCCGAGATGGTCGTGGCGCTCCGGCGCGCCCAGGCGGGCACGGCCTCCGCAACGCATCTCGTCGAGGCGGTGGAACGCCTTGCCGCCGGCCTGGACGACGCCGCCGCCCGGCTGCCGCAGGAGCTGTCCGCGGCCGCCGCGGACATCGAGACCGCGAGGGCCGGCGTCGCACGCTCCTCGGCCGTGCCGCCGCTGCCGCCGGTTCCGGCATCGCCCGGATCGCCCGCAGCGCCGCCCGCGCCCGATTCCGCGGCCGCCCTGGCCGCCGCCGAGCGAACGCTGGCGGAGGCCCGTCGCGCGGCCGCGGCGAGGCCGCTCGACCCCCTGGCGGCCCTCGAGGTGACCACCTCGGCCAACCAGGCCGCGGATGCGATCATCGCCGGCCTCCAGGCCGCCGAGATCCAGCGCCAGCGCCGGTTCCAGGTCGCGGCGGCGGCCGTCGCCGCGGCGCGCGGGCGGGTGGACCGCGCCGTGGACTACATCAAGACCCGACGCCACGGCGTCGGGCAGCAGGCACGAACGCGCGCGGCGGAGGCGGAGGCCCGCCTGGCAGACGCCCAGCGGCTGGCCGCCACGGACCCGGAGGCGGCCGTCGCCGCGGCGCAACGGGCGGTCGGGCTCGCGGACGAGGCCTATCGCCTGGCCGCGAGCGAGTTCGACGCCTGGGACGCGGGCAACGGCCCGGTGGCGGGCCCGTACACCCGGACCGGCCGCGCGGGCTCCCCCGGCGCCGACATCGCCGGCGCGATCCTGGGCGGGATCATCGGCGGGATCCTGTCCGGCGGCGGCCGGGGCAGCGGCTGGGGCGGCTCGTCCTGGGGCGGTTCCGGTGGCGGTCGCTCCGGGGGCGGTGGCTTCGGCCCCCCGAGCGGGCCGTTCGGCGGCGGGGGCCGCGTCGGGGGTGGCGGGTTCGGTGGGGGTGGCGGGGGTGGAGGTCGCGCCCGCGGAGGCCGCTGGTAGCGGGACGGAACGACACGCGGGGGTCGACGGCGCCGCCGGACGGCCCGACAATCGATGGACCACAGGGGAACCGGAGGCGACGACATGGCACAGACCACGATCCTCGGCCGCATCGGCCAGCTCATGCGCGCGAACGTCAACTCGATCCTGGACCAGGCCGAGGACCCGGAGAAGATGCTCGACCAGCTGATCCGGGACTTCACCAGCAACATCGCCGAGGCGGAGGAGGCGGTGGCCCAGACCGTGGGCAACCTCCGCCTGCTCGAGGACGACGAGAGGGAGGCACGCGAGGCCTCCACCGAGTGGCTGACCAAGGCGAAGGCCGCCTCTGAGCGCGCCGACGCGCTCCGCGCCCTGGGCAACACGGCCGAGGCCGACCGCTTCGACAGCCTGGCCAGGATCGCGCTCAGCCGCCAGCTGTCGTTCGAGAACCAGGTCGCCACCTTCGGCCCGCAGATCGCGCAGCAGCAGGTGTTCACGGACCAGCTCAAGGATGGGCTCAACCGGCTCCGCGTGAAGCGGGAGGAGCTGGTCCAGAAGCGCGACGAGCTGGTCTCCCGGGCGAAGATGGCCCAGGCGCAGCTGCAGGTGACGCAGAGCCTGAAGGAGGTCTCGGTCCTCGACCCCACCTCCGAGCTCAGCCGGTTCGAGGAGCGGATCCGGCGCCAGGAGGCGCAGGCCCGCGGCATGGCCGAGGTCGCCGCCTCGTCGCTCGACGACCAGTTCGCGGAGCTGCGGAGCGGCGAGGAGGAGGCCGAGGTCGAGGCGCGCCTGACCGAGCTCAAGGGCAAGACCCTCACGAGCGGCGCACCCTCGCTCGGATCCGGCAGCTAGGACGAGGGTCGGCGCTCACGATCGGACGTGCCCGGGGGCGACGGCGGCAGGAGCCGCCGTCGCCCCCGACGTTGGGCTAGCATGGGGCCTCGATGAACGAGATGTATCCCCCGTCCGACCTCGCCTCGATGGATCCGCTGGTCCTCATGAAGAACCTGGACCACGTGCGGATGACCAGCCGGCGGCTGTCGTACATCCTCCAGCAGCAGGTCCACCTCTACACGCCCGAGGCGAACCAGCTCCGGGAGCAGATCGACCGGTACGTGGAGGCGGAGCGCCAGATCGAGGGCGAAATGGCCCGGCGGCGCATCCGCGCCTGACGCGGAAGGGCGGATGACGTGCGCCGCGGGTCGCGGGAGCGCGGCCCCGGAGCGTCCCTACGCGGCTCCCGCCGTCGTGACCAGCGACAGGCGCTCCTCCTCGGTCGCCCTCGCCGCCTCGAGGGCCGCCGCCCGCGCCGCCCGACGCGCCGCCTGCTCCTCCATCACGATCCGGGTGACGAGCTGCGCCAGCCTAGGCGTCTCGAACAGGCTGAAGCCGATGCCGATCTCGGCCAGCGCGTCGTGGTCCATGCCCCGGAACAGGCCGCGCGTGGCCACCGCGCACATCTCGTCATACAGCTCCGGCCAGCCCACGCTTCGACGCTGGTAGCAGAACCGGACGAACGCCTCCGCCTCGGGCGTCGGTGACCAGGCAGTAAGGCCGGCGGGCAGCATCGATGCAGGTCCTCCTCTCCCCTCGGAACGCGCCGGGTCATGGCCGACGGACGGGCGGGTCGTGCCCGGCCATCGGCGGGTGACAAGGCTGTGAGCTCCCGGCGCGCCTCCCTCCAGGCTCCTCACTCGCGCCGGCGATCCGATGATGCTACGTCCTCCGGCCGGGCTGCCGGAAGGGGATTCTCCACCATGTTACTCACCGACTTGTCCACACCCCGACGAGGTCGGTGGACAGGCCCGCCGGCGGCCCCGGAGGCTGTGGATCCGGTCGCCGCCGGATGCGCTACCCGCGGCTTGCGGCGTGCCCGGGGGCGATGGCGCAGCGCGTCCGAAACCCCGGTCAGGCCCGCCGGACCAGCCCCAGGCCCGGCGCGTCGGGGAGGCGCCAGCGCTTGTCGGGCCCGATCTCGAGACCCGCGATCGGGTCCTCCGCCAGCAGCAGGCAGCCGTCGAGGTCGACCCAGTCGGCGAGAGGCGACACGACGGCTGACGCGGCGATCGCGATCGACGTCTCCTCCATGCACCCGAGAAAGGTGCGGAAGCCGAGCGCCCGCGCACGCTCGAGCATCCGCTTCGCCGGACCCATGCCACCACATTTCGCCAGCTTGACGTTCACGCCCGCCACCACGCCCACGAGCGCGTCCAGGTCCTCGCTGAACACGGCACTCTCGTCTGCGACCAGCGGCAGCGGCGACCGCTCCTGCAACCACCGGAGCTGGTCCAGGCGACGCGCCGGGAACGGCTGCTCGATCAGCTCGACGCCCAGCCGCTGCAGCTCCGGGACCAGGGCGAGCGCACCGTCCGGCGTCCAGCCGGTGTTCGCATCCACGCGGATGGGGCCCCCGAACACGGACCGGACCGCCTCCAGCGTCTCGACGTCCGCGGGTCCGCCGACCTTGACCTTGAGCGCGGGGAAGTCCGCCGCGCGCCGGGCTCGCTCGGCGACCACCGAGGGCACGTCGATGCCCAGCGTGAAGTCGGTCGGCGGAATCTCGCCCGGCACGTCGAGCAGGGCGCGCACCGGCAGCCCCAGGCGCTTGCCGACGAGGTCGTGGAGGGCGATGTCGATGGCGCACTTGGCGGCGCCGTGGTTGCGGATCGCCGCCGCCATCAGCGACTCGGAGGCCTCGAGCGCCGTCCGCGCCTCCGCCACGGCCCCCCGGAGGCCTGCCTCGATCGGCGCCAGGGCCTCGAGCAGGAGGGGCGCAACCGCCGCCATCGTCGCCGGCGTCTCGCCGTAGTAGGCGTCCGGGTAGCCCTCGCCCAGGCCCACCGGTCCGTCCGGCCCATCCGCCCCGTCCCGCAGCTCCGCCAGCACGGTGGTGATGACGCGGCCCTCGCCGTGCGAGGAGCGGGCGATCAGGAACGGGTCCCGCAGCGGCAGGACCAATGTCTCCAGGCGGATCGAGAGCGTCATCCGCCGGTCCCGTGCCGCTCGTCCGCGGCCGGCTCCGGCTCCTCCGGGAGGGTCACCCAGGGCAACCCGTCCACCGCCGACTCGATCTCCCGCCACAGCCCGCCGCCGCCGAACCGGACGGGGTCGTCGCACGGAAGCCCGGTCTCGGCCGCGGTCGCCGCGACGATCCGCCGTGCCTCGGCCTCATCGTGGATCAGCGACGTGTTGAGCGCCACGGCAACGACCTTCGACGGGGCGACCAGCCCCGCCACCTGCTCGTGCACGGCGATGAACCCGGGCAGCGAGGCGATCGGGAACCGCGCCTCCGGCAGGTGGTCGAAGTCGTGATCGGCCATGCCCGGCTTGTGCACCATGACCATCGCCTGCGGCGTCCCGCCATGGATCAGGCCCAGGGTCACGCTGCTGTACGCCGGGTGGTCGAGCGAGCCCTGGCCCTCGACCAGCACCCAGTCGCCGCGGCGTTCCCCCTCCTCGACCATCCACTCGATCGTGCCCTGGAGGAAGTCCGCGATCACCCGGTCCACGGCCACGCCCCAGCCCTCGATCATCATCCCGGTCTGCCCGGTCGGCACGAACGACGCCGAACGTCCCGCGGCCACCGCCGCCCGCCGCAGCTCGAGCGCCACGGACATCTTGCCGATGGCGCAGTCCGTGCCGACCGTGAGGATCACGCGCTTGCCCGGTCCGTGGCGCCGGCCGACGGCGGTCTCGGTCCGCTCGGGGGGCCGGCGATAGTCCACGATCCGCACGCCGAACGACCTGGCGGCTTCCGCGAACTCCGGGTCATCGCCCAGGAACGTGTGCAGGCCGGACAGGATGTCGAGGCCGGACCGGATCGCCGACAGCACGACCTGGCGCCAGGCCTCGGGCAGCCTGCCACCCGTCGGCGCGATCCCGATCAGCAGCGCGTTGGCCCGCGGCAGGGACCCGAGCGCATCGTCGAGGGACGCCACGATCGGGATGTCGAACCGCCCGGAGTCGCCCAGCCACTCGCGGACGTTCCGTCCGGCCTGGGTCGAGTCGATGACGGCGACCACCCGCTCCGACCCGAAGCGGATCACGCCCATCGCGGTCTTGCCGTGGTGGAACCCGAAGTTCCCCTCGGCGAGGATCACGAGGCGGCGATCGGGCGTCGGCGACATCGGCCATCCAGCGGCTGCGGCAGGGACGGCAGCGAGTCTAGGCGATCGCCCCCGGACCGTGCCGCCCGCCGACGTCAACGTCATCGGAACAAGGGGACGCCCCCGGGGCGCGGGCCGGGGGCGTCGGAGCGTTCAGGTTGGTACCGCATACCGGATTCGAACCGGTGGTCTCCGCCTTGAGAGGGCGGCGTCCTTGGCCTCTAGACGAATGCGGCGCAGTCCGGCCGGTATGCCCGACCGGTGGCGGAGGATACCTTGGGCCCGCCGGTTTCGGCAAACGCGAACCCGCCTCCGGGCGTCACAGCCGGTTGGCCTCCAGGAACCCGCGCAGCGTCTCCGCGACCTGCAGGTAGCTCCGCTCGCCGAGCACCAGGCCGAAGTGCGAGTGGGCGCCGAACGGCTCGTACGCGGCACCCAGCCACTCGGCCAGCCGCTCCACGTCCGCCTCCGGGACGTAGGCATCCAGGCCCGCACCGATCACCAGGCGCGGCACGTCCGGCAGCGCCGCGTGGTCCACGGGCACGCCCTGGAGGACCTGGCGCCGGGCGCGACCGGACTCGAAGGGCTTCTGCCCCAGCATGTGCTGGATCCGGAGGACGTCCGCCAGTGTCAGGTCACGGTGCTCGCGGACGAGCTTCTCCGGCAGCGTCTCCCAGCCCAGCGCCGCGCGCCCGTACACGTCCGGGACATCACGCACGACGTGGGGCCGCACCGGATCGCGGAAATCCTTGGGCGGCTCCGGCGCGATCAGCACGTAGGCGGAGACCGGCGCCCGCTCGATCGCCTTGAGCACCAGCAGCCCGCCCAGGCCGTGGCTCACGGCGACGACACCGGGTCCCAGCCGGTCGATCGCGGCGACCACGTCCTCCGTGTAGGACTCGATGTCCAGCGTGGCGGGGTCCGCCGTCCGGGACCAGAAGTGGTTGCGCAGGTTGAGCGCGTGCCCCTCCCAGCCGCGAGCGGCGAAGTGGTGGAGGTAACGCTCCCAGATCCAGGAGCCGCCCAGCTCGCCGTGGACGAACAGGATCGGCTTGCGGCGGGAGCGGCGTTCCGGCAGCCAGGATTCGATGTACAGGCCGCGGTCGGCAAGCTCGATCTCATCCTTGCGGACGTGCCGCCCGTTCTGGGGCGGCGTGGCGCCATGGGCGAGGAAACCGTCGGGTGCGTCGAGGTTGGTCATGGGTCCTGTTGGCGGCCTACCACTCGAGGGGGTTGAACAGGAGCCCGGTCAGGGCCTTGGGATAGAAGTAGGTGGATTTCTGGGGCATCACGTCGCCGTCCCGCGCGACCGCGAGGATCGAGGCGACCGGCGTGGGCTCGAGCAGGAACGCGGCGTCGGAGCCCTCGGTGCCGGATGCCACCAGGTCGGCGGCCTCCGCTGCCGATTTCGTGTAGCCGATCCGCTCCCCGTCGGCGACCGCGGCCGGATCGATGCCCGCCAGTGCCCCGACGGCCGCGCCCAGCAGCGTCACGTCCAGCGACCGGAGCGCGCTCCCGCCCGCGCCCACCAGGTCGGCGAAGGCCGGCCGGTGAGCCACCAGCTCCCACGCACCCTCGCGCGTGATCAGGCCGAACCGGCCGGCGCCGCCCGCCAGCTCCCCGGCCGCACCGAACTTCGCGACCAGCGCCTCGGCGCTGGCGGGCCTGACGGCGAACAGGCGATCGAGGCCCTCGCGCAGCCGGCGCGTGCCCGTCTCGCCCAGGTCGCGCAGCACGCGGTGGGTCGGCAACACCGTCAGCTCATCCGCGGCGTCCAGGAACAGCATCAGCAGGAAGTCGAACGGCGGGTCCGCCTCGCAGGAACGGGTCATCCGCCGCTCGTCCCGGTAGCGGAGGGCGGTCTCGTAGCGGTGGTGCCCGTCCGCGATGAACACGGGCCCCGCGCCCGCCGCCGCGATCAGCGTCGAGACGTCACCGGACGGGAGCCCGTCGTCGGCGATCGCCCACAGGCGGTGCTGGACGCCGTCATCGTCGGTCACGACCGTCGCCGGGTCCGTAGCCGCGATGTCGGCCAGCCGCGCCGCGGCCGTACGCCCCGGGTCCTCGTACAGCCCGACGACCGGCGACGTGTTGGTGCCGGTCGCCCGCAGCAGGCGGTAGCGGTCCTCCCGGGGGCCGGACAGCGTGCGCTCGTGGGGCAGGACGCCGCTGCCCGGCCCGAACGGCTCGATCCGCAGCCGGGCGAAGAAGCCGCGCTGCGTCCGCTCCACGCTCGCGCCCGGTGCGCGATAGGTCTGCTCGTACACGTAGACGGACGGCTTCGGATCCTTGCGCAGCGTGCCGTCGGTGCGCCACGCCGCGAGGTACCGGGCCACCCGACGGTACCGCTCGTCGGGATCCTCGCCCGGCTCGCCGTGCGGGAGGTCGAGGCGCACCGCGTTGCGCGGATGGCGCGCCAGCAGCGTCTCGCGGAACTGCGGGCCGACCACGTCGTACGGAGGCGCGACGATCGGCCCCAGGTCGCCGACCACCTCGGGGTCGTAGCGGAGCGCTCGGAAGGGTCGGAGGTCGGGCACTGGATCCTCTGGGGCAGGGGCACGCCGGGCACGGGGATACGCGTTCGGACCCGGGGTCAGTGCATCGTACGATAGGCGCGGTCGAACGGCCACCGGTTGCGCTGGCGACCGGGTGGCTGAAGGGGACGGAGCGTGCAACTTTTCCGGCGACCGGGGCGTCGATCCTCCGACCGTCACCCGTTCCGTGGTCGAGGATTGCGCGTGCCCCGTCACCTCCCGAGCCGCACCGGCCGCACCGCGCTGGGCGCCCTCGCGGCCGCCCTCATCCTGCTCGGCCTGCTGCCCGCCCTCCCCGTGGCGGCGACCGGGCTCACGATGGAGGCGCACGCGCTGGTCCAGGGACACGTGCGAGCCGGCGCCTGGTTCGCGGTGGCCGTGGACGTCGCCAACGGGGGGCCGACGGTGACGGGCGAGCTCCGGATCGCGGGTGGCTCGGACTCCCGGACGCGGTTCGGAACCCCGGTGGAGCTGGCCACCGGCTCGCGCAAGGAGTACCTGCTCTACGCCCTGCCGCCCACCTTCGGCGGCAACATGACGGTCGAGCTGGTGACCGGCGACACGCAGGTCGCGAAGGCGACGGTGGCCATCGCGCTGCACGACCAGTCCCAGCTCGTGGTCGGGGTGGTGGCCGAGAACCCCGGCCGGATCGTCGGCCAGCTGGACCTCCTCCCGTCACAGAACGGCAGCCCGGCCACGATCGTGCCGCTGCTCCCGGCCGACCTCCCCGAGCGACTCCAGGCCTGGGCGGCGCTCGACCGCCTCGTGTGGCAGGACCAGGATGCCGCCGCGCTGACCCCCGGGCAGCTGACCGCGCTCCGCGGCTGGATCGCCGGCGGCGGGCGCCTCGTGATCGTCGGTGGCACCGCCGGCGCCGACGTCCTCACCGCGTTCCCGGACGACCTGCTCCCCTACCGGCCGACGACCGTCCTCGACGTCGATCCGTCGGTGCTGCGCCCGGTCCTGGGCGGGCTCCCCGCCTCCGCGACGACCCTGACCGCCCTGGCCGGCGAGCTCGCCCGCGGTCGTGCGCTGGCCACGTCCGGCGACCGGGTCATCGCCGCGGACATGACCTACGGCACCGGGTCGGTGACGATCCTCGGGTTCGATCCGGCGACCTCCTGGATCGCGGAGGGCGATGCCTGGGACGCGCCCCTGTGGCGCCGCCTGCTGCCCAACCGCGCCGGCGGCAACGTGTCGCTGACCGACGACCAGACGATCGTCGGCGCCGTCTCGAACCTGCCCAGCCTGGCGCTGCCGCCGATCGGCGGGCTCCTCGTCCTGCTGGTCGGGTACATCCTGCTCATCGGACCGGTGAACTACCTGCTGCTCCGCTGGCTGGACCGGCGGGAGTGGGCGTGGGTCACGGTCCCCGCGCTGATCGTGGTCTTCGCCGTGGGCGCGTTCGGGTTCGGGGCGCTGCTGCGCGGGTCCGACGTGATCGTGCACGAGGTCGCGATCGTCCGAGGCGCGGCGGGCACCGACCAGGCGGTCACGCAGTCCTACCTGGGCATCTTCAGCCCGTCGCGGGCCACCTTCCAGCTCAGGGTCGCCGGCAACGCCCTCCTCGCCGCGCCGATGAACGGCGAGATGTTCGGCACCCCGGCGTCTGGGCTGGACGTCATCGAGGGCGATCCGTCCCGGATCCGCGACCTGGCCGTGGGCTACGGCTCGCTGCGCACCGTCCGCGCCGAGGCGCAGACGACCGGCCCGACCGTGGACACGAGCCTGCGCCTCGAGAACGGACGCGTGGTCGGCACCATCACCAACCGGTCCGAGCGGACGCTCGTCGCGCCCGCGCTCGCGTTCGGGGCATCGTCCGTGACGCTCGGCGACCTGGCGCCGGGGGCGACCGCGGACGTGAGCCTGGCCCTGGCGGCCAACCCGCTCAACCAGGGCTCACTGTCGGAGCGCATCGTGGGGCAGATCTCGTTCGGCGGCAGTGGCGGGACGAACGAGACCGAGCAGCGCAGGCTCGTGCGCCGCGCCGTGCTGGACCAGCTGTCGATCGACCCGATGACCGGGCACCCGAGCGCGCTTGCCGCGGACACGCCGGTGCTGCTCGCCTGGGGGGACGATCCGGTGCTGGCGGTGGACATCGAGGGCGTGCCCGTGAGGCGCGTCGCGGACGTCCTGTACGAGATCCCGCTGCCGCTCGCGATCAGCGGCGAGGTCACGTTCCGCAACGACCTGCTCCGGAGCAGTGTCCTGGAGATGGACACCAACTTCTTCTCCAAGGACCCGTTCACGATGAGCTTCGGGCCGGGCAGGATGCGCGTCGCCTACCGTCCGGTCCCCTTCGACGGCACGTTCGAGGCCCAGCAGGTCGTGATCGCGCTCTCGTTCGGTGGCGACACCACGCTTCCCGGCGGCGAGGCCCAGGCACTCGCGGAGACGACGCGTTGCGATCCGTCGGCCGCCGGCTGCACGGTGCCCCAGGACGGCCTGCCCGACGTCGAGGTCCTCGATGTCCGGGCCGGCACGTGGGTGCAGTTCGTCCACATGGTCCAGGGTCGCGCCTACCGGCTCGCCGACCCGGCGCGCTGGGTGGACCCGGCCAGCGGCGAGATCCAGGTCCGGTTCGTCAACGAGCGCCAGGACCAGATCGGGTTCCAGTTCCCGATCGCGATCACGGGTGTGGTCCGGTGAGCGGGATCGTGGTCGCGCGCGGCCTCGTCAAGCGCTACGACCGTACCCTGGCGCTCGGCGGTCTCGACCTCGACGTGGCCCAGGGGGAGATCTTCGGCCTGGTCGGCCCCAACGGTGCCGGCAAGACCACGGCGCTGCGGATCCTGGGCACGCTCCTCGTCCCCGATGCGGGGGACGCGGAGGTCGCCGGCGCCTCGGTCCGCCGCAATCCCAACGACGTGCGCCGCGCCCTCGGGTTCATGCCGGACGTGTTCGGCGTCTACGACGACATGAAGGTCTGGGAGTACCTCGACTTCTTCGCCCGCTGCTACGGCATCCCGGCCGATCGACGCCGGCGGATGATCGGCGACCTGCTGGATCTCGTGGACCTGGGCGCCAAGCGCGACACGTACGTCCAGGGCCTCTCGCGCGGGATGCAGCAGCGCCTCTGCCTCGCCCACACGCTGGTCCACGACCCGCAGGTCCTGCTGCTCGACGAGCCGGCATCGGGCCTCGACCCGCGCGCCCGCGTCGAGCTGCGGGAGCTGCTCCGCGAGCTCCGGGCGCTGGGCAAGACGATCCTCGTGTCCTCGCACATCCTCCCCGAGCTCGAGGAGCTGTGCACCTCGGTCGCGATCATCGACAACGGCCGGGTGCTGGCCCACGGCCGGGTCGCGGAGATCGAGCGCCGGCTGCGGGTGGGTGCCGTGTACCGCGCCCGGATCATCGCGGAGGGCGAGGCGCTGGAGGCGGGTCGCGCGTGGTTCGCGGCCCAGCCCGACGTGGTGACGGCCGACCTCCTGCCCGACGGCACGATCGAGATCGGGTTCCACGGCGAGGACGAGGGCGCGGCCGGGCTGCTGGCGGCCGCGGTGGGCGGCGGCCTGCGCGTCGTGTCGTTCGCTCGAGCCGCGAGCGATCTCGAGGAGCTGTTCCTCCAGGTCACGGCACCGGACCCGGCGCCGTCGGAGGCCCGGGCATGAGCGCCGTCGTCGGGCGGCCGCCCCGGTTCCGGGCCCTGCGAGACGTGTTCGGCGGCATCGCCGCGATCGGCGCCAAGGAGCTGCGCGGGCGGATGCGCGGGCGCCGGGCATTCGTGATCCTGACGGTCAACCTGGTGCTCATCGCGGGCTTCGCCTGGATGATCGAGACGCTGATGGAGCGGTCGTACTCGGGCGGCTTCGGGAGCTCGTTCGGGGCATCGGCCGAGATCGGGCGAGCGCTGTTCGTCGCCCTGCTCATGCTGCTCACCCTCATCGTCCTCGTCCTGGCCCCGGCCTCGACCGCCGGTGCCATCAGCCTGGAGCGGGAGAAGCAGACCCTGGACCTGCTGGCCGCCACGCCGATCTCGTCGCTGGCGATCGTGCTGGGCAAGCTGCTCTCGGCCCTGAGCTGGATCCTGCTGCTGCTCCTGTCCTCGATCCCGGTGACGGCGCTGGTGTTCACGTTCGGCGGCGTGGGCCCCGAGGACATGATCCGGGGCTACGCGGTGCTCCTGGTGTCCGCGATCTTCTTCGGCTCGATCGGGCTGTTCATGTCGGCCCTCGTGAAGCGGACCCAGGCCGCGACCGTCCTCAACCTCGTGACCACGATCGTGCTGACGGCCGGGACCGCGTTCATCTTCGTGTTCTGGTCCGCGATGGTGGGCAGCGCCCTGGGCACCGATCCGGTCCGGGACACGGGCTTCGTCCAATCGATCACCCGGCGGCCGCCCGAGGCGCTGATGTGGTTCGACCCGTTCGTGAGCCAGATCGATGTCGTGTGCGGGACCGAGACGGGCACCGGGGGGACGTGCGCGATCATCAGCAGCCTCACGAACCGGGACACCGTGGTCAACGACCAGGTCGGCGGCATCGACCCGCAGCTCGGCGTTCGGCGCGACAGCTACTGGCCGCGGTCGCTGGCGGCGATGGGCGTGGCGTCGCTGATCCTGGTCGTGCTGTCCGTGCAGCTCGTGTCTCCGACGCGGCGCTGGCACATCCGGCTGCCGCGGCGCGGCGGCTCGGACACGGGGGGCGGTGGCTGATGCCGAAACCGCACCTCCTCCAGCCGCTCCTCGGCCTCGTCGCGGGCGGCGGGCCCCGTCGCGAACCGGTCACCGCTCCCCTCGATCCGGCCTCGCTGGGGGTGCCGCTCGATGCCCCGCTGATGGAGCTGCGGGCCGGCCTGCTCGCGCACCGACGTCGGCTGTGGCTCCGGCGTGCGGTGCGGCGGGCATGGATCGTCCTCGCGGCGGTCGCCGTGTCGATGCTCGTGGTCGCGGTCGCACAGCGGGCGTTCCCGCTGGAGGGGGCGCCGCTCGTCTCGCTGGCGGTGCCGGTCGTGGGCGCGCTCGCGCTGCTCGTGCTCGTCGTGCGTGCCAGGCCCTCGCTCGGCGAGACCGCGCTGGCCGTGGACGCCGAGGGCGGCACCGGTGACCGGGTCGCCACGGCGCTCGCCTTCGCGGGCAGCCCTCCGGCCGGCGCGGCACCGGATCCCGTCGCAGACGCAGACGCAGACGCAGACGCAGACGCAGACGACACGATCCTGGCAGGCTGGGGCTTCGACCTCGCCGCCGCCGAATCCCGCTTCGTCCGCCGCCAGCGCCGCGATGCCGTTGCCCGGCTGCGTGCCGTCGAGCCGTGGCTGTTCCGGCCGCGGGTCGCCCGCCGGCCGGCGCTCGTCGCGATCGTGGCGGCGGCGCTGCTGGCCCCGGCGCTGCTGCTGCCCAACCCCCAGGACGCCGTGATCGCGCAGGATCGCCAGGTGCGCGAGGAGGCCCAGCGACAGGCGCAGCACATCGACGACGTCGCGAAGGACCTGGAGGCGCGGGGCGCGGACGCGAACGACCCGCGGACGCGGCTGGCCGAGGAGCTGCGCCGGCTCGCCGAGCGGCTGCGCACCGACCCGGGCGACCTGGACCTGAACCTCGCGCAGCTGGGGTCGGTCGAGGACGAGGTCCGTGCCCAGCTCGATCCCGCCAACGAGCAGAAGGCCGCGTCGCTGGCCGCGCTCTCGCGCGCCCTGTCGCGCGCGGCGGCCGGCAACCCGCAGGCCAACGCCGGTGGGGATCCCGAGCAGACCAGGGCCGACCTCGCGGAGCTGGGCGCGAACCTGGACACGATGACGAAGGCCGAGCGGGACGCGCTCGCGCAGCGGCTCGCAAAGCTGCAGGGCCAGGCGAGCCAGGCCGACGGCGCCGCCGGCCAGGCGCTCCGTGACGCGGCGGCGAGCCTTGCCCAGGGCGACACGGCGGGCGCCCGGGCGGCCCTCGACCGCCTCGGGGAGGCGCTGAACGCCGCCGGCACCCGGGTCCAGGTCAACCGCGACCTGTCCACGGCGGCCTCTAACCTGCAGGATGCGCGGCGGAATCTCGCGAACGCCGGCGGCCAGGGCAACCAGGCCGGACAGCAGGGCACCGGGCAGCAGGGCACCGGGCAGCCCGGGCAGTCGCCCGGACAATCGCCGGGCAGTGGCCAGGGCGCCGGGCAGGGCTCGGGTCAGCCGGGCCAGTCGCCCGGCAGTGGCCAGGGCTCCGGCCAGGGTTCGGGTCAGCCGGGCCAGTCGCCCGGCAGTGGCCAGGGCTCCGGCCAGGGGCAGGGTCAAGGCGCCGGTCAGGGTCAGGGTCAGGGTCAGGGTCAGGGCTCCGGCTCCGGCCAGGGACAGGGCCAGGGAGGCGGCTCGCTGGGTGGCGGCGGCTCGAACGCCTCCCACCTCGGCACCGGCATCTCGAGCGGCCAGGCCGGTGGCCCGGTCAACCCCAACCGCCCGAGCGTCCTCGGGCCGGACCTCGGCTCCGTGTTCGCCCCCTTCGACCGGCTGGGCAAGCCCGGCGACCCGTCATATGTCGCCGGCACGGGCGGCGACGGCCAGACCCAGCAGGGCAACCAGCAGGGACCGGGCTCGAACAACGGCTCCTACGTGCCGTACCAGCAGGTCTACGGCGACTTCCACCAGTACGCGCTCACGACACTTGACCGCTCATATGTCCCGCTCTCGGTGAAGGACTACGTGCGCGACTACTTCAGCTCGCTCGATCCCAGCCGCTGAGCGTGGGACCCGGTCATACCGGACCCTCGCCCGCCCCGGAGGACTCATGGACGCTGCCACCGCCCCCAACCCGACCGCCGCGGACGGCGCCACACGGCTTGCCCCGGAGGCCTTCGCAGAAAGGGCACACGCGATCGAGGCCGAGATCGGCACGGTCATCGTGGGCCAGCACGAGCTGGTGAGGCAGACGCTGGTCGGCCTCCTCGCCAACAGCCACGTGCTGCTCGAGGGCGTGCCGGGCCTGGGCAAGACGATGCTCATCCGGACGATCGGCGACGTCATCGACTGCACGTTCAACCGGATCCAGTTCACGCCCGACCTCATGCCGGCCGATATCACCGGCACGAACATCCTCGTCGAGGAGGGCGGCTCGCGGGTCTTCCGGTTCCAGCCCGGCCCGGTGTTCGCCAACCTCGTGCTCGCCGACGAGATCAACCGCGCCACCCCCAAGACGCAGTCCTCGCTGCTCGAGGCCATGCAGGAGCACCAGGTCACCGTCGCGCGCAACCGTTACCCGCTGGACCCGCCGTTCTTCGTGCTCGCGACGCAGAACCCGCTCGAGATGGAGGGCACGTATCCGCTCCCCGAGGCACAGCTTGACCGGTTCCTGCTCAAGGTGATGGTCCCGTTCCCGTCCGAGGAGGACCTCGTCTCGATCATCGACCGGACCACGGGCGCGGACGGCCCGGGCGCCAGGAAGATCGCCACCGCCGCCGAGATCGTCGACATGCAGCAGCTCGCGCGCGCGGTCCCGATCGCCCCGC
Source organism: uncultured Chloroflexia bacterium (assembly GCA_963703575.1). Taxonomy (GTDB): domain Bacteria; phylum Chloroflexota; class Limnocylindria; order Limnocylindrales; family CSP1-4; genus CAIXZV01. The sequence goes on from CAVPEU010000026.1 coordinate 128,910, forward strand.
ACGTCACCGCCTACGCGGTCTCCGTGCTCGCGGCCACGCACCCGGACAACCGGCGCGCCCCGAACATCGTGCGCCAGTACGTGCGCTACGGCGGCTCGCCTCGCGGCGCCCAGGCGCTGGTGTCCGCAGGCAAGATCATGGCCCTCATGGACGGCCGGTTCAACGTGTCGATGGACGATGTCCGGGCGGCCGCGCTGCCCGCGCTGCGTCATCGCGTGATCCTCAACTTCGAGGGCGAGGCCGAGGGGATCACCTCCGAGGCGGTCATCCGGTCGATCCTGGACGAGGTGGCCCCGCCCGCCGTCGAGTAGGCAGGGACACGGCGACCCGCGACCATGACGACCTCCCCCACTCCGGGCACCGAGCCGGGCGAGGAGCGCCCGGCCGGGCGGCCTGCCGGTGTCCGGGCGTTTCTGCCCAACGAGCTGGACCCGACCGTCTTCGACGAGGGGTTCCTGCGCCAGCTCGAGCGACTCGGCGTGCTCATGAAGCGGCCGGTCCGGGGCGGGCTCAAGGGGGGCCGCCGGAGCGTGAAGCGCGGCCAGTCCGTGGAGTTCGCCGACTACCGGGACTACACGCTGGGCGACGATCTCCGCCAGCTCGACTGGAACGTGTACGCGCGGCTCGAGAAGCTGTTCGTGAAGCTGTTCATCGAGGAGGAGGACGTCACGATCTCCTTCCTCATCGACGCCAGCTCGTCGATGGCCTTCGGCCGGCCGCAGAAGCTGCTGTTCGCGAAGCGGGCGGCGGCGGCGCTCGGGTACATCGGCCTGGCGTCCGAGGACCGGGTCGTGGTCACGGCCCTGTCCGGGCGCACGGCGCGGCGGCAGGGCGGGCTGCGCGGCTCCGGACGCGTCCTGCGCCTGCTGGCCAACCTGTCGTCCATCCGGCCCGTGGAGGGCGAGACCGACCTCGTCACGGCAGCCCGACATGCAGCCGCCATGCTCCGGGGGCGCGGGGTCGTGGTCCTGATCTCGGACCTGCTGGATCCCGGTGCGGACCGCGTGATCCGCGAGCTGGCCGCCACCGGCTCCGAGCTGATCGTCCTGCACACGCTGTCGCCGGACGAGCTGGATCCGGCCCTCGAGGGCGACCTGAGGCTGGTGGACAGCGAGACCGGCGAGGGGATCGACGTGACGGTCGACCTCGCCACGCTCGACGACTACAGGGCGCGGCTGGCGGCGTGGCAGGAGTCCTTCGCGGACCTCGCCGCCAGGCGGCGGGCGTCCTACGTGCCGCTGTCCACTGACGTGCCGCTGGCGGACCTCGTGTTCGCCGAGCTGCGGCGCCGGCGCGTGGTCGGGTAGGCGCACGGTGCCGTTCCTCGCGCCGCTGGCGCTGGCCGGGCTGCTGTTCCTGCCGCTCGTCGTGGCGATGTACCTGCTCAAGCTCCGGCGTGACGAGGCGCCCGTCGCGTCCACGCTGCTGTGGCAGCGGCTGGTCGCGGACGTGGAGGCGAACGCGCCCTGGCAGAAGCTCCGCCGCAACCTGCTGCTGCTGCTCCAGCTGCTCCTGGTCGTGATCCTGGCGCTGCTGGCCGCTCGCCCGTTCCTGGAGCGCCCGGCCGGGCTGGCCGGCGACATCGTGGTGGTGATCGACACCTCCGCCTCGATGCAGGCCACCGATGTCACGCCGAACCGGCTCGAGGCCGCCAAGGCGGCGGCGATCGATGCGCTCAGGGACCTGCCCGCGGGCGGCAGGTGAGCGTGATCGAGGCCGGGCGGACGGCGAAGGTCGTGGCCAACGGCACGTCCGACATCGGGCGGGTGAAGCAGGCGATCGCCGGGATCCAGGCGACGTCCGCGGTCGGTGACCTGGGCGATGCGCTGCGCCTGGCCTCGGCGCTGGCGGCCCGCTCGGGCGACGCGGAAATCCTGGTGGCGACGGACGCGTCGCTCGCCAGCCCGCCGGCCGGCTCGCTGGATGCGCCGGTCCGGGTCCTCCAGGTCGGCCGGGACGGGACGAACCAGGCGATCGTCGCGCTGGCCGTGCGCACCGCGCCCAACGGGCTGACCCACTCCGCGTTCGTGTCGGTGGCGAACCTGGGCCTGGAGATGGCCGAGCGACGGATCGAGCTGTACGCGGACGGGCAGCTCCGGGAGGCACGCACGGTCGTGCTCGACCCGCAGCGCCGGACGGACGTCTCGATCGAGGACATCGACGACGCGGCCCATCCGGCGACCGTGGTCGAGGTGCGGCTGGCCGCGAAGGACCAGGCCTCGACCGTCGCCGCGGACGCGCTGACCGTGGACGACAGGGCCTGGGCCATCGTCCCGCCGACGCACCTGCGGACCGTGCTCCTCGTCGGCGCCGGCGACCCATACCTCGAGACCGCGCTGTCGTACCTGCCGGACACCGAGCTGTACGGCGTCACCCCGGACAGGTACGGGCCCGGCACGAAGCCGGAGCTGTTCGACCTGGTCATCTTCGAGGGGTACCTGCCCGCGGAGCTGCCGGCCAGGCCGCTGCTGGTGATCGCGCCGCCGAGGACCTCGGCGCTGGGCACCGTGACCGGCATGCTGGCCAACCCGGGCGTCGGCACCCTCGACCCGTCCGACCCGATCCTGCGCTACGTGGACCTGTCCACCACGCACATCGCCGAGGCGAGGAAGCTGGAGCTGCCGGCCTGGGCGCGGGACGTCATCCCGGGCCCGTCCGGGTCCCCGCTGCTGTACTCGGGGACGCTCGCCGGGCGGCCCGCCGCGGTGCTGGCGTTCGAGCCCCGGCGCTCCGACCTCCCGCTCCAGGTGGCGTTCCCGGTCCTGCTGGCGAACCTCGCGGGCGAGCTGCTCGGCGGGTCGGAGACGCCCGCGGACGCCGTGGCGCCCGGTTCGCCGGTCACGCTCGCGATCCCGGCGGGCTCGATTGGCGTGCGCGTGGAACGGCCCGACGGGTCCGTGGACGAGCTGGTGGCGCCGACGACGGCCGCGGCCAGCGTCACGTTCGCCCGGACGGAGCAGCTGGGCGTGTACACGGTCACCGGGATCCCGGATCCGGCCGCAACGGGTTCGCCGGCTTCCTCGGGTTCGCCCGCCGCAACGGGTTCGCCGGCGTCGGCGGCTCCCTCGCCGGCCTCCCGCCCGGCCGACCCCGGCGCTCCGCAACGCTTCGCGGTGGACCTCCTGGACGTTGACGAGTCCCGGATCGCCCCGGGCGATGCCGCGAAGCTCACTGCCCTCGGCGCGCCCGCGGCGAGCCCGGGCGCCAGCCCCGGCACCGGCACCGGAACCACCGCGCCGTCCCGGCCCAACGCACGCGACGAGTTGTGGGTCCCGATCCTGCTGCTCGCCCTCCTCGTGCTCACGGCGGAGTGGCTCGTCTACGAGCGCGACACGCTGGCGCGCCTCCGGCGCGCCGTCTCGGGCCGGCTGCGTGGCCCGCGGGCCACCGGCGGGGGCGCGTGATGGGGGTCTCGTTCGACGCGCCGCTCGCCCTGGCGCTGCTGCCGGTCCTGGTCGCCGTCGTGCTGGTGCTGCACATGGCGTCGAGGCGCCGGTTGGGCCGGGGCAGGCGGCGGGCGGCGCTGGCGATCCGCGTGCTGCTGCTGTCCGCGCTCGTCGCGGCCCTGGCCGGCCTCCAGCTCGTGCTGCCGGTGGACCGCCTGGCCGTCGTGTTCGTGGTGGACCTGTCCGATTCCGTGGGCACCGCCGGGCGCGAGGAGGCGCTCGCCTACCTGCGCAACTCGCTGGCCGGGAAGCGGGACGATGACGTCGCGGGGATCGTTGCCTTCGGCGGCGACGCGCTGGTCGAGCGCCTGCCGTCCGACCTCGCCGAGGTCGACCGGATCGCGTCCACGCCCGTCAGGGGCGCCACGGACATCGGGGCGGCACTGCGGCTCGCCGGCGCGCTGTTCCCGGACGAGGCCCAGAAGCGGATCGTGCTCCTCACCGACGGCAACGACACGACCGGGTCCGGCCAGACGGAGGCCGCACTCGCGGCCGCCCGGGGCATCCAGGTGGATACGGTGCTGACCGGCCTCGCCGGCCGGGACGAGGTCCTGGCCGAGCGCCTCGCGGCCCCGTCCACGGCGCGCCTGGGGGAGGCGATCGAGGTCTCCGGGGACATCACTTCCACGGTCGCCCAGCCGGCCACGATCCGGCTGTTCGTCAACGGCGAGCTGGCCAGGACGCAGGCCATGGACCTCGCCCAGGGCGCCAACAGGGTCGCCTTCAGCTTCACGCCGGACGAGGCCGGGTTCCTCCGCTTCCGGATCGTCGTGGAGGCCGCCCGTGACACGTTCAACCAGAACGACCGGGCGGACGCCAACACGATCGTCAAGGGCGAGCCCCGGGTACTCGTCGTGCAGGGGGACCGGGAGGTCGCGGCCGACCTCGTGACGGCGCTCCGCGCCGAGCGGCAGACCGTGGACACGGTGATCCCCGAAGCCCTGCCGTCCGACCTCGCGGGGCTCGCCGACTACGACTCGATCGTGCTCGTGGACGTCCCGCGGCTGCGTCTCACGGACCCGGCGATGGCGGCGCTCCAGGTCTACGTCAGGGACCTGGGACGGGGGCTGGTGATGATCGGCGGGCCCCGCAGCTACGGCGCGGGCGGATACACGGACACGCCGCTCGAGGAGACGCTGCCGGTGGACATGGGCGTCCGCGATCGACAGAAGCAGCCGGACGTCGCGCTCGTCGTGGTGATCGACAAGTCGGGCTCCATGGATGCCTGCCACTGCAACAGCTTCAACGGCGGGATGGGCGGCGGGACGGCGGGCATCGCCGGCGTCCGGAAGGTGGACATCGGCAAGGAGGCGATCCTGCGGGCCGCCTCCGCGCTGACGAGCCAGGACGAGCTGGGCGTGGTCGCCTTCGACGCGTCCGCGCACTGGGTCGTCAGGACCGCGCCGCTGGGTGGCCTCGCGGACCTCCAGGCCGAGATCGCCGCCATCCAGCCGGATGGCCAGACCAACATCTTCGCGGGCCTGGACCAGGCGGTGCAGTCGCTCAGGAGCACGAGCGCGACGCGGCGCCACATCATCCTGCTGACCGACGGCTGGTCCAGCAGCGGCCAGTACGACGACATCCTCAAGCAGATGAAGGCGGCCGGGATCACGCTGTCCACGGTCGGTGCGGGAGGGGGCGCGAACCCGTTCCTGGAGCAGCTGGCGAAGAAGGGCGGCGGCCGGTTCTACGACGCCGCGAACCCGGCCTCGATCCCGGACATCTTCCTCAAGGAGACCCAGCAGGTCTCGGGGCAGCAGATCGTCGAGGAGGCCTTCTTCCCGATCCTGACCTCGAGCTCGCCGATCCTGCGCGGCATCGACGACGGGCTGCCGCGGCTGCTGGGCTACAACGGCACGACGGCGAAGGCGGCCGCCCAGACGGTGCTGGTCAGCGCGCGCGACGACCCGCTGCTCGCCCAGTGGCAGTACGGCCTGGGCCGCGCGGTTGCCTGGACGTCGGACACGACCGGTCGCTGGGCGAAGAGCTGGATCCCGTGGCAGGGCTTCTCGAGGTTCCTGGGCCAGATGGTCGGCTGGACGTTCCCGGGCGAGGAGAGCGGCGGCATCGAGGCAGCGCTCGTCGACCGGGGCGGACGGAGCTACCTGCGGGTGGAGAGCGTCAACAGCGACGGCTCGCCGCGCGACTTCTACGCCACCAGCGTCGCGATGATCGGACCGGACCTTGCCACGACCACCGTGAGCCTGAGCCAGGTGGCGCCCGGTGTCTACGAGTCGCCGCTGGCCAACCTGGACAGCGGCGCCTACGCGGTGCGCGTGACGCAGACGAAGCCCGGGGCCGCGGCGCTGGGCCGGACCCTCGGCCTGGTGGCCCCCACGGCGGCCGAGTACCGGCTCCTGGGCGCCAACCAGCCCCTGCTGGCGGCGATCCGGGCGGCGACCGGCGGCTCCGTCGTGGCGGCGCCGGCGGACGCCTGGGCGCACGACCTGCGCACCACCAGCCAGCCCACCGATCTCCGGCCGTGGCTGCTGGTGCTGGCGCTGCTGCTGTGGCCGCTGGACGTCGCCCTCCGGCGGGTCTCGCTCGGGCGCCGCGAGCTGGCCGATGGTCGTCGCTGGGTGGCCGACCGGGTGCTCGGGCGGCGGGTCGCCGTCCGGACGAAGCCCGTGGAGGGGATGCTGGCCGCGAGGGACCGGGCCGGCTCCGCAGGTGCCCGGTCGGCGATCCTGCGGGAGGCCGCGGAGCGGGCTTCTTCGCGCCCCGGCGCGGCCGAGCCGGTTCGCCCCGCGCGCTCCGCGGCCGGCGCGGCGGCGGCGGCGCCCGCTCCTCCGCCCCAGGCTTCCGTCCCGGCTTCCGCCCCGGAGGACCCGCCCGACCGGGACACCCTGGCCCGCCTGCGCGACGCGAAGCGCCGGACCCGCGACTGACCAGCCGACGGGGACCCGGGCCCGCCGGACGCAGGGATGCCGCGCGCGGCCGGCGCCGGTGCTAGCCTCCCGCCATGGCTCCGTCACCCGCGGGCCGCCGGCACGGCGGCCCGACCGCGTCCGTCGCGCGCCGCGCCCGGGCCGTCCTCCTCGCCCTGCCCCTCGCCCTCGCGGCCTGCGGCACGATCTCGACCACCCCGCCGCCCGCCACGCCGACGGACTTTCCCGGTCTCACCGGGCGCCTCAGCGCGGTGAAGATCACGGTCAGCGCCTACGTCTCGGGAGACGCCGGGTGCGCGGACCCGGACCTCGTGCCGGCGGCCATCAGCTTCCATGCCCAGGGCCTGGACCAGGCGACGCCGGTGAAGCTGTACCTGTACGTGTTCCGCGATCGGCCGGCGTTCGAGCGCCACCTCGACCAGGTGGGGCCGTGTGCCCGGTCGTGGGTCACGGATCCGGAAAGGTACGAGCAGGTCGAGCAGTCCCCGTACGTGCTGGCCGGCCAGGGGCCATGGGGCACCGCGTTCGGGGCCACGCTGCGGACGGTGCTGCAGCAGGCGGCCGGCACCGGCGGCTGATCCCCGGGGCCTCGGTACCTGCCGGGACACGCGTCCCGCGTGTTCGAGCCCCTCCACCGGGTAGCCCGGCCACCGGCTCCACCGGGTGTCCCGGCCACCGGCGTCGGCGAGTCCTCAGACCACGCGCAGGCCGAGGATCCGCCTGGCGATCACGAGCCGCTGCACCTGGCTCGTCCCCTCGCCGATCTCGGTCAGCTTCGCGTCCCGCAGGTAGCGCTCCACCTTGTAGTCCTCGGTGTAGCCGTACCCCCCGTGGACCTGGAGCGCGGCGTTCGTCACCCGGGACGACATCTCGGACGCGAACAGCTTGGCCTGGGCAGCGGCAAGGTGATAGTCGCGACCCTGGTCCTTCAGCCACGCGGCGTGATGGACGAGCCCGCGGGCGGCCTCGATCTCGGTCGCCATGTCGGCGATCATGAACGCGACGCCCTGGAACGAACCGATCGGCCGGCCGAACTGCTCGCGCGTCCTGGCGTACGGAACGGCCGCATCGAACGCCGCCTCCGCCAGGCCGAGCGCCAGCGCCCCGATCGAGATCCGGCCGCCGTCGAGCACCTTGAGGAACGCCCGGAACCCGGATCCCTCGTCGCCCAGCATGTTGGCCGCGGGCACCCGGACGCCGTCGAAATGGAGCTCCCCCGTCGCCGACGCGTGGAGTCCCATCTTGTCCTCGAGCCGCCCGACGCCGAAGCCGGGGGTATCCGCCGGGACGATGAACGCGGAGATCATGGCGCTGCCGTCGGCGTGGGTGCCGGTGCGCGCCGAGACGATGTAGGTCCCCGCCTGCCCGGCGTTGGTGATGAACCGCTTCTGCCCGTCGATGACCCAGGTCCCGCCATCCGGGCCGGCCTCGTGGCGGGCAGTGGTCCGGGTGCCGCCGGCGTCGGAGCCCGCGGTCGCCTCCGTGAGCCCGTACGCGCCCAGCACGCGACCGCTCGCCAGCGGCGGCAGGAACCGGTCGCGCTGCTCGTCCGTGCCCGCGATCAGCAGCGGTCCACAGCCCAGGCTGGTGTGGGCCGCCACGATCAGCCCCAGCGAGCCCCACACCCGCCCGATCTCCTCGACGGCGATCGCGTACGCGAGCGTGTCCATGCCGGCGCCGCCCCACCGCTCCGGGACGTTGATCCCGAGCCAGCCGAGGTCGGCGATCCTGCGGACGATCTCCGTGGGGAACCGGCGGGCACGCTCGTGCTCGTCGACGACGGGAGCCACCTCGGTGGCCATGAACTCGCGAATGGTGTCCCGGAGCAGGAGGTGGTCGGGCGACAGGTCGAGGTCCATGGCGCGAGCGTAGCACCGCGAGCGGCGCGCGCCGGAGGCGGCGGGCACGACCCGGAGGGTCGGTCGGCGGGGGCCACCGTGCCGAAGGGCCGCCGGCGCGGCAGGCTGGACGGCCCGATCCCGACGCCCGGCGCCGGTTCTTGCTAGCCTCTGCCCGGCATGCCCGAGCCGGTCGTCCCGTCCGTGACCCCATCCGCCACAGCACCCATCGCCGGATCGCCGTCCGCGCTCCGCCGGGCGATCCTGCTGCACCTCCGGCGGACCGGCCCGGCCTCGCCCTCCGCGATCGCCGCCGCGCTGGGCGCGAGCCGCAGCGGCGTCTCCCAGCAGCTCCGTGCGCTGGACGGCGTCGGCCTCGTCGCCCGGACCGCGGTGCGCCATGGGGTCGGCCGGCCGCGCCACCTGTACGACGTCACCCCCGACGCGCAGGACCTGTTCCCGACCAACTACGACGGCCTGGCGACGGGGCTGCTGGCGGCGATCGTGGAGATCGGCGGCGACGCGCTGCTGGACGAGGTGTTCGCGGCGCGGCGGCGCCAGGCGGAGTCGGCGCTGCGCGACCGGATGACCGCCGCGATGTCGCCGGACGCGCCCCTTGCGGAACGAGTCCGCGAGCTCGCCCGGATCCAGGACGAGCTCGGCTACCTCTCCGAGGCGGTCGTCGATGACGGCGAGATCCGCCTCATCGAGCACAACTGCGCGGTGCTCAACGTCGCCAGGGGAAGCGCGGCCGCGTGCGCCGCGGAGCTGGACCTGTTCCGCGGCGTGCTGGGCGCGGACGTGGAACGGCGGCAGCACATCGCGCTCGGCGATCGCTGCTGCGAATACCGGGTGTCGGCCCCGTCCGGGGCCTGACCGGGGCCGTCCTTCCCGGGATCCGCCCGGAACCGGGCCAGCCGCCCCCTACGCTTCCTCGCGCTCCACGACCTCGCGAGGCACGGGCTCGCGTCGGGGCACCGGCACGTCCGAGACGTTGGGAACGAACGAGGCCGCGAGCGAGGTCGCGGCGATCTGCTCCTGCTGCTCGACGGACAGGATGCCGAGGCGGCCCAGCGTGGCGAGCTCGTCGCGGATGTACGTCTTGAGCATCTCGGGTCCGTCCGTGCTGATCGTGTAGCGCACGCCGTTGCGGCGGAACTGGTCCAGGATCCAGCGGAACTCCTCCCAGCCGGATACCACGCCGGTGTTCAGGTTCGAGGTCGGACAGATCTCGAGCACGATCCCGCGTTCCCGGAGCATCGCCATCGCGCGCGGATCGTAGGCCGCCTTCACCCCGTGGCCGATCCGGTCCGGCTCCAGGAGCTCGATGACCTGGGCGACCTCGTCAACGGGTCCCGACTCGCCGGTGTGGATCGTGATCCCCAGCCCGTACTGGCGGGCGCGGCGGAACAGGCGGCGATAGTCGGCCACCCGGAACGTGGCCGACTCCGGGCCGGCGATGTCGACGCCGACCACGCCCCGGTCCCGCCACGCGATCGCCTTGTCGGCGATGATCTCGTTGAGCTCGTAGGGAAAGGCGCGGTCCAGGCAGAAGATCAGCCCGGGCTTGACCGGGTACTCCAGGGTCGCCTTGTCCATGCCCCGGACGGCGGCCGCGATGATGTGGTCCAGGTCCTGCTCGCCGCCCCGGTTTCGCTTCATCGGGTTGAAGCGGAGCTCGGTGGTGGTGATGTTGTTCTTGCGGTACGCCCCGCCGATGACCTCGTACACCGCGCGCTCGACGGCGATGGGGCTGGACTGGATCAGCTCCGTCCAGTGGAACAGCTGCAGGTACCCGTCGAAGCTCTTGGGACGCCGTGGATGGACGGTGATCAGGTCCCGGAAGTCCCAGTAGTCCCGGGTCGGGAGCTTGATGCCCTGCGCGTGGGCGATCGACCACATGATGGCCGGCGTCACGGCCGCACCCAGGTGGCAGTGCAGGTCCGCCAGCGGGACCTTGCGGCTGAGGTGGGCGGTCATCGGTGCGAAGGATAGCCGAGCCGGTGGCCGGGCAACCGATCCGGCCGCCGGGCGGTCCGGCGGAACGACGGCGTCGTCAACCCGCCGCCGGGACGACGCGACCCTGCGCGTCCAGCGTCGCGCGGCGGCGCAGGGCCCTGAGCTCCGCGCCCGGGACCTGGTCGCGTGCGTGGTAGCTCGAGCGCACGAGCGGGCCCGACTCCACGTGCTTGAAGCCGAGCGCGAGCGCCTCCGCCTTCATCTCGGCGAACTCGTCGGGGTGGTAGTAGCGCGCGAGCGGGAGATGGTCCAGCGTCGGGCGCAGGTACTGGCCGATGGTGAGGATGTCGACGTCCACCTCGCGCAGGGCGACGAAGCACTCCGTCATCTCGTCCCGCGTCTCGCCCAGGCCGACCATCAGGCTGCTCTTGGTGTGGACCTCGTGGCCGTACTCCGCGGCGTACGCCTTCGCGCGTTCGAGGACCGAGAGCGTCCGGTCCCAGCGGGCCCGCTTGCGGACCGGCTTCTGGAGCCGCTTCACGGTTTCGAGGTTGTGGTTGAGGATGTCCGGACCCGCCTCCATGACCGTCCGCAGGGGGAGCTCCTCACCGTTGAAGTCCGGGATCAGGACCTCGACGCCCATGCCCGGGCTCCGCTGGCGCAGCTCGCGGATCGTCGCGGCAAAGGCGCCGGCTCCGCCGTCGGGGAGGTCGTCTCGGGCGACGCTGGTGACCACGACGTGGTCCAGGTTCATGGCCGCGACGGCCTCCGCGACCCGGCGCGGCTCGTCGTCGTCGAACCAGGTGGGCTTGCCCGTCCTGATCGCGCAGAAGCCGCAGGCCCGGGTGCAGGTGTCGCCCAGGATCATGACCGTCGCGGTGCGCTGGTCCCAGCACTCCCCGATGTTCGGGCAGTGGGCCTCCTCGCACACGGTGTTGAGGTTCAGGCCGCGGAGCAGGTCCTTCAGGTCGTGGTAGTTGTCGCCGGACGGCATGCGGGCCTTGACCCAGTCCGGGTGGCGGCGGAGGGCCGTGCTCCCGTCCGCGGCGGGGCCGAAGGTGCCGCCGCCCATCGCGATGGAGATCGCGTCAGGCGCGGCGTGGTGCGCGTGGACGGGGGTGGGGTCGAAGATCGGAAGCTCGCGTGCCATGGAACTAGTAGATACCGCTTTCCGGGCCGACGCCCTCGAGCCAGGCCTTGATGTCGCGCAGCAGCGCGGCGCCACCGGCGCCGTCGTTCGCGCGGTGGTCGAGGGCGAGGACCATGTTCATGACCGGCCGGATGGCGATCACGTCGCCGTCCGGGGTGCTCACGACGACGGCGCGCTTGGTGATCGCCTCCATGGTCACGATCGCGACCTCCGGCACGTTGATGATCGGCATCACGAGGTTGGTGCCCAGGTAGCCGGTGTTGTCCACGGTGAACGTGCCGCCGCCGAAATCGTCGAGGCGCAGCTTGTTGGCCCGGGCACGGTCGGTGACATCGGTGATCGCACGGTTGAGACCGTGGACCGAGAGCTGGTCCGCGTCCCGGATGACGGGCACGATCAGCCCATCGTCGACGGCGACCGCCACGCCGATGTTGATCCGGCGCTTGGCGAGCAGGCCCTGCTCGGTCCATTGGGCGTTGAAGGTGGGGTTGCACTTGAGCGCCTCGGCCGATGCCTTGACCACGAACGGGACGTAGCTGAGCGAGAGGCCCTCCTTGTCCTGGTACGCCTTCTTCGCCCGCTCCCGGAAGGCCACCAGGCGCGTGACGTCCACCTCCATCTGGACGTAGGCGTGCGGCGCCTGGAGGGCGCGGGTCATCTGTGCCGCGATGCCCTTGCGCATCTGGGTCGTGGGGACGAGGACCTCGTCCGCGCCGGCCGGGAAGGTGATGACGGTGCCGGTCGGTGCCTTCGAGGGCGCCGAGCCGCCCGCCGGGGCAGGCGCGGCAGGACCGGGCGCGACGGGTCCCGATGCCGGCGCCGGCGGCGCCGGCGGCGCCACGCCGGTCCGGACGGCCTCGACGAACGCCAGGACGTCCTCGCGGGTGATGCGGCCGCCGCCGCCGGTGCCGACGATCTGGGCCGGCTCGAGGTTGTGCTCGCGGAGCAGCCGGCGGACGGCCGGGGTCATGCGGGCGTTGGGGTCCCCGACAAGATCCGGGGCGGGCGCATGGAACGACGGGACCGGGGCGGACGGTTGGGCCGCCGGGGCGGAGGGGACGGCGACGGGCCGCTCGTCGGACCCGGCCGGTCCATGGGCCGGCTCCGTCACCGACGTCGCCACGGGCGCGGGCGCCGCGGCGGCCGCGACGGCGCCGCCCGCTTCGTCCGCGGTCTCGATGATCGCGATCTCGGCGTTGTTGGCGACGGTCGCGCCCTCGTCCGCGAGGATCTGCTTCAGGACGCCCGCGAACGGCGAGGGGACCTCGGCGTTCACCTTGTCGGTGATGACCTCGAGCAGCGGCTCGTACTTGTCGACGGTATCGCCCGGCTGCTTGAGCCAGCGCCCGATCGTGCCCTCGGCCACGCTCTCGCCGAGCTGGGGCATCGTCACCTTGGCCACTGGTCCTGTTCCTCCGATGGGGCGCTGCGGGGAGGCGCTGGTCTCGTCGGCACCTAGTGTCGCGCATCCTGCGAGGGCGTGTCGCCGGGACGGGAGCATTGCGGAGCCGGCGGCGACGGCCCGCCCGGCCCTCCACCTGCGCCCGGCCCTCCACCTGCGCCCGGCCCTCCACCTGCGCCCGGCCCGCCGGCGCGGACCGGCGACGTTCAGTACGCGGCCAGCCTCCGGATCGCGTCGGCGATCTTCGCGGGGCTGAGCATGAACCAGTCCTCCAGCACGTGGTTGTAGGGCACGCCGGGGACATCCGGGCCGGCGATGCGGGAGACCGGCCCGTCGAGGTAGTCGAACGCCTCCTCGGCGACGATCGCCGCGATCTCCGCCCCGTACCCGCCGAACCGGTTGTCCTCGTACGCGACCAGGCACTTGCCGGTCTTGCGCACGCTCGACAGGAGCGTCTCGCGGTCCAGCGGCCGCAGCGTGCGCAGGTCGATGACCTCGGTCTCGATCCCTTCTGCCGCCACGCGCTCGGCGGCTTCCAGCGCGTAATGGACCATCAGCCCGTACCCGATGACCGTTACGTGGCGCCCAGCCCGCCGGACGGCCGCCTGGCCCAACGGCACCGTGAACTCCCCGTCCGGCACGTCCCCGCGCACGGAGCGGTACATCTTCTTGTGCTCGAAGAACAGCACCGGGTCATCGTCCCGGATCGCCGTCCGGAGCAGGCCCTTGGCGTCGTACGGCGTGGACGGGATCACGACCTTGAGCCCCGGCACGTGGGTGTAGAACGCCTCCACCGACTGCGAGTGGTAGAGCGCCCCGTGGACGCCGCCGCCGTAGGGTGCCCGGATGACGATCGGCACCGAGAACCCGTTGTTCGAGCGATAGCGCATCCGCGCCGCCTCGGACACGATCTGGTTGAACGCCGGGTGGATGAAGTCGGCGAACTGGATCTCGGCGATCGGCCGCAGCCCGTTGAGCGCGGCGCCGATCGACGTGCCGACGATCATCGATTCGGTCAGCGGCGTGTCGATCACCCGGTCGTCGCCGAACTCGGCCCACAGCCCGTCGGTGGCCAGGAACACGCCGCCCTTCAGGCCGACATCCTCGCCCAGCAGCACGACGGACGCGTCACGCCGCATCTCCTCGGCCATGCCCTCGCGGATCGCCTCGATGAACGTCCGGATCGCCATCAGCCGTGATCCTCGGCCCCCGCGGCCCCGTGCCACGGCGGCGGCGTCTCGCCCGGCCAGTGCTCCGCGTAGACCCAGTCGAGGGCGGTGGACGGATCCGGGTCCGGCTGCGCCTCCGCGAAATCGGTCGCGTCGTCCACGGCTGCCCTGATCCCGGTCGCCAGCGCCGCCTCGATCTCGTCCGTCAGCACGCCGGCCTCGTGGAGCCGAGCCCGGAAGATCGGCAGCGGGTCGCGGGCCCGGCCCTCGGCGAGGTCGTCCTCGGAGCGGTACTTGGTCTGCTGGTCGTCCGACGAGTGGGCCGTCAGGCGGGTCACCTTGGCCTCGATGAGGGTCGGGCCCTCGCCCCGACGAGCCTGCTCCACGGCCTCGCGCCCGGCCACGTAGCACGCGAGCACGTCCGTCCCGTCCACGACCACGCCCGGGATCCCGTACCCGGACGCGCGGTCCGCGACGTCCCTGACGCTCAGCTCCTTCTCCGCCGGCACGCTGATCGCGTAGCCGTTGTTCTCGACGACCAGCACGAACGGCAGCCTGTGGATGGCGGCGAAGTTGAGCGCCTCGTGGACGTCGCCCTGGTTGGAGCTCCCCTCGCCCATGACCGCGATGGCGACCTGGTCCAGCCCCCGGAGCTTCGCGGCGAGCGCGATCCCCACCGCGTGCAGGATCTGGGTGGCGACCGGCGACGACACGGACACCAGGTGATGCGAGGGGTGTCCGTAGTGGCCGGGCATCTGGCGCCCGCCCGACGACGGGTCGGTCGACTTCGCGTACTGGGCGAGCATCAGGTCCCGGGCGGTCATGCCGAACGTGAGGCAGGTCGCGATGGAGCGGTAGAACGGGGCGATCCAGTCCTGGCCGCGGCGGAGCGCCCAGGTCAGGCCGACCTGGGCGCCCTCGTGCCCCTGGCCGCTGATCACGAACGGGATCCGGCCGGAGCGGTTGAGGATCCACATCCGCTCGTCCACCGCACGGGCGAGCGCGACCGTCCGGTACATCGCGAGCAGGTCGGCGTCGGTCAGGCCGACCGAGGCGGCGAGGGGGCTCGTGGCGGCGTCACCGCTGCGATCGGTCACCGTCATCGCGTCCTCCGTGCGCCGCTCCGCGGCGACCGGCTGCGCCGGCCGCATCCACGGCTAGAAGTTGATCGACCGCCCGTCGATGGCCATCGCGGTCTCGGCGAGGATCTCCGAGTAGGTGGGATGGGCGTGGGTGGCGGCGCCGATCTCCCACGGGGCTGCCTCGAGGGACAGCGCGAGCGAGGCCTCCGCGATGAGGTCCGTCGCGTGCGGGCCGATGAGGTGGACGCCCAGCGTCTCGTCGGTCTCGCGGTGGCCGATGATCTTGGCGAAGCCCTCGTACTCCCCGCCGATGATCGCCTTGCCCACCGCCTGGAACGGGACCTTGGCCGTCTTGACCGCCAGGCCGCGCTCCTCGCACTGCTGCTCGGTCAGGCCGACGGACGCGATCTCGGGCCGGCAGTACGTGGCACGCGGCTGCTTGACGTAGTCCATCGGGTGGACGTCCGGGTCACCGGCGATCGTGTGGGCGGCGATGATCCCCTCGTGCGCGGCCGTGTGCGCGAGCATCAGCCCGCCGACGATGTCCCCGATGGCGTACAGGTGCGGCTCCTTCGTCCGCATCCGGCCATCCACCTTGACGATGCCCCGGTCGATCTCGGCCGAGGTCGTCTCGAGCCCCACATCCTCCACGTTGGTCGCCCGGCCGGTGGCGACGAGCAGCATCTCGGCGGAGATCTCCGTCGCGTCCTTGCCCTCCGGCCCCACCGTGATCCGGACGCCCGCGTCCCCGGCGACGACCGACGCGGCATCGAAGCGGGCGCTGGTCATGACCGTGATCCCGCGCCGGGCGAAGGTGCGCTCCAGTTCCCTGGATACCTCGCGGTCCTCGAGCGGCACGATCGCGGGCAGGTATTCGAGCAGCGTCACGGTCGCACCCAGGTCGTGGTACATGGACGCGAACTCCACCCCGACCGCGCCGGCGCCGATCACGATCACGCTGGCGGGCATCGAGTCCATCCGCAGGACGTCGTCAGAGGTCACGATCCGGCGCCCGTCCGGGACGATCCCGGGCAGTGACTTGACCCGCGAGCCGGTCGCGAGGATCACGTCCGTGGCGTTGAGGATCCGCTCTCCGCCGGCGCCCGGCGTGCCGTCCTCGCCCGCCTGGAGGACGCGGACCTTGGTCCCGCCCTCGAGCCGTCCCCGACCCTGGACCCAGGTCACGTCGTACTTGCGGACCAGGCCCTGGACACCCTTCCACATGCGGTTGACGACCTGGTCGCGGCGCTTCGCGATCTGCGCGTAGTCGACCTCCACCTCGCCGCCCAGCCGCAGGCCGAAGTCGCCCGCGTGGCGCAGCCGCTCGTTGAACGCGGCCGACTCGAGGAGCGCCTTGGTGGGGATGCAACCGCGATGCAGGCAGGTGCCGCCCAGCTTGTCCTCGTCCACGAGGGCCACCCGCAGGCCCAGCTGCGAGGCGCGGAACGCCGCCCCATAGCCGCCGGTGCCGGCGCCCAGGACGACGAGGTCGAAATCATTGGAGGAGCCGACGGCCATCGCTCAGGAGTTCTCCGCTGGGATCACGGTCGGGCACGGCGAGCCGGCGTCCGCGGGCCTCGGCGTGCGTGGAGGGGTTCGGGACATCGGACCGATCGTACTACGGGACGTCGCGGCCGATGGCCGGGAGGACCCGGGTCCTCCCGGCCGAAGCCGGAGGCGCACCTGGGGCGGGACCCCCGGAGATGCGGGAGCCGGGTCGCGACGATGGCGACCCGGCTCATGCCCGCGAAGCTCAGCCGCCGCGCTGGGTGCGGAAGCAGTCCGAGCAGTAGACGGGCTTGCCGTTGGTGGGGCGGAACGGGACCTTGGCCTCCTTGCCGCAGCTGGAGCAGGTTGCCGTGAACATCTCGCGGGGAGCGCTGCTGCGGCCCGGATAGCCGCCGCCCGCGTACGATCCGCCGCCGGCTGAGTACCCCCCGGCGCCGCCGGAGCCGGAGTCGTAGCCGCCGCCCGCGTACGATCCGCCGCCGTAGCTGCCGTTGCCGCCCGCGCGCGCGGCCTTGCGACTGGCGCGGCAGGAGGGACACCGGCGGGGCTCGGTGAATCCCTTCTCGGCGTAGAAGGCCTGCTCACGCTCCGAGAATTCGAACTCCATTCCGCAGTCGGAACAGGTCAGGGTCTTGTCGGCCACGTGCCGATCTCCTCCAGGTGTCGCCGCCTCTCGCCCGGGTTCCTCGAGACGGTGCCGGAGGAGACCAAGTTTCGAACGTGCGAACGGGTGTGTGCGTGCGCGTCGATCCGTGCACGCGCGGAGTGTAGGAGCAACGCGCGGCCATGGCGATACCCCAAATTGCGCACGACCCCGGGATGCGCCGGTCCGGACGCCCGGTCAGGCGTTCGGGGCGTGGAGGATGCGCCACAGGACGAAGGCGGTGCCGCCCAGCAGCACCAGGATCAGGAGCGGCGTATGGAACACGACCGACTGGGCGCCGCTGGGCAGGAGCGCGGTGACAGCGGCGGCCGCGAGGACGGCGGCGACGACGACGGCCGCCACGAGCAGCACCTCGCGGGCACCGGGCTGGCGCTCAGCCACGGTCGGCCTCCGCGGGGATGCCGATCGGGGCCACCAGGACGCGTCCGGCCAGGGCGCGTCCCATCTTCGTGCGCAGGCCGGTCTTCGGCCGGTGGAACGTGACGGTCAGGTCGGCGCGCACCACCGGGTCCGACGGGTCGCCGGAGGTGAGGTCCACGGCCGTCGGCGTGTCCACGGCGAGGACGGGGATGCCGGCATCGCGCGCGCGATGGATGACCTCTACGGCTCCCCGGATCGGCTCCCGGAGCCGGCCGTTCACCCCGGTTCCCAGCAGCGCGTCCACGACGATGCCGGCTTTCTCGATGCCCTGGCCGAGGATGGCGACGTCCCGGGCGACGGGCGCATGGACCTTGGTCACGTTCGGCAGCCCGTCCAGGCGCTTCCAGTTTCGGGCGGCCTCCGGGGTGCCCGGCCGCTCCTCGACGGCGACCAGGACCGCGATCACGGTCATCCCCCACTCCGCCAGGCGCCGTGCGGCGACGAACCCGTCGCCACCGTTGTTGCCGGGACCGGCGAGCACGAGGACCGGGCGGTCCATGCGGGCGTTGCGTTCTGCCAGCGCGCGGGCGGCCGCGGCGACCGCCGTGCCAGCGTGCTCCATCAGCCGCTCCCCGGGGACGCCGAGGGCCTGCGCCTTACGGTCCGTGCCGGTCATCGCCTGGGCCGAGATGGCGGTGCGCGCGGCCGCGTCCGTCCAGCGCAGCTCGAGGTCATCGAGGCTGCAGGCATGGAGCTCGGGGTCGTCCGCGGGCAGCGGGATCGTTTCGGTCGGCACGCCCCAGAGGGTACCGCTCGGCCCCGGGGGCCGGGCCTCCGCCCGCCGCCGAGGTGGGCGGCGCCAGACAGCCTGCGCGGCCGCCCACCGATGACATGCGCGCAATTCGCCGCCGCCGCCGCCGATCCTGGCCACTCAACGACGAGGTGCGTGCTACCGCCCGGTCCAACCCTCTGAGCCGCACACCAACCGATACGGTGCGTGCTTGGCCAGGAGCAGCTGGCCAACCACGCATGCCGCCGGTCCCTGGCCGGGTCCGCGGCTGGACGCACGCTCGTTCGAGGCTACTCGGGGTGGCAGCAGGGCCCACGGCATGGCCAGGTGCGAGGACACCACGCGCGCCATCGGTGCATGGCCAAGCCCTGGAACCGGTCCGTGCTCAGAGCAGCTCGGCGATCAGGCTGGCGGCGCGACGAGCCCCGTCGACGGCGACCGGGCGGTACGCGACGGGGCGCTCGATCTCCTCGGCCATCGCCGCCGCGAGGACCTCGGGAGGGCTCGACGCATAGTCCATCGCCCGCCCGGCCCCGTACCGCTCGAGCCGGTGGCGCACGTGGCGGCTCTGCTCGAAGTGGTTGCGCAACGGAAAGTACAGGAACGGCCGCCGCGCGGCGGCCAGCTCCATCGTCGTCGTGAGGCCGCCCTGGACGACCGCGAGGTCGCACACCGCGAGGTGCCGGTACAGCCCCGGGACGAAGCCGCGCACCTCCACGCCCGCGGGCGCGTCCAGCGATTGGGGATCGATCCGCGGCCCGGCGACCGCGATCATCCGCAGGCCCGGGATCCGGCGCCTGGCCTCCGGGTATGCCGCGACGACCCGCCGCAACAGCGCCTCGCCCACGCCGGACCCACCCACGGTCACGAGCACCACCCGCTCGTCGGGGTGGTATCCGAGCTCCCGCCGCAGCTCCTCCCGCCGCTCGAGGAGCGGGGCCGGGTCGAACCCGGTCACGTAGCCGCTGAAGTCGTAGTGGCGCTCGGTCCAGTCGCGGATGGGCGGCAGGCCCGGGCCGAACGCGTCGGGGACGATGTCATCGGGATCGCCCACGAAGATCGCCCGGTCCCGGATTCGCGGGAAGCGCTCCACGTGCTCGATCATCTCGGCGTTGTAGTCGGCCGTGAGGAACGCCTCCCGCTCGCCGCCGGCGGGCATCGGCAGCCACCCGACGAAGTCCGTCATCCAGGCGAAGGCCGTCCGCTTGAGCTCCGGGTTCTCGTGCAGGTAGTGGTCCACGTCCCACGACTCGTCGCCGATCACGAGGTCGTACTCCCCGCTCTCGACGGCGTCGTGGAACACCATGAAGTTCGCGACCAGGATCTCGTCCATCCGGCGGATCGCCTGGAACGCGTTGAGATCGTGCTCCGACGACTCGGCCGCGATGTGGGCCGACTCGCTCGCGAGCTCACCGCTCAGTGGGTGGATGCGCTCGCCACGCGCCTCGAGGACGGCCGTCACCGGGTGCTGCGCCAGCCAGTCGATGTCGAGGTCCGGCCGCAGGACGCGGAGCTCCTCGGCGATCGCCACGTCCCGCTGCGCGTGACCCAGCCCGATGGGCGACGAGAGGTAGAGGGCCCGGCGGCGACGCGACAGGGCGCGCGTCCATCGGCCGTGGTGGGCGCTCATCTCGCCCGCCCCGGCAGCGACTCGACGAAGGCGCGGATGGCCAGGTTCGTGCGCACCGGCTCGCGCGCCTGCACGAGGTGACCCGAGCCCTCGAACGTCATCAGCCGCCCGCCGGTGAGCTCGGCCAGGGCCCGGCCATGGGCGTGGCGGATGATGTGGTCGTCCGATCCGTGGATGACGAGGACGGGACAGCGGACCGACCTGGCGAGCTCGACGAGCGCGGCGCGGCCACCGAGGCCCGGGGCGTCCTCCGTGAGCAGCAGCGTCTCCGCGTCGGTGTCGAGGGCCCAGGCGACGCAGTCCTCGGTCTGCTTGGTGGAATGCGGCTCCGACAGGCACTGGGCGAAGAAGAACTCCACGAACCCGCGGTAGTCCTGCCGCCAGTAGTGGCGGTTGTACTTGTCCCAGCCCTCGTACGCCTCGAGCTCGTCGTCGAACATCGAGGCGGACGCGGCACGGGTCGGGTCCGGCGGCGCCAGCGGCAGCGCCGGACCGAGGAACACGGCACCGTCGACCCGTTCCGGGTGCCGGCCCGCGAGGTCCAGCGCCCAGCAGGCGCCCATCGAGAGCGACACCAGCACGGCGCTCCGGGTGACGGTCGCGTCCATCACCGCGAGCGCATCGGCGGCGAACTCCTCCACCGCGTACGCGTCGGCCGTCGCCGGCCGATCGGAGCGCCCGTTGCCACGCCCATCGAAGGTGACCACGCGGTAGGAGCGTGCGAGGTACGCGATCTGCGCCTTCCACACGCGCGCGTGCACGATCGACCAGGTGGGCAGGAGCACGACCGTCGCCCTGTCGCCGCCACCGGGACCCCGGTCGCCGTACCGGTCCCAGGCGACGCGGACGCCGTCGCGCTCGACGAACCCGCTCGCGTCGGGCAGGATCGCGGGCGAGCCGTCGGATGGCCGGGCAGGACCCGGCGGGGTGATCGGAGCATGTCTCCCGGTTGGACGAGCCGGCCGCCGGGGGACGCGGGCCGGCGCGCTCATCGGTCGGCTCTCGGGCCGGCACCGTCGGCCCACGCGGCGCGATCGTCCAGGCCGGCCTCGACGGTAGGCCCGGTCGTCCAGGCCCGGGTGATGCTCGTCGTCATCGCTCGCCTCCAGTCTGGATGCCCGGCGCGATCCGGGCCGGCGAACCGGTCAGCCGCCCGCCGGGCCGGCGTCCGCCTCGATCCGGCCGGTCTCGAACGCGCGGATCAGGTCGCCCACCTTGCGCAGCGCTCCACGGACCGGGAACTCCGATTCGTCGAATCCGAGCAGCAGGATCGGCTCCGCGCCGACGAATGGCAGCGCCATCAGCACCCCGGCCTCCTCGGGCGTGAACGGACCGATGGGCCCGGTCCGGGACGCGGTCCGGCGGGCGACGTCGGTCAGCAGCCGGAACCAGGCCCCGACGGGCTCGCGAAGGCTCGCCGCCAGGTCCGGGTCCGACCAGCCCGCCGCGACCAGCTCCTGGAGGACCCGGACGTAGCCGGAGGCCAGGTCGAGCTCCAGGAAGTCGCACGCCTGCTGCCACTGCATCGACAGCGCCTCGGGCCCGGCGTACATCTCCGTCTGGCGCTCGAGCAGCCGCTCGTTCTCGGCGGAAAGGATCCGCAGCACGAGCTGCTGCTTTGACCCGAAGTGATAGTGGATCTGGCTCAGCGGCACGCCTGCCGCCTCCGCGACCCGACGGGTCGAGAGCCGCGCATACCCCTCCTCCAGGAGGCACGACCGCGCGGCCGAGAGGATGGCCGCCGGGACGTCCCGCGGCCGATCCGCCCCGCCATCCCGGGACGGCCCCGGGATGGCGGCTGCGGCGACAACCTGTCGACGTTGGTCTCGCCATGCCCGACTCACCCGCGCAGGATACCCGTGCCCATCCGCCGCCGGCCCACCCGTGTCTAGCTCGCCAGGATCGTGCCGCCCGCGAGCAGCAGCGCTACCCCCAGCGGCCGGCCCAGGCGCCGTCCGCCGGGCACGTTCTTCTCGATCGCCATCACCACACCCGTCCCCAGCATCCAGGCGAGGTTGCCCATGCCGAGCGCGAACAGCACGAGCATCAGCGACCAACAGCAGCCGACGCAGTAGGCCGCATGCCGGACGCCGATCTCGAGCGCCTCCCGTACCGGCCGGACACCGTGCCAGTGGCCCATGACGAACATCAGCGGTGAGCGGCACGCCTCGAGGCAGCGGTACTTGAGCGACGAGAACTGGTAGGCACCGGACCCCAGCAGCGTCACCGCGACGACCGTGTTGGGGTGGGCGGCGAGCCACGGGACGGCATCGACCAGTCCGTGCACAGCCGCGTCCAGCAGGAACAGCCCGACCCCCACCCCCGTCCAGACGACGACGTAGGCAGTCACCACGAGCCCGGCCAGGACGTCCGGGTGGGGGCGTCGTGCCACGACCGCCCGGAACGTCGCGACCAGCGGCAGGCTGGTGGGCAGCATCATCGCGACCGTCATCAGCAGCCAGCCGGCCACGAACAGGACGACCGTCAGGCCGGTCAATCCGTCGTCCGCCAGCTCGCGATGGTCCAGGTAGCGGGCCGCGGGCGAGCCGCTCCAGAGCCACAGGGCCGCCCAGGCAACGGGCACCAGCCCGACGAACGCGAGAAGCAGGAGACGGCCGCCCCGGGGTGCGGGACGCGGCCGGAGCCGCGCCCCCATCCCCGCGAGCGCCGTGAGACGGGGGGACGCCGTCATGTCGACCGCCCCTCAGGCCGCGAACCTGAAGCTGCCCTGGACCGCGTTGTGGTCGCGCAGGCCCTTCACGGAGGGGAGCCCGTGCCGCGAGCCGTCCCGGCTGAAGTGGCTGGCCTTGGACACGTACGCGGGCGATCCCGGGATGGTGCTGAACGCCGTCTCCTGCATGACCGTCGGCAGACCGGTCATCCCGTGGAGCGGCGCCAGCTCCGCATCGGCCAGGTCGCCGATGCGCAGCGTGCCCTTGCCGCCCTGGACGGTGAACGTGATCGGCGCCCGCTCGACGGCGACGACCTCGCCGATCAGCCCGGCGATGTCCGCGATCGCGCCGCCCGCCTGGCCCGTGAACACCTTGAGCAGCGCCGCCTGCTGCCCGTCGCTCGCCCGGTCGTCCACGAACACCGCGGCCTTCCAGGAACCGGGTGTCAGCACGTTGCCGGGAATGTGCACCGACAGGGCGAGCGTGAGGCCCGACACGTCCATCCCCTCGATCGTGCCCTTGTCGATGCCCCACGCGAGGACCGAGTCGCACTTCCCGCCGTCCGGATCCTCCCCCACCCAGCACGGGCACACGACCTCGCAGGTGCAGACCTCGAGCAGCCTGCCTTCGATCTCGTAGGACATGGGACGCCTCCGCTGTTCCGCGCGGCTCGGTCGGGACGCCGGGTGCTCGCGCTGTGTCTGGTTGGTCGGTCGACCGACCGACCAGGTGACCGACGCATGATGGCGATCCCGACCGGTGGTGTCAAGGGGTCGGATGCGTTTTTGTCGGATGCGTTTTGCTTGGCCGCCCATCCATCGACCCGGCCCGGCCCTGCCCGGGCAGGCGGGCCTCGGGGCCGGCCGCCGTCTCGCGCGTCTCGACCAGGCCCTCCGCGGCCAGCGTGGCCAGGGCTTCGCGAACGGCGTGCGGCCCGTGCTCGCCGATCGAGCCGGCGAAGGGAATCCAGGCTCCGTCACCCGCGTCGCGGGCCCGCGCGATGATCCGGCCGCGGAGCCAGCGCGTGGTCGACGGGAAGGCTGGCTCCGGACGGCGACGCACTGGGGAGGCGGCCACGGCCCGCTCCCCCGCCGCATACCGGCACCAGGCGATCGCCGGGCAGTCCGCGCACAGGGGCTTCCGCGGCCTGCACAGCCGAGCCCCGATGTCCATCAGCGCATGGGTCCAGTCGCCGGCCCGATCCGGCGGCAGCACCGCATCGGCCAGCGCCTGGAGCGCCGCCGGCGGGATCCCCTCCGGCCCTCCAGCGGCCACCCGTCCGAGCACGCGCCGGACGTTGGTATCGACCGCCCCGACCGGCCGCCCGAACGCGATCGCGGCGACCGCCCGCGCGGTGTACGGGCCAACGCCCGGCAGGGTCATCAGCCCCTCGACGGTGTCGGGGACGAGCCCGCCATGGTCGGCCACGATCGCCTTGGCCGCCCGGTGGAGGTGGATCGCGCGCCGGTTGTAGCCGAGGCCGGCCCAGGCCCGCAGCACATCCGCCGCCGGGGCCACGGCCAGCGCCTCGACCGTCGGGAAGCGGCCCACCCAGGCCGTCCAGGCCTCGGCCGCCCGCTCGGCCTGCGTCTGCTGGGCCATGACCTCGGAGACCAGCACGGCGTACGGGTCGCGCGTCGCGCGGAAGGCGAGGCGGCGGCCGGTCGCGTCGTACCAGGTCAGCACCGCGTTGCGCAGCGCGGGTGCGACGGGCTCGGCGGCGACCGGCTGGGCAGGCACCCACCTACGATACGGGTGAGCGGTGACGGAGGAGGCGAATTATGGCGATGCGGTTCGGGGCGGCGTTCTGGGTCGAGCGGACCGGCTGGCCCGAGCTGCGCGATGCCGCGCTGCACGCGGAGGCGGCCGGCTTCGACGACCTGTGGATCGACGACCACCTCCTGTCCGACGAGGGCGACTGGCGCGACCCCAAGCTCGAAGGCTGGACCACGCTCGCGGCGGTCGCCGCCGTCACCAGCCGCCCGCGCCTGGGCACGCTCGTGTCCGCGAACACGCTCCGCAACCCGGGCCTGACGGTGAAGATGGCGACGACCCTCGACCACGTATCGGGCGGGCGGGCGATCCTGGGTATCGGGGCCGGCTGGTTCGAGCGCGAGCACGAGGCCTTCGGCTTCGACTTCGGGAGTGGCATGGGCCAGCGGCTGGACCGTCTGGTCGAGGCCGTCCCGCTGATGCGGCGGCTGCTGGACGGCGAACAGGTGACGCACGAGGGCCGGTTCTACGCGTTCCGGGATGCCCTGTGCGCCCCCCCTCCCGTCCAGCCGCACCTGCCGATCCTGGTCGGCGGGTCAGGGCCCCGGAAGACGCTCCCTCTCGTCGCCCGGTCGGCCGACCTGTGGAACGTGTACGGCACGCCCGAACAGGTGTCCGCATCCGATGCCGTCCTTCGGGCCGCGTGCGACGCGGCCGGCCGGGACGATCGCGAGATCGAGCGGACCGTCAACATGAACGTCGTGATCCGCCGGGACCGCGGCGAGGCGGACCGGGCGTGGGCGGCGTGGCTGCGGGCCGGCGAACCGCAGGAGGGCGAGGACGGCCTGGAGGCGGGAGGCTCCGTCGAGGAGGTGGCGACCGGCCTGGCCCGCTTCCGGGACGTCGGCTTCGATCACCCGATCCTGGTGTTCCGTCCCCCGTTCGACCTCCAGACCATGGACCGCCTGCCGGAGCTGCGCGCGCTCCTGGACGGCTGAGGCCGCCTGCTAGGCCACGCCGGTGCCCACGGGCTCGGCCCCGGTCTCAGGCTCGGCCCTGGTCTCAGGCTCGGCCCCCGTCTCCGGCTCCGTCACCGCGGCCGGCTGCGGGCAACCCACCGGCTCCGGGTGCTGTGTCCTGGCCCACGCCTCGTCCGCGATCTTCTTCCAGCCGGCCGAGTAGGAGTCGATGCCGTCGCGGAGGGTCGTGAGCAGGGTCTCGGCGCCCGCGTGCGTGGGGTGGGCCCCCGTGGTCGCGACGACGTCCCGGATGACATGCGTCTCGTCGATGAGCATGCACGGCCGCAGGAGGTTCGGGCTGTACGGCTGGCGGGCCCGGATGTTGGCGAAGAACGGCGACCGAAGGATGTCGGCGAGGCTGGTGTCCTTGATGTTGTCGGTCGCGAAGTGGGTGAAGATGCAGGGTTCCACGTCGCCGCTCGAGGTCACGTGGAGGTACTGGCGGCCCGCGATGCACCCGCCGACGTAGGGAGCGTCGTTCCAGAAGTCCACGACGAGCAGCGGCTTCGTGCTCCGGATCCGCTGGGCGCCGTTGACACGCAGGTACTCGCGCTGCTCCGGCGTGGGCATCAGGTCGAGGTCCGGGTCGTCCCCGACCGGCATGTACATGAAGTGCCAGCCCCACAGGCAGCCGAGCTCGATGAGCCAGTCGGCGAACGCGTCGCTCGTGACGCCGAGACAGTTCTGCCGCGTGACCATGGTCGAGAACCCGAACGGCACGCCGGCGGCGCGCAGGGCAGCCATGCCGAGACCGGTCTTCCGGAAGGTGCCGCGTCCACGACGCACCTCGTGCTCGGCCGGGAAGCCGTCGACGCTGACGCTGACCAGCACGTTCCCCGCCCTGGCGAGGCGCTCGGCGACCGCGTCGGTCACCAGCGTCCCGTTGGTGAACACCATGAACGTCAGGTCCGGGTGGTGGTCGAACAGGTCCAGCATGCCGTGGGCCATCAGCGGCTCGCCGCCGAGCATGATCATGCCGAACGAGCCGAGATCCCTTGCCTCGTTGGCCAGGCGCTCGACGACCTCGAGCGGCAGGTCGCTCTTGCGGTCGTACTGCGATGCGTAGCAGCCCGTGCACTTGAGGTTGCAGCGCATCGTCGGGCTCGTCAGGACGACGAACGGCGTGGCGCCTCCCGTCGCGGCGAACCGCTCCTGCCGCGGCGGCCCGCTGCGCATCCAGGTGGCCATGTTGGTGATCAGCCGGGCGCGGACGTGCGGCGAGGTTGCCGCGTAGATGCGCCTCACCCACTGCATCTCGTTCGGCGGCACGTCCTGCGCCGCCGCGTTCTCGAGGTACCGGCGCGCCGTCGCGACCATCTGCTTCTGGGCCGGGCGGGAGGCGACCATCTCTACGATCCGGGCGATCCGGGCGGCGTTCCGCTCCGGATCGGACATCACCAGGCTCGCAGCGGTACCGATCGCTCGTTCGGCAAAGCGCTGGCCAAGGCCATCTCGAGTGGTCATCGGACGTCCTCTCTCCTGCGATCGTGGACAACATCGGCTTGTGCGTCTCGATCCCCTGGTCCGGGGGCCGCGGCGGAGCTTCGAGCCCCGTGACGACCCGGCGGCCCCGCGGGCTCGGCCGTCGATGGAACCCAGTACACGCCGCCGGCGGCGCGGCAGTGAGGGCTGTTGGGTCTCTATCCCTCGTGACATTCATCCCAATTGGAAGTGATCTCACAATCCGTTCTCGCCGCCTGACTCCGCCCGGGAGTCGCCCACCCGGGGTTGCGCGTCCGCCACGCGCCCGCCGCCGAGCAGGCCGGGGTGACCCAGCCGCAGGACCAGCAGCAGGAACCAGCCGACCACGACCGGTACCAGCCACTGGACAAGGCGGAACAGGACCAGGGCGGCGGTGATCTGCTCCGCATGGCCGGGCCCCGAGACGTCCGTGAGCAGCCCGACATAGACGACCTCGGTGACCCCGACGGCCCCCGGCGTAACCGGGACCAGGAGGGCCAGGGTGCTCACGGCCATGACCGCGAGGACCGACCACGGGGAGATCACGTCCGGACCGACCCCGGACACCACGAGCGCAAGCTCGAGCACGACGAACCACGAGAGCTTCGCGCCCACGGCACCGGCATAGGCAACCCCGGCGTCTCGCGCGAGGCTGTCGTGCACGATGCCCCGCAGGCCGGCCACGGAGGCGGCGATGCCGGCCGGCGGGCTCCGGTGGAGAAGGCCGAACGCATGTCGCGCCAGCAATTCGAGCGCCCGGCCCGCCCGGGCGGCGATCCCCTGGGACGACGCGAGGACCACGAGACCCGCGACGGCGA
This sequence comes from uncultured Chloroflexia bacterium, assembly GCA_963703575.1. Lineage (GTDB taxonomy): Bacteria > Chloroflexota > Limnocylindria > Limnocylindrales > CSP1-4 > CAIXZV01. Next base: position 156,480 of record CAVPEU010000026.1, read on the forward strand.
TGGCAAGGACCGCCAGCGAAACGCCGGCCAGCCAGGGCAAGCCGGCCGGAGCGCCGCCGGTCGTGACCAGGAGGCCCGCCAGCGCCACGAGGGGCAGGGCGAGAGCCGCCAGGGTCTCCAACAGGCCGCCGAGGACGACCGCCGCGCCCGCGGCGTCGGTCCGGATCCCCACCCGCGGAACAGGACGAGCCGCGTCGCCACGTCGGAGGGGCCCGGGATCACGCCGGCGACCGCACGCGCGGCCAGGTCGGCGGCGACGACACGGATCAACGCGAGGCGGCCGACGAGCACGTGGTACGGGATCGCGTTCGCGACCCAGGCGAGCACGGCGGCCGCAACGAGCGCGGCCACCTGGCCCGCGGACAGCCCCGAGAGGGTCGCGCCGACCAGCGCGTAGTCCACCATCCGGGGCAACACGACCCCGAACACCACGACCAGGACGCCCACCACCAGCGCGATGCGTCGGACCAGGGCCCGGGGCCTGGTGTCGACCGACCCCGGGAGCGGCCCGGGCCGGCGAGGGGGCGGATCCGTGGAGGCCGGGGCGGCGGTCATGACTGGTCCTTCCAGCGCGGATCGGGCCCCGCCATTCCACGCGCGGCCGGCGTCGAGGATGAGGGCCGCACCACCCGGATCAGCGTGCCTGTTCTCCCGAACGGGAGGCCCTCGCACCAGGCGCGACGGCTCCGGCCACCCGGCCGGGGAGGTCGACGGCCGGGGCGCGGGGGGCGATGCCGGCGAGGCGCTCCCCGACCGTCGCCGCGGCCGCCAGGCCCTGCGCGATGCAGTCCGGCAGGCCGACACCCCGGTACGAGGCACCGACGACGCCCACGGCCGGCCAGGCGGTCATCGCCTCGTCGATGGCGGCCACGCGGCGCAGGTGGCCGACGGTGTAGCGCGGCATCGACGAGGCATGGCGAGCGAGCCGGGCGAGGACCGGCTCGCCCCGGATCCCGAGCGTCCGTTCCGCGTCCGCGCGGGCGGCGGCGACGAGCGCCTCGTCCGGAAGCGAGGTCCACGCCGCCTCGTCGCGGACGAAGATCCGGAGCAGGACGGCGCCCTCGGGTGCCCGGTCGGGCCACTTCTCCGACGTCCAGGTGCAGGCGGAGATCGCGCCGCCCTCCGTCGGGGGCACCAGGTAGCCGTGCCCGACAAGCGGATGCCCCACCGCGTCGCGTGGGTACGCGAGCGTCACGAGGATCGACGTCCCGTGCGGGATGCCATCGAGCGCGCGTGCGGCGCGCGGCGCCTCGTCATCGAGCAGGGCCGCCGCCACCGGGGCCGGCGCGGCGACCAGGACGGCGTCGAACCGGACGACGGACCCATCCGCGAACCGCGCCGCGACCCCGGAGCCGGCCCGCGCGAGCGTCCGCACGCCGAGGCCCAGCCGCACGTCCACGCCTGCCTCGCCCAGGGATGCCTCGAGCGCCGAGGTCAGCGTGTCCATGCCACCGCGCAGCGTCGCGAAGGCGCCCGGGGACGTCGCGCCGGCGGGGCGCGCAGCCGCCGCCCTGCGCGTCGCCCTCCCGTCGGACAGGCCGGCGAACAGGAGGCTCCGGTGCTCGCGCTCCGCGGTCCGCAGCTGGGGAACGACGGCATCGAGGGACAGCTCGTCGATCGGCGTGCCGTAGACGCCGCCCACGAGCGGGCCCGCCAGCCGGTCCACGAGCGGCGACCCGAGCCGCCGCCGCAGGAACGTCCCCACCGCGATGTCGTCGTCGGGGAGCATTCGCGGCCAGGCGATGTCCTTCGTCATCCGGATCTTCTCGGGCCACGAGAACAGCTTCGTCCTCGCGAACGGCATCGCCCTGGTCGGCAGGACGAGGCCCAGGCCCTCGGGCATGGGGACGAGCTCGCCGCGGTGGCGGATGAACACCGCGCGCGGGTCCTTCGTCCCCACCAGCTCGCCGCCGAGCCCGACCTCGCGCGCCAGCGTCACGGCCGTCGGCCGGGCCGCGAGGAACGAGTCCGGGCCCCGCTCGACGACGAAGCCGTCGATACGCTCGGTCGAGACCTTGCCGCCGAGCCGTTCGCCGGCCTCCGCCAGCACGACCGGCACGCCCTGGCGGGCCAGTGCCCGCGCGGCCACCAGGCCCGTGACGCCGCCGCCGACGACGAGGACGCGCATCGGTCGAGCGCCCTCAGGCGCCGGTGCCGGGGCCGGGCGCGGCCGGAGCCGGAGCGGGCGTCGAAGCGGCCGCCGTCGAGGCGGCCGCCGGCATGCCGTACGCCGGCACCGTCCCTGACGGCACGTACGGGCAGAGCGGGTCCGCCTCCAGCGGATCGCCCGTCCAGGCGTAGGCCCGCGCCCGCGAGCCCCCGCAGATCCGCGCGAACTCGCAGCGCCCGCAGCGGCCCTTGAACCCCTCGGGGTTTCGCAGGTCACGCATCACCGGGTGGTCGCGGTAGAGGTCCACGACCGACGCCTGGCGCACGTTCCCCAGCGGGATCGGCAGGAAGCCGGACGGGTTCACCGTCCCGTCGTGGGCCACGAACACGATGCCGTTGCCGTCGCGGATCCCGAACCCCCGCCCCACCGACGTCTTCGCGATCGCGTCGCTTTCCATCCCGGCCGCCTGCATCTGGCGGATCACGAGCCGGCGGTAGTGGGTCGCCTCCGTCGTCTTGACCTGGAACGGGGCGGTCCGTGACAGGTCGTACAGCCAGGCGTTGAGCTTCTCGGACTCGCCGGGCGTGACCTCGCGCAGCGCGCTCCCACGGCCCACGCTGATCAGCATGAACAGGCTCCAGCGCATGACGTCCATGCCCAGGAGCAGCTCGTAGATCGCGGGCAGGTCGCTCAGCGTCTCATCGGTGACCAGGGTGTTGACCTGGATCGGCAGGCCGGCGGCGCGGGCCCAGCGGGCGGCCTGGAGCGTCTTGTCGAACGTGCCCGGGACCATGCGGAAGCCGTCGTGGCGAGCCGCGTCCGACCCGTCGAGCGAGAGCGAGATGTTCTGGACGCCCGCCTCGTGGAGGCTCGCCAGCACGTCCGGCGTGAGCAGCGGCGTGGCGGCCGGCGCCAGCGAGACGCCGATGCCGCGGGCGGTCGCGGCGCGCACCAGGTCGTGGAGGTCCGGGCGGTTGAGCGGGTCGCCGCCGGTGAGCACGACGTGCGGGTACGGCCGCCCGAAGCCGGTGATGTCGTCCAGGAGCCGGTAACCCTCCTCGGTCGTCAGCTCCAGCGGGTCGCGCTCCGCGATGGCGGAGGCGCGGCAGTGGCGGCAGGCGAGCCCGCAGGCGAGCGTCGTCTCCCAGTACACGAGCATCGGCGCGCGGTCGTACACGTAGCCCTCGGCACGGACGGCACCCACGCCCGTGATGCCGGACGGGTGCCCGCCCCGAGGACCGCCGGGATGGCCGGCGGGATGGCCGGCGGAATTGTCGGCGGGCCGGCCCGGGCGGCCGGCGGGGACGGGCTCCATGGACGTCGTCATCTCGGATCTCCTTCGGCCGCTCAGGCGACCGCTGTGGGGCGCAGCGCGTCGGCCGCGATGTCGGCCAGGCCGGCGATGAACGTCGGGTCGGTGTTCATCGAGCGTGCGCGGACGAGGTGGACGCCCAACCGATCGGCCACCGCCTGCGCCTCGATGTCGATGTCGTAGAGGACCTCGAGGTGGTCGGTGACGAAGCCGACGGGCCGGATCACCAGCTCCGGGACGCCTTCGCCGGCCAGCCGCCGGATCTCGTCCAGGATGTCCGGGCCCAGCCACGGCTCGCCGGTCCGGCCGGCGCTCTGGAACGCGAACTCGTACCGCCCCAGGCCCAGCCGCTCCGCCACCAGCCGCGAGGTCGCGGCCAGCTCGTCCGGATACGGGTCGCCTTCCGCGAGCACGCGGGCGGGGAGGCTGTGGGCGGTGAACATCACGCGGACCCGTGCCGGATCCTCGAACCGGCCGAGCGCCTCCCGGACCGTCTGGGCCAGCGCCTCGATGAACCGGGGCTGGGCGTGCCACGAGTCCACGAACTCGACCGCGGGCGCCCCCTCCCCGAGATCCGCCAGCGCCGCGTCCACGGCCCGGCGATACCCGACGCCGTTCGAGGACCGGTGCGGCGCCATCGCGATCGCGACGAACCGCTCCACCCCGTCGGTGGCCATGCCCTTGACGACGTCGCCGATCCGCGGCTCGATGTGCCGCATCCCGGCGTACACCGCTATCGAGCGTGCCGCGCCCCGTCAGCTCCGCCTCCAGCGCTGCCCGCTGCGCGTCCATGATCCGCGACAGCGGCGAGCCGCCGCCGATCGCCCGGTAGCGGCCCACCAGCTCCTCCAGCAGGTGGGGCGGCGGCGGGCTGCCGCGCCGGATGTCCGTGTAGTAGGCCTCGACCTGGTCCAGCCGGTCGGGGCTGCCGTAGGCCATCAGCAGGACGGCGTCGCGGGTCATCGGGAGGCCCCGGAATCGTGGACGAGGTCGACGAGGCGGGCGAGGTGGTCGGGGTTGGTGCCCGGCAGCACGCCGTGCCCGAGGTTGAACACGTGGCCGGGGCGGCCGCCGTTCTGGCCGAGGATCCAGCGGGCGCTCTCCACGACGCCCTCCCAGGGTCCGAGCAGGAGCGTCGGGTCGAGGTTGCCCTGCACGCCGCGATCCCCGACCAGCCGCCGCCCATCGGCAAGGGAGATCCGCCAGTCGAGCCCGATCACGTCGCCACCGGCCGAGGCCTGGAGGCGGAGCAGGCCGGCCGTGCCGGTGCCGAAGTGGATCGACGGGACCCCGAGCTTCCCGACGGCGTCGAACAGGCGCCGGTACCAGGGCAGGAGGCGGCGCTCGTAATCCAGCGGGCTCAGGCCGCCCACCCAGGAGTCGAAGACCTGGACGGCCTCGGCGCCGGCGGCCACCTGCGCTGCGAGGTAGCGGATCGTCGCCTCGGTGAGGACGTGGAGCAGCGCCGCCCACGTCTCGGGATCCGCGTGCATCAGGCGCCGGGTCCGGAGGAAGTCGCGCGACGGACCGCCCTCGACCAGGTAGCAGGCGAGGGTGAACGGCGCCCCGGCGAAGCCGATCAGCGGCACCGGCGACTCGCGCCGGATCAGCCGGATGGCCTCCAGCAGCGGGGCCACCGCGAACGACGGCTCGAACTCGCGCAGGGCGCGCACGTCGGCGAGGGTCCGGATCGGGTGCTCGATGACCGGCCCCACGCCCTCGCGGATCTCGAACTCGACGCCCAGCCCGGCGAGCGGCGTGGTGATGTCGGCGAACAGGATCGCCGCGTCCACGCCCAGGCGGCGGACCGGCTGGAGGGTGACCTCGGCGCACAGCCCGGGGTCGCGGGTGATCTCGAGCAGGGTCGCCCGCTCTCGGACGGCGCGGTACTCCGGCAGGGCGCGACCCGCCTGGCGCATGAACCAGACCGGCGTGGTGTCCACGGGCACCCCGCGGGCGGCGCGCAGGAAGCGCGTCTCGGGGCGCGGGGCGGGGCTGCCGGCCGGGGCAGCCGGGGCGGCGGCGCGCGTCTCGGCCGTCATGCCGCGAACGCCCGTCGCACCGCGTCCAGGGTCGCCCTGACCTCCGCGTCGCCGTGGGCGACGCCGATGAACCAGGCCTCGAACTGGGACGGCGGCAGCAGTACGCCTTCGTCCAGCATGCCGCCGAAGAAGCGCGCGTACGCCTCGCGGTCCGCGGTCAGCGCCTGCGCGCCGTCCCGCGGCGGGGAGGCGAGGAAGAACACCGTGAGCAGCGAGCCGACCCGCGAGATCGCGACCTCGCGGCCGGCCGCCGCGGCCGCCTGGCGCAGCCCCGCCTCCAGGGTGGCGCCGGTGTGCTCGAGCACCTCGTACACGTACGGCGTGAGCAGGTCCAGCGTGGCCACCCCGGCCGCCATCGACAGCGGGTGGCCGCTGAGGGTCCCCGCCTGGTAGACGCCGCCCTCCGGGGCGACGTGCGCCATCAGGTCCGCACGCCCGCCGTAGGCTCCGATCGGCAGCCCGCCGCCGATGATCTTGCCCAGCGTCGTGAGGTCCGGCACGATCCCGTACCGCTCCTGCGCCCCGCCGCGCGCGACGCGGAACCCGGTGATGACCTCGTCGAAGATCAGCAGCGCGCCGTTCGCCTCCGTCTGCTCGCGCAGCGCGTCCAGGAAGCCCGGCTCCGGGGCGATGACGCCCACGTTGGCGCCCACCGGCTCCACGATGATCGCCGCGACCTGGCCCGGATGGGCGCGGAAGGCCTCCGCGACCGCGTCGACATCGTTGTACGGGATCACGATCGTGTCCCGCGCCGTGCCCGCCGTCACGCCGGCCGAGCCCGGCATGGCCAGCGTCGCGAGGCCGGACCCCGCCTCGACGAGGAGGCTGTCGCCGTGCCCGTGGTACCCGCCGGCGAACTTGACGACCAGGTCCCGGCCGGTGGCGCCGCGGGCCAGCCGGATCGCGCTCATCACGGCCTCGGTGCCGGACGAGGTGAACCGCATCCGTTCGATGGACGGCATGGCCGCGCGGATGCGCTCGCCCAGCTCCACCTCCCGGGGACCGGTCGCGCCCAGCGCGAACCCGTCGAGGGCCGCCTCCCGGACGGCGTTGACCACCGCCGGGGCGGCATGGCCCAGGATCGCCGGCCCCCAGGCGCCGATGTAGTCCAGGTACCAGCGGCCGTCGGCGTCCCGGACGCGGGGCCCCTCGCCCCGGTCCAGCACGAGCGGCGGCCGCCCGACCGAGCGGAAGGCCCGCACGGGGCTGTTGACGCCGCCCGGGAACAGGTCCGCGGCCCGGGCGCGAAGGTCGTCCTGGCGGGATGCGGCCGGCGTCGCTCCCGCGTCCGGGTCGCCGATGAACATCGTCATGTCAGCCCTCCCGGGCCCAGGCCGCGAGGTCCGCCGCGGCATAGGTGATCACGAACCCCGCCCCCGCGCGCAGGATCGCCGTGGTGGTCTCGGTCAGGGCGCGACGGCGGTCGATCCAGCCGTTCCGGGCGGCCGCCTCGATGGTCGCGTACTCGCCGCTCACCTGGTAGCCGCCGATCGGGACGTCGAACCGCCGCCGCGCCGCGGCCAGGATGTCCAGCGACGGCAGCGCCGGCTTGACCAGCAGCATGTCGGCGCCCTCCGAGAGGTCGATCTCCATCTCGCGCATCGACTCGCGCCCGTTGGCCGGGTCCATCTGGTAGCCGCGCCGGTCGCCGAAGGCGGGCGTGGAGCCCGCGGCCTCGCGGAACGGGCCGTAGAACGCGGACGCGGTCTTGGCCGCGTAGGCGAGGATCGCGGTGTCGTGGTGGCCGTCCATGTCCAGCCCATGCCGGATCGCGGCGACCTGGCCGTCCATCATGCCGCTGGGCGCCACGATGTCGGCGCCGGCCTCGGCCTGGGAGACCGCGGTGCGCGCGTACAGCTCGATGGTGGCGTCGTTGTCCACCCGGCCGTCGGCGAGGAGCGGGCCGCAGTGGCCGTGGTCCGTGTATTCGCACAGGCAGGTGTCCGCGATGAGCGCGAGATCGAGGTCGGCGTCCCGCAGGCGACGGAGCGCCTCCTGGACGATGCCGTCCGCAGCCCAGCCGCCGGTGCCGATGGCATCCTTCTCCGCCGGCAGGCCGAACAGGATGAGTCCCCCGATCCCCAGCTCCTCCAGCGCCCGGGCGTCCTTGAGCGCCTCGTCCGGCGTCACCCGCTCCACGCCGGGCATCGAGCCGACCGGCTCGCGGCGACCCCGCCCGGGGGTCACGAACAGGGGCGCCACGAGCTGCCGCGGATGGATCCGCGTCTCGCGCACGAACGCCCGGAGCGTCTCGGTCCGGCGCGTCCGGCGAAGCCGGTGGGCGGCGGGTACCTCCGGGACCGGGTGTGCGGCGGCCGTCAGGTCGGTGACAAGGCTCATCTGGGTCCTCCGGGAACTGGGACACGCCGGACGCCGAGGGATGCCGCGACGAACGCGGCAAGGTCCGGCGCGGCCGGCGACGGCGCGCTCAGGACGGTGGCGAAGCCGAGCGACCGGGCGGCGGTCGCGGTGGGTGCGCCGATGGCCACGACGGGAGTCCTGAGCAGGCGGTCGTGAACTGCGTCATCCGCCGCCAGCGCGAGGAACCCCCGGGCGGTCGAGCCGCTGGTCAGCACGAGCGCGTCCAGGGGCCCGTCGTCAAGCGCGGCGGCGAGCAGGGCGCGGGACGCGGCCGGCCCCTCGGCGGTGTGGTAGGCGACCACGTCCTCGACGACCGCGCCGCGGGCGCGCAGCGCATCGGGCAAGGCCGGCTCGGCGATATCGGCACGCGGCAGCAGGACCCGGTCACCGGGGAGCACGGGCAGCTCGCGCCCCATCGCGTCAGCCGTCGAGGACGACGGCACGAACGAGACCGGGACACCAGCAGCCGCGAGGACGCCCGCGGTCGCCTCGCCGACGGCGCCCCACAGGGTGGCCGACGCCCGGGCCCCGGTGCGCTCGAAGGCGGCCAGGGTCGCACGGGCGGCGTTGCCGCTCGTGACCACGACCCAGTCCCCGGGCCGGACGGTCGCGGCCACACGGTCCAGGGGTCCGCCCACCCCGGCGGTCCGGACCTCGATGGCGGGGACGTTGGCGGCGTCGATGCCCGCCACATCCAGCGCATCGAGCAGCGCGCCCGCCTGGTCGTCCGGCCGCCCGACGAGCACCCGTGGTCGCTGCCGCAGCGTGACGACTCTCGCGGCCAGCCGCTCCGCCAGCGCGGCGGACCGGGTGACCGGTGCGCTCCCGCGGACCCGCACGACCGGCGTGGCGACGATGGGTGCGCCCTCGGCCGGGGCCCATGTCCGCTCGGCGGAGGCGGCCAGCTCCAGCACGCCGTCGCGCACCTCCCCGATCGCCCCGATCGGTGACCGGCAGCCGCCCCCGGTCGCGTTGAGCAGTGTCCGTTCGGCCTGCACGGCCGTCCGGGTCGCGGGATCGTCCAGCAGGCCCACCGCCGCGACCGCCTCCGCGTCGGCCTTCCGCACCTGGATCGCGAGCGAGCCCTGCCCGGGCGCCGACGCGACCGCCGACGCCGGCAGGATGTCGTCGATCCGGTCCGCGCGGCCCAGGCGGGTGAGCCCGGCCACCGCCAGCACGAGCGCGTCGCTGTCCCCGCGGTCCAGCTTCGCCAGCCGCGTGTCCACGTTGCCGTGCAGCGGGTGCAGCTCGAGGTCCGGGCGGACCGCCCGCAGGAACGCCGTGCGGCGGGGGCTGTCGGTACCGACCCGCGCGCCGGCCGGGAGCGTCGCCAGCGTCGTCCCGCGGACCCGGCACACCAGCGCGTCCCGCGGGTCCTCCCGCGGCGGGTACGCGGCGATCACGAGGTCCGGGTGCTCGTCGGTGGGGACGTCCTTCGCGCTGTGCACGGCCACGTCCACGGACCCATCGAGCAGCGCGCCCACGATCCGGCCGACGAATGCGCCCTCACCCCAGGCGGTGTCCACCGGCCGGTCGTCACCCTCGGTGCGGATGATTGCGATCTCCGCGGGCACGCCGTGCTCGGCGAGGCGAGCGGCGACCCAGTTCGCCTGGACGAGCGCGAGCGCGCTCCCCCGGGTGCCGATGCGGAGGGGACGGGTCACGGGACGCACCTCGGGCTCAGAGGGAGAACAGGGTCCGCGCGGCCCGCTCGAGGTCGCCGGAGGCGTCCTCACGGAGCGTCGCGAGCGGCGCATGGAGCAGGCCGGAGACCAGCCGGTGGCTCATCTGCTCCACGAGCTCGCGCTCGTGGTCCGCCAGGTCCAGGCGCCGGAACAGGCGCTCCAGCTCCTCGGCCCGCTGGGCCTCGGCGCGATCGCTGAGGGCCTGGATCGCGGGCACGCCGACCCGGGCGGAGACCCACGCGACGAAGGCCGCCTCGGCCTCGTCCAGCGAGCGGTTGAAGCGCGCCCGGAGGCGGCGACGGAGCTCGTCCTGCGGGCTGCGAGCGAGGTCGTCCACGGACGTGTACCGGCCGCCCAGGGCGTCGCGCAGATCCTCGCCCAGGGACGGCGGCGAGCTGAGGTCCACCACCGGCATCGAACCGGCGACGAGGTCGGCGCGGGCCTGCGGCGACAGCGGCCACCGGGCGCCGATCGCGATCACCACCGCGTCGACGTCGGGCAATGGCGCCCCGGGGCCGAAGGCGACCGGCTCGCCGTTGGCGTCGAAGGCCAGGGCGGCGGCGCGATCGCTGCTGCGGTTGGCGACCAGGACGTGGCAGCCTCGCCGGGACGCGGCGAGCGCGGCGAGGCGCGCCATGCGTCCCGCGCCCACGACCAGGACGCGCCGCCCGAGCAACGGCCCGCTGGCCGTGGCCGCCCGATCGAGCGCGACGTCGGCGAGCGACTGCGGCGGGCCCTCGCGCCATGACCGGGTCTCGCGGCCCAGGTGGAGCGCGATCTGGAACAGGCGCTCCAGGACCGGGTGCAGGCCGACGGCGAGGTCGCTCGGCGAGCCGATCTGCTCCGGGCAACGGGCGGCCGCGGGCAGGTGACGATCCGCCAGGCACTCCCGAAGCTGGTGCAGGATTTGGTCCTCGCCCACGACCACGGAGTCGAGGCCGGCCGCGACCGAGAACAGGTGCCGAGCGGCCTCGACGCCCTGGAGCCGGCGGCCGCCCGGCGGCAGGTTGGGCAGGACGAGGGGTCCCCGGCCCGGGAGCGGCTCGTCCACCGCGAACAGCTCGACGCGGTGGCAGGTGCGGATCAGGATCGCCCGCGGGTCGCCGGCGAGGGCGGCGGCCGCGTCCGCGAACGCCTCCCGTGCCTCGCTCGGGACGTGGCGGGCGTGGGTGACGAGCGCAACCAGGACGAGGTCGGCGCGAGGATCGGTCACGAGAGGCTCCCGGAGGTGGGCGAAGTGGACGGGGTCGGCGAGGCGGACGCGGGCGGCGAGGCGGACGGGGTCGGCGAGGCGGGCCGGCGGCGGCGCGAGGGAGCCAGGGCCGCGGCCTCCCAGCCACGGAGCGTCGCCAGGAGCAGGTCGTCGAGGGCCGCCGTGGCATCGGCGAGCAGCGTAGAACAGGCGGCCGCGTCGAACTCGCGGCGCCGGGCGAGCGCACCCAGCTCCGCGAGGAACGGGCGGCGGTAGCGGAGGAACAGGTCCGCGGTCATCGATGCCCCGATCCCCTCGCGGGCCGCGACGCGCCCATACTCGGTGCAGGCGGCTTCCGCGTCGAGCAGGTGGCGGTGGTGCTCGTCCCCGGTCGAGTCGAGCGCCGCGACCAGCGCGGCGACGATGGCCCGGCCGTGGTGGCGGAATTGCTCCCGCCGCTCGTCATCCAGCTCGGCGATCCAGGGAATGTGCCCGGTGTCCACGTCCGTCGCTCGCCGGTAGCCCCTGGCCATCCGGCCCGGCGTCTCGCCCAGGTCGGCAAGGGACGGGCGACCCGTGGGATGGGCGGGCAGCAGGGCATCGAGACCCGCCCGGGAGAACCGGCGGTGGCCGCCGGGGGTGACGAAGGTGCGGACCATCCCCGTGTCGGCCCAGCGGCGGATGGTGGACGGCGAGACGCCGAGCACGCGGCAGGCCTCGGTGAGCGTCACCCAACCGGGGTCCGCGGCCGTGGTGCGGGAACGCATGACCGCCGATGAACCTCCCATATCTCCCAAACCTTAGCGAAGGTCCCGGCATGGTAGTCCCCAATCGACCCCGGCCCGACAGGGCCGTCCGGCCCCGGTTGCGGTGCGAACGGCCCGGTTCGGAGGGCGGTTCCACCCTTCCCCGGCGCCCGGCCCCGGACGCCTACTTCCTTCCGTGAACGTAGCGTCCCGCCGTCCGCCTGTCGCCCCGGAGCCCGGTGTGCCCCTGTCCCGTGTCCCGGTGGGCCGGCGTCGCAGGGTGCTGTCGGTCGAGGGCCCCGCCCGTGCCGAGCTGGAGCGCGAAGGCGTGCTCCCCGGGACCACCGTCGTCGTGACGACGCGGACGCCGTTCGGCGGCCCGCTCGTGGTCGAGGTCGGCCGGACCCGGCTCGCCATCTCGACCGACGTGGGGGCGCAGGTCACAACCGTCCCCCTGGTGTCGAAGGGCGACCCGGGATGATGGCTGCCGGCGCGTCCTGCCACCCGGTCGTCCAGGGGACGCGGGCGGAACCCACCGCCCGCCGCCTGCCTGTGATCGCGCTGGTCGGCCGTCCCAACGTCGGCAAGTCCACCTTCCTCGCCCGCGCCAGCCACCGCTTCGTGGAGACGGCCAACGCGCCCGGCACCACCGTCGCCCTCGAGCGCCAGCGGGTCAGTGTCGGCGGCCGGGATTCGTGGCTGGTCGACCTGCCCGGCACCCGCGCCCTGGACGACGAGCCGATCGGCGACGCGCCGTTCTGGGAGCTGCTCCTGGAGGCCGAGCCGGACGCCATCCTCGTCGTCGCCGACGCCGGCAACCTGGAACGCCACCTCCCCCTCGCGCTCGCCTGCCGGGACCTCGGCCTGCCGATCGTGCTGGCCGCCAACCTTGTCGACGAAGCCGACGGGCGCGGGGTCCGGGTGGACACCGGCCGGCTGGCGCAGCTGCTCAACGCTCCCGTGCATGCCACGTGCGGCCGGACCGGCGACGGCGTGGACGCCTGCCTGGCGGACGCGGTCCGGCTGGCCGGGCAACGGGTCGCCGTGGCCGAGGGGCTCGCGTCGCCGCACGCGACCATCCCGGCCCCCGTCTACCCGTGGGGCCTCGAGCAGCGATTGGGAGCAGCAGCCGCCGAGATCACGGACGGAGCACGATCGCTGGGCGCGGCGGCCGTCGCGGCGCCCCTCCAGGCGGGCGTCCTGGGCGGCCGCATCTCGTCACGCGGGGCGGCCAGCCTCCGGCTGGCGTCGGACCTGGACCCCGTGCGCTGGGGCGTCGCCGAGAACTGGGCGCGCCAGGTGGAGCTGCGGCGCGACGTCCCGGAGCCGCTGGCGGACCGCCTCGGCCGGCTGGCCACGTCTCCCTGGCCGGGGATCCCGGTGTTCCTCGCGGTCAGCGCGGCGGCGTTCCTGTCCGTCATCGCCGTGGGCGGCTGGCTCGCGGCGGCGCTCGCCGCCGCCTGGAGTGCGACCGTCTCACCGTTCCTCGCCGCGGCCGTGCCGGCGATCGTCCCGGTCCCGGTCCTCGCGGGCAGCCTCCTGTGGGCGCTGGACGGCGGGATGCTGGGGATGCTCTCGGTCGGCATCCCGTACGTGCTGACGTTCTACCTGCTGCTCGCGGCCCTCGAGGACAGCGGGTACCTGACCAGCGCCGCCGTGCTCATGGACCGCGTGTTCGGGGCGCTGGGGCTGCCCGGCCGGGCGGCGATCCCGTTGCTGGCGGCGGCCGGCTGCAACGTTCCCGCGATCTACGGGACCCGCGTCCTGCGGAGCCGGCGCGAGCGGGTGCTCGCATCGTTCCTGGTGACATTGACCCCGTGCTCGGCGCGCTCCGCCGTCGTGATCGCGGCGCTGGCTCCGTTCGCGGGCATCCCCGCCGCGATCGCGGCCTTCGGGGTGGTGGCCGCGACCACGATCGGGGCCGGCCTGGGCGCCAACGCCCTGATCCCGGGGCGCCAGCCGTCGCTGGTCCTGGAGCTCGCCCCGCTCCGCCGGCCGGTGGCCCGCCACGTGGCCATGAAGGCCGGGTTCCGGTTCCGCTCGTTCGTGGTGACCGCCACGCCGATCATGCTGGCCGGGTCGCTCGTGCTGGGCTTCGTGTACGAGGCCGGCGCCTGGCAGGGCATCGCGGCCGCGATCGGGCCGTCCGTCGAGTGGTGGCTCGGGCTGCCGGCGATCGCGGGCGTCGCGATCGCCTTCGCGTTCCTGCGCAAGGAGCTCGCGCTGCAGCTGCTGCTCGTGTTCGCGGCGGTCCAGCTGGGCCACGCGGCCAGCCTCGGCGAGCTGATGACGCCGGCGCAGCTGTTCGTGTACGCGGTGGTGTCCTCGATCTCGATCCCGTGCATGGCGACGCTGGCCACGCTCCGCGCTGAGCTGGGCACGCGGGTCGCCGCGGGGATCACGGTGGCGTCGCTGGCCCTGGCCCTGGGCGTCGGCGGGATGCTGGCGCGGGTGCTCGGGATCGCGTAGCCGCCGCCAGCCGCCGGCGACGCCGGCTGGCGCAGGTTGCGCGGGGACGCGGGGTGCGCGGGGACGCGGGGAATTCCGGTCAGACGCCCGTGTTGATCGTGATGTGCTTCACGACCGTGTAGTCCTCGAGGGCGTACTTGCTGCCGTCCTTGCCGTAGCCGGACTCCTTCACGCCGCCATGCGGGGTCTCGGACGCCAGCGTGAAGTGCTCGTTGATCCAGACGGTCCCGAACTGGAGCCGCCGGGCGACGCGCATCGCCTTGCCGATGCTGCCCGTGAACACCGAGGACGAGAGGCCGAACTTGACGTCGTTCGCCCACTGCACCGCCTGCTCCTCGTCGCTGAAGCGCTGGACGGTCACCACGGGCCCGAAGACCTCGTCCTGGACGATCTCGCTGTCCTGGGCCGGGTTCGCGATCAGCGTGGGCTCGAAGTAGGCACCGGGGCGGTCCGGCCGGTGGCCGCCGAGGACCAGCTCGGCCTTCGCCTCCAGCGCCCGGTCGACCATGCCCTCCACCTTGTCGACCTGGGCCTGCGCGATGAGCGAGCCCATGTCCAGGTCGTCGGCATCGGCCGGGTTGCCCCACTTGATGGTCCTCACCTGGTCCGCGAGCGCAGCGACGAGCTTGTCGTACACCCGGGGGCCCGCGATGACGCGGCAGGCCGCGGTGCAGTCCTGGCCGCTGTTCCAGTAGCCGGCCGACTTGAGGATCTCGGCCGCCAGCGCGACGTCGGCGTCGTCGAACACGATCACCGGCGCCTTGCCGCCGAGCTCGAGGTGGAGCCGCTTGACCGTCCCGGCCGCGATCGTCGCGATGTGCTTGCCGGTGACCGTGTCACCGGTGATCGAGACCATGCGGACCTTCGGGTGCCCGACGAGGAAGTCGCCCATCGCGCCGCCGGAGCCCGCCAGCACGTTGAGCACGCCCGCCGGCAGCTCGTCCGCGACCAGCTCCGCGAACCGGAGGGCGGACAGCGGCGTGCGGGCGGACGGCTTGAGCACGACCGTGTTGCCGGTCGCGAGCGCGGGCCCCAGCTTCCAGGCCGCCATGTACAGCGGGTAGTTCCAGGGGGCGATCGAGGCGACGACGCCCACCGGGTCCCGGCGGACCATCGACGTATGGCCGTCGAGGTACTCGGTGACGGCCAGGCCCTCGGGCACCCGGCAGGCGCCCGCGAAGAACCGGAACAGGTCGCTGGAGGTGGCCATCTCGTCGATCGCGGCCTGGGTCGGCTTGCCGGTCTGGCGGGACTCGAGGCGGCCGAGCTCGTCGGCGTTGGCGTCGATGATGTCGGCGATCCTGAGCAGGGCCAGACTGCGGGTCTGGGGCGTCGTCAGCGACCAGGTCTCGAAGGCGTCGGCGGCGGCGTTGACCGCCCGGTCGACGTCCTCGGCCCCCGAGGCCGGCACGGTGGCGACGGGCTCGCCGGTCGCCGGGTTCTCGACGGTCAGGGTCTGGCCCGAGACGGCGTCGACCCAACGGCCGCCGATGAACTGCTGATAGGCCTTGACGGGCTTCTGGGTCTCGGTCACTGGGGCCTCCATGGCGCGCCGGGGCGCGCTTGCCGCGGGTCCGAAGGGCGATGGCGCGATTGTGCGCCAAGCCCGGGCGGCGTTCCACCCGAGCGCGCCGGGTGGGACGGCGCCGGGTGGGACGGCGCCGGGTGGGGCGGCGCCGGGTGGGACGGCGCCGGTCCCGCCGGCCCTCCGCACGTCCGGCCCCGCCCCCGGGACTACCGGGTCACCGGCGCACCCGTCACCGCCACCCGTTCGATCAGGTCCGCGGCCCGGACCGTCCCGGCGGCCGCCTGCATCCGGGCCGCGATCGCGGCCATCCGCTCGCGGAGGGGCGCGTCCGCCAGCAGCTCGTCGATCGCGCCGGTCAGCTCCTCGTCGCGGAAGCCGTAGGTCGAAAGCCGCCGCCCGAACCCCGTCTCATGCACCCGCTGCGCGTTGTCCACCTGGTCCCAGAACAGCGGCAGCACGATCATCGGCTTGCCGTTGTGGAAGCACTCGACCACGGTGTTGTTGCCGCCGTGCGTGATCACGAGGTCCACCTGCGGCAGCACCGCGGGCTGGGGTAGGAACTGCTCGCCGGTCATGGTGTCGGGGAGGCGGATCTGCTCGTGGAGCGGGCCCTTGGACACGATCACCCGGTGGTCGGTCCGGCCGAGGACGTCCACCAGCCGCTGCATGAGCTCGACGTCCGCCGAGCCGAGGGAGCCGAGCGAGAGGTAGATCAGCGCCCCGGGTCGCGCGGCCAGGTGCTGGGGCAGGGACCACTCCCCGTCGGTGGCACGGATCGTGGAGTCCAGCTGGTGCCACGTGGGGGCCAGCGGCTCCAGCCGCCGGTAGTCCGCCTCGGCAGGGAACGAATACAGGTTGAGGAACGGGGACTGGTGCATGAACTCCGGCCCGAGCTCGCCGTTGTCGAGCCCGCCGGCACCGTGATCGCGACAGAAGGCGTCGAAGTCGGCCCACAGGTCCGAGTGCGCGCGCTGGTACTCGGCCAGGAACCCGGGCCAGCGGCGCGGATCCGCGGCCGGGTACCCGGACGAGAACGGCGGCACGAGCGGGTCCTTGAGCTCCGCCGGGTTGGAGGACACGATCCGGACCCACGGCCGGCCGGAC
Source organism: uncultured Chloroflexia bacterium (assembly GCA_963703575.1). Classification (GTDB taxonomy): domain Bacteria; phylum Chloroflexota; class Limnocylindria; order Limnocylindrales; family CSP1-4; genus CAIXZV01. The sequence goes on from CAVPEU010000026.1 coordinate 173,029, forward strand.
GCCATCACCGCCGGGAAGGACACGACGTTGTCCTCGACGATCACGCCCGGCTCCAGCTCCCCGATGATCTCCTCGAGGCGCGGGTTCACGTACCTGGCGCCATCGACCAGGGCCCGCCAGGTGGGCTGGACGAACTCCGTGATCTGCTCGAGCGTGGACTTGCGGAACACCGGCGCGGTGTCGCGGATGAAGTCGATCCAGAACTGGCCGGGCACCTCGGGCTCGGCGGGCGGCGGACCGAGCCGCATCAGCCGCTCCTCGAACCCCCTGGCCTCGAGGCTGCCGGCGAACGACTCCTCGACGATGAACACGACCCGGTGGCCGCGCCGGCGGAGGACGTCGCCGATGCCGACGCAGTTGTTGGTCGGGCCGTAGGCCCCCTCGGGGAAGAACACGATCGTCCGGCCGTCGGCCACCCTGGCACCTCGTGCTGCGTCGGCTGTCGCTGGCGGGCGCGATGATCGCACGCTCGCAGGCCTCGGGGTGGGATTGTCCACCCTGCGCCTGCCCGGGGGCGAGGTCCCACCGCGCACGCCGCGCAGGCCGCGCACGCCGGTGGCGCCGGTCCCGGCCGGGTCCGGTCACCTGGCCCCCCGGATGGGCCATGATGGCAGTCGCCGGCCCACGGAGCGAACCCCGACAGTGGTCGGGGTTTTTGCGACAGGGCAGACGCCCCTGGAGCAGGGGGCACGCGGGGGAAAGGGTCCACCGCCATGACATTGGCCATCGAAGGGTTGCGCAAGCGCTTCGGCGACGTCCAGGCGCTCGACGGGGTCTCGCTCACGGTGCGGCCGGGCGAGGTCTACGGGTTCCTGGGCGCCAACGGCGCGGGCAAGACCACGACGATGCGGATCGTGCTCGGCCTGATGAAGCCGGACGAGGGCACGGTCACCTGGAACGGCCGCCCCGCGCGCGACTGGCCGCGGCGGACCTGGGGCTACATGCCCGAGGAGCGCGGGCTCTACCTGCGCATGCCGGTCATCGACCAGCTGATCCACTTCGCGTCGCTGTACGGGATCCCCCGCGCCGCGGCCCGGCGCGACGCACTGGACTGGCTGGCGCGGTTCCGGATCGCCGAGTACGCGGATCGCCGGGCGGAGACCCTGTCCAAGGGCAACCAGCAGAAGGTCCAGTACATCGCGACGGTGCTGCACGGTCCGGACGTGCTGCTCATGGACGAGCCGTTCGTGGGCCTCGATCCCGTCAACGTCGCCCTGCTCAAGGCGGCCTTCCGCGAGATGAGTGATCACGGCAGGACGATCGTGTTCAGCACCCACCAGCTGGAGCAGGCCGAGGAGCTGTGCGACTCGGTCGCGATCATCGACCACGGCCGGATCGTCACCGCCGGCCCCACCCGTGAGGTCAAGCGCTCCACCGGCCACCAGGTGGTTCGCCTCGCTGTCGGCGGTGACGGCGACCTCGCCTGGCTCCGCTCGCTGCCCCACGTGACCGTGACCCGGGACGGCGCCGACTACGCGGAGCTCCGCGTGGACGCGGGCTCGAACCCGCAGGCCGTGCTCCAGGCGGCGATCGAGCACGGCGAGGTGCTCCGCTTCGAGGTCGCCGATCCGTCGCTGGAGGAGGTCTTCGTCGAGCGCGTCGGGGCGCTGGACGTCGAGGAGCGGACGCTCGCGGCCACCCCGGAGGCCCGGCCGTGAGCACGCGGGCCAACGTCGTGACGATCGCCCGGCGCGAGTTCCTCGTCCGCGTCCGGACGCGCAGCTTCCTGTGGGGGACGGCGCTGCTCGTGCTGGGCGTCGCCGCTATCGCGCTGCTCCCGGTCATCGCCCAGGTCATCGACCGGTCGAGCGCCACCAGGGTCGCCGTCGTCGCGCCCAGCGACGCGCTGGCGACGCGCGCCTCCGTGACGATCAGCACGCTCCTGAACCAGACGGCGACGACCGCGACCATTGGTGAGACGAGCGGTGACGGCACGCCGGACTTCGTCGTCAGCGTGGCCACCGATCTCGCCACCGCCCGGCGCGAGGTCCTGGCCGGGACCTACTCCGCGGTCCTCGGCATCGAGCGGCCGGCCGGCGGCGAGCTCGACTTCACGCTCTACACCAACGATCCGGCCACCAGCCGGATGGTCCAGCTCCTTCGCCAGGGCGCCAACGCGATCGCCATCGCCGACCGGCTCGACCGGCTGGACCTCGCGCCCGCGGACCAGGCGTCGCTGTTCTCGCCCGCCGAGTTCGGGGTGAGCTGGCCCGATCCCGGCCGCTCGGACCCGATCCGCGACGATCCGGTGGCGGCGGTCGGCCAGGACCTGCTCGCGTTCGGGATGACGATCCTGATCTTCATGATCATCATCATGTACGGGAACTGGATCGCGATGAGCGTGGTCGAGGAGAAGTCCTCCCGGGTGATGGAGGTCGTGCTCAACGCGGCAACCCCGTTCCAGCTCCTGGCCGGCAAGGTGTTCGGTGTCGGGGCCGTCGCGTTCGTGCAGTACGCGGCGGTCGTCGTCGCCGGCGGGGTGGCGCTGCTCGCCCAGGGATGGGTGGGGTCGCTCGTGCTCGGCGAGGCCGGCTCGGGGCTGACCCTGCCCGAAGGGCTCACGCCCGGCCTGCTCCTGATGTTCGGCGTGTACGGCGTGCTGGGCTTCCTGCTCTACGCGTCGCTGTACGCCGCGGCCGGGTCGCTGGTCAGCCGCCAGGAGGACATCAGCGCCGCGGTCATGCCGATGACGCTGATCTCCACCGGGGGCTACATCGTGGGCGTGTACGCCGCGACGGGCCTGCTCGACGCCCGGGCGGGCTGGATCGTCGCGCTCACGCAGGTGCCGTTCCTGGGCCCATTCATGATGCTGGGCCGGATCGCGACCAACGTGGCCCAGCCGTGGGAGATCGTGCTGTCCATCGTGCTGCTCGTGGCCACGATCGGCGTCGCGATCTGGGTCGCGGCGCGCATCTACGCGGCCGGCGTCCTGCTCTACGGGCAGCGGCCCGGTGCCCGCGGGGTGTGGCGGCTGCTGCGCGAGGGCATGTAGGCCGCGGATCGGCCAGCCCGCGGATCGGCCGCCGGCGGAGGCTCAGCTCCCGGTCGCGAGCGCCGCGGCGAGGAGCAGCGCGCCGCCCGCCAGCACGGCAACGTCGAGCCACCCCCAGCCGACCTCCCGGTAGCGCGAGCGCGGCCCGGACCCGAACGCCCGCGCGTCCATCGCCAGCGCCAGCCGGTCCCCGTGACGGATCGCGAGGACCAGCAGCCCGACCAGGATTCGCGGGTGCCAGCTCCAGCGAAGGCCGCGGATCCGGCGCGCCTGCCGGAGCGAGGTCAGCTGGTCGGCCAGCCGGGGGATCGCCTGGTACGCCGCCAGCGCGCCGTACCCGAACCGCTCCGGCACGCGGGCCTGCTGTACGAGCCCGTCCACGAGCCGGGTCGAGTCCGTGGTCTGGCCGAACACCACGCCGACCGCCGCGATCGCGATCACCCGCACCGCCAGCCCGGCGCCCGCCTCCAGCGCCGCCCACGTGACGTGGAACGTGCCGAACACGAACGCGACCGGCAGCGACGGGTCCGCGTTCGACCCCGAGAACAGCGCGTTGAACACGCCGATGCCGAGCGCCGCGAGCCACAGCGGCGCGAGCCCGCCCAGCAGGCGCCGGCCGGGGATCGAGCCCCACGCCAGCCCGGCCGCGACGACCGCGGCCGTGACGATGACCGGCGGCCGGACGTCCAGCGTGAACGCCAGCCCGATCAGCAGCCCCAGGGCGACGACCAGCTTGGTCACCGGGCTCGACCGCCCCAGCGGGCTCAGCAGCTGCCGCTCCGAGGTCTCGATGCGCGACGTGATCACGCTACGGCCTCGCCGGAAGCGGAGGTCCGAAAGGCGATGGGGCCCTCGCCCGCGGGCAGGTCGGCGACGATCCGCCCCGCCTCCAGCCGCACGATCCGGCTCGCGAAGGCGGCGATGAACCGCTCGTCGTGGGTCGCCGCGAGCACGGCCGCGCCGGCATCCACCCGGGCGCCGAGGATCGCGACCAGGGCCTCGTGGCCGCGCCGGTCCTGCCCGAACGTGGGCTCGTCGAGGACGATCACCTCCGGGTGGCGGACGAGCGCGGTCGCCAGCGACAGCCGACGTTGCTCGCCGCCCGACAGCGTGTACGGGCTGCGGTCCCCGAACAGCCCGAGCGGCAGGCCGATTCGGTCCATCAGCGCCTCCGCCTCTCGCCGGCCGGCCGCGTCCAGGCCCAGCATCACCTCGTCGCGGACCCGCAGCGTGACGAACTGCTGCTCCGGGTCCTGGAACACGTACGCCGCGTGCCGCGCCAGCTCCGCGGGACGCAGGCGCGCCGGGTCGAGCCCCGCGAGGCGCACCCGGCCACCCGCCGGCCGCAGGAGCCCGACCAGCAGCCGGCCCAGGGTGGACTTGCCGGACCCGTTCGTGCCCACCAGCGCCACGCGCTCGCCGGGGGTCAGGGCGAGGTCCACGTCCCGCACCGCGACCGGACCGTCCGGGTAGGCGAAGGACAGGCCGTGGGCGGCAACGATGGCGGAGGGGGCCGGCGAGGACGATGCCGATGATGACGACGACGAAGCCGCCGGCGACGGCGCCTCGTCCGGCAGCCACGCCCCGGCGGTCACCAGCCGGTCCCGCGACCGCGCCAGAAGGTCGGCCGGGGGACCCACGTCGATCGGGCGGCCGTCCGGCCCCAGCGCCAGCACCACGTCCGCCAGCGGCCACGCGATGTCCACCCGGTGCTCGACCAGCACGATCGTCACCGACCGCGACGCGCGGAGGTCCGCCAGGCGAGCCGCGAACGCCCGGGCCGCGGGCGGGTCCAGGTTCGCCGTCGGCTCGTCCAGGACCAGGACCCCGGGCCGCGCCGCCAGGACGCCCGCCAGCGCCAGCCGCTGCTGCTGCCCGCCGGAGAGACGCGCGGATCGCCGCCGCTCGAAGCCCTCGAGGCCGACCCACGCAAGCGCCTCGGGCACCCGGCGCCGCATCGCTGCCGCCGGCCACCCCCGGCTCTCGAGGCCGAACGCCACGTCGTCCTCGACCCGCTCCATGACGAGCTGGCTCTCCGGGTCCTGGAACACGAGCCCGACCCGCGCCGCCAGCTCGGCGCCGCCGGCGCCGACGGTATCGAGCCCGTCGACGGTCAGCCGGCCCCGCCACTCCCCGGGGAACTCCCGCGGGACCAGACCCGCGAGGGCGAGCGCGAGCGTGCTCTTGCCGGAGCCGGACGGCCCCACGACGAGCAGGCAGGCCCCGGGCTCGAGTTCGAACGAGACGTCCGCGAAGGCGGGCGAGGGTCGTCCGGCGAAGCGGAACGTGGCGCCGTCCGCGCGGACGGCGCCCGGCGTCCCGGCCGGCGGTTCAGTCGTCAGACGGGAAGCCCTCCAGCACGCCCGCCTGGCGCAGCGCCCGCACCAGCGCGACGGATCCGCCCGTGACGATGACCACGGCCGAGATCGCCATCATCGCCCCGCGCGCCAGCTGGACCTCCAGCGACGCGTCCGCGTAGTACAGGACCCAGTCGTGGACCCACGCCCCGGCCGCGGACGCGACGGCCGCGACCGCCAGCACCGGGAACGACCAGGTGCGGTACAGCGTGAACGCGAACACGAGCTCCGCGGCCGCGCCCTGGACGAACCCGGACAGCAGCGTGTCCGGTCCCCACTGGCTGCCGATGAGCGTTGACACCCCGGCCGCGACCATCTCCGCGAACAGGGCGGCCCCGGGCCTGCGGACGATGAGCGGCGCAAGGACGGCCGGCACCAGCCACACCGCGTACAGCAGGTCCTTGGCCGGCGGCGCGAACGCGAACACGGCGTCGAACCCGCTCCACGCGAGGCCCCACGCCCAGAACACCACCCCGAAGGTCACGCCGATGATCGCGGTCACGACGATGTCGCGCGTCCGCCATCGGGTCTGGTCGGCCGGCGCCATGCCCGGCCTCGACACTACCGTCGTCATTGATCACGAGCCTCCACATCGCACGAACGCCGCCCCCGGGGCCGGGGACGGCGTCGACGCATGCGGGCCTGCTTCCTACACCGGTACGAACCGGATCAGGTTCCGCGGGTCTGTGGGCGAACCACACTCTCAGCGCTGCCGCGCTCCCCGGAGGCGATCTTCTGTTGTGGGGGCAGTCTACACCGGCGCCGTTGCCGGGCTCCGCGGGCTCCGCGGGCGCTGCGCCGCGGCTCCGCGGGGCGGCGGCGGGACTACGCCCAGGCCGCGCGCCGCGACTCCAGCCAGGCCACGACCTCCGCCAGGACGTGCTCGTGCTCGGGCTCGTGGTGGGTCTCGTGGCGCAGCCCCTCGTGGACCCGGCGCGTGACGTTGCCCTTGCTCCCGATCGCCTCCGACGCAGCGGTGGGAACGATCCGGTCCGCGGAGCCGTGGAGGACGTAGGTCGGGACGGGCATGGCGTCGATCGCGGCGACGGCCGCCTGCAGCCGCCGCTGCTCCCCGAACAGCTCGTGGCCGAGCCGGACCGTGGACTGCGTCTGGCACAGCGGATCGCGGGCGTACGCCTCGCCGATCGCCGGATCATGCGACAGGCCGTCGCGCAGCGGCCCGTTCGACACCCGCATCCGCGGCACGACGCGGTTGAGCGCGCCCGCCATCGATCGCTTCCAGGCCGGGACGTCCGCGTCGATGGCCGGGGCGGACAGCACCAGCAGGTCCGGGAGGGGCCGGCCCCCGCCCGACAGGACGTAGCCGGCGGCGATCAGCCCGCCCATGGAGTGGCCGTACAGGATCATCGGCCGGTCCGGATGCTCCGGGTGCTCTTCGCGGAGCGCGACGAGCCGCTCCTGGAGATCGTCGTGGAACCGGCTCCAGCGGTCCACGTACGCGCGCCGCCCCGCGGACCCGCCGAAGCCGCGATGGTCGTAGGCGTGGACGTCGATGCCGGCCGAGGTCAGCGGCGCGGCCAGGGTGCCATATCGGCCCCCGTGCTCGCCCAGGCCGTGCACGATCAGCGCCGTGGCCCAGGGCTCCCCCACCGGCTCCCAGTGCAGGGTGCGCAGCAGGGTTCCGTCGGCCATGCGGGCAGTGGCCTCGGACGGGGTGCCGGGCCCGGGCCCGGTCGAGACTTCGAACATTCGGCGAGCGCCTCCGGTGCGGAGGGTAGCCGGTCCCGGCAGCGGCGGCTACGCTTGCCCGATGACCCCCCGCTGGACCGAGCTCGGCGACCGCGTCTTCGTTCGCCGCTACGCGTTCTTCGACCAGAACATCGTGGCGGTGCTGGACGGGGGCGAGGCGCTGGTCGTGGACACCCGCTCCACCCACCGCCAGGCAGGCGAGATCGTGGACGACCTGCGTGAGCTCGGGTCGCCCCGCGTGCCCGTCGTCGTCAACACCCACGGGCACTTCGACCACTGCTTCGGCAACTCGGTGTTCCGGCCCGCGGTCGTCTGGGGGCACGAGCGCTGCGTGACGATGATCGAGCGGCACGGGGAGCAGATGCGTTCGTCCGTGGCGGCCGAGATCCCGGTGCTCGCCGCGGACCTCGCCCGGGTCGTCCTCGATCCGCCCGACCGGGTATTCGCCCAGCGAGCCACGGTCGAGATCGGCGGGCGCCTGGTCGAGCTGACGTTCCTGGGGCGCGGCCACACCGACAACGACATCGTGCTGGTGGTGCCCGACGCGGACGTCGTGTGCGCCGGGGACCTGCTCGAGAACGGCGCGACGCCCTACTTCGGCGACGGCTACCCCCTCGACTGGCCGGTGACCGCGGAGGCGCTGCTCGGGCTCGTCGGTGCCCGGACAGTGGTGGTGCCCGGGCACGGAGATCACGCGGGACGGGCGTTCGCGGAGGCGTCCCTGGCGGGCTTCCGGGCACTGGCCGACCTCGCACGCCGTGTTCACGCCGGCGAAGTCTCGATCGATGACGCGGTCGCGGGCGCCCCCTACCCCGCCGCGGCCGCGCGCGAGCCTGGAGCGGGCGCTGGCGCAGCTCCGCGGCGACCTGGACGGGCCGCACGAAGCGGACGGGCCGGGCGGGCCGAGCTAGCCGGACGGGCCAGGCTAGCCGGAGACGCGGACCACCCAGCGGCCGCGCGCCTGGCCGGCGACGATCGCGTCGAGCGCGGGCTCCACCGTGTCCAGGTCCACCTCCGTGATCCCGTCACCCAGCCCGCGCGGCAACAGGTCCGTCGCGAGGCGCTTCCACAGGGCCCGCCGCGCCGTGATGACCATGTTCGCCGAGTCCATCCCGAGCAGGGCCACGCCCCTGAGGATGAACGGGAACACCGTCGTGCTGAGCTCCGCGCCGCTCGCGTTGCCGGACGACGCGACCGCCGCCCCGATGCGCAGCGTGCGAAGCACGTAGGGCAGGGTCGCCGCGCCCACCGTGTCCACCGCCCCCGCCCAGCGGGCGGATTCGAGCGGTCGTCCCGGCGCCGTCACCTCGTCCCGGGCCAGGAACCCGGCCGCCCCGAGATCCCGCAGCCGGCCGTGCTCGTCGGGCTTGCCGGTGGCCGCCCAGGCCTCGTGGCCGCGCGAGGCGAGGATCGCCACCGCCGCCGAGCCGAGCCCGCCGGACGCCCCCGTGACGAGGACGGGCCCGTCGCCCGGACGGAGGCCGCGCTCCTCCAGGGCCGCCACGCTCATCGCCGCGGTGAAGCCTGCGGTCCCGATCGCCATCGCGTCCCGCGCCGTGAGGCCGTCGGGAAGCGGCACGACCCAGCCGGCCGGCAGCCGCGCCAGCTCCGCGTAGCCGCCGTGGCGCGCCGTGCCGATGTCGTAGCCGTTGGCGAGGATCGCCGCGCCCACGGGGAACGCCGGGTCCTCGGACGCGACGACGACGCCCGCCAGGTCGATGCCGGGCACCAGCGGGTACGAGCGCGCGACCCGCCCGTCCTCGCGCGCGGCAAGCCCGTCCTTGTAGTTGACGCTGGACCACTGCACCCGGACGGTGACCTCGCCCGGCGGCAGGTCCGCGGGGGCCAGGCGGCGGAGGCCGCGCGTGAACGCCTTGCCCGCCGGTCGGTCGACGACATAGGCACGGAACGAGGGCGGCAAATCGGGCATGGGAAGATCATGCACGGCGCGGGCGCCCAGTGTCAGCCGCGGCCCGGACGTGGCCCGGGCGTGGGCGCTCGGCGCCGGGCGTGACTCGCGGCGCGCACGTTGCCCACGCCGGGCCGTGCGTGGGACGCATGGATTCCGCCTCCATCGGTCGCGGGCGTGCGTGCGACGCACCACGACGACCCCGGCGGGCCCCGAAACGGCCCCGAAGCCGCCTCGAAACGGCTGCGGCGATGCGCGGCGAGCACGATGACGACATGGGCGCGCAGGATCGATGCGCGGCCCGCACGAACGCGCCGGGCCCAAGGGGACCTCCGAGGCGCTTCCCGGCTGTCTCACAGGAAACTCTCAGCCTCGACGCCCCAGACTGGGGACGTGCAGCACAATGGCGCCCGCATCCTCGTCGTCGACGACGAGCCGGCCATCACCGACCTGCTCTCCACCGCGCTCCGGTACATGGGCTACCAGGTCACGACGGCCGCGACCGGTCTCGCCGCGCTCGATGCGGCCGCCACCATGGCACCGGACCTGGTCGTGCTGGACGTCATGCTCCCGGACATCGACGGCTTCGAGGTCTGCCGCCGCCTCCGTGCCGCGCGCGATTTCGTCCCCGTCATCTTCCTCTCCGCGCGCGACACCGAGGACGACCGCGTCACCGGGTTCGTGCGCGGCGGCGACGACTACGTCACCAAGCCCTTCTCGCTGGAAGAGCTGACGCTGCGGATCGGGGCCCTCCTGCGGCGCGTGCGGGGCGGTGCCCAGGACGGGGCCGAGAGGCTCCGCTACCGGGACCTGGAAATGGACGAGGATCGCCACCAGGTCTGGCGCGCCGGACGCGAGGTCGAGCTCTCGCCCACGGAGTTCCGCCTGCTGCGCTACTTCCTCCTCAACCCGGAACTCGTCCTGTCCAAGCAACAGATCCTCGATCACGTGTGGCAGTACGACTTCAACGGCGAGGACAACGTCGTCGAGACCTACGTCAGCTACCTGCGCCGCAAGGTCGACGACGTCGAGCCCAGGCTGTTGCGGACCGTCCGGGGCTTCGGCTACGTCCTGCGCGCGGACGGGACCGGCGGGTGAGCCTGCGCGCGGACCGCAACGGCGGCATGAGCCCGCGAGGGCGCGGCGGATGAGCCTGCGGGCGCGGCTGCTGCTCTCGCTGGGCGGGATGCTGGCGGTCGCGCTGCTCGTGGCGGGCGTCCTCCTCGTCGGGCTGGTTCGCACCAGCCTGGAGAGCCGCGTCGACCAGGAGCTCGTGGCGATCGGGTCCGGCGCCGGCGGCGTCCAGCGGCTGGCGGACCAGGCCGACACGGGCGGCGATGCCGGCCGTCGCGTCGCGGTCATGCGGCTCGACCGCCGGGGCAACGTCGTGCGCGCCTTCCCGTCCGGCTTCGCCAGCGATCCGGATCCGCTGCCGGCGCTGCCCCCCTACCCCGCCGGGATCCCGGCCGACGCGTACGGTCGCATCACCGACCGACAGGCCGTGGACGGGTCGATCCGCTACCACGTCCTGACCGAGCAGGGGCGGGCAGGCCTTATCGTCGCCATCGCCGCACCGCTCGCCGGCGTCGACGCCGCCGTCGGGGCCCTGGTCCGCACGCTGGTGCTCGTGGGCGCCCTGGCGATGGTCGCGATGCTCGTCGTCGCGTGGGTGGTCGTACGGCGTGGGCTGCTGCCGCTGGAGCGCATCTCGCGGACCGCGGACCAGATCGCGGCGGGCGACCTGTCGCATCGGGCGGGCGTCGCCCACGACGACACGGAGGTCGGCCGCCTGGGCACTGCGTTCGACGCCATGCTCGACCAGATCGAGGCCAGCTTCGACCAGCAGCAGGCCGCGCTCGACGCGAAGGCCCGGAGCGAGGACCGGCTGCGGCGGTTCGTCGCCGACGCCTCCCACGAGCTCCGGACGCCGCTGACGGCCCTGCGCGGGTACGCGGACCTGTACCAGGCCGGCGGGCTGGCAGACCCCGACGAGCTGGCGACGGCGATGGGCCGGATCGGAACGGAGAGCCGCCGCATGGGCGCCCTCGTGGACGATCTGCTGCTCCTGGCACGCCTGGACCAGGGGCGGCCGATCCGCCGGGACGCCGTGGACCTGTCGCGGATCGCCTACGACGCCGTCGCGGACGCGCGGGCGCTCGAGCCGGGGCGGCGCATCGGGGACGCGGTGGACCCCGGCGTCGTCGTGGACGGGGACGAGGACCAGCTCCGCCAGGTGGCCGGCAACCTGCTCGCCAACGTCCGCGGGCACACGCCCGCGGGGACCCCGGTCGAGATCACGGTCCGCCGCGACGACCGCGCCGCCGAGCTGCGGGTCGTGGACCACGGTCCCGGCATCGACGAGGCGCACGGCTCGGACGTCTTCGACCGCTTCTACCGGGCGGACCCGGCCCGGTCCCGCGACAACGGCGGCACGGGGCTGGGCCTGTCCATCGTGGCCTCGATCGTGGCCGCGCACGGCGGCCGGGTCTGGCACGAGGCCACTCCCGGCGGCGGCGCGACGTTCGTGGTCCGCCTCCCGCTCACAGCAACGTCACAGCCGATCCCCGGCCCGGCTTCAGGCTCGGCGCAGACCATCTGAGGCATTCGACCGGAGCGCCGCTCCCCGGCGCGCCCCCACGGAGGCATCGCATGAAGCTCAACAAGACGCTCGGGATCCCGCTCGCCGGGCTCCTGCTCGTCGGCGCCGCGGGCGCCGTCCTCGCCACGACCGGTTCGCCGACCGGGACCGGGAGCGGCTCCGTCGTCCCCGCTGCGGCGTCCGCGTCGCCCGCACCGTCCGCCGCCACGACCCCGGTCCAGAAGGACACCGTCCTCTCGGACGTCCTCGACCAGCTCGTGACCAAGGGCACGATCAGCTCGTCGCAGAAGGCGGCGATCCTGGACGCGGTCACGGCTGAGCGCCAGGCTCGGCAGACCGAGCGACAGGCGGCCCGGCAGCAGCTCCGGGACTTCCTCTCCGACGGCGTGATCACGCAGGACGAACTGAACAGGCTCCCGGCGGACAGCCCGCTCCGGCAGCTGACCAGCCTGATGGCCGACGGCAAGATCACGACCGACGAGCTGCGCTCCCTGGGGCGCGGGGTCCTGGGCGAGCTGGGCGGCCGCGGCTTCGGTGGCCACGGCCCGGGCCACGGCAGGATGTTCGGCGGCCAGGGTGCGAACCCGGGCGCCTCGCCCGCCCCGAGCGCCGGCGCCGCCGGCTGACGATCGCCCGCCTCGCGGACCGGGAGGCCCGCCGGCTGACGATCGCCCGGCGAACGGACCGGGAGGCCCGTCGGCAGCGGCGGGCCTCCTGCTGACGATCGCCCGCCTCGACGCCGCCCGGTTGCGTTTCGGTTGCGGATGCGGCGATGGGGTTGACGGGCCTCGGCCGGGTCGTGCATCCTCTCCCACCTGATGAGCCACACCACCGTCTCCTGGCTGATGTGTATGCGTGGGCGGCCCCGTCGTACGGAGGACGGGCGCCGGGATCTCCCGCGCTGAGCTTCAGCAGTGACAGCGGGGATCTCGGAGCCGAGGTCCCGGGGCCGCGAACCTCAGGGTTCGCGGCTCTTTTGTTCTCCGGCAGACACGACGGGTAGCCGCCGAGCCAGACCCCACAGGGGCCCTCGACCTTCGACACCCTGCCAGCCGGAGAACCTTCCCGATGAGCTTCGATCCCAGCTCCCTGCCCAGCCTCCACACCGAGACCCAGGCCCTCCACGCCGGCCAGTCGCCCGACCCGACCACCAGGTCCCGCGCCGTCCCGATCTACGCGACCACGTCCTACGTGTTCGACGACGCGGCGCACGCCGCCCGGCTGTTCGGCCTGGAGGAGACCGGGAACATCTACACCCGGATCATGAACCCGACCACCGGCGTGTTCGAGGAGCGCGTCGCCGCGCTCGAGGGCGGCGTCGGCGCCCTGGCCCTCGCCTCCGGCCAGGCGGCGGAGACCCTGGCGATCCTCAACCTCGCCCGCGCCGGCCAGAACATCGTCGCCAGCTCCAGCCTCTACGGCGGCACCTACAACCTGTTCCACCACACGCTGCCCAGGCTGGGGATCACGACGACGTTCGTGGACGGCTCGGATCCCGCGAACTACGCGGCGGCGATCGACGGGAACACCCGCGCCCTGTACCTGGAGACCATCGGCAACCCGCGCCTCGACGTCGCGGACATCCGGGCCGTGGCCGACGTGGCCCATGCCGCAGGGGTGCCGCTCATCGTGGACAACACCTTCGCCCCGCTCATCGCCCGGCCCTTCGCCCTGGGCGCCGACATCGTCATCCACTCGGCCACCAAGTGGATCGGCGGCCACGGCACCGTCATCGGCGGCGTCGTGGTGGATGGAGGCTCGTTCGACTGGGCCGCATCCCCGCGCTTCCACGATGACTTCGTGGCGCCGGACCCGTCCTACCACGGCGTCTCGTACACGGGCGCCTTCGGTCCGCTGGCGTACATCGTCAAGCTGCGGGTGCAGGGGCTGCGGGACCTGGGCGCCGCGCTCTCGCCGTTCAACGCGTGGCAGCTCATCCAGGGCCTCGAGACCCTGCCGCTGCGGATCGAGCGCCACAGCCAGAACGCGCTCGCCGTGGCCCGGTGGCTGCAGGACCGCCCCGACGTGGAGTGGGTCAGCTACCCGGGCCTCGCCTCGCACGCCACGCACGACGTCGCGAAGCGCACGCTGTCCGGCGGCTTCGGCGGGATGATCACCTTCGGCATCAAGGGCGGCGTGGACGCCGGCCGGCGGCTGATCGACAGCGTGAAGCTGTTCAGCCTGCTGGCGAACGTGGGCGACGCCAAGAGCCTGATCATCCACCCGGCCAGCACCACCCACCAGCAGCTGTCGGACGAGGAGCAGCTGTCGTCCGGGGTCACGCCGGACCTCATCCGGCTGTCGGTGGGCATCGAGCACATCGACGACATCCTGGCGGACCTCGACCAGGCACTTCGCGCGGCCAAGGATCCCACGGCCGACCGCGAGGATCCCACGGCCGACCGCGAGCTCGCGGCCACGGCCTGAGGCCGCGGTCATGACGCCAGCGACGACACGGCGTCGCGTCGGCTCCCGGCCCCCGCTCGGGGCCGGGAGCGTCATCTCTGCCGACCTCGGCCCGTTCGCGCTCGAGAACGGCGGCCCTCCCCTGCCCCTCACGCTCGCCTACCGCCACGATGGGCCGCGACCTCGGGCGCCGCAGGTCCTGGTCGTCCATGCGCTCACCGGCTCGGCCGACGCCGCCGGCGACTGGTGGGCGCCGCTCATCGGGCCGGGCCTCGCCTTCGACACGACGCGCACCGGGGTCCTGTGCGCGAACCTCCTCGGCGGCTGCTACGGCTCCACCGGGCCCACGTCCATCGACCCGTCCACCGGCACTCCGTACGGCCGGGCGTTCCCGGAGGTCACGGCACGGGACGAGGCGCGCGCCCTGTGGACGCTCGCGGACGCGCTGGGGATCGAGGGGTTCGCGCTCGTGGCCGGCGGATCGCTGGGCGGCATGGTCGCGCTGGAGGTTGCCCTGGAGCGGCCGGAGCACGTCGCGCACGTCGCGCCGATCGCGTCGCCGGCCCGCACCTCGGGGCTGGCGCTCGCCTGGAACCACATCCAGCTCGAGCTGGTGGACCGCTTCGGCACCGATGGCCTGGCGCTCGCCCGCCAGCTGGCGATGACGACCTACCGGTCCGAGACCGACTTCGATGGACGGTTCGCGCGCGAGCGCGAGAGCGACGGCCGGTTCTCGATCGCGTCCTACCTCGACCACCAGGGACGGAAGCTCGTGGAGCGGTTCGACCCGGACACGTACCGCACCCTCGTCCGGGTGATGGACGGCCACGACGTGGGGCGGGGCCGGGGCGGGACCCTGGCCGCGCTGCGGGTCCTCCACGCCACCGGCACCGGGCTCACCGGGGTCGGCATCCAGGGCGACATCCTGTACGGGCCGTCCCAGGTTCGGGCGCTGGTCGGCGGGGCCGCCACGGCCGGGGTGGACGCGGTCTACCGCGAGATCGAGTCCACCAAGGGCCACGACGCATTCCTCACCGAGTGGGACCAGCTGGCGGCGATCCTCGGTGAGGCCCTGGCGGACGGCGTGGCTCGCCAGTCACGGGCCGACGCCGCAGGGACGGAGGTGCCGGCCGGGGCGGCATAGGCCGGGACGGCGCGGGCCGGGGCGGCGCGGGCTCGACGGCTCAGGCGCGGTCTCGTCCCCGGGGCGGCACAGGCCGGGCGGCGCGGGCGCGACGGCTCAGGCCCGGGCCGCGCGCCACCGGCATGCCTGCGGGACGCCACGAGCCTGCCCGCAGGGCGCGACCGCAAGACCGGTGCAAGGAAGCGGCAAGCCGCGTTGAGCCGGTCGCGACCCCCCGGTCGCGTAGAGTCGGGTGACACCACATCGACAGGAGGCCCGCCATGGCGAGACTGAGCGAGAAGAAGCGCGACTCCCTTCCGAAGTCGGCGTTCGGGCTGCCGGAGGAGCGCAAGTACCCGATGCCGGACGAATCGCACGCCCGGAACGCGAAGGCCAGGGCCGCCCAGCAGGAGGACAAGGGCACGATCACGAAGGCCGAAGAGCGCCGGATCGACCGCAAGGCCGACAAGGTGCTGGACAAGGACTGATCGCTTCCCGCCGCGCCCCGTGCGGCACTGCGCGGTTGAGCCGCATGGCGAGCCGCGCTACACTCCGTCCCGCCCTCGATGGGCACGCGTTCCGGACGGCACCGCTCCGGGCGCGACCTCGCTGGCGAGTGGCCAAACGGTAAGGCACCTGACTCTGGATCAGGGGATTCAAGGTTCGAATCCTTGCTCGCCAGCCAGAACCCTCCTGATCCCCTATCCGGTTCGCCCTGCCCATGACCCTCGAAGCCAGCGCCGCCCCCGAACGGGGGGACTTCATCCGCGACATCGTGGCCGCCGATCTCCGCGAGGACCGGCACACGACGATCGTCACCCGCTTCCCCCCGGAGCCCAACGGCTACCTCCACATCGGGCATGCGAAGTCGATCTGCCTGAACTTCGGCATCGCGAATGAGTTCGGCGGCCATTGCAACCTGCGCTTCGACGACACCAATCCGATGAAGGAGGAGCAGGAGTACATCGACGCGATCGAGACGGACGTCCGGTGGCTGGGGTTCGACTGGGGCGAGCACCTCCACCACGCGTCGGACTACTTCGATCAGCTCTACGCGTGGGCCGTCCACCTCATCGAGCACGGCAAGGCATACGTGGACGACCTGTCGGCTGACGAGATCCGCGAGCATCGCGGCACGCTCACGGAGCCGGGCCGGAACAGCCCGTGGCGGGACCGGTCCGTCGAGGACAACCTCGACCTCTTCCGGCGGATGCGGGCGGGCGAGTTCGAGAACGGGGCGCGCGTGCTCCGGGCGAAGATCGACATGGGCTCCCCCAACATCAACCTGCGGGACCCCGTGCTGTACCGGATCGTGCACGCGGCGCATCCCCGCACCGGCGACGCATGGTGCATCTACCCGACCTACGACTTCGCGCACGGCCAGTCGGACGCGATCGAGGGCGTCACCCATTCGATCTGCACCCTGGAGTTCGAGGTCCACCGTCCCCTCTACGACTGGCTCATCGAGAACCTGCCGGTGCCGTCGAGACCGCGCCAGTACGAGTTCGCGCGGCTCAACCTCACCTACACCGTGCTGTCCAAGCGGGTGCTGCTGAGCCTCGTCAACGAGGGGCGCGTGCGCGGCTGGGACGACCCCCGGATGCCGACCATCTCCGGCCTGCGCCGCCGCGGGTTCCCGGCCGAGGGCATCCGCGACTTCGCGGCCATGATCGGCGTGGCCAAAGCCGACAGCGTGGTCGAGGTGGGGCAGCTGGAGTACGCGGCGCGCTCCGTCCTCAACCGGACGGCCCCGCGGCGGCTCGCCGTGCTGGATCCGCTCAAGGTCGTCATCGAGAACTACCCGGACGGCCAGGTCGAGGAGATGGAGGTCGTCAACAACCCGGAGGACCCGTCGGCCGGGACGCGACGGGTGCCGTTCTCACGCGAGCTGTGGATCGAGCGAGACGACTTCATGGAGCAGCCACCGGCCAGGTTCTTCCGCCTCGCTCCAGGGCGCGAGGTGCGGCTGCGGTCCGCCTATTTCGTCACCTGCACCGGCGTCGTCAAGGACGAGTCGGGGCGTGTCGTGGAGCTGCGCTGCACCTACGACCCGGCCACGCGCGGCGGCGACTCGCCGGACGGGCGGCGACCGAAGGCGACGCTGCACTGGGTGTCCGCGGCCCACGCCGTGCCGGCCGAGGTGCGGCTGTACGACTACCTGTTCAGCCGGCCGGATCCCGGGGCGGACGGGGACCTGTTCGCGGACCTCAACCCGGCGTCCGAGACGGTGGTGCACGGCGCGTTCGTCGAGCCGTCGCTGGCGGAGTTTCCGGCCGGGGAGACCGTGCAGTTCGAGCGGCTGGGGTACTTCACGCCGGACCTGGACTCGGCACCGGGGGCGCTCGTGTTCAACCGGACGCTGACGCTCAGGGACACGTGGGCGAAGCTGCAGGCGCAGGGACGGCACGATACGGCGTAGTCGGCAGGGCGGGCAGGCCCGAGGTGGGAGGCCCGGCGCCGCAGGTTGAGGCGCCCGACGTGCAGGTTGAGGCGCCCGACGCCGCAAGGTAGACTCGGGGCGCCCTCCGGGCATCGCTGGCGAGTGGCCTAACGGTAAGGCACCTGACTCTGGATCAGGGGATTGAAGGTTCGAATCCTTCCTCGCCAGCCAACCTACAACATCTAGGGCACGGCAAGCGCTGAACCACCAGATGTTGTGGTTTCGACCTCACTTGGACCCCGCGCCGAGGAGGTTCGATCGTGGCTACTTCGCCTGACTCCTTCCCGGTTTGTTCGCCTGACTCTGGGCGCCCAACGACTGGTTCGTTTGATCCCGGAGGCCCCCTTGACGCGTTCGCTGTCAGCCTCGGCGCGGCCGTCGACCTGTTCATCGCGGCCAAGGCCGCCGAAGGTGCGTCGGAGCGGACGCTCGAGTGATACCCCGGGATTCCGCAGCTGGATCTCACGCGAGTATCTATGGGCGATGACTCGGTGGGATGACCGGCTGACCGGGTCAGGCGGTGACGGCAGCCTCGGCGGGCGCCAGTCCGAAGATGCGCGGCGGCTCGGGGACGCCAAGCGCCTTGAAGATGGCCGTCTGGCGGGCCGTCAGCTCGGTCCGCTGGGCGACCTTGCCGGCCGAGCCGTCAAAGCGCCCGAGGTGGCACTTGTCGAGCTCGAAGCGGAGATCGCGCCAGGTGTCGCCGGTCGCCTGCTCGGCGAGCCGGATGAGGAGCAGGGCGAGCCAGCAGAGCAGGACGTGGGCCCGGATGCGCTGCTCCTTGCGATGGTGGACATGGCTCCACTGACGCATTTCGGGGTCCCATTCGTGCTCAGGAACGGCGCTCCGAGTGCCTCTTGAGCCGAATAGCTGCGGAAGCCGGGTCGCGGATCGACGCCTCGACCGGCAAGGTCGTCGAGCGGATCGTCCGCTCGGAGCTGGTCGTGGTCGACGACATCGGCCTGCTACCCGCCGGCGCCGACGAGGCCGAGGCGCTGTATCGCCTCGTCGACGCGGCGTACGAGAAGCGCTCGTTGATCCTGACGTCGAACCTGCATCCCGCTCGCTTCGACACGATCTTCCCGAAGAGCCTGGCGACTGCGGCGGTCGACCGCCTCCTCCACCACGCCCATGTCATCGTGACCGAGGGCCGCTCGCACCGGCTCACCGAGGCGATCGAGGGTCGCGGCGTCCGACCGCTCGAGAGCGTTTAGGCCTGACAGCCCATCAACGAACCCTATTGACGTGCAGGCTTCGCCCGGTCACGCGTGTCATTCCTAGTCCTCGACAGTGACCGAGACGCTGGCCGGAGAGGAGCAGACCTCGTGCCAAACGGTGCCCAGGTCGATCTGAATGCTGTCCAATACGAGCGGAAACTCAACCCGGGTGATATCGGTGATCGGGTCGGTGCAGGGGGGCGCCGAGAGCGGCGTCCCGTTCTCCGTGGACCCTCCTGTCCACCACCAGGCACCGAGAACGATCGAGACTGACTGTCCAGATCGGATGGTGAAGGAGGTGGCTGTCCCAGCATTGACCACCGTAACTGACTGGAACGGGCCGGTCGCGGAGGCCACCCTGATCGTCGCCGGCAGCTCGAGCACGCAATCGCCGCCAGCGTTCCGAAGCGGCTGCGTGACATACACGGACGTCGTCCCGACCGTGCCAAAGCCGGGGGCGCTCGTTGCCTCGCCCAGGGTGAACTGACTCGCCGAACACGTTCCTCCGACGCCTGGCACCTCCGAGGGTGACGCTACCACGGTCGAACTCGGCGCTGCTGGGACGGTCGCTGAGGGAGTGGTCGAGGATCCGGATCCAGTCGCACCACCGGTGGGCTCGCCTGGGCTCCAACCTCCCCGCACAAATAGAGCGACGAGCAAGGTGACCACGGCTACCGCCGTGCCGGCGATGCCAAAGGCATAGGCGCTTCGGGACGGCCTTGGCGCCTTCGACGGCAGCGACGCAGCATCCGCTACCGCCCGCCACTCGTCTAGGATCTCGGTGGTCCGTGAGGAAGACATCACGCAACCTCCAACTTGTCACGGGCGCGACTAACGGCCGCTCTGAGGGCGCCCTCTGTGGTGTTCAGCGCGTCTGCAACCTCCGCATAGGACCACCCCTCAACCGCAGTCATGATCAATGCCGATCGTTCGATGGGAGTCAGCTTGGCAAGCGCCTGGCACACATCAATCCAGCGGACACGGATCAGCTCGTCGGTGGGGGGATCCGAACGCGTCCATGCGAGTCTCCGGCGAAGGGACCTGAAGCGGTTGTTCGCCAAGCGTCGGGCAGTGACCAACAGCCATGGCAGGATCGGCCGATCCCAGTCAATCGAGCCTCGGTGCCGCCAGAGTCGGAGGTATGTCTCCTGCGTTAAGTCCTCGGCGGAGGTCCAGTCGTTCGTCCAGGCGAGAACGAACCGGAAGACGTCCCCCCAGAACCGATCATAGGCGCGCTGGTACCGGAGCTCGGCTGACTCAACCAAGGCGACGTCTGCCCCCATACCTATATACACCCCGATCACCCCGAAAACGCACGGCCAAGTCAGGCGCGGTCCGTGTTCCTGGCTGCGTCGTCCTGCGGCCTGACCGTGGGCTGGCGAGCGGAGCCTGCCCCCTCCAGAAGCCGGTATGTCGCCCTGTCGGCAGGCTCCGTGAGTCGTTGCCGCGTCGGTCAGCCGTGCGCCCGACGGGCGGCGAGCGCTCGCAGCACGCGCCAGTTGGTGTCGTCGTTGCTCCCTCGGACGCGTGACCGTCTCGACCCTCACAACCGCGACCGCCGCGCGAGATCCAGCCCGGTCCTGAGGGCGGCGGGGATCGCCATTTCGCTCCGGTCGTCTGTCAAGCAGTATCCGCCGGGGTGTCTGACGGGAGCCTGGCAGCGAGGTGGCGGGATGCCCGGCATTGGGAGGGGCGGGGACAACTGTCGCCCGCCCCGATTTGGAGAACTCGTTTCGGGATCGCTAGTACAGCCGTTCCTAAGTTGCGGGACGTAACTGCGGCAGCTACGATTCCTCCGAGAGGAGGGACCGATGTCGAGACGTAGCCCGTACCGGATCGAACTGACACCCGAGGAGCGGTCCGCCCTGGAGCGCCGAGCCCGCCGCCAGACGGCCAGCCGACGCGAGGTCTTCCGGGCCCAGGTCGTGCTCCTCGCGGCCGACGGGTTGCGCAATGACGAGATCGCCGAGCGGCTGGGGACGGTGCGCACGACCGTGAGCCGCTGGCGCAAGCGGTTCTTCGAGGATCGCGCGGCAGGTCTCGCCGATCGCCCGCGGTCCGGCCGGCCGCGGGCCTTTTCCCCCTCGGGTGGTCGTGGAGGTCAAGGCCCTCGCCTGCGCTCGACCGGTTGAGCTCGGTCTGCCGCTCGCGCGCCTCTCGATCGCCGACATCGCGCGCGAGGCGGTCCGCCGCGAGATCGTTGAGGCGATCAGCCTGACCACGGTCTGGCGCTGGCTGCGCGAGGACGCCCTGCGGCCGTGGACGTACCGGAGCTGGCTCTTCCCGCGTGATCCCGACTTCGAGCGCAAGGCGGGGCGCATCCTCGACCTGTACCACGGCCGCCGGCAGGGCGAGCCGCTGCGGCCTGACGAGCATGTCATCTGCGCCGACGAGAAGACCGCGGTCCAGGCCCGCGCGCGGATCCATCCCACGCTGTCACCGGCGCCCGGACGGGCCGGCCGGGTCGAGCACGAGTATGTGCGCGGGGGGACGCTCGCCTATCTCGCCGCCTGGGACGTCCATCGGGCCCGGGTCTTCGGGCGCTGCGAGCCGACCACCGGCATCGCTCCGTTCGGGCGACTCGTCGACGAGGTCATGAGCGAGGAGCCGTACGCCTCGGCGCGCCGGGTCTTCTGGGTCGTCGACAGCGGCAGCTCGCATCGTGGCCCACGGACCGAGGAGCGCCTGCGCGAGCGCTGGCCGCAGATCCGCGTCGTCCACACCCCGGTGCACGCGAGCTGGCTCAACCAGGTCGAGCTCTACTTCAGCGTCGTCGGGCGCAAGCTGCTCAAGCCCGACGACTTCGCCTCACTCAACGAGCTCGCGATCGCCCTGCTCGCCTTCGGCCCGCGCTACAGCGCGATCGCGACGCCGTTCGAGTGGCGGTTCACCCGACTCGACCTGCACCGCGTCCTGGCTGCCCTGACCCCGCCGGCCCGAGCGGCGTGACTCTTACGTTGCGCGACTTGCGAATCCGTGTACTAGTCTCTGGGCGGACAGATCACAATGGGCAGATCGCCTTAGAAGCCGCGACGACGGCGCTCGAAGCGAGCTCGATGGCAGCCCGTGCACGAGGATCTCCGAGTTCGTCCGGCGCGCGGGCAATGCCTCGTCGGCCCTCCGGGTACGAGGAGATCGGCGTACAACCAACCCTGGACCGAGCCGCAGGGGCAACCGCGCCTACATCGACGAGGACCTGTCGCGCCTGCGCCACCCGGGACCGTGCAGATCTCGTCGCCGGCCGGCGTTCATTCCTCGTGGCCACGATGTTCGGTGGGCAGGTTCAGTGGCCGCGGGGGGCAGGTTCAGTGGCCGCGGGCGGGCGGATTCAGATGTCCCTTGATGACAGGACAGCAGGATCCTTGTGCGTCAGGGACGGTTGGTAAGTCCTCCCGACCGTGCCACTCAGGCTGGCGTGATCGTCCGGCACGCTTCCGTTCATGGACAGGCTGGCGAGCGCGGCGAAAGGACGAAGCGGCCGTCCGCGCCCGGCGGATGAGCCGGCTATCTCGCGACGCGGTAGCGGAGGTAGACGACTCTCGAGCTGAAGGTGCGGGTCTCGACGAGTTCGAGATCCACCCGGCGCTCGCGCTGCGGAAAGTACGGAATGCCACCGCCAACCAGCACCGGGTAGACCCTGGCCCGGTACTCGTCGATCAGACCCAACGCGGCCGCCTCGGCGGCGAGCGTCGCGCCGCCGATCGCGATGTCGCCCTCCCCCGGCTCGGCTCGCAACCGCTCGATCTCCTCCGCGAGCCCGCCGGAGGCCAGGCGCGCAGTGCCCTGCACCGCCGACAGCGTGGTGGAGAACACCACCTTCGGGAGCGGCTTCCACAGTGCGGCCCACTCGATCCCTGAGTCGTCGAGCGATGGATCCTGGTCGGCGGTCTCCCAGTACAGCATCGTCTCGTACAGCCGTCGTCCCATCAGGTGGACGCCGACCTCTCGTATCTCGTCGGTGACCAATCGCCAGACCTCCTCGTCGGGCGGCGGCGCAGTGATGTCGCCGTCCGGCCCGGCGATGTAGCCGTCAAGTGAGACGCCCATCGAATAGGTCACGCTGCGCATAGGAGTCCTCCTCGGTAGCGGGTTC
This sequence comes from uncultured Chloroflexia bacterium, assembly GCA_963703575.1. Lineage (GTDB taxonomy): Bacteria > Chloroflexota > Limnocylindria > Limnocylindrales > CSP1-4 > CAIXZV01. Next base: position 195,875 of record CAVPEU010000026.1, read on the forward strand.
GACAATACGACCGCCGGGCGCCGCAGGACTCATCGCGGCTCGCCGGATTTCCTGGGCCGCCACTGCCGCCGATCCCTCGTATCGGGCAGCCGCCTTCCTTCGGGCTCACCCCCAGCCTCGACGTACCGACCGGGCTTGGCGCACAAGGCAGGATCTGAACTCGCAGTGAGCGTCAAGACATGCGGTCTTCGGGCTGATGCTTGCGAAACGACGATCAGGTTGACCTCTCCGCGCGCACACGTATGATCACCTGTATGCGAACCACCTTGGTACTCGACGACGCACTTCTGCGCCAGGCCAAGCGCCGCGCGGCCGAGCGGAACCTCACGGTGAGCGACGTCGTCAACGAGGCGCTGCGGGACTCGTTCGGTCGCCCGGTGCCGGCCGCGCCGCCGTTCTCGATGGCCACGTACGGCAGGGCCCGCCGCCTGGTTCGCCACGAGCCGTCCGACTTCGCGACCGAGCTCGAGGACGAGGACCGGACACGGCTGCGCTGACGATGCTGATGCCCGACGTCAACGTGCTCGTCTATGCCCACCGAGAGGACGAGGCCCGGCACGAGCCGTACGCAGGGTGGTTGAAGGCGGTCGTGGACGGGCCCGAGCCGTTCGCCCTGAGCGTGCTGGTGGCGGTCGGCTTCATCAGGATCGTCACCAACCCCCGGATCTTCGCGGACCCGACGCCGCTGCCTGTCGCGCTCGCCGTCATCGAACAGCTGGCGAACCATCCGCGATGCCGGCTCGCCACGCCCGGCGCCGGCCACCTCGATGACGTCGCCCGCCTCTGCCGTGCGGTTGGCGCGACCGGCAAGCTGGTGGCCGACGCGCAGCACGCGGCGCTGGCGATCGCCGAGGGCTGTACGTGGGTGAGCCGGGATGCGGATTTCGCCGCCTTCGAGGCCCACGGGCTCCGCTGGCAGCATCTTGCGCTCGGGTAGCGGGACTGCGCCGGTGGTCGGCGGCACGACGCGCCAGTGCGCGCTCGATCGCGTCGAGCCCAGCGCGCTCGACATCGTCCACGACGATAGGGTTGTGCACGTGACTGCCGGGGACGATTTGACCGGGCACGCTCCGAGATGGATCGTGTCCTCGATCGCAGGCGGGACTCGATGAACGACGGCACCGGGAAGATGGCGAACGACAAGCGGGACACGGACCAGGAACTCGGCGACCACGGCCCTCTTGCCGACCTGATTGCCCTCCACACTGCAACGAGTGTCGAGGACCTGTGGCGGACGTTGATCGTCGGCCCTGACCTGCGCAATGGCCAGCTCTTCGAGGCCGTCGGACTGTTCAAGCGGCACCATGGGAACGGCGAGCCCGACGCACTGGCCACCGCACTCCTCCTGTGCACCGACCGGCGCTGGGATCGCGAGAGCGGGCGACTGGTCACAGCCCTGGTCGAGACGGGCATCCTCGGCGACGCTGACATCGGCGAGCTGATCGAGTGCTTTCTCTGGTCCGATCGATACCGGGTGACGTATCCGGCCGGGTGGGTGAGCCCGGAGTGGATCGAGATCGATCTCGGCGATGCGCCTGACACGCGCGGTTCGAGGCTCGTGCGCATCGATCCGGACTCGCAGGTGCCCATGCGGCGCCTTGCACGCCAGTGATGCTGGGTGCTAGCATCACGCATCATGATGAACACCAGACGGACGACGGTCAGCGCATCCAGCGCTGCGCTCGGGACGCTCGAGGCCGAGGCGGACCGGCGCGGTGTGCCGGTTTCGGCTCTGCTTCGGGAGGCTGTCGAGGAAAAGGCGCAAGCCCTACGCGCGAGCCGGCGACCACGGGTCGGTGTCGGGCGCTCCACCGACGGAGCCAGCGCCGCAGACCTCACGGCTGAGCCGGTTGCGGAAGAGCCGCGCTAAAGTGGCGCTCATCCTCGATACAGGCCCCCTCCTCGCGGCCCTTGACGCGGCGGATCCCGACCACGCCCGGTGCGCTGCGCTGCTCATGGACAGCACTGAAGACCTCGTCGTGCCCGCGCTGGTGTTGGCGGAGCTCGACTACTGGTGCGCCCGACGGCTCTCGCCGGACGCGTGGCTGATCTTCCTCGACGACGTTCTGGCGGGCGCCTATCGCATCGAGCCGCCGACCGCGGTTGATCTGGCTCGTTGTCGCGACCTGCAGGCCCAGTACCGCGACCTGGCCCTGGGGGTGGTCGATGCGAGCGTGTTGGCCCTGGCGGAGCGGCTCGACGAACCGAAGCTGGCCACCCTCGATCGACGTCATTTCCGGGTCGTGCGCCCCTCGCACGTCGCCTCGCTCGAGCTTCGGCCGTGAAATCTCGTGACGACGTGCGAGAGCTCGAAATCGGCGCCCGCGGGTAGAGCGCAAAACTCCACCCATTTCGCTCGGGGTTCCACCCGGGTGGCCACAACGCTCAGGCGGTCAGGCTCCGGAGGCCGACGCTCTATCCGCTGAGCTACAGGCGCGCGTGGCTAGGTCATACCTGCTGAACGTGGACAGACCTTCGGCTTCCGGTCCGAGGGTCTATCCAGGGGCCTCCCACGAGCTCGGACGATATGGCCACGACGCTCGTAGAGCGTAAAACCCTCGGCGATGCCAGCACGAGCGGAAAGGCGGCAGCGCCCTCGCCGGATTAGCTCAAACCGAACCTGATGTCCGCAGTCCACGAGCATCCGTCGCCCCACAGGTGGACAGCAGGTCCGCGGCAGGCCATCCGAAGACGCTCCCAGCCAACGCTGGATGGCGTTTCCACGTGTACCGGGCCGACGTGCCGGCAGTGCCCGTCAATGAGGTCGACGAGCTCGACCGTCCCTCCCTTACGGAATAGCACTTGATCGGCCGACTGCTGACCTGTTCCAGGCGACCATCCCCGGACATCAATCCCCAGCCGACCACGGTCGAGAGGATGAGAGGAGCCAGAACAACCACCGGAACGGACAGGCCGTACGAGGCGAGCAACGGAGGCATGGCAAGGGCGACATCGCCCGCCGCCAGCGACACGACGGCAAACGCTCCGATCGCGGCGAGCGGGGCTTTCATTTGCCGGACGCGCAGCCAGAGGCTCAATTCGCGGGAACGCCCAGGTCGACGGTTCGACACGAGATCACGGCACCAGCGGCGTCGCCGGCCCACGCTACCTCGACGGACTGTGGCTGCCGTCGGAGTGCGCGAACCACGCTGAGCGGCGAGGGCTCGCCAGGTCCGCCTTCAACCAGCCTGCGTACCGCTCGTGGCAGACCTGCGACGGCCGAGTACCACGCGTAGAGGTTGTCGCGCAGCGCCGCCGCCGGGTAGGCGCCCAATGCCGCGCACTCGGGCACCGGTGGGAGCAGGCCATAGGCAAGTGCGCTCACGATGTCGGCGTCCGGGTGACCCGCGTGGTGTTCCGACAGCAGCGACGCTGTTCGTGCCCGCCTAACAGGATGCTTGGCACGTCCGCTGTCAATCTGGCGCCTTCGACTACAGATGCACGCGGGCCGCTGGCCCGATCTCGTCGGGGACGGAACTCCGCCGGCGGGCCGGCTATTTCCGAGGCAGATGCGTGTGGATGAACGCCGTGACCGGCACCCGCAGCGCATGGAGCCTGGTGACCCGGATCCCCTGCCGCGGGTTGAGCGCGCTGATCACGAGCCCGTGGCCGATGTAGATCGCGGCGTGGCTGCCATTGCCGTAGATCACGACGTCGCCCACTCGCGGATTGGACCGGCTTGCCAGGTGGTGGAGCCGAGCCCAGCGCAGCATGGCGCGCGCCGAGTGCCCACCGCCGAGGCGGCTCGTCACGCCGGCACGGCGGTAGGCGTACCGGACGAGACCCGAGCAGTCGAACGCCCTGGGGCCCATGGCACCGCGGACGTACGGCCTGTGCCGCTGCGCGAGGGCGATCCGGGCGACCAGGGCGCCCAGGTCGGGCTTCGCCGAGGGGGCGGGCGAGATCAGCGTGGTGGTGGCCGCGGTCGGCGTGGTCGTTGGCTGGGGCAGAGTCTCCGGCGCGGCGATCGGGGTCGGCGCCGGGGATGTCGTCCCGGGTGCGGGAGTCGCCGGGTCAGGGGTCGGGGTCGGGGTCGCAGGGTCAGGGGTCGCGGTCGCCGGGTCCAGTGTCGGGGATCGCGTCACCTCCGGCGCGGGGGTCGGAGACGGGTCAGCTGCCGTTGCGGGCGCGACGAAGGCGGAGACGCCCGCGAGCGCGACCAGGGTCGCGAGGGCGATGGCCCGGAGGTCGCTGTTGCGGAAGCCCAAGATGCTCCTCTCTGCCAGGACACGGCGGTCAGTCCGACGTGGCGATGGGACGGCGCCGACCGGCGGGAAGGAGAGGGAGCGCGCCCATCACCGAAGAGGGAGAGCGCGGGAGAAACGATCGACCGCATGTCGACCGCACGGCAGGAGCCCTGCCGGGTCGGCGATATGAAGTTGGATACTCCTGTCGAGGATCGTTTGCGGCCCGGACCATACCAGCGATCCTTGAAACACACCATCGGGGCCTGATGGTCGGGATCTGCCGCGCAGCCCCGTGCTGGGTCTCCTCCGTCGATGACCCGGGCGGCGCCGTCGCCTACGGGCGCGGCGAGACGGAGGGCGCATCGCGCTTGGAAGCCATCGGGGACCCCCTGGAAGCGTACGAGGCGGGCCTCCCCGCTCAGCCCGCGCCGGCGCCAATGCCGAGACCGACGGCGTACGTGACGGCGGCGGCCACGCCGCCCAGGAGGACCTGCCGGATGGCCCCATACCACACCGGTCTGCGGGTGAGGAGGGCGATGCCCACCCCGAGCCCTGCCAGGGCGGCGAGGCTGACCAGCAGGCTGGCCGTGAACGCCGGCGACCCGGATGCGAGCAGGTACGGGAGGAGCGGGATGAATGCGCCGGCCGTGAAGGCGATGAACGAGCCGATGGCGGCGGCGAGCGGGGAGCCGATGGACCGAGCGTCGAGGCCGACCTCCTCGAAGATCAGGAGTCGGACCGCGTGGTCGGGGTCGTTGAACACGGCGTCCACGAAGGACTCCGCCTCCGACTCGCTGAAGCCCCGCTCCAGGTAGAGGTTGGCCAGGATGCGTCGCTCCTGCTCCGGAGCCTCCCGGAGCTGCTTGCGCTGGAAGGCGACCTGGAAGTCGAGGAGCTCGCGCTGGCTCTGCACCGAGATGTACTCGCCGACGCCCATGCTGAACGCGCCGGCGATCAGGCCGGCGGCGCCCGCGAGGACGATGACCTCGGGCGCCGGGTTCGCCCCGGCCACACCCATGACAAGGGCCAGGTTGGACACGAGCCCGTCGTTGGCCCCGAACACGATCGGCCGGAGGACGCTGGTGGCCTTCGTCTCGTGGGGCGCGCCGGCGTCGGGCAGCGATCCCTCGTCGATGGCCGCGCTACGCATGGGGAACCCCGGGCTCCGGTCCGTTCGCCAAGGGGCCGTCGCCGATCCCCCCGGCAATTGCCGAGGCATCGCCAAGTCGCGGCATGGTGACCGTCTCCATCGCGTGCATCCGCAGGACGTTGGACCTGTCCGCGGGCGCGGTCGTAGCCGGTCCGGGAGGACCGTACGATCGGTCCGGCGGGCGGACCAGTGCCACAGGACCCGTCTCTCGGTCCCGGATGGCTGTCCGGCCATCCGGGACCGAGCGCCCGTCCAACACGCCGAGCGACCGGGAAACGCCGGCGGTGCCTGTCATCGGCCCACGATGTGGACACTCGCCAGCGCTCTACCTCCTTCGGGCACCGTGGCCGACATCCAGGCGTGCACTCGTCTGACGTGCGCCCACGTGGCGGGCGATACGAGGCATTCGCGGAGTCGCCGGCAGGTGGTGGGACGGATCGCGGTGGCGAGCGCCCACCTGACGGGCGCGCGGCAGGCACGGCGCGCACGGCAGGCACGGCAGGCACGGCGCGCACGGCAGGCACGGCAGGCACGGCGCGCACGGCAGGCGCGGCAGGCACGCTCTGGCCGCGGCGGCGAGGCCAATGCAGCGGGCCGGCAAGGCGGCGCAGCGGACCGGCAAAGGGCGCAGCGGCCGATGACGCAGCGGCACGGACCGGTCCCGCCGGGACGACCCCTGCCGAACGGGCCGCGCACCCCGGGCCGTCCGGTCCATTCGCGTGACCGGCGGGCCGCACAACGCGGTCCGAACGGACGCGACCCGCCGGCACGTGAGGCGCAAACTGGTCCCGGTACCGGGCGCCCAACCACGGCCCCGGCCCGCCTTCCCGTCGCCACCACGAACCCGGGTGGCCAGCGCCGCCCGAAAGGATGCCGAGATCATGGACCAGCACTGGGAGACCCTCGACGGCAACGAGGCCGCCGCGCGCGTGGCCTACGCGCTGAGCGAGGTCATCTCGATCTACCCGATCACGCCGGCCTCGCAGATGGCCGAGCACTGCGACGACTGGGCCGCGGCGGGCAGGCCGAACCTGTGGGGCACCGTTCCCGACGTCATCGAGATGCAGTCCGAGGGCGGCGCCGCCGGCGCGATGCACGGGGCGCTGCAGAAGGGCGCGCTGGCCACGACGTTCACGGCGTCCCAGGGCCTGCTGCTGATGATCCCGAACATGTTCAAGATCGCGGGCGAGCTGACGCCGGCGGTGATCCACGTGGCGGCCCGGACGATCGCGACCCATGCCCTGTCGATCTTCGGCGACCACAGCGACGTGATGCACGCCCGCGCGACGGGCTGGGCGATGCTGGCCGCGGGGTCGGTGCAGGAGGCGCACGACTTCGCGCTGGTCGTCCCACGCGGCGACGCTCCGGGCACGGGTCCCGTTCCTCCACTTCTTCGACGGGTTCCGCACCTCGCACGAGATCAACAAGATCGCCATCCTCGAGCGGGACGACCTGCGGGCGCTGGTGCGCGAGCAGGACGTGCTGGCGCATCGCCAGCGCGGTCTCACGCCGGAGGCCCCGGTGGTGCGCGGCACGGCGCAGAACCCGGACGTGTTCTTCCAGGCGCGCGAGGCGGCCAACCCGTACCACCTCGCGGTGCCGGGCATCGTCCAGGAGGTGATGGACGAGCTCGCCGCCCGCACCGGGCGCGCCTACCACCTCGCCGACTACTACGGCGCCTCCGACGCCGAGCGCGTCGTGGTCGTGATGGGCTCCGCGGCCGGCGCCGTGGAGGAGACGGTCGATGACCTGGTGGCGGCGGGCGAGAAGGTCGGCCTGCTGCGCATCCGCCTGTTCCACCCGTTCCCGGCTGAGCAGGTCATCGCGGCGCTGCCGCGCACGGTCCGCTCGATCGCGGTGCTCGACCGGACCAAGGAGCCGGGCGCGGTCGGCGAGCCGCTGTACCTCGAGCTCGTGTCCGCGATCACCGAGGCGATGGACTCCGACGAGCCCCCGTTCGCCACCGCGCCTCGGGTCATCGGCGGGCGCTACGGCCTGTCGTCGAAGGAGATGACGCCGTCCATGGTCAAGCCGATCTTCGACGAGCTGGTCTCCGCCCGGCCGAAGCGCCACTTCACCGTGGGCATCTACGACGACGTGACGGGCCTCAGCCTGCCGATCGACACGGAGTTCCGCCATCCCCGCCCGGCCGGCGAGGTGCAGGCGCTGTTCTTCGGGCTCGGCTCGGACGGCACGGTGGGTGCCAACAAGTCCTCGGTCAAGATCATCGGCGAGGGCACCGACCTGTACGCCCAGGGCTATTTCGAGTACGACTCCAAGAAGTCGGGGTCGATCACGACCTCGCATCTCCGGTTCGGGCCGCAGCCCATCCGGTCCACGTACCTCGTGGACCGCGCCGACTTCGTCGCCTGCCACCAGTTCGGCCTGATCGACAACAAGCGGGTGCTGGACCTGGCCAAGCCGGGTGCGACCCTGCTCCTCAACTCGCCCTACGGCCCGGACGAGGTGTGGGACCACCTCCCGGTCGGGGTGCAGCGGCAGCTCGTGGACAAGGCGATCGACCTGTGGGTGATCGACGCGTTCGCGGTCGCGACCGAGGTCGGCATGGGCAACCGCATCAACACGGTGATGCAGCCCTGCTTCTTCCGGCTGGCCGGCGTCCTGCCCGCCGAGGAGGCGATCGCGCGCATCAAGGACTCGGTCCGGAAGAGCTACGCCAAGCGCGGCGATGCCGTCGTCCAGCGCAACTTCGCCGCCATCGACCGGTCCCTGGAGCGCCTGTCCCACGTCCCGCTGGGCCGGGTCGCCGGCGACGGCGCCCTCGCTTCGCTCATCCCCGACACCGCCCCGGACTTCGTCCGGCAGGTCACCGCCCGGCTGATCGCCGGCGAGGGCGACCTGCTGCCGGTCAGCGCCCTGCCCGTGGACGGCACGTTCCCGACGGCGACGACGCGATACGAGAAGCGGGCGATCGCCCAGCTGATCCCGATCTGGGACGAGACGATCTGCATCGACTGCGGCAAGTGCGCCATGGTCTGCCCGCACGCGTCGATCCGGATGAAGGTGTTCCCGGAAGAGGCGGTGGCGAACGCGCCGGCCGGCTTCCCGAGCAAGGAGTTCAAGTCCCGGGAGCTCGTCAATCACCGGATCACGATCCAGGTCGCGCCGGACGACTGCACCGGCTGCGGCGTGTGCGTGGACGTATGCCCTGCCAAGAGCAAGACGGACGTCGGGCACAAGTCGATCAACATGGCCCCGGTGCTCGAGCACCGCGACGTGGAGCGCGAGCGCTGGGACTTCTTCCGCACGATCCCGCCGCTCGACCGCAACCTGATCCCGCACGACACCGTCAAGGGCGCCGCGCAGCTCGAGCCGCTGTTCGAGTTCTCGGGCGCCTGCAGCGGCTGCGGCGAGACGCCGTACCTGCGGCTCATCACCCAGCTGTTCGGCGACCGGATGATCGTGGCCAACGCCACCGGCTGCTCCTCGATCTACGGCGCCAACCTGCCGACCACCCCATGGGCGACCAACGCCGCCGGCGAGGGCCCGGCATGGGCGAACTCGCTGTTCGAGGACAACGCGGAGTTCGGCCTCGGCATGCGGCTCGCGCTCGACGCCCAGACGGGGCTCGCCCGGGGGCTGCTGGAGCGGCTGGCCCCGGTCGTCGGTGAGCCGCTCGCCCGGGAGCTGCTGGACAGCCCCCAGGGCACCGAGCCGGAGATCGCCGCCCAGCGGGCACGGGTCGACCGGCTCCGCGAGGCCCTCTCGGCCGTCGACGGAGAGCATGCCGCGGACGCCGCGCAACTCGCCGCCGTGTCCGGCGACCTCGTCCGCAAGGGCGTGTGGATCGTCGGCGGCGACGGCTGGGCGTACGACATCGGCTTCGGCGGCCTGGACCAGGTCCTGAGCTCCGGGCGCAACGTCAACATCCTCGTCCTCGACACCGAGGTCTACTCCAACACCGGCGGCCAGGCGTCGAAGGCCACGCCCCGCGGCGCCGTGGCCAAGTTCGCGGCCGCCGGCAAGGCCACCGGCAAGAAGGACCTGGGCGCCATCGCCCGCTCCTACGGCAACGTGTTCGTGGCCCAGGTGGCGATGGGCGCCAACGACGCCCAGACGATCAAGGCGCTGCTGGAGGCCGACGCCTGGCCCGGGCCGTCCCTCGTCATCGCCTACTCCACCTGCATCGCGCACGGCATCGACATGTCGACGTCGATGTCCCACCAGAAGGATGCGGTGAAGAGCGGCTACTGGCCGCTGTACCGCTACCAGCCCAGCGAGGGCGACGACGGACAGCCGTTCAAGCTGGACTCGGTCAAGCCCTCGATCCCGATCCGGGAGTTCGTGGCCAGCGAGACGCGGTTCGCGATCCTCCAGCGCACGGATCCCGAGCGGGCCGCGGAGCTCGCCGAGCTGGCCCAGGCCGACGCGGACGAGCGGTGGCGCTACTACCAGCAGCTGGCCGGCATCCACCGGGTGGTCCCCCACCTCCACCACGCGGATGGGGAACCCGCGATCGAGGTCGTGGCGGTCACGGCCGGTGACGACGGGAATGGAGAGCTGGCGTGAGCATCGACCTGCGCACCCGCTATCTCGGCCTGGACCTGCGCTCGCCGCTGGTCGCCTCGGCCTCGCCGCTCACCGGCGACCTCGCCGCCGCCCGCAGGATGGAGGAGGCCGGCGCGGGCGCGATCGTGCTCCCGTCGCTGTTCGAGGAGGAGATCGTCAACGACGAGATCCAGCTGAACCGGTCGCTCGAGGCCGGCACGGAGCAGTTCGCGGAGGCGCTCGGCTACTTCCCGGCGATCCAGGAGCTGCCGACCGAGGGCGACCGGTACCTGCAGCGGCTGGAGCGCTACAAGGCGGAGCTGTCCGTGCCGGTGATCGCGAGCCTCAACGGCGCCACCACCGGGGGCTGGGTCCGTTACGCGCGCCTGATGCAGGACGCCGGGGCCGATGCCCTGGAGCTCAACCTGTACCACGTGGTCGCGGACCCGGCGACGACCGCGGCCGACCGGGAGCAGACCGACCTCGACGAGATCGCCGCCGTGCGCGCCGCGGTCACGATCCCGCTCGCGGTCAAGCTCAGCCCCCAGTACTCGGCCTTCGCCAACTTCGCGGCCCGTGCCGTGGCGGCGGGGGCGGACGGGCTCGTCCTGTTCAACCGCTTCTACCAGCCGGACCTCGACCTCGAGACGTTCGGCGTGGTCAACCGCGTGGAGCTGAGCCGGCCGTCGGAGCTGCGCCAGCCGCTGCGCTGGATCGCGATCCTCCGGCCGCAGCTGGGCACCGAGGTGTGCCTGGCCGCGACGTCCGGCATCCATTCCGGAGAGGACGCGCTCAAGGCGCTCCTGGTGGGCGCTGACGTCGCGATGATGACCTCGGCCCTGCTGCGCAACGGTCCGGACCACCTGCGCACGGTCGAGAGCGACCTGGTGGACTGGATGACGGAGCGCGAGTACGAGTCGGTCGCGCAGCTGCGCGGGAGCGCGACCGCGGCGACCGTGGAGGATCCCACCGCGTTCGAGCGCGCGAACTACATGGCCACGCTCCACTCCTGGACCGCGCCGTCGGACCTCGTCCCGGCGTAGCGGCGGGTTGCGGTCGGCGCGTGCGACGCGCCGACCCCCGCGCCGACCCCCATCCCCGCCCCGCCCCTTGAGTCGCGTGCGGTTCAGGACGGCCAACCATGAGCGTGGCCCGGGCACCAAACCCCGACTTGGATCACCGAGCCGTGCGGCAGCACCACCGTCCTGAACCACCGGCGCATCAGCGCGACACCCGTCGAGCGTGACCTGAACCGCCCACGCATCAGGCCGGCCGCGGGTCGCCACCTGCGAAGCTCCGACCCCGCGCCGAACGCCGGTCCTTGTCCGAGGCCGCGCTGTCCTCGTTTCAGACCTCTTCGACCCGCCCGGTCGTCGGGGCGCGCCGGCGCGTATTCCGCGACGGCAGATGGTCGAGGCGATCTTGTTCCGAACGCCATCCCGCATGGGCGATACGACATCCAAGGCGTGGCCGGTGAACAGGTTCGACATGACCGCGGGATCTGCTGCCTGAGCTGCCGTGTACTGCTGGCTCAAGGCATTCAGGGCCGCTTGGGTCACCTCGGCCGGATCATGCGGCGTGGCGGACACGACCATGAAGGCGCTCGCCCCAGCCAAGCCCAGCATCGCCAGGATGCCAGCGAGCGTAATCAGGCCCGGTGTGGAACGACCTCGAGAACCGCGTACTCGAAAGCGGCGCGCGATGCGTTGCAGCTCAGCGGCCGCGGGTGTACCAGATGGAGCCCGGCGTGTCGTAGTTCTGGCCCTCGCCGAACACCGCGTGGGTGACGCCGTCGCCGTCGATCGCGATCTCGAAGTAGTCCCCGAACGGGAACTCGAACCCGGCCGGCTGGATGTACGCGTAGCCGGGCACGTAGCTCGAGATGTCCGCCTCGGGTGACCACGAGGACCCGCCATCGGTGCTTTCGCGGTAGTACACGTTCCACAGGGAGCCTCCCGCCGCGCGGGCGTCCATCCACGCGATCCGCACGGTCCCGCCGTCGGCCGCCGCGATGGCCGGGAAGGCGTGGGCGACGCCTGCGGCCGCGGTCGACACGTCCCGCTTCGCGGACCAGGTCAGGCCCCGGTCGGTCGACGTCGCGAACCAGATCCGCTCGGGCGCGCCCTTCGCGTCGGCCGGCCCGGCGTTCCAGAGCCCGTACAGCATGCCGTCGGCATCGGACGCAAGCGTCATCTGCGCGCCGAGGAACGCCCACCCGCAGAGGTCCGCGGAGCAGTCGGGCGGCGAGCCCGAGACGTCGACGAGCGTGTCGTGCCAGCTCGCGCCGCCATCCGTGGAGCTGCTCACGTAGAGGTTCACGGGACCCTTCGCGCCGCCGTTCTGCTCGTAGCCCGCCCACGAGAAATGGACGTCACCGCTGGGCGTCACGGTGCCGCCGCCCGCGAGCGACCAGCCGAGCCTGCCCTTCGCGACGTCCTGCGTCCTGACGGACGTCCAGGTCAGGCCGCGGTCGTGGGAGGCCGACACCCAGATGGTCTGGGTGTGGTTATAGGCGACGTAGACGTCGTCGCCCCGGACGGCGAGGATCGGCTTGTCGGTGCCCGCATTGGTGTCGTCCACGATCGTCGCCGTCCAGGTCGCCCCGAAGTCCTCCGAGTGGGCGACCGCGATGTCGCTCTTGTCCTTGTCCAGCCAGGCCGCCCATACCGTCCTGCCGTCCACGGGATCGACGACGACCTGGGAGTCCCACCCACGCTGGCCGGTGTCGGCGATCGGGTGGGGCGCGGACCAGGACCTGCCGCCATCGGCGCTCACCTGGACCACCTGCGTGGGGCTGAGGCACGTGGAGCAGCCCGGCACGCCCAGGTATTGCGCGTACAGGACGTAGACGTGGTCGAAGCGATCGGCGGCGATGGCCGGCTCCCACTGGTCACCGCTCGTGTACCCGAGCCGGGCCTGGGTCGAGAAGCCGGTCGGGGGCACCGCCGGAGCCCGGAGCTCGCGCGCCGGACGTGCCGCCACGACATCGCCCTCGACGCTGCCCGAGGCGCGCTTGCCCTTGACGCCCGGCTCGTCCGGGTCACCGCCTGTGACGCTCTCGAGCCCCCGTTCGGCGCCGGTCTGTGCGGGGAGGGCGCGCCCGGGGAGGAATGTCGGGCCGGCCCCGGCGAGGGCAACGGCGCCGATGGCCAGGCCGGCCGTCAGTGCGATGAGGAGGCGGTGACGGGCGCGGCGGGTCGGGCCGGACATGGCATCCTCGAACTGCGGGCGGCGGCTCAGGGCCGCGTCGGTCATTGTCCGCGTGTCGCGAGCTGGGCTCAACCCCCAATCTCTGCCCGGCGCGCCCCTGGGCCGTCGCGCGCTTCACGCTGCGCGGATGGCCTCCAGGAACGGCGCGAAGCGCTCCAGGACCCGGGACGTCAGCGCCGGCAGCGGGCTGGGGTCTCCCGCCTCGCCGACGTACAGCGTCACGTGCCGCATGCCCGCCGCGCGGATCTCATGGAGGGCCGCCGCTACGTCCGCGGGCGACCCGGCCAGCCGGCCGGGTCGCGGCTCGGCGGTGCCGTCGGACCGGAGCGAGAGGCGCGCCCACCCGGTCAACGCCAGGGTCGCCGGGTCACGACCGACCCGGACACAGGCGGCGGCGACCCGGGCGCGGATCGCATCGATGTCCGCCGCGCCCGTGACGGGCAGATCGACGTTCACCGCGTCGCCCCAGCGAGCGGCGATGGCCAACGTCCGGTCGCCCTTGCCGGCGACCCAGATGGGGATCCTCTCGCGCGGGCCGCGGGGCAGGATGTCGGCGGCCTCCGTCCGGTAGTGCTCGCCCGAGAACGTCACCGGCGGCTCCCGCAGCATCCGCGCGATGATCTCGACCGCCTCGGCGTGGCGGGAGACATGGTGCTCGGCGTCGTAGCCGAACCCGCGCCACGAGTCGTCGTGGGCCGGATCACCGCTGCCCAGCCCCAGCACCAGGCGGCCCGCGCTCACCTCGTCGAGGGTGGCGGCCATCCTGGCCAGCAGCGCCGGGTTGCGGAACCCCGTGCTGGCCACGAACGGCCCGATCCCGATCCGCGACGTCGCCTCGGCCGTCGCCGCCAGGATCGTCCAGCATTCCCGGAAACCGAACGGCTCGCGACCGGGGACGCTGCGCTGGAGGTGATCCGCCACCCACAGCGTGTCGACGCCGAGGGCCTCCACGTCACGGGCCAGTTGCCGCATCTCCGGCCACGAGGCGTAGCCGCCGCCGCGCAGCGGCCAGGTCGGCATGCTGAGCCCGATCTGGAGCCGTCCGGGGTCCGCCACCCGGCCACTGTAGCGAATGGGCCCGCTCCGGCGAATGGGCCCGCTCCGGCGAATGGCGCCGCTCCAGCGTGTGGCGCCCCTGTCCGACGGCGAGGGCGAGCGGGGCGCGAACGCGCCGTTCCAGCGGCGCAAGGCAACGCGGATCGCGGTCCGGAGGTTCGCTCGCCGAACGTTCGCACGCCGAGCGTTCGCTCGATCAGGTCGGCGCGGCCAGGTCCCGGCGCGGGAAGCGCCACAGCCCGTAGGCGACCGACACGACCAACACGGCCCCCAGGACCAGCAGGTCCCCGACCGGGGCGCGCCCGCCCAGGATCTCCAGCGGCCGGAGGTAATGGAACACCGAGTACGGCTGCAGGAACTCGGCGTCCGGCCACAGCGTGCCGAGGATCTCCAGCACGTACCCCAGCAGCACGACGGCCAGCCCCACCCCGAGGGCCGGCGTGAGCCGGTCGAAAGAGGCGGAGGCCGCGAGCGACACGCCCGTGAGCGCCGCCAGGAGCAGGACGGTGTTGACGCCCAGGAACGCGAGCTCGCCGGGATCCAGCTGGCCCGCGAGGCCGTACGCCGCCGCGCCGGCCACGGTGCCCGCCAGCTGGCCCGCGGTGGTGAGAACCGCGAAGCCGACGATGGCCAGGAACAGCGTCAGGAACATGGACCGCCGCGAGATCGGGCGGGACAGCAGCACCTCGAGCGTGCCCCGCTGCCGCTCCCCGGCGATGGCGGCGGCCGCGAAGCCCACGGGATAGACGACCTCCAGCGCGAGCGGGATCGGATGGACGACGCCCAGCGCGACCGCGCCGTTGAGGCTGAACGGGTCGGCGCCCAGGAACCGGAGGAACGCTTGCGGGATGATGCCGGACGCCAGGAGCACTTCCAGCTGGCGCCCGAAGGTCGCGTAGATCACGGGCATGATCGCGGCCCAGACCGCCATCGCGAGCGTGATCAGCACGACGGGCGAGCGGTTCGCGCGCCACGTCTGGCGCAGGAGCGGGCCGTTGATCATCGTGACGATCCCGCGGCTCCGGGGACCGGCTCGTCGCCCGCCGCCTCGGCCGCCTCGGCCGCCTCCTCGGCCGCCTCTTCGCCGGCATAGAACTCGAGGAACGCGTCCTCCAGGCGGGCCGGCTCGACCAGGAGGTCCGCGACGGGGGCGCCCTCGAGCGCCGCCAGGAACGGCCGTGGGTCGCCTTCGAGCGCGAAGGCCGCCAGCCCGTCGTCGACCTCGAGCTCGGTCACCCCGTCGACCGCAGACAGGTCCGGCGCCGGGCCGTCGAACCGGACCTCGACGCGGCGCTTGCGCCGCCGGAGCAGGGTCGCCACGTCCTCCAGGGCCACGAGGCGCCCGGCCCGCACGATCGCCACGCGGTCGCAGACGCGCTCCACCTCGGACAGCACGTGCGACGAGAGGAACACCGTGCGGCCGGCGCGCCGGCGGTCGTCCAGGATGTCGTAGAAGGCACGCTGCATGAGCGGGTCGAGGCCCTCGGACGGCTCGTCCAGGATCGCCAGCTCCGGGTCGTGCTGGAGCGCCTGGACGATGCCGATCTTCTGGCGCATGCCCCGCGAGTAGTCGCGGATCGGGCGGCGGAGCGTCCGCGCCGACAGCTCCAGGCGCTCGCACAGGGAGGTGCGCAGCACGGGCTCGCGCCGGGACAGCTCCGCGAGGTAGTCGAGGTGACGCTCCCCGGTCAGGCCGTCGTACAGCGCGATCCCCCCGGGCAGGTAGCCGACACGCGAGCGGATCGCGACGGACTCGCGGACGGCGTCCAGCCCGAGGACCCGGGCGCTGCCCGCGGTGGGGTGCAGGAACCCGAGCAGCAGCCGGATCAGCGTGCTCTTGCCGGCCCCGTTCGGCCCCAGGAAGCCGAAGATCTCGCCCTCGCGCACATCGAGCGTAACGTCCTGGAGCGCACGAACCGGGGCGCCGGCCGGCTGCAGCACGCCGCCGGTGCGGTAGTGCTTGGTCAGCCCCTCGGTCGCGATGACGCCCATCGAGCGAAGGCTACCGCTCCGCACCGGAGGGGGCCTGCCAGACCCGCGAATCGGCCCGAAGCGCCGTGGAGGGCCTGCCTCGCCCTGGTTTCGGGCCTGGTCGACCCGCAAACCGTGGCGTAGCCCGCGCTCCGCGGACCTTCGAGACGAAACGGGGGCCTGAGGGACCCGCGACGGGGGCGACGGGGGCGACGGGGGCGACGGCGACGGGACACCGCCGCGACCTGCCGCGAGCCGGTACGATCGATCCGTGCTCTATCGCGCCGATCCGTGGCTCCATGTCATTGCGGGCTGCATGTCATCGGGCAAGACCGACGAGATGCTGCGCCTGCTGCGCCGAGCGGAGATCGCCAAGCGGCGGGTCCTGCTGGTCCGCCCCGACGTGGACGACCGGACGCCGGCCGACTACGCGGAGAGCCGGAGCAAGGCGCGCTACCCGTCGGTGCTGGTGCCGAGGAGCGAGCCGGTCCGGATCCTGTCGCTCGCGCGCGAGCGGGACGCGGACCTGGTCGGCATCGAGGAGGCGCAGTTCTTCGACGACAGCATCGTCCGCGTGGTCGAGACGCTCCGCCAGAGCGGTCGCCACGTCATCGCGAGCGGTCTCAACACCGACTTCGCCGGCCGGCCGTTCGGCGCCATGCCCCAGCTGCTGGCGCTGTCGGACGAGATCACGATGCTGAGCGCGATCTGCGTGGTCTGCGGCGAGAACGCCACCCGCACGCAGCGGCTGGTCGGCGGCCGGCCGGCGGCGATCGACGACCCGTTGATCGTGATCGGCGGGTTCGGCAGCCCGGCCGCGGTCGAGACGTACGAGGCGCGCTGCCTCCGGCATCACGAGATCGCGCCGGCACGCAACGCGCGAGGCGTGGTGGCGGACGAGGGCTGATCCGCCCGCCGTCCCGGGCCCAGGCGGCATGTCGTCATCCACAAGTTGTCCACGTTGTCCACCATTCGTGGACAACTTCGCCGGCCGGGGCCCGCGGTTCGTGGACAAGCCGGTTGTGGCCCCCCTGGCCCACCGATATCGTTCGGTCTGCCCGAAGGGGCCGGTGGCAACGACGCCGGACCGGTGAGCAATCATCGGACCGGGTCCCCGATCCACCGCCACGATGGCCGCAAGGCTGACGAGGTGGCTGGAGACCGGGGCCGCCGCGACAAGGCCGAGCTTGCTCGGCAGGGTCGTGGGCGTGACGATGCGGTACGGTTCCTTCGGGCGCTTTCGTGTGCGCCGAACTCCCGGATTGCCGATGCCCAAGCTGTCCGCCGGCCTGCTCCTGTTCCGTCGCACGGGCGACGGGATCGAGGTCCTCGTCGCTCACCCCGGTGGGCCGATGTGGGCCCGCCGCGACACGGGCGCGTGGTCGCTGCCCAAGGGCGGCCCCGAGGACCACGAGATCGACCTCCTCGAGACCGCCCGCCGCGAGTTCCGGGAGGAGCTGGGCCACGAGGCGCCCGATGGCCCGGTCATCGACCTCGGCGAGGTGCGGCTGCGCTCGGGCAAGGTCGTCCACGCGTGGGGGACGGAGGGCGACCTGGATCCGCGGTCCATCTCGAGCATGACGGTGGGCGTGGAATGGCCACCGCGCTCCGGATCCAGGATCACGGTCCCGGAGATCGACCGGGTCGCCTGGTGTGATCCCGGCGAGGCGCGGCGCCGCCTCAACCCCGCCCAGGCCCCGTTCGTGGACCGCCTGCTCCAGGCGCTGGCGCGGTCCTGACGGGCGCATGTCGATGCCGGCGACGGATCCCACGCTCGACCGCGTCGACGTCGCGATCATCGGGGCCGGCATCGTGGGCCTTGCGACCGCGCTGCGACTGCTCCAGGCGCGCCCGGACCTGCGCCTCATCGTGCTCGAGCGCGAGGACCGCGTCGGGGCCCACCAGTCCGGCCACAACTCGGGCGTCGTGCATTCCGGCCTGTACTACGCGCCGGGCTCGCAGAAGGCGCTGCTGTGCCGCGAGGGCAAGGGTCTCCTGGAGCGGTACTGCGCCGAGCGCGGCATCCCCATCGAGTTCCCCGGGAAGCTGGTGGTCGCGCTGGACGAGGCCGAGCTGCCGCGGCTGGCGGCGCTCCGGGAGCGCGGCCTGGCCAACGGCGTGGACGGGCTCGAGGAGGTCGGGCCCGAGCGGATCCGGGAGCTGGAGCCGCACGCCGCCGGCATCCGGGCGCTGTGGAGCCCGCGGACCGGGATCGTGGACTTCGGGCGCGTGACCGCCGCGTACGCGGAGGACGTCCGGGCCCTCGGGGGCGCGATCGAGCTGGGGCGACCGGTCACCGGGATCACCCGCCGTCCCGACGAGCTCGTCCTGGCCACGCCGCGCGGCGAGGTGCGGGCACGGGCGGTCATCGCCTGCGCCGGGCTGTGGGCGGACCGGGTCGCGGCGCTGACCGGCGACCGGACGAAGGACACCCCGCGCGTCGTCCCGTTCCGCGGCGACTACTACACGCTGACCCCGGACGCCCGTCCCCTGGTACGTGGGCTCCTCTACCCCGTCCCCGACCCGCGCTTCCCGTTCCTCGGCGTCCACTTCACGCGCCGGATCGACGGCGAGGTCTGGGCGGGCCCGAATGCCGTTCTCGCCTTCCGGCGCGACGGCTACCGGCGCCGGGACGTCTCGGTGCGCGACCTGGCGGAGACGCTCGCGTTCCCCGGGTTCCTCCGGTTGGCGGGACGCTTCTGGCGTACCGGCGCGGCCGAGATGTGGCGCGACGCGAGCAGGGCGGCGTTCACGCGCGAGCTGCAGCGCTACGTGCCGGAGCTGCGGCCGGACCAGCTGCGGTTCGGCCCGTCCGGCGTCCGGGCACAGGCCCTGGCCCGGGACGGCTCGCTGGTGGACGACTTCGACCTGGGTCGTGGCGACCGGGTCCTCCACGTGCGCAACGCGCCGTCGCCCGCGGCCACGAGCTCGCTGGCGATCGGGGGGCGGCTGGCGGCCACGGCGATCGAGCAGCTCGGGCTGTGAGGCCGAACGGCACGATCCGCCGGGGCAGGGCATCCTTGACCCGATGACCGACGACCGACGGGGGTACGACACGGCCGCGCGATCGGGCCCGCCCGAGGGCGGCCCGCGCGCCCCGCGATCCGCGCGCGCCCGCCGCGGCATCGGCACCGCGGCCACGATGGCACTCGCGCTGTTCGCGGCGATGGCACTGCTGGGCGCCGTCGGCGGCACGGTGGCGGTCGTCGCCTTCACCAACCTGACCCGGGACCTCCCCGACCCGTCGATCCTGGAGCAGATCGAGCTGCCCCAGCGGTCGGTGGTCTACGACCGGACCGGCAAGGTCGAGCTCGCCCGCTTCGGCCAGTTCAACCGCGAGGTCGTGACCTTCGGCCAGCTCCCGCCCGTCCTCGTGGACGCGACCACCGCCGTCGAGGACCACACGTTCTGGCAGAACTCGGGCTTCGACGCAATCGGTATCGTGGCCGCCGGCCTGGACGCCCTTCGCGGCCAGGTGCGCGGTGCCTCCACGATCACGCAGCAGCTCGTCCGCCAGCGCCTGCTCACGACCAACGGCACCGCCCAGACGCAGGTCTCCGCCGAGCGCAAGCTGCGCGAGATCGTCCAGTCGATCCGGCTGACCCAGGCCTTCCCGGGCGAGGAGGGCAAGCAGCGGATCATGGCCGCCTACCTCAACCAGAACTACTACGGCAACGACTCGTACGGGGTGGCGGCGGCGGCGCGGAGCTATTTCGGCGTCGCGCTCAAGGACCTGACCCTCGCGCAGGCCGCGATCATCGCCGCGATCCCCAAGGCGCCGTCCAGCTACGACCTCGTCCAGAACGCCGTCGAGGAGTGCGTGGATCCCACGCAGGGCGCGGACAGCTGCACGAAGACGCAGCTGGTGGTCCCCGCCGACGCCACGATCGTCCAGCGGCGGAACCTCGTCCTCGACCTCATGCAGAAGGACCGCACCCCGCTCACCGGGAACACGTACACCGCCGCCGATTTCGAGGCGGCCCGCGCCGAGAAGGTCGTCCTGGCGCCCCAGTCCGCGCCCCAGTGGACGGCGCCGCAGTTCGTGTGGCAGGTCCGCCGCGAGCTCACGGCGCGGTTGTGCGGCCAGGACGTCGAGACCTGCCCGGTCCTCGAGCGCGGCGGCCTGGCGATCACCACCACGCTCGATCTCAAGCTCCAGGGCATCGCGGAGAAGTGGGTCAAGGCGGCCGCGGTCGTGCCGCACGCGAAGGATCCCAGGGCCGCCGCGAAGGCGCTTGGGCTCAGCTACCAGCCGTGGATGGCGAACCTGCGGAACAAGGACCTGCACAACGGGGCGCTGGTCGCCCTCGACTACCAGACCGGCGAGCTGGTGGCGTACGTGGGCAGCGCGGACGCGACAGCGACCAGGGCGACGCCGCAGTTCCAGCCGCGGTTCGATGTCCTGGCCGACGGCTGGCGGCAGCCCGGGTCCGCGTTCAAGCCGGTGGTATACGCAACCGGCATCGACGCCCGACAGATCACTGCCGCCACGATGCTCATGGACGTGGTGACCGACTTCGGCGGCGGCTACGTGCCCACGGACGCGGACAATCTCGAGCGCGGGCCTGTCCGGGTCCGGGACGCCCTGCGCTTCTCGCTCAACATCCCCGCCGTCAAGGCGCTCGCCGTCATCGGCAACGACCGGGTCCAGGCGAAGGCGCAGGACATGGGGGTCCAGTTCCTGGACGGCAAGGTGAGCGCCGGCCTGTCGTTCGCGCTGGGCGTGGCGGAGGTCCACTCGGTGGACCTCATCCGTGCCTACGGCGCGCTTGCCGACGGGGGCCAGCTCGCCGACCGGACGACGATCCGCACGGTCGTCGACTCCGCCGGCAAGGCGCTGGTGTCCGAGACTGACCGGCAGCAGCCGCAGCAGGTCATCGGCGCCGGGGCGGCCGGGATCATCACGGACATCCTGGCCGGCAACACGGATCCCAGGCAGAACCCGTACTGGGGCAAGTTCCAGGTCACCGACGGCGGCAAGCGGCGCCCGGCGACGCTCAAGACCGGCACCAACAACGATGCCAAGGACCTCAACGCCTACGGCTACATGGCGGCCCCCACCGCGGACGGCCGCGCCGCGGGCGAGTACGCGCTGGCCGTGGGGGCATGGAACGGCAACTCGGACAACTCGCTGGTGAGCAGCGCCGCCGCCCCGCTGTTCTCGATCGACGTCACGACGTACGTCTGGCAGGGCTTCCTGCGGGAGGCGACGAAGGGCTGGGCGATCAACGGGTTCCCGAAGCCGGGCGGGCTGGACCAGGCCGCCGTGGATCCGTGGACCGGGCTCGCGGCGTCCGGCGACGGCACGTCCGTCGCGGAGCTGTTCCTGGCCGGCACGGCGCCGGGCTCGGGGCTGGCACCCGGCACCTGCGGTGACGCCGTGCTCCAGGTGGCGGGCTTCGAGAAGGACCACCCGGCGTGGCTGGACGCCGACCGGGGCTGGCTCGCCCGGGCGGAACGCGGGGCGGGCGTCCGCGGCGGTCCGAAGAACACCCGGACCACGTACTTCTACAACGGCTCGTTCACGCCGTACGGCAAGTCGTGGGGCGCCCTGGCCGGCGGATCGTGCGCCTCGCCGAGCCCCAGCGTCTCCATCGACCCCTGCGCGTCGCCGGTCGGCTCGCTCGATCCGTCCGCCTCCCCCTGGGTCCCGTGCGCCTCACCGTCGGAGTCGCCGTCGGCGGCGCCGTCCGAGAGCCCGACCCCCACCCTCGCACCCTCGCCCTCTCCGGCCCAGCCGACGCCGACGCCGGTGGCCCCGCCACCCTCGCCACCATCGCCACCCTCGCCACCCTTGCCGGCACCGTCGCCGACACCGCCCATGCCCTCGCCCGCCGCCTCGTAGCCGAGGGGGCCTCCGGCACGGTGGGATCGTCGAGCGCGGTGACACCGCCGCCCGTCTCAGCGTTCTCTCAGCGTTTTTGCGTATGATCCGCCGCTGGCCGGGCACGAAGGCGCCCGGCGACCCACGTCAGCGGGTCTCACCACCGTCAACGGTCTTCCAACGCGGAGTTGCGCATGTCGGATCGCGCTTCAGGGCACGCCAGCCGTCCTCGCCTGGCCGGTCGCGTCGCCCTGGCCCTGGGTCTCCTCGGCGTCATCGCCGGCCCCGCCGCCCCCCTCGTCGGCGCGGCGAGCGGGCTCACGGTCACGACCCCCTTCCCCGCCGTCGTCGCGGAGCCCGGGTCCACTGCCTCGTTCAAGCTCGACGTGTCGGTGGACGTCGCCCGCACCGTCGGCCTCAGGGCGGTCGGCGTGCCGAGCGGCTGGACCGCTCGCTTCCGTGGCGGCGGGCTGGTCGTGGACGGGGCCTACGTGGTCCCGAAGACAGCGCCCGACCTGACGCTCGACGTGGAGGTCCCCGACGGTACCGCCGCCGGCGCCACGACCATCACCGTCCAGGCCACGTCGGGTTCGCTCACGGACAGCCTCTCGCTCACGATCCGCGTGGCGGACGCCGCCGCCGGCAACGTCGGCCTGAGCTCCGACTTCCCCGAGCTGCGCGGTCCGTCCAGCACCACGTTCACCTTCAACCTGACCCTGAAGAACGACACGGCCGCCGGGGCGACCTACGCGATGGACGCCACCGGGCCCGACGGCTGGACCGTCTCCGCCAAGCCGGCCGGCCAGTCGCAGGCGACGAGCACCACGGTCCAGCCCGGCGGCACGTCCGGGATCACCGTGGCGGCGACCCCGCCGACGGATGTCGCCGCGGGCACCTACCCGCTCCACGTGACGGTGACCGGCGGCGGCAAGACGGCGTCGATCGACCTGCAGGTCGTGATCACCGGCTCGTTCACGATGACGGTCTCGACTCCGGACCAGGTCCTGTCCACGACCGCCAACGCGGGCAGCGAGAAGGACTTCCAGCTCACCATCACGAACACGGGAACGGCGCCGATCACGGACGTCAAGCCCAGCGCCAGTGCGCCGACCAACTGGAAGGTCACGTTCGACCCGCCGACGATTCCCTCGATCGAACCGGGCACGACGGGGACCGTCACCGTGACGGCACGGATCACGCCGACCAGCGACGCGATCGCCGGCGACTACGAGGTCAAGATGACGGCCGCCGGTGCCGAGGCCAGCGCCGACACCACGATCCGCGTCCGGGTGGAGACGCCCCAGTTCTGGTGGATCGTGGGCATCGTGCTGATCGTCGCGACGTTCGGCGGCCTGTACTGGGTCTTCCGGACCTACGGACGGCGCTGACCCGATGACCGACCAGCGGACGCCGCCGTCCGACGGGCGGCGGACCCCCGCGCGCATGCCGAGGCGGCCGCAGGCCGGCGCGGGAGCGCGCCCGGCGCCGAACGGGACGGGTCACGCCGCGGGTGCTGATCCGGCAACCAGTGCGGGTCCCGCGGCCGGGGCCGCCCCCACGCCCGGCCACCCGGCGCCGGCAGACGAGGCGGCCGCCTCGCGACGCCACCGGGTCAGCGTCGCCTCGCTGCTGGCCGACGTCCCGGAGGACGCGGTCATCGTCGCCCGCCGGCTGACCAAGCGGTACGGCGAGTTCACGGCGGTCGACAACCTGGACCTCACGATCCGGGCCGGCGAGGTGTTCGGGCTCCTGGGTCCCAACGGCGCGGGCAAGACGACCACCGTCCTGATGCTGCTCGGGCTCACCGAGCCGACCAGGGGCGTCGTGCGCGTCGTGGGCATGGACCCGACGCGCGAGCCGCTCGCGGTCAAGCGCCAGGTCGGGTACCTGCCGGACAACGTGGGCTTCTACGGCAGCATGACCGGCCGCGAGAACCTGCGCTACACGGCGAAGCTCAACGGCCTCGCGCGAAGCGATGCCGAGTCGCGGATCGACGAGCTCCTCAACGACGTCCGCCTCATGGACGCGGCCGACAACAAGGCCGAGACGTACTCGCGCGGCATGCGCCAGCGCCTGGGCATCGCCGATGCCCTCGTCAAGCGGCCGTCCGTGCTGATCCTCGACGAGCCGACGATCGCGATCGACCCGGCCGGCGTGGAGGAGCTGCTCGCGCTGCTCCGCCGCCTGGTGGCGGAGCACAACCTAACGGTGCTGCTCTCGTCGCACATCCTGGGCCAGGTCCAGTCACTGTGCGACCGGGTGGGGTTCTTCTCGGCCGGGAAGCTGGTGGCGGCCGGGCCGCTGGACGAGCTTGCCCGCGGCGGGGACCCGACGGTCGAGCTCGAGGTGGCCATCGACGGCGCGCCGGCCTTGATCGACGCGGTCGCGATGGGCGTGCCGGGCGTCCGGTCCGTCGGGCCCCACGAGCGCGACGAGCACCTGCGCGTCGTGACGGCGTCGCACGACGTCGCGGCGCCGCTCGCGTCCGCCCTGGCGGCCGCCGGCCTGTCGCTCACCCACCTGCGCCGCCGGGGCACCGACCTGCTGGAGCTCTATCGGCGCTACGTCCCGGAGGGCATCGATGGCCGCCCAAGCTGACTCCCCCCACCGGGTCGAGGCGACCCGCCGCGCCCGCCGCGCGGAGCGCGCCCCCTCCGGCGGCTGGCGGACCATCGCCGCCAAGGAGCTCGCCGACCACGTCGGCAGCATCCGGTTCATCGTCCTGCTGGTGGTGGTGGGCATCGCAGCGATCGTGCCGATGTACTTCACCTCGACCGTGATCAACGCCAACGCCCCGCGGCTCGCCGGTCAGCCGGCGCTGTTCCTGTGGCTGTTCGCGCGCGGCTCGCAGGACGTCGGGGGCATCACGACCGTCGCGTTCGCGGCCCTGTTCGTGCCCCTGGTCGGGATCGCCTTCGGCTTCGACGCCGTCAACAGCGAGCGCAGCCAGGGAACGCTGTCGCGGCTGCTCGCCCAGCCGATCCATCGCGACGACATCGTCAACGGCAAGTTCGCCGCCGGGATCGGCGTCATCGCGCTGATGCTGACGGCGCTGGTCGCGCTGATCACGGCGCTGGGCATCGTCCGGCTGGGGATCATCCCCTCGCCCGAGGAGTTCCTGCGCGTGATCGCGTGGCTGCTGGCCACGATCCTGTACGCGGGCTTCTGGCTGGCGTTCGCGCTGCTCCTGTCCGTCGCCATCCGGGGCGCGGCATCGGCGGCGCTGGTCGGCTTCGGCAGCTGGCTGGGCCTGATCCTGTTCGGGGCGTTCCTGCTGCCGATCGCGGCCAACACGCTGTTCCCGCCCAACACGAGCGGGACCGTCAACGACTACCTCGCATCCACGACCGCGCAACAGCTGTTCCTCCGGATCTCGCCCGCGCAGCTGTACCAGGACGTCGTGACCGCCCTGATGAACCCGGGCGCGACCAGCATCCTGGGCTTCGGGAACGTGGGCCAGTACGTGAGTGCCCAGCAACAGCTGCCGTCGCTGCTGAGCCTCGACCAGAGCATCCTGCTCGTGTGGCCGCAGGTCGTCGCCCTCGTCGCGCTCACGGTCGTCACGTTCGCGCTGGCCTACGTGCTGTTCCTGCGCCAGGAGGTCCGCGCGTAGCGGCGGGAGCGTCAACCGGAGCCGCGCCCCGTCATGCGCCCGTCATCGTTCCGACGCAGACTGGCCCCGATGGACACCGCAGACCAGCTCCAGCTCCGACGCACCGGCGATCCCGGTGCGGCCCACGCGGTGCCACACCGTCTCGCGGCGGCGGCCGGGGTCGTCACCGCGCTGGTCGCGCTGGGCGTCGGGGAGCTCATCGCCGGCCTGCTGGTCGGCGCGCCGTCGCCGCTGGCCGCCGTCGGCTCCGCCGTGATCGACCTTGCGCCGCCGGGCTCCAAGGAGGTCATGGTCGGGCTGTTCGGCACGAACGACAAGGCCGCGCTGACGATCCTGGTCGCGGCAGTCGTGCTGCTCCTGGGGGCCGGGACCGGCGTGCTGGCACGGGCACGGCAGGGTGCGGCCATGGGAGCGATCGTCGCCGTGGTCGCGGTCGGGGTCCTCGCCTCGCTCCGCCAGCCGGGGGCGTCGCTCATGCTGGTCCTCGCGCTCGGCGGGCTCCAGGCCGCGGCCGGCATCGGGGTGCTCTCGTTGCTCATGGAGGCGGCGCGGCCACGACGGTCGGCGGGAGCAGGCGAGGATCCCTCGGGCGCCTTCGTCCCCTCCGGCACCACCCCGTCCCGACGCGTCTTCCTGCTCCAGGCCGGCCTCCTCGGCGGGCTCGCGGTCGCCGGCGGAGGGTTCGGCCGCGTCCTCCTGGACCGCCGTGCGCAGAGCGCCGCCAGCGCGGAGGCGTCGATCCCGGCCCCGGTGGACCCCGCGCCCCCCGTCCCGCCGGACGCGTCCCTCGCGATCGACGGCATCTCTCCCGTCCTGACCCCGAACGACGACTTCTACCGGATCGACACGGCGCTCATCGTTCCGACCGTGGACCTGGGCAGCTGGCGGCTCCGCGTCCAGGGCATGGTGGATCGCGAGGTCACGCTGACCTTCGACCAGCTGATGGAGCTGCCGCTGATCGAGCGCCACGTGACCATCGCCTGCGTGAGCAACGAGGTCGGCGGCAACCTGGTGGGCAACGCGAAATGGTTGGGCGTCCCGCTGCTGAACGTCCTGGAGATGGCGGGCGTCCAGCCCGGTGCCACGCAGGTCGTCCCCCGCTCCGTGGACGGCTGGACGGCCGGCTTCCCGACGGCCTGGCTGCATGATCCCGCCCACCCGCGCGAGGCGATGATCGCCGTCAAGATGAACGACGCGCCGCTCCCTGCCGAGCACGGCTTCCCCGCCCGGCTCATCGTCCCGGGGCTCTACGGCTACGTGTCGGCGACGAAGTGGCTGTCCGAGCTGGAGCTCACGACGCTGGAGGGCTTCGACGCCTACTGGGTGCCCCGGGGATGGGCGAAGGAGGGCCCGATCCTGACCCAGTCGCGGATCGACGTGCCGCGTGACGGCGCGTCCGTCAAGGCCGGGCCGGTCGCGGTGGCGGGCGTCGCCTGGGCGCCGGACCGCGGGATCGAGAAGGTGGAGATCGCCGTGGACGGTGGGCCGTGGCAGGCCGCGACGCTGGCGACCGAGATCAGCCCGCAGACGTGGGTCCAGTGGAAGTTGGCATGGCAGGCGACGGCCGGCGACCACGTGCTGGAGGTCCGCGCCACCGACGGCACGGGCGAGGTCCAGACGGACCAGGTGTCGCGGCCGGACCCCGACGGCGCGCGGGGTCACCATCGCGTCTCGGTGCGCGTCGGCTGACGAACCCGGGCGGGGGCCGCCGGACGCTCGCCGACGGCGCTTCCGGTACGCTCTCCCTCCCGGCGGTCCACTGATCGCCCGGCTCGTCCCCCGCTCCGCACGCTGGTCAGATGCCTCGACGCCGCTACCTCTTCGACACGCCGGACCGCTTCATCGCCGGGACCGTCGGCACGCCCGGCAAGCGGGCGTTCTACCTCCAGGCCCGCGACGGGGCCCGGATCGTGTCGGTCGCGCTCGAGAAGGTCCAGGTGGCGGTCCTCGCCCAGCGCCTCGACGAGCTGCTGGACGAGCTCGACCGGCGGGGTGTCGAGGGTGCGGCCGAGGACGAGTCGCAGGTCGGCGATCCCGGCCCGCTCGACGAGCCGCTCAACGAGGCGTTCCGGGCCGGCACGCTGTCCCTGGGCTGGGACACGGGCGACGACCTAGTGCTGGTCGAGGCGCGGGAGCAGGTCGAGGACGAGGGGGAAGGCGAGGCGCCCGAGGACGACGACGAGGAAGGCCCCGACGTCCTGCGCATCCGGATGACGGCCGCCGCCGCCCGGGCGTTCGTCGCGCGGGCCGTGCGCGTGCTCGCGGGGGGGCGGCCGCCGTGCCCGCTGTGCGGCCAGCCGCTGGACCCCCAGGGCCACCTGTGCCCCCGCCGCAACGGGCACTTCCTCAACTGACCGAGGCGGACGGCCACGTGGACGACCCGGAAGCCTGGAACGTGCTCACGCCCGGGGATGACGACCGGGACGACGATGTCGAAGAGGACGTCGAGGAGATCGGCGGCCTCGACCTCCCGATGCCGGTGCTCGCCGCGGACGACGCGCTGGACCTGCTCCGCAGCGGCGAGCTGGCGGTCGTGGGCCGGATCTACGCATCCTCCAACAACGCGATGCTGTGCCTCGTGACGCGGCACTGCCCGGACCCGGCGCCGGACCTCGTGGCCACCTGCGTGTACAAGCCCGTGGCCGGGGAACGGCCGCTGGGCGACTTCCCCGACGGGACGCTCGCGCGGCGCGAGGTCGCGGCCTTCGAGACGTCACGGGCGACCGGCTGGGACATCGTCCCGCCCACCGTCCTGCGCGACGGGCCGTTCGGCGAGGGGATGGTCCAGCTCTGGATCCGGGTGGACGAGGCGGTCGACCCCGTCGGCCTGGTCGTGGGGTCTGACCCGCGGCTCCGGCGGATCGCGGCGTTCGACGCGGCGGTGAACAACACCGACCGCAAGGCCGGGCACCTGCTCCCGGCACCCGGCGGCCACGTGTACGGCGTGGACCACGGCGTGACGTTCTCGCCGGTGCCCAAGCTGCGGACGGTCCTGTGGGGCTGGCGCGGTGAGCCGTTCTCGGAGGAAGAGCTGGGGGTGCTGCGCTCGCTCCGAGCGGGGCTGGACGGGGACCTGGGGGGGACACTCCACGGGCTCCTCGACCCGATCGAGGTGGCCGCGACCCGCCGCCGGATCGACCGGCTGCTCCAGGCGGGGGTGTTCCCGCAGCCGGATCCCCGGTGGCCGGCGCTCCCCTGGCCGCCGGTCTGAGCAGGCGCGTGGCCGGCGGCCCGGTCGTGCCAGGCGCGGCCGATCACCGTGTCGAGCGCGGCCGATCAGGTGTCAGCCAGGTCGTCCGCGGTGTCCGCCTCGAGCTCGCGCAGCATCGCCGCGCCGGACTCGTCGGCGCCGAGCAGGGCGAGCTGATCCGCCGCCGAGCGCCGGGTGGTGCCGGCGACAGCGTCGCGGCCCCGCCTGGGGCGGTCCTCGCCGGCGGTCATCCGCCTGCGGGTCTCGACCTCCACCCGCGCACCGTCGCCCTCCAGCGCGGGGTGCTCCACGAGCGCCACCACCCGGGTGGCCATGAACCTCCCGGTGCGCACGGGCGTGCCGCCACGCGTGACCTCGGTCACCTCCACGACGCCGCGCGCCGTCGCGACCTCCAGCCGCCGCCCGGCACGTGTCGCCACGATGTCGAACGTCTGCGTCCCGTGGCCGGTGTCCACGACGACCTCGACCCGATCGCCCTTCATGCCCGAACCATACTCCGGCGCGCCCAGCGCGTGATCATCACCGCGGCGCTCAGCGCGTGGTCACCCGCACGGCCCGACTCATCGTCCGACCGGTCCGCCGGCTCCCGGCTCCCGACCGTACGCATCACCGTCGCCGGCTGATCCCGGCTCCACCGCGCGCCGGTCTCAACGGTCGTCCAGGGGTCGCCCGCGCTGGCCGGGACGATCGGGGGACTGTCGCCCGCCAGCGATCCTGTCCGCCAAGCGGCCAGCGATTCTGTCATCGGTAGCGGTCGGGGTGGGTGCGCCAGGGATGGTCAGGGCGCGGTCGGCGCACGACGTCGCGAGGTGGTGTTGGCTGCGGGGCCGACGACTCATCGGCATCGATCAGCTCCGCCAACTCGGCTTGCAGGCCGCGATCCGACGGTGAGCTCGCCAGCCGGCGCGCCCGGAGCTGACCGGGGTCAGCCGGCGCAGGCCGGACGGGGACGCAGATGTCCTCGTGGCTGATCCACAGGCTGCCATCGAGGCGCTCCTGGAGGGTGACCGTCCGCCCGGCCCAGCTGCGCCCGTCGCTCCGTCGCGGCAGGGCGAGATCGCCATCGGGCCAGCTGATCGTGCTGTCCCGGCTGACCCGCCGAGGGTAGTGGAAGCAGAAGACCGCGGGCGTGCTCAACCCCTCGGGCCACGGCCGCCAGGCGAGAGTCGGGTCGGCGGCCGGCACAGCGAACCGCGCGTTGTGCCGGTCGAGGAAGCCCGGCAGGAAGCCGTTCGCGTCCTCGATCGCGGTGATCCCTTCGAGGCGCAACTCGGTGACGAGCCGGTCCTGGAGCGTGTTCCAGAGTCGCTCGACCCGGCCCTTCGCCTCCGCTGAGTGGGCCCCGATCCAGCCGACCGAGGCCTCGTCGAGGGCCCGGCCCACCTGGGTGAAGCTGCGCTTCCCGGTGAGCTGCTCGGCGAGGGTCGGTGGGCGGTTCTTCTCGACAATGAAGATCCCATGGCGATCGGAGTAGGCGGCGCCCGGGAGGCCATGGCGGTCCGCCGTCTGGGCAAACGTGGTGAAGTAGCCGGCCGCATCCTCCGCGGCGCGGAACGTGCCGCCGAGCACGCTGCTCGTCGCGTCGTCGATGCCGGCCACGAGCGTCGCGAACGGAAAGTCGGGCCCGAACCAGCGGTGGCGGCTGCCGTCGACCTGGAGGAGCATCCCCTCCTGTGGCATCCGCTCCCGGCGGCTCCGGTGGCGCGGGGAGCGGCGGGTCCGGACCGGCTGGACCGCCGCCTCGGCGAGGATCCGCCGGAGCGTCCGCGGGGCGACGACGACCCCCTCGCGCTCGGCGAGCAGCTCGGCGAGGTGCGCCCGGTTCACCCCGTCGTACGTCGTCGTCGCGAGCTCGACGAGGCGCGCCCGCAGGGCTTCGTTCGAGCCGATTGGCTGGCGTCCGCCCACGGTTGCCGTGGACGAGACTGGCTGGACCATCGGCGGATCGGGCGACGAGGCGCCGGACCTGGCGAGTCGAGAGCCCGAGGACCCTCGCCGCCTCGTCGAGGGTCAGGCTGCCGGCGACCACGTAGTCGAGGACGTAGGCGCGGTGCCGACTCTGCGCGTCGGGCTGGGTCTGTCTGTCGTTCGGTTCCATGCCGCCGACAGTGACAAAGTCGCTGGCCGCTTAGCCCGGACAGAATCGCTGGCCGTTGACACGGGACGATCGGGGGATTTGACAGGATCGCCGTTGACCCCGATGCTTCCCTATATCGCCCGATTGTTCGCGGCCAGCAGGTCGACGCTCACCACGCGTATCCGCCGCCGCGCCGGGCCCAGTAGATCGCCGCTCCGGCCTCCGTTTGTCCGGCCGTTGGAGCGGCAAGGCACCTGTCCCGACACGATGGGCGCCCAGAAAGGAATCCCGTCACATGCTCTCCCGCGCCACATCGAATGCCGTGGCGTATCGCGCCACGTCGATCCGCCGCATGCGTCGCCGGGTCGTGAATGCGAACCGGCTGTACTGCTCCACGAACGGCTGCACGTCCTTCCTCGTCGTTGACGAGCGGACCGGCATCGCCCACTGCGAGATCTGCGGCTACACGCGCCGCGTCTCCTGACCCCGACCGGCGGCCCCGGCCCCGGCAACGGCCCCGCCCTGGTCGCGGCCACGGTCGTCCTCGGACCGCCGACCCCTGCTCCGGCTGCGGTGCTGCCCCGCCGACCCCACCTGACCGGACCCGACCCCACCTGACCGGACCCGACCCCACCTGACCGGACCCGACCCCGATCCGGGCCGCGCGACACCGCCCCGCCGCCCAGCCGGACACGCCATCATCGGCGCCGACGGCAGCGCAACCGGCCGAGGGGGCCGGAAAGGAGCACGCGATGAGTGGCGGCAGGCACCTCGACCGGACACGACTGGACCGGCTGATGGCCGCCGAGGTGGCGGCCTTCGAACACGCGAACCCGCGCTCCCGGGAGCTGTGGCAGCGGGCGAAGGGCTCGATGCTCGACGGTGTCCCGATGAACTGGATGGTCAAGTGGGCCGGGCCGTGGCCCCTGTTCGTGGAAGACGCCCAGGGCGCCGCGTTCACGGACGTGGACGGCCACCGGTACGTGGACTTCTGCCTCGGTGACACGGGCGCGATGGCCGGCCACGGCCCCGAGGCCACGATCCGCGCCGTCGAGCGGCAGATGCGCCGCGGGATCACGCACATGCTCCCGACCGAGGACGCCATCGTCGCCGCCGACGAGCTGCGTCGCCGCTTCGGCCCCCGCTACTGGCAGTTCACGCTCAGCGCGACGGACGCCAACCGGTTCGCGATCCGGCTCGCCCGCCACATCACCGGCCGCCCGAAGATCCTGGTCCACAACCACAACTACCACGGCTCGGTCGACGAGACGTTCGCGTGGGTCGGACCCGACGGGCAGGTCGAGAAGCGGCGCGGCAACATCGGCGCGCCGGTGGAACCGTCCGAGACCACGCGGCTCGTGGAGATCAACGACCTCGAGGGTCTCGAGCGCGAGCTGGCGCACGGAGATGTCGCGGCGGCGCTCATGGAGCCGGCGCTCACCAACGTCGGCATCGTGCTGCCCGATCCCGGCTACCACGAGGCCGTCCGCGAGCTGACCCGGCGCTACGGCACGCTGCTGATCAACGACGAGACGCACACGATCTGCGCGGGGCCGGGCGGCTATACGGGCGCCCACGGGCTCGTGCCCGACATGCTCACGATCGGCAAGACGATCGGCGGCGGCATCCCGGTCGGCGCCTACGGGTTCACCGAGGAGGTGGGAGACCAGGTCCAGGCGAGCATCGATCGCGAGGACGCCGACGTGGGCGGGATCGGCGGCACGCTGGCCGGCAACGCGCTGTCGCTGGCAGCGGTGCGAGCGACGCTGACCGAGGTCCTGACCGAGGAGGCATTCGCCCGGATGCTCCCGCTCGGGGAGCGCTGGGCGGCCGGCGTGGATGGCGTGATCCGCGACCACGAAATCCCCTGGAGCGTCGCCCGGCTGGGCGCCCGCGCCGAGTACCACTTCATGCCCAACCCGCCACGGAACGGCTCCGAGCAGTGGGCCAACACCGATCCCGAGCTGGAGCGGTTCCTCCACCTGTGGGCGATGAATCGGGGCGTGCTCATGACGCCGTTCCACAACATGGCGCTCATGTCCCCCGCCACCACCGAGGCGGACGTGGACCGCCACACCGCGGTGTTCGGCGGGGCGGTGGAGGCGCTGTTCGGATAGATCGATCGCCGGCCCGTCATGGCCGGCCCAGCCGGTCACGGCCGGCGCGTCATGGCCGGCCCAGCCGGTCACGGCCGGCGCGTCACGGCCGGCGCGTCATGGCCGGCGCGTCATGGCCGGCGCGTCATGCCTGCAGGGCAACGCTTTCGTGCCCACGGGTCACCGGCCGCCTCCCCTTGGGCCGCCGGCGTGGCCATCGATGCCTGCAGGGCATCATGGCGTCTGCTGGAGGCGCCGGACCGCGGTTTGAGGCCGAAAGCGTTGTCTGCCGGGCATCGCCCGCTGTCAGATGGAGGTGCCACTCGCCGCCGGCAGCCACCAGCGGCGCTCGCTGACCAGCTCTGCCCCCAGCTGCTCCTCGACGGTCTCGCGCGGCTCGAAGCCTCGCGCTTCGTAGAACGGCTCGCCCTTGCGGTTGCCGACGAGCACGTCGGCGGCGATCGGCAGGTCCGGGTGCGCATCCACGATGACGCTCAGCAGCGACGTGCCCAGCCCCAGCCCGCGCGCCTCCGGGTCCGCGTAGATCGACACGAGCGTCACCCGGTCCGGTTCGATCGCCGTCTCGGCGAACGCCGCCACCATCCCGTCCAGCTCCGCGACCCAGGTCTCGTGGCGCTCGATCCGCAACTCGACACGCTCATCGGAGTAGGCGCGCTCCAGGAACCACTCGATCGTCTCGTCGCGCAGCAGGTCCCGGTAGGTGTCGCGCCAGGCACGGTGGGCGATGACGCGGATCGCGGGCGCGAGCGACGGTGTCGCGCGGCGCACGCGAATCCGGGCGCGGGGGTCGCGGGCCGGGGACGTCATCCGCGGTGGAGGGCGTCGAACCGGGCGAGCTCGTCGGCGAGCGCCAGCGGGCGGCGGTGCTGACGGTCCGTCGGCGCCTCGGCGTTGAGCCGGGCGACGGCCGCGTTGATCTCGACGACCAGCCGCTCCAGCTCGGCCCGATCACGGCGCCGGGCGAACGCCGACGGGGCCGCCGACGTGGCCACCGACGTGGCCGCCGACGGGGTGGATGCCCGCGCGAAGATGGCCTCGCGCCGCTCGAGCAGCGCCCGGACCTCCTTGTCGGCCTCGATCCAGGGCGGCGCGGCCCCCGCGTTGCGGAGCATGTGGAACGCCATCGCCCACTCGCCGGCGAACGTGTCGTCCTCGAGCGGCAGGCGCTCGCCCTGGAACGGGAGGTCATCGAACTGGCCGGCCTCCATCGCCTCCCGGACCTGGCGGTCCACGAGGCTCTCCCACGTGGGCGCGACCTGTCGGTTGCCTTCGGCGTCGAGGCGGTTCGGCGGCTTGCGTCCCGGTTCCATCAGCCGGGAGTCTAATCGGCCGGAACCGGCAACGCCGGGATGCACGACGCCCCGGCGGTCGCAACCGCCGTGACACGCAAGCTGGCACGACCGCGGGCTACAGTGAAACGCCGTGCAGCTCCACGAAGACGGGACGCTCGTCGTCTCGGCCACCGATCTCGTCGGCTACCTCGAGTGCGACCACCTGGTCACGCTGGAGGAGCGGCGCGCCCGCGGCGAGCTCGACAAGCCGTTCCGCGACGATCCGCAGCTGGAGCTCGTCCGCAAGCGCGGCTACGCGCACGAGCAGCGCTACATCGCGCGCCTCGAGGCGGAGGGCCGGACGGTCGTGGAGATGCGCCTCCGGGAGCCGAGGACCCCGGACGAGCTCCGCGCGGCCGAGGCGGAGACGCTGTCGGCGATGCACGCGGGGACGGACGTCATCTTCCAGGGCACGTTCTTCGACGGGCGCTGGCGGGGCCACCCGGACTTCCTCGTCCGCCGCGACGACCGGCCGTCGGCCCTCGGGGCCTGGAGCTACGACGTCGCCGACACCAAGCTCGCGAGGCGCGTGAAGGCCGCCGCGATCCTCCAGATGTGCGTCTACGCGGACCTGCTGGAGCGGCTGCAGGGCATCCCACCCGAGACCATCTCGGTCGTGACCGGTGATCGCGAGTCCCACGACCACCGGCTGGCGGACTACTCGGCCTATTACCGGGCGGCCAAGCGC
The DNA here is from genome assembly GCA_963703575.1 of uncultured Chloroflexia bacterium. Classification (GTDB taxonomy): domain Bacteria; phylum Chloroflexota; class Limnocylindria; order Limnocylindrales; family CSP1-4; genus CAIXZV01. Next base: position 230,819 of record CAVPEU010000026.1, read on the forward strand.
AGATTCGAGGCGCGGGTGTTCGCGGCGGCCGGGGTACCCGGGACGGAGGAGCCGCCTCCCACCTACCCCGAGCCCGTTGACCACTGCCAGGTCTGCTCCTGGTGGCAGGTGTGCATGGACCGTCGCCGCGCGGATGACCACCTCTCGATCGTCGCCGGGGCCACGAAGGGCCAACGACGCAAGCTGGTGGCCGCCGGTGTCCCGAGGCTGGCGGCGCTCGCCCGGCTGCCCGAGGACCGCCGCATCCGGGAGCTGAACCCGCGCATCCTGGAACGCCTGCGGCGCCAGGCGGCGATCCAGCTCGCGAAGCGCGAGGACGGTCTCGACCGGTACGAGCTCATCGCGCCCAACCCCGAGGAGCCGGGCAAGGGCCTCGCGGCGCTCCCGGAGCCGTCGGCGCTGGACGTGTTCTTCGACATCGAGGCGGATCCGTGGGCCCTGGACGAGGGCCTGGAGTACCTGTTCGGCTGGGCGGAGCGTGACCTCGTCACCGGCGAGCCCGTCTTCCACGCGCTCTGGGCACACGACCGGGCGGAGGAGAAGGCCATGCTCGAGGGCTTCGTGGACCTCGTGACGGACCGCCTGGCGCGCGATCCGGGGATGCACGTCTACCACTACGGCGGCTACGAGTCCGGCGCGCTCAAGCGGCTGATGCAGCGCCATGCCACCCGCGAGGACGAGATCGACGTCCTGCTCCGCGGCCGGGTCCTCGTCAACCTGTACGATCACGTCGTCCGCCAGGGCGTGCGCGCGAGCGTCGAGAGCTACTCGATCAAGAAGCTCGAGCGGTTCTACATGCCGGAACGCGAGGGCGGGATTACCCAGGCCGGCTTCTCGGTGGTCGAGTACGAGCGCTGGATGGAGCAGCAGGACCCGTCGATCCTCGATGCCATCGCCGCCTACAACCGCGACGACTGCATCTCGAACCTCCTGCTCCGGGACTGGCTCGAGGACCGGCGGGTCGAGGCGCTTGCGACGCACCCGGAGTGGTACCCGCTCGGAACGGTCCCCCGCCCCGCCCCGGAGGACGGCGCCCCGACCGAGCAGCTTCGACGCGAGCAGGAGGAGACGCGGGCACGCGAGACCGCGCTGCGAAACGGTGTCCCGGTCGATCGCCAGGATCGGACGCCCGAGCAGCAGGGCCGCTGGCTCCTCGCGGCGCTGCTGGACTGGCACCGGCGCGAGAGCAAGCCGCAGTGGTGGGACCACTACCGGCTGGCCGAGGCGTCGCTCGAGGAGCTGGTGTCCGACGGCGCGGCGCTCGGTGACCTTGCGTTCGTCGAGGAGCTCGGCCGGGTGGCGAAGTCGTCCAGCGCGCTCCATCGCTACCGCTTCGATCCCGCCCAGGAGACGAAGATGGTCGAGGGCAAGGGCGTGATCGGGCTGTCACCCTCGGCGGACGGGACTGCGAAGTGGACCCAGACGGGCGTGACCGTGGCCGCCATCGATCCGCTGGCCGGCACGATCGACCTCAAGCGCAATCCCGGGACGCCCCACCCCGTCGCCCTGATCCCGGGCAAGCCATACGCCGTCGAGCCCATGCGCGGCGCGCTCGGGCGGCTCGCGGACCAGGCCATCGAGCACGGCATCGAGGGCCCGGGCCGGTTCCGCGCCGCGCGCGACCTCATCCTCCGCGAGCTCCCGCGCATCGACGCGCTCACGGCCGGCGAGCCGCTCGCGGACCCGTCCGACGACCAGACCGCCGTGGCGCGAGACCTGGCACCGCGCCTGCGGTCCACGGTCCTTGCGCTCCAGGGCCCGCCGGGCACCGGCAAGACGTACACCGCGGCGCGCATGATCCTCGACCTCGTCGAGCAGGGCCGGCGGGTCGGCGTGACCGCCCAGTCGCACCGGGTGATCGCCAACCTGCTCGAGGCGGTCCGGGACGCAGCCCGCGAGGAGGGCCGCCAGCCGCGCATCGCCCAGCGCACCGACAACGGCGACCGGGCCCCCGACGGCGAGGGCATCGTGCGCATCGGCTCACCGGGCGAGGCGCGCGACGGGCTGTCGGCGCGGATGTGGGACGTCGTGGGCGCCACCTCGTGGCTGTGGGCCCGCGAGGACATGGAGGCGTCGGTCGACGTGCTGTTCGTGGACGAGGCCGGCCAGGTGTCGCTCGCCACGGTGTGCGCCGTCGCGGGCGCGGCGGACTCGGTCGTGCTGCTCGGAGACCCGAACCAGCTGCCGCAGGTGTCGCAGGGAACGCATCCCGAGGGGGCGGCGGCCTCCGCGCTGGAGCACCTGGTCGGCGACGCGAAGACCATCGCGCCGGAGCGCGGCCTGCTGCTGGGCACGACCTACCGGCTGCATCCCGACGTCAACACCTTCATCTCGGACGCGTTCTACGAGGGGCGCCTGCACGCCGCGCCGGACAACGCACGGCAGGCGCTGGGCGACGGGTCGCCGGTCGGCGGAACCGGGATCCGCCACGTGCCGCTGGAGCACGAGGGAGCCGGCAACCGCTCGCCCGTGGAGGCGGCCTGGGTCGCCGAGGCGATCGCGTCGCTCGTCGGGCGGCGCTGGCGGGACCGGAAGGGTGACGAGCGCCCGCTGACCGCCGACGACGTGCTCGTGGTCGCCCCGTACAACGCCCAGGTGGCCGAGATCGTGCGTGCCGTCGAGGCCCGGCTGGGCGTCCGTCCGAACGTGGGCACGGTGGACAGGTTCCAGGGCCGCGAGGCTCCGGTCGCCGTCTACTCGATGACCACCTCCACGCCCGAGGACGCGCCGCGCGACATCGAGTTCCTGTACTCGGGGAACCGGCTCAACGTGGCGATGTCGCGGGCCCGCGGGCTCGCCGTGCTCGTCGCGAACCCGGCGCTCCTCCGGGTCGCCTGCCACACGCCCGAGCAGATGCGGCTCGTCAACGCGCTGTGCCGGCTCGTGGAGGTGGCGGCGGAGCAGGCGGAGCGCTCGCCGGCCGGACCCGTCGCGGCCGATCGTTTATCGTTCGCTTCACGAAACGGATGAACCCATGCCGTTGTTCAGTCGCGGACGGGCGCGCGGCGGTGGCCCCAGCGGTCCCCACCGCTTCGTCGAGCCCGATGACGCCCGCTCCGGCCTGGCCCTGGGGGCGATGCAACCCGGGCTGCAGATGGCAACGCCACTCGCGGTCGCGGATGCCAGCGTTCGCGCCGTCCGGTGCGCGATGAAGGGCTGTGGCAAGGCCCGCGAGGACACGATCCACGACGCGCGCGAGTGAGCCGGGAGGGGGATGAGGCCCCGGGCTCGCTCAGCCGCTCCGCGCCCCGAGCCGCTCCTCCACCCACGCCGCCAGCACGGCCGCGCACGCTTCGACCTCGTCCAGCGGCACGTGCTCGTCCGGGCCGTGGGCGAGCCGCACGTCACCGGGGCCGAACACCACGCACGGCGTCTCGCCGACATCGATGAACAGGCGCATGTCGCAGCCGTACGGGACGCCGATGAGAGCCGGATCCCGCCCGGTCACGTGGCGGACGGCGGCGGCCAGCGTTCCGGGGAGCGGATGGTCCGCAGGCACGCGGGAGGACGCGAACCGGGCGCCCGTGATCTCGACGCCGGCGGGCTGGTCGCGCAGGAACGGGTCCGCGGCGCAGGCCGCCGCGATGCACGCCCGCAGCTCCGCCTCGGCCTGCGCCGGCGTCTGGCCCAACCGGACCCCGTATCGCCCGTCCGCCGTGATCCGGTCGATGACGGTGCTCGCCCACTCCCCGCCGGCCACCTTCCCGATCATCGTCGCGTAGGGCATCCCCAGCGCGGTCATCAGCGGGTCCGTCTCGTCGGCGTTGCGCCGTGCCTCGTTCGCCTCGAGGGCGCGCACCAGCGTCTGCAGGTTGTCCAGCGCGGACACCCCCTCGCGGCGCCGGCTCGCATGCGCAGCGCGCCCGGGAACGGTGAGGCGGAACGTGATCGCGCCCGCGTGGGCGATGACGACATCGAGGCCGGAGGGCTCCGCGATCACCGCCATGTCGCCGGTGGCGCCGGCCCGGATCGCGGCCAGCGTCCCCTGGCCCCCGTCCTCCTCGGACGGTACGAGGGCGACGACCAGCTCCCCGTCCAGCCGGTCCAGCGCGCCCGCGCCGTGAAGCGCGCGGACGGCGGCCAGGATCGCGACCAGGCCGCCCTTCATGTCGCACGCGCCGCGCCCGTACAGCAGGCCATCGCGAACCTCTCCGCCCCACGGGTCCGCCGTCCAGGTGGTCGGGTCGCCCGGCGGGACCACATCGGTGTGCCCGGACAGGACGAGCCGCCGCCCGCCGGGCCGGCCGGCCCGCCCGATGACGACCGGCAGCGTGGAGCGCACGACCTCCTCGCCCGGCCAGGCGGGGTCGTCGCGGATCGCCGCCGGGTCCGGGTGGAAGATCTCCACCGTCATCCCGATCGCCTCGAGGCGGTCCGCGACGTTCGCGGCGATGGCATCCTCGTCGCCGGTGACGCTCCGCATCCGGACCAGCGCCTCGAGATCACGGCGCAGGGCGTCCGCGTCGACGCCGGACGGCGCGGTCATCCGCGCAGGATCGGCCGGGTCAGGCAGGTCACGCCGCCGGACCCGTTCCCGCCGACCTCGCCCAGGGGGATCGCGTGGACCTCGACCCCGGCCGCCTCCAGGCCCCGCCGCGTCCCCTCGTTCCCCTCCGCCACGATCACCACGCCCGGCCGCACCGCCAGCACGTTGCAGCCGAGGGTCGCGTACTCCGCCTCGGGCACCTCCACCAGCCGCATGCCCAGGTCCGCGAGCAGCTCGTACAGGCCGGCCGGCAGCAGCGGCAGGAACACCACCGCGACGTCGTCCGCCACCGGCGAGATCACCGACAGCAGGTGGACGAGCTCCGAAGGCCCCTTCCAGTAGGGGACGTCGAACACCCGCACGTCGCCGCCGACGATCGACGCCAGCTGTCGGGCCCCCGCCTCGTTCGTGCGCAGCGACCGCCCCACGCACAGCAGGTCGGGCCGCAGCCAGCAGGTGTCACCGCCCTCCAGCCGCCCCGGCGCCTCGATCCGGCCGAGGGTCGGGATCCCGTGCGACGCCGTCCACGCCTCCAGCACGGCCGGCTCCCCTTCCCGATTGGGCTTGCCGGGCCGGAGCGGGATGGCGCCACCGTCGGCGACCAGCAGCGGGTCGAAGACATAGACGAGATCCGGGTCGTCCGTCTCCGCGTCCAGCACGTGGACGCGGGTGCCCAGGCGGTCCAGGGTCTCGACCAGGCCGTCGTGCTCCCGCCGGGCGCGCTCCAGGTCCACCGGCCGGAGGAACCCGGCCGCCGGGTCGTCGAAGGCCCGGGCGAACGCCGGCCCGGGGGCCTTGACGAGGACGTCGTGCAGCGGCGCGACCATGCCCTGGGCGCCCCAGGCGTGCACTTCGCTCGCCGTCATGGCCCGCAGGATACGTCCCGGCGGCTACCGCGCGGCGATGGTCCGCAGGTCCCCGACCAGCCGGTCCACCTCAGCCGCCGTGTTGTAGTGGGTCAGACCGATGCGCAGCACGCCCTCCGGCTCGAGGCCGAGCCGCTCGATCGGCCCGACCGCGTAGAAGTCGCCCCACCAGGTCGCGATCCCGCGATCGCCGAGCGCCGTCGCGGCCGCCTCCGGGGTAACCCCGTCAAGGGTCACGGCCGCGGTCGGGATGCGCTCGTCGAGGCGGGCGCGGTCGGCGATCCCCCACAGGCGAAGGCCGGGAATCGACTCCAGCCCGTCGAGCAGCCGGGCGAACAGCGGCATCTCGTAGGCGCGGACGGCGGCCATCCCGGTGTGGGCGTGGAGGCGGCGGCCGCGCATCCCCGGGAAGCGCGCCTCGAAGGCGCCCCCGTACCGCTCCCCGATGCCCGCGATGTACTCCACGGCGGCAAGCGACCCGGCGATGCCCTCGTGGTTGAGCGTGCCGGTCTCGAACCGGTCGTAGGCCGGCCGGAGCTTGTACGTGGGCAGCGAATTGAGCACGTCGCGGCGCCCGTACAGGACACCGACGTGGGGGCCGAAGAACTTGTAGGCCGAACAGGCCAGGAAGTCGGTGCCGATGGCCTGGACGTCGATCGGCAGGTGGGGCGCGGCGGCGACCGCGTCCACGTACGTCAGCGCGCCGGCCTCATGGGCGCGGCGGACCATCTCGCCGACCGGGTTGACGGTCCCGACCGCGTTGGACGCCCAGCCGAAGGCAACCAACTTCGGGCGCCCGTGAAGGAGCGCGTCGAAGGCCTCGATGTCGAGCGTGACGTCCTCGGCGCGGATGCCCACCGTGTGGACGGTGATCCCGCGATCGGCTGCCGCGCTGCGCCACGGACCGACGTTCGCCTCGTGGTCCAGCCCGGTCACCACGATCTCGTCGCCCGGCCGCATGGCCGCCGTGATCGACCGCGCCATGTGCATGGTGAGGGTCGTCATGTTGGCGCCGAACTTGATCTCGGACGCATCCGCCGCGTTGAGCAGGTCCGCCAGCGCCTCGTGCGCCTCCAGGAGCACCGCGTCGCTGCGGCGGGCGGTCAGGAACGGCCCATCGTGGTTGGCGTTGGACTCGCGGTAGTACCGGACGACCGCATCGATGACGGTGTCGGGGACCTGCGTCCCGCCCGGCCCGTCGAACAGCGCGACCGGCGCCCCGTCCTGCTCGATCGCCAGCGCGGGGAAGCGGGCGCGGAGTGCCGCGACGTCGAACTCGGGCATGGGGGCTCCTCAGGCTGCTGGGGACCCGATGCTATCGCCTCCGGGCGGGCCCGGGCGGGCCCGGGCGGCGCGGGGCCGCCGGGCAGGCCCGGGCGGTGCGAGGCCGGTCAGGCCGCCGTGGTGGCCGCCTGGGGTTCGGCGCCGGCGGCCTTCGCCTCCTGGGCGGCGAAGTCGATCTCCAGCTTGATCTCCTTGCCGACCAGCCAGCCGCCGGTCTCGAGGGCGACGTTCCAGTTCAGCCCCCAGTCCTCGCGGTTCAGCTTCGCCGTGCCATGGAAGCCGGCGCGCCGGGTCTCGCCGAAGCCCAGGTACGTGCCGAGGTACTCGACGTCGAACGTGATCGGCCGGGTCGTGCCGCGGATCGTGAGATTGCCGGTGACCCGGTAGTCGCCGCCCTTGGCCGGCTCGACACCGGTGGATTCGAACGTGATCGTCGGATAGGTCTCGACATCGAAGAAGTCCGCCGACCGCAGGTGGTCGTCACGCTTGTCGACACCCGTGCTGAGCGATGCGGCCTGCAGGGTGAACAGGCCGCTGGAGCTGGTCGGGTTCTCCTCGTCCAGGAGCAGCGTGCCGTCGAGCGTCGCGAACTTGCCGTGGATGGTGGTGACCATCATGTGCTTGGCGGAGAACGACACGTCCGAGTGTGTCGGATCCGTCTTCCAGGTCGTGATTGCCATTGCGGTGAGCATGCCTCCCAGGCCGACGGACACCGTCCGGCGGCGTGATATCGTTGACCGTACAAAGATACCGGGCAGGTAATTGCTGTGTCAACTATCGCGCGGGCGGTTAGGATCGCCACACCATGACAATCGAGTTCGCTCCCGGCCGGGACGCCGCCGCGGTCCCCGCCGCGCCCGGCCCCACCGCCGGTGGTCCGCGGCTCGATTCGTGGCGCACGTTCCTGCAGGCCCACGCGCGCCTGACGCGACGCCTGGACGAGGAGCTGCAGGCTGCCCACCACCTGTCCCTGGCCGAATACGACGCGCTCGTGCAGCTCGCGGGAACCCCGGATTCTCGTCTCCGGATGAGCGCGCTGGCTGACCGCGTGCTGCTCTCCCGGAGCGGCATCACGCGGCTCGTGGACCGCCTCGAGGCCGGAGGCATGGTCAGGCGCTCGGCGTGCCCCACGGATGCCCGCGGCGCCGAAGCGATCCTCACGGCGGAGGGCCTGGAACGGCTCCGCGACGCGTCCCGCACCCACCTCGCCGGCGTGGAGCGCTACTTCCTCGGGGTCGTCTCCTCGTCGGACCAGGCCGCGATCAAGCGGGGGCTGGGGCGGGTGATCGACAACCTCGGGTGGGCCGCAGCCGCCGAGCCCCCGTCGGCAACGGGCGACGCCTGACGACCCCCGCGCCGTGGCCCCCGCGCCACGGCCCCCGGGCCACGTGCTCGCCGGCACCAGCGGGTTCTCGTACCCCGGCTGGGCGCCGCGCTTCTATCCGCCAGGACTCCGGTCGCGGACCTTTCTCGCCCACTACGCCTCACGCCTGCCCGCGTGCGAGCTGAACAACACGTTCTATGCGCGGCCCTCGGTGGAGCGGATCCGCGCCTGGTGCGCGGCAGTACCGGCGTCGTTCCGATTCATCGTCAAGGCACAGCGGGGGGCCAGCCTCCGCGCGCTGTACGCGGACCCGGACGAGTCGGTGCCGTGGCTCACCGCCACGCTGCCCGAGTTCGGCGACCGCCTGGGTGCGGTCCTGTTCCGGGTCCCGGCCGAGGTCCGGCGCGACGACGAGCGGCTGGCCGGGGCGCTCGGCGCGTGGCCCGCGGCGATCCCGCTGGTCGTCGAGGCGCAGCACCCATCGTGGCAGGCGGACGAGACGTTCGCGGCGCTGCGGACCCGGAACGCCGTCCTGTGCACGACGGACCTCGACGACTTCGACCTGCCGCCCGACATCCGCCGCACGGGCCCGTTCCTCTACCTGCGCCTCCGCCGCACCACCTACGACGAGGCGTCGCTCGATGCCTGGGCCCGCCGTCTCGTCCCGTTCCTCGAGGACGGCCTGGATGCGTACGTGCTGTTCCGCCACGACGAGGACGGAGCGAGCGCGCTGCGGGCCGAGGGGTTCGCCGCCCGCGTCGAGCGGGTGCGCGCCACCGGCTGAGCGAGCTGCCGGCAGGAAGCCGGCCTTCCGGCGGCGGTCGGGTACGCTACGGCAGCCGATGTCGATCGCCATCCATCGCCGTCCCTCGCCGGTTCTCGCGTCCTTGTTCGCGCTGCTCGTCGCGATGTCCGGCTGCGGCACGCCCGGCCCGACCGCCACCCCCTCCCCGGCGGCGTCCCCGTCAGCGTCCGGCCGGGCGACGCCGGCGGCGTCGCCGTCAGCGTCCCACTCCCCCACCCCGGCCTCGGCCGTGCCCACCGCGACCCCGGACCGCCCGGACCTCGGGGCCGTGCCGGTGGACGTCCAGGGCGCCATCTCCGGGTTCCAGGAGCCGCTGTTCGTCACCGGCGCGGGTGACGGGTCGGGGCGCCTGTTCGTCGTGGAGCAGGGCGGCCGGATCCGCGTCGTCCGCGACGGGAGGCTGCTGCCCGCGCCGTTCCTCGACATCTCCGACCGTGTGGCGGCGGGGGGTGAGCGTGGGCTGCTGGGCCTGGCGTTTCCACCCGGCTTCGGCGCGGGCCGGTCGGAGCTCTACATCCACTACTCGGACCGCAACGGCGACACGACCATCTCCTCGCTGCGGGTCTCGTCGCCGGGCGCGGACATGGTGGACCCCGCCACGGAGCGGATCCTGCTCACCCAAGCGCAGCCCTACCCGAACCACAACGGCGGCTGGATCGGGTTCGACCGGGCCGGGATGCTCCTCGTCGCACTCGGCGACGGGGGCAGCGGCGGTGACCCGCAGAACCGGGCTTCGGACCTGGGCACGCTGCTGGGCAAGCTGCTCCGGATCGACGTCCTGGCCGCCGGCGTCGCCGGAGGCGAGCCGTACGCGATCCCGGCCGACAACCCATTCGTCGGGCGATCCGGCGCGCGTCCCGAGATCCTCGACTTCGGCCTGCGCAACCCGTACCGCGATTCCATCGATCCCGCGACCGGCGACCTGTGGATCGGTGACGTCGGCCAGAACCTGTGGGAAGAGGTGGACGTCGCGCGGGCCGGCGAGCAGGGGCTCGACTTCGGCTGGCGGCGCTGGGAGGGCCGCCACTGCTACGACCCGCCGACGGGCTGCGATCCGGCCGGCGTGACCATGCCCGTCGCGGAGTACTCGCACCAGGGCGGCTGCTCGGTGATCGGCGGCGTGGTGTACCGGGGGACCGCGATCCCGTCCCTGCGGGGCGCCTACCTGTTCTCCGACTTCTGCTCCGGGACGCTGTGGGCGGTCGATGCGGGGCTCGATGCCGCACAGGCGCCGATCGTGCTCGCGGAGACGCACCGCGCGATCAGCTCGATCGGGACCGGCGACGACGGCGAGGTGTACCTGACGGACCTCGCCGGCGGCGAGCTGCTGCGGCTGGTTCCGGCCGGCTGAACCCGGGACGGCCCCTCAGCCGCGGCCCAGCCCCGCGGTCCCGGTCCCGGTCCCGGTCGAGGCGACGGGCTGCGGCGCACGCGGCGGCATCGGGCGCAGGAACAACGCCAGCACGACGAGCACGTAGGCGGCCCACGTCCCGAGCGTCATGAGCTCCGGCTGTGACGAGTACCCGAACAGCGCCCGCAGGAACTGGCCGGTCAGCAACGCGATGCCGCCGGGCGCGCCATCGATGGCCGCGTGCGGCAGGATGCCGGACACGTCGAACGCGGTCCCGGCGCCCAGCGAGACCCAGCCGATCTCGACGAACTCGTGGACGGCCTTGGACAGCAGGCCCGCCGCGATGAAGACCAGCGCGATGCCCGTCCAGCGGAAGAACGACTGGAGGTTGATGAGGTGCGCTCCGCGGTAGAAGCCGACGCCCAGCAATGCCGCGATCCCGAGGCCCGCGACGGCCCCCACGAGCACGCTCGCGGCGCCCGACTGGTCCGAGGTGGCCTGCCCGACCAGGAACAGCGACGTCTCGAGCCCCTCGCGGATGACCGAGGTGAAGGCCAGGATCGCGAGCCCGAGCACGGTCCCCTCCGTCAGGGCGCGATCGAGGGCCGCCTGCAGCTCGCCCTTCATGGATGCCGCCTGGCGGCGCATCCAGAACAGCATCCAGGTCACGACCGCAGCGGCCACGAGCATCGTCAGGCCCTCGAAGATCTGCTCGTACGGGGTCTCGAGCTCGCCGACGGTCGCGAACAGCACCATGCCGGCGACGAGGCTCAACAGCACCGCCGCCAGGGTCCCGAGCCAGATCATGGGGAACTGCCGCCGGTTCCCGGTCCGGGCGAGGTAGGACAGGATGATGCTGACAACGAGCGCCGCCTCGACGCCCTCGCGGAGACCGGTGAGCAGGCCGCTGGTGAAGGACCCGTAGTCCATGGGGGGCTCCTGTGCTGACGTGAGTCGGGACGCTGGCGACGGGCCGGACGCTGCCGGAACGGGGGGCGGAGTGGACCTCGGGGGGATCCGCGGGGCATCGTAGGGTGCCTGCCGCCGAACCGTCAAGCGCCCTTGAGTTCACGGAACAGGGTCGCCTGATAAGCGGGTCGCGGGGAGCCCCGGACGACGGCCGGACCGGTCGAGCCGGACGGGTTCACGGGGCTGCAACGCGCCTGTAATGCCGCTGCAAGGTCCGGCTATCGGTTCCGACTCAGGACACTAGCCTAGGACCGCTGGGGACCACATCTTGTGGTCACCTGCGTTTGCGCCACAAGCATCGGCCGGGTTGAGGATCTCGAGGTCCGGCGCGAACCGGGCCGTGAACCCGGGCGGCCACTCGATGTCGATCCGCCGACCGTCGATGTTCACGCCCCATGCGACCGGAGAGACCTTCGGGTCGCCCGCCAGCGTGAAGGGGGTGTGGAGCGCCGCCGCGCAGAGCACCTCGCCAGCGCCGGCCGGGACCGACCACGTCGGAAGCCCGACGGATCCCGCGCTCGACGAGCACGACCCGAGGAGGACGGCCGCGATCCCCATCGTGAGCCTGCCTGCCCTACGGTCTACCACGTTCGTTCACCCCCAATCGATGCGCCGGGCCCTCTGCTCGGTCGCCACGACGGTCCGATAGTCGGCACAGACAGGCCGCCCGGTCAAGGGCTGGATGGGGCTGAGCTGCCCGCAAGCAGAGCGTCAGCCCCCGGAAGCATCCATGGCGGTCGCTTGACCGAACCGACTCTGGGCGCAGAATGAGGTCATGAGCAGCCGACGCCGCTACCTGTGGTCCCTGCCGTGGGTCCTCGCCCTGGCCGGCCTCGCAGTCCCGATGATCGGCAGCGGCTTCATCGGCTGGCCCTTCGTCGCGGGCTGGCTCGTCCTACTTCTGCTTGTCTGGTGGGTCCGGCCGCTCGGCGGCGCAAGCCGAGCCGCGCGGCTCGGGACCGGCGTCCTGGTCATCGGTCTGCTGGCGCTGCTCGGCACGCTCGGCGGGTTCTACCTCGTTCCCGCGGTGATCGCATGGATCGTGCTCGTCGCGTCGGAGCGCAGTCCCAGCACCGTCGGGGCGACCCTGGGCGGTTGATCCGCACCACGCCTACCCCTTGTGGTGTGTTGAGACAAGCGGATAAGCATTGCTCAGCTTGACATGTGGGGGCTGTCAGACCCGACAGTCAGACCGATGGCTACCGGTGAGCGGCGGGTGTAGTGCCCGCTCCCTGCGCCCGCGGCAGCCCCGGCCCGTCAGTGCGTCCACCCAAGCAGCGTGCCAGTCATGATGTCGAGCACGACGTCCACGCCGCCCCCGGAGTCGAGGCACGGCCCCTCTGACGACGATGCGGGTGTCGTAGGCAGCGTGTCGCCGGGACACGCCGGGATGGCGAGCGCCCCCTCCAGCCGCACCATCCAGACTTGCGTCTCCGGGGATGCGAACAGGTCGGGGTAGACGTCCGCCCAGAGGACCTGCGTCGTCGCGCCCGCGCCCGGGACGGCCCGCAGCGCGGCAGCGATGGCCGCGTCCCGGCTGACGGCCCCAGCGGGGGGCGTGGGCGGATAGGAGCACGCGCAGGAAGGCTGCGAGGTGGGCGTCGCCTGCTCGGTGCTCGCCTGTCCGGCCTGTCCCGAGGCGCGCGGCGTCGCGCACCCCGCGACCACCAGGAGCGCCAGCACAGCGGCAGCCGCGATTCCGCGCCTGCTCATGCCCGAGTCCCCCTCTGCCGAATCCGGTGCACACGACCTGTGGGCGGGACGGCGGAGCGCCCTCGGCGGTTCCCTCGCGCGCGCGGTTCGACATCGTCCGCCGCCGCAGGCTCTGGGTCAAGCGGCGGTCGGCTCGCTCCCGCCCGAGCCGACGAGCCGCGTGGACGGCCCGGATGAACTCGACGTCCGTCTCGTGCTCGTGCGTCTCGACCGAGAACCACGGCTCCGGCTCGGGCGGGGCAGCAGGGTCCGGGGAGGGCGCGGGCGCTGCCCACCGGCGGCTGCTGAGGCCGGTCGCGCGGCCCCGCGAGCCGGTCGCGCAACAGAACGAGCACGGTCCCGGTGGTTACGCTCGTCTGGTGTCGGCAGGAGCGGCACTGCCAGAGCCGGGGCCGTCGCAGGCTCTTGGGGTAGTGCACCGTTACGACTTCGCGCGGAACCGCCACATCAGCACCACCGCGACGAGCGCGATGAACAGGACGAGCACCAGCTCGCTGGGGCCGATCTGCGGCATGCGGGCTCCTCTCCTCGGACTGAACGTCCGATTGACAGCAGCATCATCTCGCGATCATCACGTCGTGCAAGGGCCAGTCACCCGCCCCTGGCCGTGAGCGAATCCTAGGGAACACTAGATGACCGCTCTGCCCGCCGGCTGGGGGGAGCGGTCAGGTCAGATACACCGCGCTGAACTTGTCGTTGTAGTAGTCGCCCACGTACGAAACCTGCGTGGTCGAGTAGAAGTAGTAGACGAAGCCACCCATGGGGGCGTTGTCCCAGAAGTGGCCCGTCGCGCCATACGACTTGAGCGAGCTGATCCTGTCGTTCCAGCCGATGGTCCCGAGATACGAGTAATCCTGCGAGATGGCCAGCGCTGCGCCACGGTATGCGCCATCCTCGAAGACAACGACGTAGCCGGTCGCCCGGGCCGCATTGGAGCCGGGGCTCGCGCCTGAAATCAGTCCAGTGGCGCGCGCGGCGGCTGCCGCCTCCATCTGCTCGGCGCTGGTGAAGCACGTCAGGACCGGGAAGTCGAAGTCGTGGCAGGACAGCTGCCCTGCCTGCTCCAGGCTGATCGGCATCCCGTCCAGGACCGCGCGGATGCCCGTGCCCGCAACGGCCGGAGTCGGCGCGATCACCAGCAGCGCCACCGCCACCACCACCAGGAGCACAGTCCCGAGTCTGCGTGCCATCGCCATCCCTCGCTTCGTCGTCGCCGTGGACGCGAGGCAACGGTGGTCGATCGAGCAACCGCCGGACACTGGGCGCTACCCTGTGACCGCCGAGGGAATTCCCTACTGGCCCCCAGCCACGGACGGCGGCATGGTGCACAAGCCGATCGAGTACCTGGTCGCGATCGCCGCGCTCGCCCTGGCGGTCTTCGGGCTGCTCACGAGCCTCGCGGCGACCCCAGACGGGGGTGTCGGTTTCAACGACATGGGGACGATCGTGACCGAGGTGCTGCCGGGATCACCGGCCTGGCGCGATGGGATCCGCCCAGGCGACGCCATCCTGGAGCTCCACGACTCCACCGCCCCCGGTGGCTGGGAGCTGCTGGTGCGGGACGCTGGCGTGACGCTCGGAAGCTCGGCGGCGGACCAGGAAGCGCGTCTGCGGGAGGCGCTCCCGTGGGCGCTCGCGGGGCTGGCCATCGTCGTCACCGCCTTGCTGCTGCTGCTTCGGACCGGCGTCACCGGTCTCGCGCTCGTCCCGATCGGCGTCGCGCTCGCGGCCACACCCCTGCTCCGGACGGGCAACCCCCGCGACCTGGCCGTCGGAGGAGCCGGGACGTTCCTGCTTGCCGGTGCCGCCGTGGCACTCGTGGCCGGCAGACGACGCAGCCGGCCACTCGCCGTTGGGCTGGGCCTCTCCCTTGGCGCGCTCTGGATCGGCTCGATCCTCGCCGTGCCGGGGGCCTTCGATCCGGTCGGCCTCGCCCGGATCCCCGTTGCCGGCACGTTCACGGTGTGGGGCGGCGCGATGACGATCGACCGGCGGCGACTCCGCCAACGCCTGCTGGCGCCCGGCGGCCCGACCGCGTTCGATCTCCTGTACCTGCCGGTGGTCGTCGCCATCCTCCTTGGGGGCCTGGCGTTCGTGCGGCTGTCGCCCCTTGGCGCCGCCGCCATCCTCGTCGCGGCCGTCGTGCTCTACCCGACGACCCGCCGCACCGGGGGCGCGTTCGTCGAGCGCCTCATCATCGGCAACGTGCGGCGGCAGGCGGAGATCCGGGCCATCGAGGATGAGCGTGGCCGGCTGGCCCGCGACATCCACGACGCTCCCCTCCAGGAGCTGGCCGCTGTCATCCGTCGCCTCGAGGCCCGGCCCGACACCGGCGGCGAGACGACCGCGCTACGGGAGGTGGCCGCGCAGCTCCGGGACGTCGCGACGACCCTGCACCCTCCGGTGCTCGAGGATCTCGGCCTCGCGCCCGCGCTGGCGGATCTCGCCGATGGCCTCGCAGCCACCCATCCCGATCGCCTGCTTCGCGTCGAGGTCGTTGACCTGACGGGTGCCGCTGCCCGACCACCGACCGACGTCGAGACGGCCGGCTTCCGGATTGCCCAGGAAGCCACCGCGAACGCCATCCGCCACGGCGGAGGCCGTTCGGTGTCCATCCTGGGATCCGTCTCCACCGACGCGATCGAGCTGACCATCGCCGATGATGGGCCAGGCATCGATCGCGACGCAGCGGCGGCGGCGCGCCGGCGGGGCCACTTCGGCCTGGACTCGATGCGGGAGCGCGCGGACGTCGTCGGCGGGACGGTGACGATCGATTCGGACGCAACCGGGGTCCGGGTCCGCTTCTCCTGGGAGCAATCAGGATGATCCGGGTCGGGATCGTCGATGATCACCCGGTCGTCCTCGACGGCCTGGCGGCCTCGCTCGGCCGGCAGCCCGGGATCGAGGTCGCCTGGACGGCCGGGTCACTGGCCGAGGCACGAGCGGCGCTCAAGGCGGGTGCGTGCGATGTGGTCCTGGTCGATGTCCGGCTGCCGGACGGGTCGGGCATGGATCTCATCGCGCCGTCGGCGCATGGCCCGGCCTTCCTCGTGCTCTCGTCCTTCGACCGCCCGCAGTACGCCCGGGCCGCGTACGGGCGCGGTGCGTCGGGCTACCTGCTCAAGACGGCGCCGATGGACGAGATCGTGGCCGGACTGCGGGCCGCGGTCGCCGGCGGGACGGCGTTTCGTCGGGAGCACCTCGTGACCTTCGCCGGCGCGGCCGCGCTCACGAGACGCGAGCTCGACATCGTGCGGCTGGTCGCGCAGGGCTGGTCGAACGACGAGATCGCGACGCGCCTATCGCTGTCCCGGAAGACCGTCGAGGCCTACCTCACCCGCCTGTTCGAGCGATGGAACGTCGCGACGAGGACAGAGCTCGCGCTCCGGGCCGAGCGGGACGGCTGGCTGGACGCGGCCGAGACAGACCCGCGGGGCTGACGCGGAGGAGATTGGTCCGCCGTCGCCCAGGCACTTCACCGCTGGTCCATCGCCTGGCGAGGGACGGTCAACTCGGTGGACGGGATCGCCTCGGAGCCGACAGGACCGGCCACGGAGGTGGCTCGGCATATCCCCCCGGTCAGTTCCGAGGCGACCCGGCTCGCACGCTACAGCGCCACCCCATGCGCGGGCCAGTAGGGAGAACCCTCACCCGTCACGGCCGCGTGGCGACGGTGACCGCCGCCACGCCTCTGGGACGGGCCCGTGGCCGACGCGCCTGTGGCTGAGCCTGGCACGGCCGACCCCCACGGGTCATAGGGTTCTCCCTACTTGTTCGCTGCGGGCCTGTCGGGTAGGACTTGACTCAACGGCGTGCCTCGCGGATTGGCCGAACCTCATCGAGGAAAGGTGTCACGTGGAAGACGGCCGGATTCGCGCTTGCGGCACCTCTGGTCGACGGGACGCTGTCAGCGGGTTCGGACGCGTCCCGGCTGCCGAACCTCGTCCTGCCGGGCCGGCCGTTGCTGTCGTTCTGGTCGCCGCCAGCGAACGGCCGAGACGACCTGCCACGGCGTCCACGGAGTTGTCCAAGCGGGCACACAACGGGAGGTGTTGCGTGATGCGCGGTAGTTTGTTTACGGCGCGCGCCCGGTGGCTAGACCGGGCGGCGCTGGCGCGACGCATCAGGATCGCAGCCACACTGGCTGTCGCGCTCCAACTGGTGTTCGCCACGAGTGCAGCTGCCTACACGCGAAGCACGGCTACGGCCTACGCCGAGAGTTGGTGGAGCACCTACAACACGTTCTGGGTGCGGTACGACAACGACTGTGCCAACTTCGTCTCGCAGGCCATCTTCGCGGGTGGTGTGCCGATGAATTACTCGCAGACCAATCCCTGGTATGCCGAGTACGGTGCCGGACACGCGTACAGCCAGTCGTGGAGGCTTGTGTCCTACAACCGGGGCTTCTTCCTGAACGACACACACCCCGGCGGCTACATCGTCAACGCCTACTACGGCAAGTCGACCGCTGCCACCAGCGGTGTCGCCGGCGATATCGTCTACTACGACTGGCGAGGTGACCGCTACTTCGACACCGACCCGCACGAGTCGATCATCGTGGTCACGAACGGGTGGGCCACGTCCTACTCCGACTACGGGGCCCTCGTCGACGCCCACACGACCGCCCGTCACAAGGAGTACTGGACACTCTACCGGTTCAACGCGCGATGGCCGTCCACGTACATCGAGGTCCTGCATTTCCGCGCATAGCTCGGCGCACCGATCGTCGGGGACTGCAGAGAGGAACGAGATGAGGCGTCAGATGCCTAGACTGTCCGGGGTCCGCTTGGCCTTCGTTGTCGCCGTGGCAATCGTCGCGGTCGCCGCGGTCGGCGCCGTGGCCGTAACCGCCACGCCATACGATCGGACCGCCGTCACCAGCGCCGCGCTCGACGCGCTCAGCCACCAGTACGACGGTGTCCTCGTGACAACACCGCTCACCGCCACGAACCCACGATTCACGGGGGCGGCCGCCACCGCCATGGCGCCCATGCTCGCGCAGCAGCGCCGCAACTACGCTGCGGGCGAGGACTACCCCGGGCTCAGCGAGTTCTCGAACGTCAAGATCCTCGCGATCTCGGGCACGTCGTCCTCGGTCAAGGTCGATCTGCAGGCACACGAGAAGCTGTCGAACATGCGCAATGGCGCAGTCGTGAGCTACTCCGAGTCCGAGATGGTCTACCACCTCGTCCTGGAGCTCATCGATGGGCAGTGGGTCGTCAGCCAGCTGGACTGGGAGTTCGCGCCGGGCTATCGACCGTGATGTGAGGCAGGCGTGGTGGGTGGGAGCACCAGCCCCACCGGCGGATCGCCGTCCTAGTCGCCTTTGACGAGCGCAACAGATGACACCGATCGCTCGGAGCGGAACTTGTCAAGCCCCGTGAGACACCCGGTGGTGGAGATTACTGAGGTCGCTCCTCCTTCGGTTTCGGCGGGTTGATCCAGAACCGCCGTCGGGACGGCGGGTGGTGTGGGCGGCCGGCGGACGAAGCGCTCGGGATGGGCCGCGTAGGCGGCGTCGAGCGTCACGGCCCGGGCCGCGGTGATCTCGGGTGCCCGTCCGGCATGGACGTCGGCCGGGGTGAGCAGGCCGATCCCGCTGTGGCGGTGGACGGTGTTGTACCAGGTGAAGAAGGTGGCGCAGAAGGCCCGGGCATCCTCGAGCGAGCCGAAGCGGTCCGGGAAGTCGGGGCGGTACTTGAGGGTCTTGAAGGCAGCCTCGCTGTACGGGTTGTCATCGCTCACGTGGGGCCGGCTATGGCTCTGCTCGATCCCGAGGTCGGCGAGCAGGAGGGCGACGGGCTTGCTGCGCATCGAGGTCCCCCGGTCGGCGTGGAGCGTGAGCTGGCCGGGTTCGATGCCTTCCTTCTCGGCCGTTTCGGCGATCAGGCGCTCGGCGAGGATGGCGCTCTCATGCGTGGCGACCATCCAGCCCGGGACGTACCGGCTGAAGACGTCGAGGATCACGTACAGGTGGAAGTGGGTCCACTTGGCGGGACCCCGGAGCTTGGTGATATCCCAGCTCTTGCTTATCCGATTGCCTCAGCACACCACAACATGTAGTGTCCGGGCATGGGCGGCAGAACGCGAGGCGACTACCCCAAGACACTCGCCGAGTTCCAGCGCCGGTTTCCCGATGACGAGGCCTGCCTGCGGTATCTCGTCGAGACACGCTGGCCCGACGGGTTCCGCTGCCCCGGGTGCGGCAGCGCGAATGCCCGGCTCCTTTCCACCCGCCGCGTGTGGCAATGCCGGGCCTGCCGGCGGCAGACCTCGGCGACGGCGGGGACGGTCCTCCACCGGACGCGCCAGCCGCTGACCGCGTGGTTCACCGCGGCGTACCTCATGACCTCGTTGAAACCCGGCATCTCGGCGCTCCAGCTCCAGCGGCAGCTCGGCCTCGCGAGCTTCGGGACGACCTGGATCCTGCTCCACAAGCTGCGCCGCGCGATGGTCAATCCCGACCGACGCCGGCTCGCGGGCACCGTCGAGGTCGATGAGACCTGGATCGGTGGCAAGCAGGCCGACCTGGAAGGGCGGTCGTCAGCGACGGGGGCGCAAGGCGCTCCTCGTGGGGGTGGCGGTCGAGCGCCGGGAGACGTCCCTCGGGCGGCTGCGCCTCGAGGTGTTGTCCGACGCGAGTCACCTGACGCTCGGTGACTTCACCGCCCGCAACGTCGAGCCCGGCTCCACGATCGTGAGCGACGCCTGGCAGGGCTACGTCGGCCTCGACCCGACCCGCTACACCCACCTCCCGCTCTCGCAGGCCGCGATGCGCCGGGCAGGTCTGGAGCCGGATGCGGTGCCCGGTGTCCACCGGGTCGTCTCGAACCTGGGAGACCTGGCTGCGGGGCACGCATCACGGCGTCGGAGCCGACCATCTCGATCACTACCTCGAGGAGTTCGTCTTCCGCTTCAACCGGCGCTTCTATCCGATGGCGGGCTTTGCCACCCTGCTCGGCCTCGGGGCCACCGCATCGCCCACCCCGATCAAGCAGATCCTCGCCCCACTCGCGGACGGAGCGACCAGGCGCCGACCGGGTCGCTCCACCGGCGTCACCAGCACCCGCTTCTCGATCGAGATCATCGAGCGCCGGCCGCTCGATGACGGCCTGACCGATCTGGACGACTGACCGCCGGACACTACATGTTGTGGTGTGCTGAGGCAATCGGATAAGCAAGTCCCAGCTCATGAGCTGGCGGGGTCCGGTGGCGAGGAGCTCGGGCCGGGCATAGGCGGGATGGCGCAGCTGGTCGCGCCGCTCGCGGACTTCGGCATTCGCGGCGAGGATCCGGTACATCGTGCGCTGCGACGCGAGGTAGGTGCCCTCGTCGAGGAGGGTGGCGTACACCGCAGCCGGTGCCGCATCGAGGAAGCGCGGGGTGTGCAGCTCGTCGAGCACGGCGGCTCGCTCCGGGTCGGACAGCGCCCGCGGCGGCGCGGGACGTGGCCGCGGGGGTCCCTCGTGCCGGCCGCGCCGGCGCCGGTAGTGGGAGGCCCGGGGCACCGCCATGGCGGCACAGGCATCCCGCGTGCCGATGATCGGGATGACTCCTCGACCCCGGCGGCGATCACCGCTCGTCCGTGTGTTCGGCGCTCCCGAGGGAGAGCTCCCGCAAGAGCGCCGAGACGTTTCCCTGGACGGCGATCACCTTCTCGGCCCGGACCAGGCGCGCTTCGAGGCGGTCGATGGCCAAGCGCAGGCGGTCGTTCTCGGCCGCCAGCGGGTTGGGAGCCGGACGACCTCGTGGCCTCGCCAGGCGGCCCGAGAGCGCACCTGCCCGGTACAGCCGGCGCCATTCCGTGAGGTGCGAGCTGTACAGGCCCTCGCGACGGAGCAGGGCACCGACGACGCCGGGTTCGGTGGCGGCGTTGGCCTCCTCCACGATCCGGCGCTTGTACTCGGCGGTGAAGTGCCGGCGGACCGGGCGCTCCTGACCTCGGGGTTTGGCATGGGCACAGTCTTGCCCAGCAGGGCGCGGGGCGCCAAGGGGTCGAGCATGGTCTTCAGTTGGTCCTCTCCCCGCCCTCGTCAAGCCAGCCTGTCACCAAGCCAGCGTGTCACCTATTCCCGTCGGACGGCTGTCTCACTCGATCTTGGCAGAAAGGGCGGTCCGGCAAGCGCGGCCCGGACAAGGTCGGATCCGAGCAACCCCGGGCTGACGTTGAGGGTGAGGAAGCTGCCCGTCGGCAGGTGGGCCGCCGCGCGGCCACGTCGCGTGCCCGACGGATGGCGAGCGCCTGGAGCTCGGCGGCCGAACCCGCTTCGGCTGCCCGCGCAAACCAGCGGTCGGGTGGTTCCGAGGGTTCGACATCCAAGCGGGCCAGGGCCTCGTAGCCGGCGACGCCGCCGCCGCCGATCGAGAGGATGGGCTGGAACACCGGGCGCAGCACGTCGGGTCGATCGGAGCGCCGCGGACCAGCTCGATCGCCCGGCGGGTGGCCGACCGTTCGTCGAGCCGAGCCCGGCGAACGAGCGCCGCCGCGCCCTGGGCAATCTATGAAGCAATCCATGGAGTGCGTCGTGGTCGAGCGGCTCCAGGTAGTGGTTGCCCGCGAGGCGAATGAACCCGACCGACGTGCCGTCGAGCACGAGCGGCACGGTGGTCTCGCTGCGGCCGCCGTGGCTGCGAGTGCGATCGCCGTCGCCGGCGCGAGCTGCCGGCGACGCGGGAGACCCCTGGCGTCAAGCGTCGTTCCCACGGCGTCGCCGCCGTCGCGCCAGCTACCCGGCAGCTCGACGCCCGGAGCGGTCCACGACGCCAGCAGCTCCACACGGTCGGGCGACTGACCAACGTACAGGGCGGCCACGAGGCTCGAGCGCCAGCGGCCGAGCTGATCGAGGAGCCGCTGGCACGCCGCCTGGCTGGTTGGCTCCGCAGACGCCGCATCGAGCACCCGGCGCGCCTCGGCCCGCGTCGCCTCGATGCGCCCGACTCGACCTGCCCACCGCCACGCGGCCGCGATCAGGACACCGGCGATCGCGTACACGGCGAGCCGGATGAGCCAGCCGAGGTGCGCCAGGCTCGTCGCGCTGGTCGCGGTCGAGTCAGGCATCAGCGGACCCAGCATCAGCCCCGCCACGACACCCGCGATGACGCCGCCCAGCGGGCCGGCGGCGATCGCGGCCACGATGATCGCGAGGTAGTCGAGGTGGACGAGCGGGTTGGGCGTTCCGCCGGTGGCTCGCACCAGCACGTACACGCCGAGCAGGATCGTCGTGGCGATCGCCACGCCGCCGGTGCCGGCGGGAGCGCTGAGATGGTCGCCAGCTGCACCCAGTCGCGCACAAATCGCGTTCGCATGGGCCAATCCTGTGTCAAGTCCCAGTAAGTGCGATCCCGTCGTACCGCTGCGGTCAGTGCAGTGATCGCGAGCTGAGGATCACAACCTTGGTTGCCGGATCCCGAGGCCCTCGACCGGAGGTGGGCGCAGCAAACGCGAGTACATCGCGCACGAGACAGGCGCAAGGCTAGAAACCCTTCATGGCGCTGGTCGGGATTTCCTCCGAGGACGCACGGGCCCGACCATTCGGCCCCGTGGGATCGTATCGCTCCGGTCCCAAACCTCGGTCGCGTCCGAGCGCGCAACAGGAAGCGGCTTCAAGCCGAGGGTTTCACCCCATTGCGGCGGTCGTCGCGCGGCCGCACGCTAAGGCATAGGGCGCTCACGTCACACCGGACGCGGCGCGGCGACGACCGGCGTCCGGTCTGGGCAGGGGAACTGCGTGGTGAACATCTCGCCCCTGACGCTCCATCGAGCCACCCACCCTTTCCGCCAGGGCAGAGCCATCTTCGACACCCGCAACATATGTAGAGGCGCGGCGGATCGGGTGGCAAGCGAGGGTACTCGGAGCGCGCCTGACGTCGAAGTCGGCTGGTAAGTGCCTCCGCCAGAGGCACCCCAGAGAGTTGGCCGTCCCAGCTGCCACCGCTCAGGTGGCAACCAGTACAGGCCCGCCGACGCCAGAGGCGGCGTTGTGAATACGGGCGAGGAGGAATGTTCCGTGAAGTGGTGGCGTATGGCGATGGCGTCCGCCGGGACCATCCTGCTCGTAGCGTCCGCGCCAACGGCAGGATCTCCGGTTGCAGCTTACGACCTGTCATCGTGGCTGCCCGAAATCCGCGCAGACCAGGACCTTGATGGGCCGGTCGTCGTGGAGCGGGACCCTCATGACTGCGGCCGGCGAGCCGTCGCGAGGGCGGATCAGTCTCGTTGCGTGGCCGCGGAAGAGAATTCTCTCGAACATCAAGACGGGTGATGTGATCAAGACAGTGCCCGTCGCGAAGTCCGCTGCGGGCGCTGATGGTGCGTTCGAGATGCGGATCGATCCTAGCGTGCCGCTGGCTGAGTTCATGGAGGGGGATGGCATCGTCAACTTCGACCTCGTAGCTGACGGTCCGACAGGCGTGGCCGTCTTCTCGTTCCCACGTCGCCTTGCAACCGATGGTGGCCGAACCACCTGGCTCGCGACCGAGCGAGCAACCGCCGCCTCTGAGTCAGCCCTCATTCTGGACGTCGCCCTGGATGATGGACCGCCGATCGGCGACGATCCCGCTGCCCCGCCACCGCCCACCGACAAGTTCTGCGTGGTCACGAACGTTGCGACATGGGACCTCCGCCAAACGATCGTGGGCGAGGTCTTCACCGGGCCGGTTGCCACGGCAAACCTGACATACACGTCCGGATCGAGCAGCTCCACCGTCGGCGTCGGGTACTCCGTCTCGGGCACGCTTGGAACTTGGTCCCAGAGTGGAACGATGTCAACATCGTCGACGTCGACAGAGAACTTCCCGACTCAGTTCCAAACGATTCGGAGCAGATGCGCACCTACTTCGGTTGGAAGGACTTCAAGACCGAGTGCTGGGACCGAGGCGCATATTGGGCGTCATATCAAGCGAAGGCGTACGAATACCAAGGTGGCCAAGTCCTTGTTGCCGCGAGCGCGCCGTCAGCGACCTACTGCCTTCCCTATCCTTCGGGCAGCTCAACCAGCCGCGACTCAGGTAGCGCATACACGTTCTCAACTGGCGTGAAGCTCAGCGGCGTGATCGGTATCGACCTATCCGCGAAGACGGGCTTCAACGCCAGCACGAAGCTCACGTATTCGTTAGTCGGCCGGCAGGCTGTGTGGGACAGACACCTATCCAGGGTCCGCGCAGCGATTGGTGGCCAAGGCTCCGTGACGTTGGCGAAACGCCCCCGGCCATCGTGATGATGGCCGGGGGGCTCGCAGCCGTTCTGTTGGCTGCGCTCTGGCTGCTCGGCGTGTTCTCGCGATCGCTCACGGGCGGGCCGCTTGCGCAGGCAGACGCGTTCGCGGCTCGGGTTCCGCTCGCAAGCGGGGAAGTGTTGACGTGGGGCACCGTTCTTCCGCCCAACCAATCGACTGGCGAGATCGTCATCGAGTCCATCCAGATGGTCGGCGTGGCGGGTCTCAAGGTTCTCGGCATCTATGTCAACGTCCCGGAGCTCGATGGGGCAGTCGGGGCGGAATACGGCTTC
>CAVPEU010000027.1:0-60337 GCA_963703575.1 uncultured Chloroflexia bacterium
GATTTCACGGGTTTTGGCCACCCTGTTTCGCGCGAATTGGACACCCCGTTTCGCCGGAAATGGCCACCCTGTTTCACGGGTAATGGCCACCCCCTCGTGAGGTCCTCGACAGCAGCGCCGGCATGAGGCGCCCCGGACCCGGCACGCTCACCTGGAATGCGTTCACACCGCCCCAGGAGAGATGCCGGTGCCCCGTCCCCGTGCTGCCATGCGCAAGATCAGAGAAGCCCTGCGGCTTTGCCTCGCCGAGGGCCTGAGCCCGCGCCAGGCCGGCATCGCGACCGGCCTGCCCCGCTCGACCGTGCGCCGCTACGTCGTCAAAGCGATCGACGTCGGCCTCGGCTGGCCGCTGCCGCCCGAGCTTGACGACCGCGCCCTCGAGGAGCGCCTCTTCGGCCGGGCGGCTCCCGCACCCTCGGCCGATCCACGCCCCGTCCCGGACTGGACGGTCGTCCATCGCGAGCTCCGCCGCAAGAGCGTCACCCTCCAGCTGCTGTGGACCGAGTACCGGGCGAGCTGCCCCGACGGCTTCGGGTACACCTGGTTCACCGAGCGGTACCGGGCGTATGCCGGACGGCTCGACGTCGTCCTCCGGCAGGACCACCGCGCCGGCGAGAAGCTGTTCCTCGACTTCGCCGGGCAGACCATCCCGATCACCGACCCCCTCACCGGCGAGATCACGCAGGCCCAGCTGTTCGTGGCCGTCCTCGGAGCGTCGAACTACACGTACGCCGAGGCGCTGCCTTCCCAGGCCGAGCTCTGGTGGACCGCGGCGCACGTCCGGGCCTTCGAATTCATGGGCGGATCCCCGGCCATCCTGGTCCCCGACAACCTGAAGGCCGGGGTGATCAAGCCTCACCGCTACGAGCCGATCCTCAACGCCTCGTACGCCGAGCTCGCCGCCCATTACGGGTGTGCCATCCTGCCGGCTCGGCCGAAGAAGCCAAGGGACAAGGCGAAAGTGGAATCCGGCGTTCTCGTCGCCGAACGCTGGATTGCCGCGGCCCTCCGCAACCGGACGTTCTTTTCCATCGGCGAGGCGAATGCCGCGATCCGCGAGCGGGTCGCCTGGCTCAATGCCCGGCCCTTCAAGAAGCTCGCAGGATCCCGGGCGAGCCTGTTCGCGGAGCTCGACAAGCCTGCCCTGCGGCCGCTGCCGCCCGTGCCCTACGAGTACGCGACCTGGAAGCAGGCGAAGGTCTCCATCGACTACCACGTGGAGTGGGAGCGCCACTACTACAGCGTCCCCTACCAGTTCGTCGGCGAGCGGGCCGACGTGCGCGCGAGCGCCCGCACGATCGAGGTGTTCGTCCGCGGCCGGCGGGTCGCGAGCCATCCGCGCAGCAGCGCGGTCGGCCGGCACACGACCACCTCGGCGCACATGCCCGAGTCCCACCGCCGGTACCTCGAGTGGACGCCCTCGCGCCTCGTCGCCTGGGGCGAGCAGACCGGGCCCGCCACGGGCGCCCTCGTGTCGGCCATCCTCCACA
This sequence comes from uncultured Chloroflexia bacterium, assembly GCA_963703575.1. Classification (GTDB taxonomy): domain Bacteria; phylum Chloroflexota; class Limnocylindria; order Limnocylindrales; family CSP1-4; genus CAIXZV01. Next base: position 1,491 of record CAVPEU010000027.1, read on the forward strand.
GCCGTCCCCACCCCGAGCAGGGCTTCCGCAGCTGCCTCGGCATCTTCCGGCTCGGCCGCCGCTACGGGGAGGCGCGGTTGGAGGCCGCCTGCGAGCGGGCCCTCACCGTGGGCGCCCTCAGCTACCGCAGCGTCGACTCGATCCTCAAGGGAAGTCTCGATCGGGCGCCCCTGCCCGAGCCGCCGCCCGTGCGGGCGACCCGCACCCACGCCAACGTCCGCGGTCCCGCCGCGTACGAGTGATCGCCAGAACTGGCCCCACCCCAAGCCAAGCAAGGAGAACGCATCCCATGCTCACGGGTCCCACCTTCGACAAGCTCATCACGCTCAACCTCGGCGGCATGGCGAGAGCCCTCGCCGAACAGCGCGAGAGCCCGGCCTATGCCGAGCTGCCCTTCGAGGACCGCCTCGGGCTGCTCGTCGACCGGGAGGCGACCGAGCGCGAGAACCGGCGGCTGGAGCGCTACCTGCGCGCCGCCAGGCTGCGCGTCGCGGCGTCCGTGGAGGACATCGACTTCCGGGCCCCCCGGGGGCTCGACCGATCGGTCGTCCTCGAGCTCGCGCAGGCGCGCTGGGTGACGGCCCACCAGCAGGTGCTGCTCACCGGACCCACGGGCGTCGGCAAGACGTATCTCGCCTGCGCCCTGGCCGCGGCTGCCATCCGCGCCGGGCATACCGCTCTTTACGCCCGGGTGCCGCGCCTGCTCGCCGAGATCGCGACCGCGCGGGCCGACGGGCGGCTCGCCCGCCTGCTTGCCGCCTGGGCCCGGATCGAGGTCCTCGTGCTCGACGACTTCGCGCTGCAACCCCTCACCGACGCCCAGGCCGCCGACCTGCTGGAGGTGATCGAGGACCGGGCCGGGCTGCGCAGCACCATCGTCACCAGCCAGCTCCCGGTCGCGCTGTGGCACGAGGGGCTGGGCGAGCCGACGGTCGCCGACGCCATCTGCGACCGCCTGCTCGCGGGTGCCCACCGGATCGAGCTGTCGGGCGCATCGCTGCGCCGGACCGAGACCCGGGCATGAACCCTCGGCGCTCCCTGCGCGCCACCCGCGCCGTGTCACACTACCCGGCCATCGGGCCTGCAACGCATCGGGAGGAGGTGAGGATCAGGGGATGAAGAGGACGCCCCGCGTCGGCCGCTGACGCGGCCTCCGAGGGGGTGGCCAAAACCCCGATCCAGGGTGGCCATTTCGCGCGGACTGGCATGGCCAATTCAGCGAAATACGCACCGAACCGTGCGGGGAGGTCGTCGTCTTCATCCACACGTGGATCACGGTGCGGCCCCGAGCGTGAGCCCATCCACCTGTGGATCACCTGCGCATCGCCACCGCGCATCGCCACCGCGTGCCGCGAACCCGCACGTGCCGCGCATCCGAACGTGCCGCGCACGCGGTCGGGGGCCGCAGCACGCGGAACCCGCGCCGAGGCGGCCTTCAGTGCCCCTCGCCATGCTCCTTCCGATGGGCGTCCACGATTTTCTCGGCCAGGTGCGCCGGCACGTCCTCGTAATGGTCCAGCGTGGCGCTGAACGTGCCCCGGCCGCCGGTGAGGGAGCGGAGCTCCGTGGCATACGAGAACAGCTCGGCCTGCGGGACGTGCGCCGAGATCAGCTGCATGCCGTCCGTGGAGTCCAGGCCCAGGAGGCGCCCGCGGCGCCCGTTGAGGTCGCGGTTGACCTCGCCCATGTACTGCTCCGGCACCCGGACCTCCACGGCCATGATCGGCTCCAGGAGCACGGGCTTCGCCTGCAGGACGCCGTCCTTGAGCGCCATCGAGGCCGCGATCTTGAACGACAGCTCGTTGGAGTCCACCGGGTGGAACGACCCGTCGTAGAGCGTCGCCTTGAAGTCGATGAGCGGGTAGCCGGCGAACACGCCCTCGGCGGCCGTCTCGCGGATCCCCTTCTCGACGCCCGGGAAGAAGCCCCTGGGAACCGATCCGCCGACGACCTTCTCCGCGAAGTCGACACCGCCGCCCGGGTTCGGCTCGAGCTCGATCCACACGTCGCCGAACATCCCGTGGCCGCCGGTCTGCTTCTTGTACCGCCCGTGGACCTGCGTCCTGCCCCGGATCGTCTCCCGGTAGGGGACCGTGGGGGTACGGGTCACGATCGCGGCCCCGAACTTGCGCTTGAGGCGCTCGATGATCACCGCGATCTGCGCCTCGCCGATCGCCCGCAGGACCTGCTCGCCGGTGTCGCTGCGCTCGACGCGCGCCGTCGGCTCCTCCTCGAGCATCCGCTGGAGCGCCGGGCCCATCTTGTCCAGGTCGCCCTTGGACAGCGGCTCGATCGCCACCTGGAGCGTCGGCTCCGGGAAGGTCATCGGGTCCAGCGTGAGCGGGTTGTCGCGGCCGCACAGGGTGTCGCCGGTCTCCGTGACCCCGAGCTTCGCGACCGCGCCGATCTCGCCGGCCCGGAGCTCGCCGACCGCCTCCTGCTCCTTGCCGTGCAGGACCAGCAGCTGGCCGATCCGCTCGTCCTCGCCCCTGGTGGCGTTGTAGACGGCGGCCTGGCTCCTGAGGGTGCCGGACAGCACCCGAAGGTAGGTCAGCCGCCCGACGAACGGGTCCGCGGCCGTCTTGAACACCCGGACCAGCAGCGTGCCGTTGGCGTCCGCCGGCACCTCGACGCTCCTGCCCGTCCGATCCGTCGCGGCGTAGGGGCCCTCCTCCTCGGGTGACGGCAGGTACCGCACGATCGCGTCGAGGAGGGCGTTGAGGCCGATGCCCTTCGTCGCCGAGGCGACGAGCACGGGCGCGAGCAGCGCCTCGCGAACGCCCTTGTGGAGGCACGCGTCAAGCTCCGCGTCCGAGATCTCCTCCTCGTTGAGGTACTTCTCGAACACGGCGTCGTCGGCTTCGGCGGCGGCCTCCAGCAGCTGGTCGCGGCGCCGGGCGATCTCGTCGGCCATGTCGGCCGGGACCGCGATCTCGACCTCCGTGCCGCCCTCGAACCGCCATGCCTTGCGGTGGACCAGGTCCACGTAGCCGGCGAACGTCTCGGCAGCCCCGATCGGGAGGTGGAGGGGCGCGACCTTGGTGCCGAAACTGGCGCGCAGCTCGTCCAGGGCCCGGACCGGGTCCGCATTCTCGCGGTCACACTTGTTGAGCACGAAGCAGGCCGCGGTGTCCGTCGCACGACCCAGCCTGACCGCCGATTCCAGCCCGGCCTCGACGCCGCCCGAGGCGTCCATCACGAACAGCGCGGCGTCCGCGGCATGGAACCCCTGGACCATCTCGGCCACGAAATCCGGGTAACCGGGCGTATCCACGACCGTGATCTCGTGGTCGCCATGGTCGAAGGTGCCGACCGCCAGGCTCAGCGTCTGGTGCCGCTTCTGCTCCTCGGGCTCGTAATCCAGGTGGGCCGTCCCGTCGTCCACCCTGCCCAGCCGCGGGATCGACCCGGCTCGAAACAGGACCTGCTCCGCCAGCGTCGTCTTGCCGCCGCCGGCGTGGCCGGCCAGCACGACGGTGCGGATGTGGGCGAGATCGTGGCTCTTCAACGTCATCGCGCGCGGTTCCTCTCGGTTGATTCGGCGGCCGGGCCGGATGCCCTGCCGCGACGGGACGGTGGGCGCAGGATGCGCAGGCTTGCGATGCGCGGGGTTCGGGACGACGGACGGTGGCGCGCGGGCGCCGGGACGGGAACCCCGACGAACCGATGATAGTCGGTATACTCGCGGCCGATGTCCGGACATTCCAAGTGGTCCACGATCAAGCGCCAGAAGGGCGTCAACGACTCCAGGCGCAGCGCCATGTTCACGAAGGTCGCGCGCGAGGTCGCGGTGGCCGCACGCGCCGGCGGCGGTGACCCGGACGCGAACTACCGCCTGCGGCTGGCCGTCGAGAAGGCTCGCTCGATCAACATGCCGGCCGAGAACATCAAGCGGGCGATCGAGAAGGCCACCGGTGGCGGGGACGACGTCCAGTACGAGGAGATCGTCTACGAGGGGTACGGGCCCGGCGGCGTGGCCGTCCTCGTGGAGGCCGCGACCGACAACCGGAACCGGACCGCCGCGGAGGTCCGCTCCATCTTCGCCAAGACGGGCGGCCAGCTGGCCGGCAGCGGCGCCGTCGCCTGGCAGTTCGAGCCGCGCGGCCTGATCACCGTCCCGCGCCAGGGCGCGGACGCGGACGAGGTCGCGCTCGCCGCGATCGATGCCGGCGCCGTGGACGTGGACGCCGAGGCCGATCCCATCGAGATCTACACCGAGCCCGGGGACCTCGAGGCCGTCCGCAAGGCGCTCGAGGGCTCCGGCGTGAACGTCGAGGGCGCGGAGTCCGCGATGATCGCCCGGCAGACCGTCAGCCTGGACGAGGCGCACGTTCGCAAGGCCATGCGGCTGGTCGAGCTGCTCGAGGACCTCGAGGACGTCCAGCGGGTGACCGCGAACGTGGACATCCCCGAGGAGCTGCTGGCCGAGGTCGCCGGGTGATCATCCTGGGGATCGACCCCGGGACCGCCGCCCTCGGCTATGGCGTCATCGAACGCACCGGCGGCCGGTTGCGCGCCGTGGACTACGGGTGCGTGACCACCAGCGCGGACTCGCCGCTGCCGGACCGGCTGAACGCGATCCACGCGCACGTCGCCGAGCTCATCGGCACCTATCACCCGGACCTCGTCGCCGTCGAGCGGCTGTTCTTCTCGAACAATGCGCAGACCGCGTTCGCGGTGGGCCAGGCCCGGGGCGTCGTGCTGCTGGCCGCTGCCCAGGCCGGCATCCCCGTGCGCGAGGCGACGCCGAACGAGGTCAAGGTCGCGGTCACGGGCTATGGAAACGCGGACAAGGAGCAGGTCGGCCGGATGGTCGCGGTGATCCTCCAGCTGCCGGAGGCGCCCACGCCCGACGACACCGCCGACGCGCTCGCCACGGCGATCTGCATCGCGAACGCGGAGCGCACCGACGTCAACACGCGCACGGGTGCCGGCAAGGCCTCCATCCTGGACCGCTCTGCCGTCGCCCCGATCGTCCGGGGCGAAACCCCGTACGAGCGCTCGGTCCGCGAGGCGCTGTCGCGCGAGGCACGGACCGCGGCTCGGCCCGCCCGTGCCGCGGCCGGACGCCCGAAGCCCTGACCGCGGACCGACGAGCATGATCGCCTCGGTCGAGGGCGTCGTCGGCGCCATCGCCGCCGACTCGCTGGTCATCGAGGTCGGAGGCATCGGATACCGGGTCCATGTCTCACCGGCCGTGCTGGCCGTGGCGCCCGCCGGAGGGCGTCTCAAGCTCCACACGTACCACCTGGTCCGGGAGGACCAGCAGGCGCTGTTCGGCTTCCGGACGTCCGAGGAGCTGGGCTTCTTCAACCTGCTGCTGACCGTGACCGGCGTCGGCCCCAAGGTCGCGATGGCGATCGTGGGGTCCCGCCCGACGGCCGACCTCCAGCTCGCGATCCTCCAGCAGGACCAGGCGGTGCTGGTCTCGATCCCGGGCATCGGCAGGAAGCTGGCTGAGCGGATCATCTTCGAGCTCAAGGAGAAGGTGTCCGCCGCGGGCGTTGCCGCCGGCTCGTCGGCCGCCTTCGCCAGCGCGTCCGAGAGCGAGGTCGTGGCGGCGCTCCAGGCGCTGGGCTACTCTCTGGGCGAGGCGCGCGAGGCGTCACGGCTGGCGGTCACGGACGCGACCGTCGGCGCGGGACTCGAGGAGCGCGTCAAGGCGGCGCTGCGGACGCTGCTCCGCGACTGACCCCCGCCGACCCCCCGTCCGACCGTAGGATCCCCGCATGCGAATCCTGTTCTCCGCCAACCCGGCGCTCGGCCACGTCCTGCCGCTGCTCCCGCTCGCCCTGACCGCCCGCGACGCCGGCCACGAGGTCGTGGTGCTGGGCGGACAGAGCGTCGCCGGGATCGTCGAGGGTGCCGGGCTGCGGCACGTGGTCGGCGGTCCGCCCGATCTGCCCTCGGTCTTCGCCCGCGTCCCGGAACGCCAGGGCCTGTCCGGTCGGCGCCTTGCGGCCGCCACGTGGGCCCACGCGTTCGGCGGGGTCATCGCGGGAGCGCTGGCGGGTGCCCTGCTGGACCTCGCGCGCGAGTGGCGCCCCGACCTCGTGGTCCACGACGACAGCGAGCAGGGCACGTGGATCGCCGCCGAGCGACTCGGCGTCCCGCACGTCTCGCTGCAGGCCACGGCGTGGCGCGGAGCCGGGGTGCGCCTGTCCGCGGAGCCCCTCAACCGCCTCCGGAGCAGCCTGGGCCTGCCCGCGGACCCCGCGCTCGTCGGATGGCACCGCCACGGATACCTCACCACCCGGCCGCGGGCGCTCTTCAACCCCGACGACCCGATGCCGGCGGCCACGATCCCGGTCCGGCCGATCGCGCTCGACGGGGTGGGCGCGGAGATGCCCGCGTGGCTCGACGCCCCACGCGCCGGGCGCGCGCGTGTCGCGGTGACCCTGGGGACGATCCTGCCCGGCCGGCTCGAGGCGATGGCCTCGATCCTCGATGGGCTGGCGCGGCTCGATGCCGGGGTCGTCGCGACGGTCGGACCCGGTCTCGATCCGGCCGAGCTCGGGCCGCGGCCCGCCGGTGTCCACGTGGAGCGGTACCTGCCGATGTCGCGCCTGCTCCCGACGTGCGACGTGCTCGTGTTCCACGGCGGGTCCGGGACCATGCTGGCCGCGCTCGCCGACGGCCTGCCCCTGGTGCTGCTGCCCAGCCAGGCCGACCAGCCCGAGAACGCCGATCGCTGTGAGGCCGCCGGGGTCGGCATCGCCCTGCCGCCCGGGGCGCAGCACGCGGACGACGTCGAGCTGGCCGTCCGCGCGGTCCTGTCGAATCCGGGCTACCGGGACGCCGCCGCCCGGGTGCGGGCCGAGATCGAGGCGATGCCCGGGCCCGGCGACGTGCTGCCGGCCCTGGAGCGGCTTGCGGCCGCGGGTCCCGCCGCGACGCTGATCGACTAGACCTTCGCGGGGCGGGGCTCAGCCGCCGAGCAGGGCGTCGCGCTGGAACGGGAGCCCACGGAGGTGCTCGTCGAGGAACGACAGCACCGTGCGCGTACCAGATCCGGGCGTTCTGGGGCTTGAGCACCCAGTGGTTCTCGTCGGGGAAGTACAGGAATCGGCCCGGCACCCCGAGCCGGTGCATGTCGGTCCACAGGGTCAGCGCCTCGGAGATCGGCACCCGGTGGTCGCGCTCCCCGTGGATCACCAGCATCGGCGTCTTCGCGGCGGCCATGGCGGCCAGGTGCTCGCGGGGCGAGTTGCGCAGGTAGATGGAGGGGTCCGCGTACGGATCGCCCATCTCGTGCTCCCATGCGGGCCCGTGGTCGGTCGTGCCGTGGAACCCGACCAGGTCCCACAGCGAGGCATGCGTCACGATGCATCGGAAGCGGTCTGTCTGGCCGGCGACCCAGTTGGCCATGTATCCGCCGTACGAGCCGCCCATGAGGGCCACGCGATCGCGGTCGATGTCCGACCGGAGGAGTGCCTCGTCGAGGCTGGCCAGGATGTCCGTGTACGGCGTGCCGCCCCACTGTCCCCAGCCGCGGTCGAGCATCGCCTGCCCGTACCCGGTCGACAGGGCGGGGTCTGGCAGCAGGACGGCGAAGCCCCGGTCGACCAGGATGTGCGGGTTCCAGCGCCAGTGCCACGAGTTCCACGAGTTGAGCGGCCCGCCGTGGACGAACACGACGAGCGGCGCGGGCGCTTCCGCCGAGGCACCGGCCGGCCGGACCAGCCAGGCCCCGATCGGCGTCCCGTCGGCGGCCGTGGCCGACAGGCGCTCGACGATGCCCGGCGCCGCGATCCCGTGCTCGTCGATGCCGTTCGCGAGCGCGACGGGGACCTGGTCCGGGGTGCGGGCATGGAACCGGACGACGCGGGGCGGCGACGCGATCGAGGACTGCAGCGCGAACACGGTGGAGCCGTCGGGCGACGGGCACAGGTCCGTGACGGCGCCGTCGGCCGTCAGCCGCGTCACCGTGCCCGCGGGCAGGTCGACCCGGTAGGCCGACCGAAGGCCTTCGTCGTCGGCCCCGAAGTAGAGCGCGGACGCGTCCGGGCCCCAGGTGGGATGCTCCGGGCGCCGGTCGACCTCGGCCGCCAGCGTTCGCTGCTCGCCGCTGTCCGGGTCGATGAGCACCAGCGTCGCCGTCTCGGCATGCTCTGGGGTCGCGTACGAGTAGCGGACGGCGGCGACGTGGCGGCCGTCGGGCGAGATGGCCGGATCGTGGTACGCGGCGTCGCCGTGCGTCAGCTGCCGGGCGGCCCCGGTGGCCACGTCGTACACGACCAGGTCGTCCCACGTCTCGGGCACGATGCCGGGGCGGCGGCGCGTGGCGACCACCCACGTCCCGTCGGGGGCGATGTCCGCGCCCGACTCCTCGAACGTGAACCCGCTCACCTCGGGCTCCAGGTCGCGGGCGTCGTCGAGGCGGCCGTCGAGGTCGGGGATCCGGCCCGCGTACAGGCGCCGGACGCGCGGCCCCAGGTAGTGGTCCCAGTGGCGGATCGGGTAGTCCTCGAACAGGAGCGCACCGACGCCGGCGTCCTTGCGGGCCTTCGCCCGCGACGCGTCGGCCGCGAAGTCGGAGGCGCCGCGATGGACGTTGGCGCCGAACACGATCGCGGCGGTCCGACGGGCGGCGGCGATCCCGCACGCGCCGCCCTCGGGTGCCACGAGGAGCCGCGCCTCGCCACCGTCGGGCGGCAGCAGCCACAGGGCGTCGATCCTGCTCTCCGGGTCCGGCTTGGCGTCCGGGTCCGGCCGAGCCGAGGTGAACAGCAGCGAGCCGTCCGGCAGGAAGGCCACCTCGGCCCCCTCGCCGGCCACCGAGCGGGTCAGCCGCCGCGCGGGCGCCCGGTCGGACGGGTCGACCTGCCACAGCGCGGTCGTCATCTTCATGCCGTCGGGGGCGACGCCGTCCACGGCGACGACGAGGCGTCGGCCGTCGGGGCTCAGCCGGAGCGACGAGAGGCGGGGGAGTCGGAGCATGTGGTCGATGGTGAAGGTCTCGGTCATGGCGCCATGATGGCACCGTCCCAGGCCGGCGCGTGAGTCGAACATCTGTACCAATCGCCCACGAACCTGCTAGACTCCGCGCGATGACGGACGACGCCCTCAGCCTCCTCGCGGCCGGTGCCGGCGACCTCGGTGAGCTGGTCGTGGAGGGTTCCCTGCGCCCCCGCACCCTGGACGAGTACATCGGCCAGCGGGAGGTGAAGGCGAGCCTGGATGTGCTGCTCCGGGCGGCGAAGGGCAGGGGGGAGGCGGCGGACCACGTCCTGCTGTACGGCCCGCCCGGCCTGGGCAAGACGACGCTGGCCACGATCATCGCCCGGGAGCTGGGCGTCAACGTCCGGTACACCAGCGGCCCCGCGGTCGAGCGGGCGGGGGATCTCGCCGCCATCCTGACAGCCCTCGACGAGCGGGATGTCCTGTTCATCGACGAGATCCACCGGCTCAATCGCGCCGTGGAGGAGATCCTCTACCCGGCGATGGAGGACTTCGCGCTGGACGTCATGATCGGCAAGGGACCCAGCGCGCGCAGCCTGCGCCTGTCGCCTCAAGCCGTTCACGGTGGTCGGCGCGACGACCCGCGCCGGGCGCATCAGCGGCCCTCTCCGGGACCGGTTCGGGATGACGTACCGGCTGGACTTCTACGGCGAGGAGGACCTGGCCGCGATCGTGCGCCGGTCGGCCGGGATCCTCGGCGTCGAGATCGACGGAGACGCCGCGCGGCTGATCGCGAAGCGCGGACGCGGCACGCCGCGGATCGTGAACCGGCTGCTGCGCCGGGTCCGTGACCATGCCGAGGTCCACGGTGACGGACGCGTCCACGTCCAGGCCGTCGCGGAGGCGATGTCGGTGCTGGACATCGACGACCTCGGGCTGGACACGACGGACCGCAAGCTCCTCGCCGCGATCGTCCAGAAGTTCCAGTCGGGACCGGTCGGGGTCCAGGCGCTGGCGGCCGTCCTGGCCGAGGAACCCGACAGCATCGAGGACGTCTACGAGCCGTTCCTGCTCCGGCTGGGCTTCCTGGACCGCACCCCGCAGGGGCGGATCGCCACCGAGGCCGCGCGCGCCCACCTCGCCTCGCTCGGCTACGAGATCCCCGTACCGCGACGCTCGGAGCCGGACATGCCGGCGCTCTGGGACGACGTGCCGACCCGCTGACGTGCCCGGCACCGCCGCCCGCTTCGATGTCCTCGTCCCGCCGCCCGCGGACGGGTCGACGCGCGCCCGCCTCGGCCGCCTGACACTGCCGCACGGCGTGGTGGAGACCCCCCAGTTCATGCCGGTCGGCACCAACGCCACGATCAAGGCGCTGGACCCCCTGGACGTCGAGGCGGCCGGCGCCACGATCATCCTCGCCAACACCTACCACCTCTACCTGCGCCCCGGCCACGAGCGCATCGAGCGCCTCGGCGGCCTCAACCGGTTCATGGGCTGGGATCATCCGATCCTCACGGATTCGGGTGGCTACCAGGTCGTCTCGCTCGGGGACCTGCGGGTCGTGGACGAGGACGGCGTGACGTTCAAGAGCCACCTCGACGGGTCGATCCACCGGTTCACCCCCGAGCACTCGATCGCCGTCCAGGAGGCGCTGGGGCCCGACGTGGCCGTCGCGTTCGACCAGCCGGTGTTCCCCAGCTCGCCGCGGGATGTCGTGCTGGACGCGATGCGCCGGACGCACCGCTGGGCGGAGCGCTCCCTGCGAGCCCACACCCGCACGGACCAGGCGCTGTTCGGGATCGTCCAGGGCGGGCTGGACCCCGAGCTCCGCGCGGAGTCGGCGGCGTTCATCGCGGGCCTGCCGTTCGACGGCATCAACATCGGGGGCCTGGCCGGGGACGAGACTGCGGACGAGCGGAACGCGACGCTCGACCTGACGATCCCGCTGCTGGACGGTGACCCGCGGCCGCGCTACCTGATGGGCCTCGGCTCCCCGGCCGATCTCCTGGACGCGGTGCACCGGGGGGTGGACCTGTTCGATTCGGTGCTTCCCGCGCGGGTGGCGCGCAACGGCCAGCTGTGGGTCCCCGGTGGTCGGTTCAACCTCCGCAACGAGCGCTTCCGGGACGATCCACGACCCGTCCAGGAGGACTGCCCGTGCCCGCTGTGCACCCGGTTCTCGCGGGCCTATCTGAGCCACCTGTTCCGCGCGCGGGAGCTGCTCGCGTACCGGCTCGCGACTTGTCACAACCTGACCTTCACCCTAGACTTCATGGCCAGAATCCGCTTTGCATTGCGCGCCGGGACCTTCCCCGTCGAGCTGCCGGACCTGCGGGAGCGAGCGGTCCGGATGAGTCGCGGTGAAGTGACGGCAAAGCCCGCGTGAAGTCCGCGTCGGTATCGTCACTCGTGCGTGGAGGCGCGAAATGGGATCACGGGATCGCCCCACCAAGGAAGTCAAGAAGAAGCCCAAGGACAAGGCCGCCCAGCCGCACCTCGCGCCGCTGTCGGAGCCTCCGCAGCAGGTGGAGGTCATCAGGAAGCAACGCAAGCCCCGGTGGGATGAGCAGGAGTCCGGCGAGGGCTGACGCGCCGGGCGGGCGGGGACCGGGTCCCGCTCCGTCGGGTCGGCGAAGGCCGCCAGGAGCGAGGACAGGATGACGGTCACGGGCAGAGACATGGAAGCTCGGAACGGCGAGAAGGCGCTCGCGGAGCGCGGGCGCGCGGTCGACGCCGCGATCCTCGCGATCGAGAAGCAGTTCGGGCGCGGCTCGATCATGAAACTGGGCTCCAAGGAACGGCAGGCTGTCGATTCGATCCCCACCGGGTCCATCGCCCTCGACCTCGCCATCGGTGTCGGGGGCATCCCCCGCGGCCGGATCACCGAGATCTTCGGCCCGGAGTCCTCTGGCAAGACGACCCTCGCCCAGCACGTGATCGCCGAGGCCCAGCGGCGTGGCGGCATCGCTGCGTTCATCGACGTGGAGCACGCGCTCGACCCGGGATACGCCCGCGCCTGCGGGGTCAACGTGGACGAGCTGCTCGTCTCGCAGCCGGACACCGGCGAGCAGGCGCTCGAGATCACCGAGACCCTCATCCGCTCCGGCGGCGTGGACTGCGTCATCGTGGACTCCGTGGCCGCGCTCGTGCCGCGGGCGGAGATCGAGGGCGAGATGGGGGACAGCTTCGTCGGCATCCAGGCCCGGCTGATGAGCCAGGCGCTGCGCAAGCTGACGGGCGCGGTGAGCCGCTCCAACACGGCCCTCGTGTTCACCAACCAGCTGCGCGAGAAGATCGGCGTGATGTTCGGCAACCCGGAGACCACGCCCGGTGGCCGCGCACTCAAGTTCTACGCGACGGTCCGGCTGGACATCCGGCGGGTCGAGACGATCAAGAACGGCACCGAGTCGGTCGGCAACCGGGTCCGGGTCAAGGTCGTCAAGAACAAGGTGTCGCCGCCGTTCCGGGTCGCCGAGTTCGACGTGATGTACGGCGAGGGCATCTCCCGGGAGGGCGGCCTGCTGGACGTCGGCGTGGCGATGGACGTCGTCACCAAGACGGGCGCCTGGTTCACCTTCGGCGAGACGCGGCTGGGGCAGGGCCGCGAGGCGGCCAAGGAGTTCCTCAAGGGGAACGCGGACACGGCGGCGGAGATCGACCGGCGCATCCGGTCCAAGATCAACGAGGTCGCGCTCCCGGTCGAGGGCATCGAAGAGGCCGAGTAGGGCGGGGCAGGGCATGCCGGAGGCAGCCGGGCGACCGCGGAAGCCCTCGCTCGCCGAGCGCCGCGAGCGGCGGGCGGCCGTGGACGACCCGGCCGAGGTCACCGACGCGGCCGCGCGCTTCCTCGAGGCGCGCCCGCGCTCCGTGGCCGAGGTCCGGCGGCGACTGCTGACGGCCGGGTACCGCCCTCCGCTCGTCGACGCCGCCATCGAGCGGCTGACCGGGCTCCGGTACCTGGACGACGAGGCGTTCGCGCGGGCCTGGGTCGAGTCACGGGACCGCGCCCGGCCGCGCGGCGAGATCGCCCTGCGACGCGAGCTGCGCGTCAAGGGCGTCGAGGCAGCCATCGTGGAGGCGGTGCTGGGCGAGCGCCGTACCCCGGACGGGGCGGACGCTGGTGCGGCCGACCCGGACAGCGACGCCGCTGACCGGCTGCTTGCCCGGCATGCGCGTGCGCTCGAGCGTGTCATCGACCCGCGCCAGCGGCGCCAGCGTGCCTGGGCGCTCCTCGCGCGGCACGGCTTCGATCCCGCCACCGCATCGCGTGCCGCCGCCCGATTCATGGCCGGCGACGAGGCCGGCGACCAGGACTGAGGCCGGCCCTCCGGCGCGGCGTGCCGCCGCGGGCCCGCGGGCGGTGTGCCTGCCAGGCCAGGCGCGAGATGGCCGGAATCCGCTCCTCGAACGCCTGGGCGGCGTCGCGAGCCGGTTTCGGTGCGGACGTTGTAGGCTACGCGGACTACCGGCCGGCGGACCCGAGGGCCGCCTGCCGGGCGAGCCGCGTGACCGGGCGGCGATCCGGGGGAGCGTCCGAGCCCCCCGGATCCCACAGCCCAAGCGACCCCGGTGCGCGCGTCGCCCGATCGTGATTCGACAACGCCTCCGGCCCACCAGCCCGGCCGGAGGGGAGGATGAACCGAAGATGGACGCATTCGTCGTCGCAGGCGCGGCCCTGGTCGCCGCTGCCGTCGGCGTTGCCGTGGGGTTCGTCGCCCGGGGCTCCTGGGCGGCCCAGACGGTCAAGGCGGCCCAGGACAAGGCCGACCGCATCGTCGCCGAGGCGCGTGCCCAGCAGAAGGACCTGATCCTCGAGGCGAAGGACGAGAAGCTCCGCCTGCAGCGCGAGGCGGAGGAGGAAGCGCGCACCAAGCGGGCGGAGCTCCAGAACCTGGAGCGCCGCCTCCTCGCCCGGGACGAGCAGCTCGACCAGCGCGCCGACTTGCTGGAAGAGAAGAACCGCAAGATGACCGACCGGGAGCGGGACCTCGAGCGCGAGCGCGAGTCGCTGGCCCGGCTGAACCAGGAGCGGATCGTGGCGCTGGAGCAGGTGTCGAGCCTGTCGGCCGAGGACGCCAAGGCAATCCTCCTCGAGGCGATCCGCGAGGAGGCCGAGCATGACGCCGTCAAGCTCTCCCGCGCGATCGAGCGGCGCGCCCGCGAGGAGGCCCAGGACAAGGCCCGCGAGATCATCGTCACGGCGATGCAGCGGGTGGCCGCGGACCATACCGCGGAACACACCGTCACTGCCGTCCACCTGCCGAGCGACGAGATGAAGGGCCGGATCATCGGCCGCGAGGGACGCAACATCCGCGCTCTCGAGCAGGCCACGGGCGTGGACCTGATCATCGACGACACCCCGGAGACCGTCGTGGTGTCAGGCTTCGACCCCGTCCGCCGCGAGATCGCGCGCCTGGCGCTGACCAAGCTCATCGCCGACGGCCGGATCCATCCCGGTCGCATCGAGGAGGTCGTCAACAAGGCCAAGGCCGAGGTGGACCTCGTCATCCGCCAGGCCGGCGAGCAGGCAGCCTACGACGCCGGCGTGCCGGGCCTCCCGCCGGAGCTGATCAAGCTCCTGGGCCGGCTCAAGTACCGGACCAGCTACGGCCAGAACGTGCTGCTTCACAGCGTGGAGACCAGCCACCTTGCCTCGATCATCGCCGCGGAGCTCGGGGCGGACGTCCAGTCGGCGAAGATCGGCGGCCTGCTCCACGACATCGGCAAGGCCGTGGACCACGAGGTCGAGGGCCCGCACGCCGCCATCGGCGCCCAGATCGCGCAGAAGCACACCCTCCCGTTCAAGGTGGTCAACAGCATCGCGGCGCACCACCAGGAGGTCGAGTTCGCGTGCATCGAGGCGCCCATCGTCCAGGTGGCCGACGCGATCTCCGCGTCCCGCCCGGGCGCCCGCGGCGAGACGATGGAGACCTACGTCAAGCGCCTCGAGGACCTCCAGGCGATCGCGGACAGCTTCACCGGGGTGGAGCGCTCGTTCGCCGTGCAGGCCGGGCGCGAGGTGCGGATCCTCGTCCGGCCGGAGGAGATCGACGACCTGTCCGCCAGCCGGCTGGCCCGCGACATCGTCAGGAAGATCGAGGACAGCCTCACGTACCCGGGCCAGATCAAGGTGACGGTCATCCGCGAGACGCGGTCCGTCGAGTACGCGAAGTAGCGCCTGCACACGTCCTGGACCGTCCTGATCGGGCGCCCTGAGCACGAACCAACCGGGGGCCGGGTCTCCCCGCGTCACTCTCGGAACTGCGCCGGATGTTGCAGCCCCCGGCACGGCCGGGGCGAGCGAGGATACGCACGTGTGCTCCTTCGTGGCCCGCCTCGATCCGCGTCGCGCTCCGGTCGTCGTGCTGCTGCTTGCGCCCCCGGTCCTGCTGGTGCTGATCAGCGGACTGACCCCGGAGCCGGCCAGGCTCATCCTGGCGGGCGACCTGTCCCTCTACCACAGGTACGGCCTGCAGCTGCTGGGGGGATCGATCCCGTACCTCGACTTCAACGTGGAGTACCCGCCGCTCGCCCTCGTTCCGATGACCCTGCCCCTCCTGGCGCCGTCGCCCGGTGGGATCGACGACGTCGGCTACGTCTGGCGATTCACGCTCGTCGAGGGGGTGTTGGCCGTCGTCGCCGGCTGGCTGCTGTTCAGGACGACCGGCAGGTCGCGCACCACGCTGGTGCTCTGGGCAGTGCTGGTCGGCCTCGCCTGGGCGTCCGTCGCCCTTCGCTATGACCTCTGGCCGGTGCTGTGCGTCCTGGTCGCCGTCCTCGTCGTCGAGCGGAACCCGGGCGTCGCGGGCGTCGCGCTCGGGCTGGGGACGATGCTCAAGCTCTACCCGATCGCCCTCCTGCCCGTCCTGGGTGCGTATGCCCTCGCCCGGCGCGACCGGGCCGGGTTCGTTCGACTCCTGGTCGGCTGCACCTCGGTCGTCGTCCTCATCCTGGGGGCGGCGTGGGTGCTGGCCGGCCCGGCCTCGCTCCAGTGGCTTGTCTACCAGCGCGACCGCGGCCTGCAGATCGAGAGCCTCGGGGCGGGACTGCTGCTGGGGCTCCACGTGCTGACGGACCAGCCCCTCGACGTCGCCTACGGGTTCGGGTCGGTCCAGGTGGCGGGTCCCGGCTCAGACCTGCTGGTGGCCGCCTCGCCCATCGCGCTGGCGACGCTGTTCGGCGTCGTCACCGCGGTCGCCGTCCTGCGCTTCCGGCGTGACTACGCCCGGCTGGGTCGCGTGCCGAGCTCCAGCCTCTACCTCGCGTCGGCCGCCGCGATCGCGGTGCTCCTCGTGGGCAGCAAGGTCCTGTCCGTGCAGTACGTCATCTGGCTCCTGCCGTTCGCGATCCTCCTCCCACACCGCATGGGCTGGCTGCTCACCGCGATCACGGCCCTGTCGACCGCGATCTACACGACCGACTACTCGGGGCTCGGGCGCCTCGAGACGCCCGTGATCGCGGCGCTGCTGGTCCGGAACGCCCTGCTGCTGGTATTCGTGGCCTGGCTGGTGGTCCAGCTGGCTGCCCGAGCCAGGTCGGGCGGGCGGTAGACTCTTGCCTCGGACTCGGCCTCATCGAGCCTGGTCAGGTCGTCGAGCTGCACCCGGGATATCACCGGGAGCCTGGAACGTGCGTGCCGGCGACTACGCGGAGCAGGGGATCATGCAGCGGTGACGACTCGCAGCGATCGAGCGGGGCTCGGCAATCCGCCCAACGGCAACGCACCCCGGCCTGCGGGCGCATGCCGGATCCTGATGATCGGCGACGTCATCGGGAAGCCGGGCCGGATCGCCCTCGAGCAGGTCCTGCCGGGCCTGCGCGACGAGCGGCGCATCGACTTCGTGACCGCCAACGGGGAGAACGTGGCCGGCGGGATGGGGCTCACGGTGTCCACGGCCGAGGCGCTGTACGCCGCCGGGGTGGACGTGATCACCTCCGGCAACCACATCTGGGACAAGCGCGAGATCTACCCGTTCCTCGACGAAAGCGATCGCGTCCTCCGCCCGCTCAACTACGGGACCCACGACGTCCCGGGCCGGGGCTGGGGCACCTACCACGCCCTCGACGGAAGCGAGATCGCGGTCGTCAATCTCCAGGGCCGGACCTACATGCTGCCGATCGACAATCCGTTCACGGATGCGGACCGGCTGCTGGACGAGGCCTCGGAGCCGCTGCCGCCGATCAGGATCGTGGACTTCCACTGCGAGATCACGTCGGAGAAGAACGCGCTCGGGCTGTACCTGGACGGGCGGGTCTCGGCCGTGGTCGGGACGCACACGCATGTCGTCACGGGGGACGAGCGGATCCTGCCCAAGGGCACCGCCTACCAGTCCGACCTGGGCATGACCGGCCCCCTGTGGAGCGTGATCGGGTTCAACCCGGCCACGGTCCTGCCGCGGTTCCTCAACAACCTGCCGACGCGCTTCGAGGTCGGCGACGGCCCCGTCGTGCTCAACGCCTGCCAGGTGGACGTGGACCCGGCGACCGGCCGGGCCCTCCAGGTCGAACGCGTCCAGCGGCTGGTCGAGCTCTGAGGTGTCGGCCCGCCAGCTGCCACCCACCGACGACGCCACGTTCGCGCCGGGGACGGCGATCGCCGACGTCCACACCCACACCACGCGGTCCGACGGGATCCTGGAGCCGCGGGAGCTCGTCCGCCAGGCGGCTGCGGCGGGCGTGCGGCTGTTCGCGATCGCGGACCACGACAACCTCGCCGCCTTCCGCGAGCTGACGGCGCCGGGCGCGGCCGCGCTGCCGGCCGGCCTGGAGCTCGTCCCGGCGGTGGAGATCAACGCCGTCACGCAGGGGCTGGGGCTCGGGCTCGCCGAGGGCGAGCTCCACGTGCTGGGGATCGGCGTGGACCCGGAGGACGGTGCGTTCGAGGCGGCCCTCGCCGCCCAGCGCGACGCCCGCCGGACCCGGTTCCTCGCGACGGTGGACCGGCTGCGTGAGATCGGCCTGCCGGTCGACGCCCAGGTCGCGGAGCTGGACCTCGGTGGCGACGACGCGCTGGGGCGCCCGACCCTTGCCCGTGCGCTCATGGCCGCCGGGTTCGCGGCCAGCGTGGACGACGCGTTCGCGCGGATCATCGGGAACGGCATGCCGGGGTACGTGCCGAGGTCCGGCATGGGCCCGCTGGACGCGATCCGGGCCATCCGCGCGGCCGGCGGGCTGGCGTCGCTGGCCCACTTCGCCGAGGCTCCCCGGCAGGTCCCGCTCCTGCGCGAGCTCGCGGGGGAGGGACTCAACGGGCTCGAGAGCCACCATCGCTCGTTCGACGAGCCGACGCGCCGGGCGGTCGGCGCAGTCGCCAGGGCGCTCGGGCTCGTCGAGACCGGCGGCAGCGACTACCACGGCGATCTCGGGCCGTACGCCGCCACCCACGCCGAACTCGTGATGCCCGAGGCCCTCGTCGCCGGGCTCCGCGAGGCGCTCAGCCGGACGGCGGCTCTGGCTCGTCCTTGACGAACGTCGGCCGCAGCTCGACCGGCCGGCCCGCGACCCGGCGCCTCGCCACGAGGTTCAGCGCCTCGACGAACACCGAGAAGCCCATCGCCGCGTAGACCAGGTCCTTGGGCACGTGGAACCCGAGCCCGTCCGCGATCAGCGTCACGCCGATCAGCAGCAGGAAGCTCAGGGCCAGCATCTTGACGGTCGGGTACTCGTGGACGAAGTGCGAGATCGGCCCGGACGCGAACAGCATCACGATGACGGCGAGGATCACGGCCGTGACCATGACCGGGATGTCGTTCGCCATGCCCACGGCGGTGAGCACGGAGTCCAGGGAGAACACGATGTCCAGGAGCACGATCTGGACCAGCAGCGGGCCCATCGTCGCCGCGGCGCCCTTGGCGACCGGATGCGCGGCCTCGCCTTCGAGCGCCTCGTGGATCTCGGTCGTAGCCTTCCAGATCAGGAACACCCCGCCGACCATCAGGATCAGGTCCCGGACGGAGAACGGCTGATCGCCGAGCGTGAACACGGGATCCGTGAGCCCGATGATCCAGGAGATCGTGAGCAGCAGCAGGATCCGCATCACCATGGCGAGGCTCAGGCCGATGGTCCGGGTCCGGTCCCGCAGCTCGACCGGCAGGCGCTGGACGAGCACCGAGATGAACACGACGTTGTCGATCCCCAGCACGATCTCCATGAGCGTGAGGGTCAGCAGCGCGATCCAGGTGTCGGGGTTGGTCAGCAGCTCCATTTCGTGAGGGTACCGGGTGACCGGCGTTCCGCGCCGCCCGACGCCCGCCACGCCGTACCATCTGGGCTGCCATGACGACATCGCGTTCCCTGCCCGTGCTCGACATCACGCCCCCCGTCCTCGGCGCCGGCGGCCGCCGCGACCCGCTCCAGCCCGCGGACGAGCGGCTGGCCGAGTTCCGCCCGGAGCCCCGCGCGCTGCCCTCGTTCTTCGTCTGGACCCTGGGCTGCCAGATGAACAGGAGCGACAGCGAGGAGATGGCCGGGCGCCTGCTCGCCGCCGGCTGCCCGGAAGCCGCCGCGATGGACAGCGCGGACCTCGTGGTCATCAACACGTGCGCCATCCGAGAGGCGGCGGAGGCGAAGGTCATCGGCCGGCAGGGTCACCTCAACCGGCTGAAGGCGGCCAATCCCGGGCTGCGCGTGGTCATGACCGGCTGCTCCGTGCGGGAGTCGAACCGCGCGGGGCTGGCGCGGCGGTTCCCGG
This sequence comes from uncultured Chloroflexia bacterium, assembly GCA_963703575.1. GTDB lineage: Bacteria > Chloroflexota > Limnocylindria > Limnocylindrales > CSP1-4 > CAIXZV01. The sequence goes on from CAVPEU010000027.1 coordinate 21,085, forward strand.
CCGTGGACCTGTTCCTGCGGCCCGACGAGGAGCCGGAGCTCGTGGACCGGCTCGGGCTCGCCTCGGCGCAGGCGCCGGTCGGCGCGCTCCCGGCGACGGCGGCGACGACACTCGTCAAGGGCGCCGCGGTGTCGGACGCGACGCACCTCGTCCGGGCCCGCGCCGACGCGATCAGCGGCGGGGCCGTCAGCCGCGGGTCGGCGATCAGCGCCTGGCTGCCGATCATCTACGGCTGCGACAAGACCTGCACCTACTGCATCGTGCCGTACAGCCGGGGCCCGGAGCGGAGCCGCCCGTTCGACGAGATCGTGGACGAGGCGCGCGCCCTGGCGGCGGCGGGCTATCGCGAGGTCACCCTGCTCGGCCAGAACGTCAACAGCTACGGCCACGACCTGGCCCCCGAGCCGCGGTTCGGCCACGTCCGGACGGCGCGGACGGTCGGGCGTCACCAGGATCGCGATGGCCGGCCCGACCTGGCCGAGCTGATCCGCGCCGTGGACGCGATCCGGACTGCCGACGGGGCGCCCGCGATCCCGCGGCTGCGGTTCGTGACCTCGCACCCGTGGGACCTCTCGGACCGGCTGATCGAGGCGCTGGCCGACTGTCCGTCCGTGTGCGAGGCATTGCACCTGCCCGTCCAGTCCGGCAGCGACTCGATGCTCCGCCGGATGGGCCGCCAGTACACGATCGAGCACTACCTGGAGCGCCTCGCCCGGATCCGCGAGGCGGTGCCCGGCATCGCGCTGTCCACGGACGTCATCGTCGGGTTCTGCGGCGAGACGGAGGCGGAGTACGAGGCCACCCTGCGCCTGCTCGAGACCGTGCGTTACGACCAGGTGTTCGCGGCGGCCTACAGCGAACGCCCGGGCACGCCGGCGACCCGCCTCGCCGATGACGTGCCGGCCGCCGAGAAGCGCCGCCGCCTGGTGGAGCTGCTCGCGGTCCAGGAGCGGATCGGGCTCGAGCGCAACCGGGCCTGGCTGGGGCGCACGACCGAAGTCCTCCTCGACGCGGTCGTCGCGCCGCGGACCCACGACCACGACGAGGAGGACGCCCCGGGCACGGCCGAGTCCCGGGACGCGTTCGCGCACCTGCCGGAGGGCGTCGCCCACCTCACCGGCCGATCGCGCGCGAGCAAGCTGGTCCACGTGGCCGGGTCGCCGGAGCTGGTGGGGCGGCTGGTGGACGTCCGCGTGGAGCACGCGGGGGCGTACTCGCTCCGGGGGGTCCTCGCCTGAGCATCGCGCCGCTGGTCGTGATCGGCGGGCCGACCGCCACCGGCAAGACCGGTCTCGCGCTCACGCTGGCGGACTGGCTGATGGCGCGCGGGATCCCGGCGGAGATCGTGTCGGCGGACTCGCGGCAGGTGTACCGCGGCCTGGACATCGCCACCGCCAAGGCGACGCCCGAGGAACGGGCCCGGGTCGTCCACCACGGCCTCGACATCGTCGATCCCGACCAGCCGTTCTCCGTCGCCGAGTTCAGGTCCCTCGCGCTCCGCGCCCTGGAGGCGCTCGGCGCCCGCGGCGGGATCGGGATCCTGGCCGGAGGCACCGGCTTCTGGCTGCGCGCGGTGTTCGCCGGCATCGACACGGACGCCCTGCCCTCGGACGCCGCTGTCCGCGAGCGCCTGGAGGCGGACCTCGGTCGCGACGGCGTCGAGGCGCTGGCCGCACGCCTGCTCGCGGAGGCGCCGGGCCTCGCCGCCCGGACGGACACCCGCAACCCCCGTCGCGTCGTCCGCGCGCTGGAGATCGCGGCGCTGCGCGGGGATCGGCCGCTGCCCGCTCCCCTCGGCTACCCGGCCCCGGTGCTCGGGCTGCAGCTCCTGGTCGAGCCCGCGGAGCACCGGCGGCGGATCCTCGTTCGCGCCGGCGCGCAGTTCGCGGCGGGGATCGTGGAGGAGGCGCGCGCGCTCCGGGAGCGCTTCGACCCGTCGCTGCCCGCGTTCTCGGCGATCGGCTACCGGGAGAGCTGGGCATACCTGGACGGCGAGGCCACGCTGGCGGAGGCGATCACGCTCGACGCGCAGCGCAACGTCGCCTTCGCCCGACGCCAGCGGACGTGGTTCCGCGCGGAGCCGTCGCTCGCGACCATGGACGCCACCGCCGACCCGGCCCCCGCTGCGCTGCGGTCGCTGACGGGGTTCCTGGGTGTCGTCGGGCACTGAGCCCGAGCCCGACCGCGGGGGCGCCCCGCCGGTCACGCACCGGCGAGCCGGTATGCTGGCCGCACCATGAGCTCTCGTGCGTCGATCGATCTCGCACCGCCCGTCGAGAAGGCGTTCCTGGTCGCCGTGGACACCGGCGATGATCCCGGCTGGAACGCGGAGGACAGCCTGACCGAGCTCGCCGCCCTCGCGACCACCGCCGGCGCGGACGTCGTCGGCGCCGAGTGGCAGAACCGCCGCCACGTCGACCCCAACTGGTATGTCGGCAAGGGCAAGGCGGAGGAGCTCGCCCAGGCGAGGTCCGAGACGGGCTTCGACCTCCTGGTGGCGGACGATGAGCTGAGCCCGGCGCAGCAGAAGAGCCTCGAGAGCCTGCTCAACGTCAAGGTCATCGACCGCAGCCGGCTGATCCTGGACATCTTCGCCCTCCATGCCCAGACCCACGAGGGGCGGCTCCAGGTGGAGCTCGCGCAGCTCGAGTACCAGCTGCCGCGGCTGACCCGCCTGTGGACGCACCTGTCGCGCACCGGCGGCGGCATCGGGACCCGGGGCCCGGGCGAATCCCAGCTCGAGACGGACCGCCGCCTGATCCGGGAGCGGATCAAGAAGATGAAGGAACGGGTCGAGAGCGTTCGCCAGCAGCGCCAGACCGCCGCCCGCGGGCGCGACCGCCGACTGTACCCGACAGTCGCCATCGTGGGCTATACGAACGCCGGCAAGTCCACGCTCCTCAACGCGCTCGTCGGGTCCGAGGTCGCCAGGGCGGAGGACAAGCTGTTCGCCACCCTGGATCCCACCTCCCGCCAGGTCAAGCTCGGCGACGGCCAGACCGCCATCGTCACCGACACCGTGGGCTTCATCCACAAGCTGCCCCACCAGCTGGTCGACGCGTTCCGCGCCACGCTCGAGGAGGTGACGCGGGCCGACGTCCTGGTCGAGATCGTGGACGCCGCGGATCGCCACAACGCGGAGCACCGGGCGACCGTCCAGACCGTGCTCGATGAGCTCGGCGCCGGCGACAAGCCGCGGCTGACCGCGTTCAACAAGGCGGACCTCCTGTACCCCGGAACCGACGGCTCCCGCCCGGCGCCCGCCGTCGCCGGATCCGTGCTCGTGTCCGCCGTCACCGGGTTCGGGCTGGACACGCTGCGGGCTGAGATCGCCGCGCTCCTGGCGACGCTGTGGGAGGACGTGGACGTGGCGGTCCCGTACGCCGCGGGCGAGCTGCTCGCCCGCGTGCGCGAGCGCGGCACCGTGGACCTCGAGTACGGCGAGCGGGACGTGCGCGTGCGCGGCCGGATGGCCCCGTCGCTGGCGGGCGAGCTGCGCGCGGCCGCTGACCGCTGGCGCGCGACCCTGGTCGAGGAAGGCGCCGCGTCCTGACCGTCCCGGCACCCGCGGTGGCACAGCCGGTCCGCGAGTAGGGGAGGGCCGCCCGCCGTGGACGGCCTGTGGACAAGTTGGCGCCGCTCCCGTGGGACCGCTGAATCTGGTGGATAACGCCGTTGTGCGCTCCGCCTGCGGCGACGTAGCATGGTGTTCGCCCGAAGGGGCCATAAGGATCGCCGATGGAACCGCAGGTGCTTGCATCAGCGGCAAAGACGACGGACCGGAGGTTCCTTCGGGCGTTTTGTCGTGCCCGGAGCAAGGCGATCGGCGGCACTGAGCGGGCGCTGGCCCGGAGGAGCGCGGGGACACAACAGGTCGGGGAGCCCGCCCGAGCATGCTGACACGTTGTCGTATACTACAACGCACTCGCCAGCACCTCTGGAGGCTCGTCGGAATGACCCTGACCGTCCCCGAAGCCGCGCGGCGGATCGGTCGCAACCCGGAAACCGTCCGCCGTTGGATCCGGGAGGGAAGACTGCCCGCAACCAAGGTCGGCACGCAGCATGTGATCGAGGAGAACGACCTCGAGATCGCGCTCGGTTCGGCCGAGCAGCTGCCGGCTCCCGGTGCCTGGTCACGAACGTTCTGGGGCGCCCCCATGCCCAACGTCGTTGAGGCGCTACGGCGATCGCGGACCGGGCACTAGGGATGCGCCTGGTCATCGACGCGAGTGTCGCGATCGAGATCGCCCTGGCGGGAGGGCCACTGGGGACCCTCGCAGGCCACGAGCTCGTCGCCCCCGGGCTGATCCTGTCCGAATCCACCTCGACGCTCCACGAACTCGCCTGGCGCGGGGTCATCCCACGGGCGCACGCACGCGCGGCCCTCGACTACCTGCTTGCAGTCCCGGTCCGGCTGATCGATCCTGGCGACCACCACGCGCGCGCCTGGGAGCTCGCAGAGTCACTCGGATGGGCGAAGACCTACGACGCGGAGTACGTCGCGCTCGCGATCCATGAGGACTCGCCGCTCGTGACGCTTGACGAGCGGCTGCAGCGAGGCGCGGGCCGCGTTGCGAGGATCATGGCGCCGGGGGACATCCCGCCCGCCTGAGCGACCTCGTCGAAGCGCCCGGATCGAGACCGGGAGCGTCAGGGGAGCGCTGCTTGGCACTTCCGATAAGGTGAGTTATGTCCATTCACGCAGCGCCAGCGACACGTGTACGTTGGTAGGCTGAGGGTCAGTGACTCGTTGACCTGACGGTCAGTGGTCGACGGGAGCCGCCGGAGACGCGCTGAACTCCCGCCCGGCGCCTGCCAGTCTAGGCGCGCCATCCTTCCGAGACGACACCGCCGAAGCCCGCGAACGCCCTGTCGGCGCGACACCTAGCGCCGCCGCTGCTGGTCGGAAGGTCGCCCGACTCCTGCCCCGCGGGGCACCCACATAGCTGTGAGCCTCATACCAGTCGACGATATCCGCGACACTAATCGACTCGCCATTCACATATGTGCTCGGCCAAACGGTGCCGTTACTGCCCCCACCCTCCTCGCCGGAGCGCCATCGTACGCCGTATAGATATGCCGAGTCAGGTGCGTACGGCTTAGTAAAGTAGGTTGCATGTTGTCCGGATACCTCATTGTTGTTGGCCCACTCGCTACCCAGAGGGGCATGAGTGCGGTCATCGACGAACCTACCCTCCGTCGGGCGCAAAGTCCATGTGGAGGTCCACTGCTCAAGCTCGTCGGAAGACGGTCCTCGGATATCGAAATCAGTGCGCCACATGGTGGTGTAATGGGCCGATGGGCCGAAGCCAGGGCCGTAGACTTCAACAGCCTCCTGGAAACGACCGTCACTCCAGAACAAGTAGAGTTGGCCATACTTGTAGGATCCGTCGTTTGGCCATGAGCCAAAGACAAAACTGGCACGCAGTGTGAATCCATTGGTGATATTGATCTTTTGGAGGTCGTTTTGGTAGGTCCCGTTCCCAGTACCCAACTGGTCAAATAGCGATCCGGGATAATCAGAAGGATCGGTGTACGTGACCTTGATGTAGGGAATCGCCGCCTTGGCGAAGACCACGGAGTCCTTGTACTGGGCGCCGGTTACCACAACCCCATCGTCGTTCGAAACGCTGTATGCAAGGGACCAATTGGACTGAGCGAGGTACTCTCCCGCCTCAGCCGGCGAGCTGGGAGGTCGCACGCTGGCAACGGCGTTCGACGTGGCCAGGACAGCCGACAGCGCAGCGGCAAGAAGGGCCGCACCGTGCCGCCGCGAACGGGAGCTACCGCCGGGGGTAGATGGTGAGGACACGGCCACTGCTCAAGCTGACCGCCACGATGAGAACGTTACCGCTTGGCACGCTGAACGTGACATTCGCGCATCGCTCACGGGCGCATGCCGCCGGACCTTCGCCATCGGGTACGCCATAGGCGGTGTTGCGAGCGGCGTTGAGCTGGCCGATCAGTCCCGCCACCTGCGGATCCGCTTGTGCTGTCAAGAACGCGCGGTCCTCCTCGGATGGGCTCAGTCCGGCGTTCGCCGCGCTCCGCTCGAGTGTCGTGAGCCGACGGCTCTGCAGGTCGACGAGACCAAGCCACGTCTGATTTGCGCCGTAGAGCGCCACCGTGATCTCCATATATCGGTGTCCGGTGTCCGCGGCCTTGTCGGGCTTGGCGACGGCGACGCCGACCACTTCGTACGTCTGCCCTGAGATGAGCGGGATAACGCGGGCGTCGGCGACGAAGACGGCGAGCGCATCCGTCCGTTCCTGCGCCGTCGGGGCATCGGCGTTATCGGGCAGACGCTCTCCCGTCGCACCGGGGTCGCCTGTTGGCTTGGGCGGCTCCGATGCCGGGGGTACGGTTGAGGTTGCGGAGGCGGCATCGGGCGCGGCGACCGGCGGCCCGGAAGTCCGCACATTTGCCGCGACAACCATGCCGAATGACGCCAGACCGATCACGACGGCAACAGCCGCGGCCCCCATCGTCCTCGTGGGTCTGGCCGACCGCTGCCACAAGTGATCCCGCACCGATGAATTGTACCCCCCGTGTCAAATACTCTCGGCACATCACGTCCCCCATACCCGGCCGCAAGCGATGCCCTGATCACCCTTGAGCACGCCGCCAACGACGACGATGCCATGGTGAGTCCCCGCGAGTCCGCCCACTCGGTCGCCAGCCTCACGATGTTGGTCTTTGCGATCGAGTCGCACGGGGCACGGTTGGCCGCCCTTGGTCGACTGGCAGGCGATCACGGTCGACAGCAGCGAGCACCTCTTCGGTGAGCGAGAGCGCCGCAACTACCGCGCTGCGGTCGCGGAAGGAGCCGACCGCACGAAGCGGCTGCGCCTGCATGTGATCCCAACTGCCGCTCGGCGGTCAGACGTGGCACAGGCTCTCGCCACGGCTGTGCGCGTGTTCGACGATCTTGCCGCGAAGGATGTCCCGAACATGCGCAGCCTGGCTGACCACCCGGTACGCGTCCGCGGAATGGTGCGCCGATTGCGGGATGTTGAGGTCGACGGCTCCAGGGGCGAGTAGCGCCAACGAGCGTCACGCTGCGACAGAACCTGCGAATCCCGTGACAAGCGTGCGAAAGGTAGCGCGCCCTTCTGCGACGCGCAAAGGCAAATCTCCGCGATTTCACACACATGGGGGCTGGACCAGCCGACCACGAAGTCCATGATGTCGAGAACTACATCCTCGCGATCGGGATCGTGGGCCCGGAGTTCCCTGAGCGCCGCCAGGACCTCATCGCCAGGCGCCGGCCACCAGCTCCTCCTCCACGAGGACGCACAATCGCCTCACGAACTCATCGCGAGATGGTGCCGCGGTCAGGGTTTCCCGTTCACGTTCAAGCAGGGTCATGTATCTACACCCCGACGAGCTCTCGGTTTCCGAGTTCGTCCTCAAAGCCGACGAGGAGCCGTCGCCGAGAAACCTCTGCGAACTTTCGCAGCGTCTCCAGGTTCGGCTGGTGCTGCCCGCTCTCGAGGCGGCTGATGGCCGACGCGCTTGTTTCCATCAGCTCGGCAAGCTGTTCCTGAGTAAGGTCATTCTCGATCCGATAGGCGATGACGAGGCGGGCCAGGCCTTCCAAGGGCCGAATGGCCGCTGCGGCCGCCGCGTACTCGGGGTCAGCCATTCGACGGCGTCGGGCGACCCGGTGGTTGGATCCGAGCGGACTCAGCGGCTCCGGCCCAACAGTGGTCTCGGTTGCGGACTGCTCGGCTGTCAGAGGACTCATCAAGAAAGCTTCCCAAGCGGCATGTTCAATGGAACATATCACTTCTGATACGTCTGTCAACCAGGCGCATCATGACCGAGCGCACGCGGTGGACGACGAGGTACCGCGTCCATTCGGGCCCTGAGGTCCTGCCACCGTCCGTGTGCGATCTCAATCTCAGCCCGGACGATCTTGCCACCGGGCTTGATGAAGGCGTGAAGAATCACGAATACGTTGTCCGTGCGGCGATAGAGCAGCCGGTAGTGCGTGTTCCCGAGATCTGGCCGGAGTTCGCGCAGTTCGCCGTCGACCTGACTCGTACTCGGGTAGCCGAGCCTCGGACCGAAGATGGCAAGTCGTTCGATGTCGTTGTCGATCGCGGCTTGTGCGGCAGGTGTCTGCGTTCGGATGAATTCGTCCGCAGGTTCCGTACCGTCGGACTGGCGGTAGGAGACGACGGGCCATGCCATCCGGTCATCCCGCGCGTTCGAGATTGAGGTTCAGGAGGCGCTCGAGGATCTCGGGGTCGGCCAGGTCGGTGGGCCAGCCGTAGGCGGCGAGGACGGCGGCGTCGAGGTGGCGTGGGCGTTGGCGAGCCAGGTGGGGCGCTGGTTGTAGAGGTTGGTGAGGGTGCGCTTGGCGAGGTCGGCGGGGGCGAGGCCGGGCGGGTTGAGCCAGCCGTCGCGGAGCTCGACGAGGCGGCGGGCGGCCTCCCCCACCCTGGCGCGCTGCTCTTCCGTGGGGTCCGGGAACGGGAAGGTCTCGAAGCAGGTGGTGGGCGTGTAGCGGAAGCCGGACTCGACCTCGCGGAGCTGGGTGCCCATGGCTCGAGCCCACAGCTCGTGGACCCGCGAGTGCAGGACGCCGAAGGTGTAGTCGTCGGGGCGGGCAAAGACGATCAGCTGGTGGTCTGCCAGTGTCTCTGGGGTCAGCCAGACGAAGAGTCGGTGCTTCGTGACGTTTGGAGTCCCGATGTACCTGGGGAGGCCTGACAGGGCGGCACGCATGCCGGATCGCGCCTCGACGTGCAGCCACCATCGATCGGCGTAGGCGGCGCGCGCATTGTTGATGCGCTCTGGCCTGACGTGCTGACGCACGTACTCGAAGGGCGCCTCATAGAGCGCGCCTTCGGCCTCAGTCATGTCGACGCCGAAGTCGATGATCCACATGTTCCGGGGGCGGCGGGTGATGTCGAGGCCGTTCACCCAAGGGCGCACGACGTCCGCGTTCGATCGACCGTCCGGGTTCGGCTGGGCGAGGAGCCGGGCAGCGGTCTCGGCATCGATATCGAAGGGGCCGCCCTTCGTGTCGCCCATGAAGGAGATGCCGAGGTTCTCAGGCAGCCGGCGGGCTTTCGAGAGGTCGATCCCGGTCGTCAGGTTGGGGTTGATCGACGTCGCCGGCTGGCCATCGAGCTCCCGCTCGGCTTCGCTGCCGTCGTCCTGGCCGATGAAGCTGATGTGCACGTTGGCGCCGGAGAGGATCCAGGGATCGTCGGAGCGAGCGAAGAAGAGGTCGCCGGTCTCCTTGATCCGCTCCAGGACCTTCCGGTTGGCACCTCCGCGGATTCCCTGGGTGGCGAGCAGGCCGGCACGGCGGACTCGGCTGGATTGGATCGCCGCTCGCGCCTTCTCGTGCCAGTAGGTCACGAAGTCGGCTTCGCGCGGCACGCGCCCATCGAAGACTTCGAACAGCGTGTCGACGTAATCGCCAAGTCCGCGTCGCATCAGTTTGCCGCCCAGGAATGGCGGGTTGCCGACGATGAACTCTGCCGCCGGCCACTCGGCCTCGCGGGGGTGCTCCGGATCGGACAGGTCCAGCAGCGCGTCGCGGTTCTCGATGTGGTCGAGGGACTTCAGGATCGGGTCGCGGCGGTAGCCCAGGCCGTGGCGGATCATCCACTGGATCTCGCCGATCCAGATGGTCACGCGCGCGAGCTCCGCGGCGTAGGCGTTGATCTCGATGCCCAGGACCGCCTCTGGGCCGATCTGCGGCAGCTGCATCGGCCGCTGGAGCACGAGCGAGCCCCAGTGGATGGCCTCGAACTCCAGGTCCTTGAGCGCCCACAGGCTGACGATCAGGAAGTTGCCGGAGCCGCAGGCGGGGTCGAGCACGCGGACGCGTCGCAGGCGGTCCAGGAAGTCCTCGAACACGGCGTTCGGGTCCTGGCCGCGCGGGGTGGCCTTGGTGATCTTGCGGCCGGACATGAGGAGCTCGGTCACGCGGGTCTGCATGGCCACGAACTCGCGCCGGAGCGAGCGCAGGATCACGGGCTCGACGAGGCCCCAGATGGCGCCCCGGTCCGTGTAGTGGGCACCCAGCTGGGCGCGCTGCTCGGGGTCCAGGCCGCGCTCGAACAGGGTGCCGAAGATCGCGGGCTCGATGAGCGCCCAGTTGAGCCGGCTGACCTCCAGGAGCGTGGTGATCTCGGAGCCGGTGAGCGGCAGGACGTCCGCGGACTCGAACAGGCCGCCGTTGAACCAGTCGATCTCCTCGGTGCCGAACAGGCCGCCGTCGTTGGCCATCTTCGCGAACAGCTCGCCCAGGGCCTTCGTGAACACGTCGGATCGGCCGTGGGAGGCCTCTGACAGCCGGCTGAAGATGCCCTTGGGGAGCAGGCCGGCGTCCTCCGCGAACAGGCAGAACAGGATCCGGTCCAGGAAGTGGGCGACCTGCTCAGGGTCGTGGCCGCGGGCGCGGAGGCTCTGGGCGATCTCCGCGAAGTGGCGGGCCGCCTGTTCCGTGATCTGGGCCGGGACGAGGTGCGGGCGCAGCTCCTCGGGCGCGGTGAACACGTCCCGCAGCGTCTGGAGGGCGGCGGAGGGATCGTCCGCGGCGAGGTCGGCGAGCGTGATCGTCGCCAGGACCGGGCTGAGGCCGGTGAAGTTGGTCCGGATCTCGATCCGGTCGAGGTCGGAGACGATGAGCAGGGGCGGGTTGCCCAGGTCGTCCTTGTAGGCCAGCAGCTGGACGTAGGCCGCCTTGAGGTCCTTGCGCGGGCCCTTGTACTCCCAGGCGAAGAAGCCGCGCTTCCAGACGTCCGCGAAGCCGTCCCCTCCCCCGGCCTTCTCTACCCGCCGCTCGAAGGCGTAGTGCTCGCCCGTTGGATCGGCCTCGAGGGGCGTGGGCTCGCCCAGCATCCGGCACAGGTCGATGAAGTGCGACTGGGAGGCGGCCTTCTCGGTGGCGGTCACGCCGCGCCACCGCCGGGCGAACTCGGCCGGCGTCAGGGTCGGCGGGGTCATCGGTCCCCTGTCCTGCCTGTCCGGTGGTTGCGCGGTTCCTGGGCCAACGTGCCCTCCCCCGACTCGGCCCAGCGGCCGGCTCCCCTACTCTACGTCAGCGTCAACCGCGGCTGCCCCAGAGTTTCGTCGCGTATCCCACGTGACACCCGCGAGGCGGAAACGACGATCAGCTGCCAGGGCACCCCTGGGCGCGGCTCTACTGCGCCAGCTCTGGAGCGGCCCGGCTCGGTCGTTCGCGTCGTGCCCAGGGCCTCCGCCGCGTCGTGGAGGAGCTCGCGGTCGAGATCAAGGGTCGTATGGGTCCTGGCCATCGTTCCCTCCCTTCCGAGCGCGGCCGTCATGCGTGAAACAGCATGGATACCTCACGCTTCCCCGTCACGATCGGCCATGCCAATTCTGCGCGAAGGCGGCGTGGTGCGCCCTGGCAACTCTGCCGATTGCGGGCCGGATGGGCTCCCCTGCCCGGGCCGGATGGAGTGGATCGGTGGAGGGGCGAGGACCAACGATAGACGCCTGCACCACGTCGTCCCAGCTCCCCAGGTGACCCCCATGACCCATCTCACCGTGGCGTTCGCGTCCGTCATCCACGCCCGCGACGCCATCGCCTTCCTCACCGGCTCGTCGCTCGCGGTCTCGGCCGCCCCGCGCCCATCTCAGGGTGACGCGGCTCTCGCCCTCGTGGACATCGACATCCCGACCGTCGAGCGCGATCGCCTCGGCACGCTGCTGGCCGGGGTCCACGCGATCGTGGTCGAGGAGATCGGGGAGGCCCGGCGCGCCGCCGCCTGATCGGCGCCGACGTTCATCGTCAGACCGGGTCCGGCCGCGATCGCGGGGTTGCCTCGTCGGAGCCGTCACCCAAGCCGGTTGCCGGGCCGGAACTCGGCTCGTTGGTAGAACGTGTGCACGAGGTCACGGGTGCAGCCGCCGGGCAGGCCGTAGGTCGCTGCCGTAGCCGGGTTCACGGCCCCGTTCACGATCCCGTTGCCGAAGCTGAACTCCTGGTTCGGGCGCGGGCAGGTCGTCGCGTCCGCCGGGATGTACGGATCGAACTCGAACGGCGCGTTCAGGAAGTGGCTGGTGTACGTCGTTGTCGTCGCATCCGGGAACGTCACGAGCTCCGGGTTGCACTGCGCCAGCTTCGAGAGGGTGTTCGCCGGGAACGCGGGGCTGGCGCTGCCCGGGAAGTCGGTGTTGAGGTTGACGTCGAGCTGCTTGAGACACGTGTACGGGACGCCGGTCTGGGCGACCTGCGTCGTGTGGGCGGGATCGGCATCGGCCTGGCCGATCACCTGCTGGCCGTTGACGTCGCCCCACAGCCCGTAGAGGTTGTCGAAGCTGTGGTTCTCCTCGTAGATCGCAGCGCGCCGTCGCCATCGATGCAACACGGAATCCTCCTCCGGGGCACGCGGATTGGATTGGCGCAAGATACATCGGCTTTCGAAGACCTCGGTCAGCAGGGCCCGCCGAGCATGGAGACGACCCTGACGGGCGCGGAGGGCTTGGAATGCGGAGCGGGCCACGGTAGAGTGCGCCGGTGAGCTTCGAGGTCGCCGCCGATGCGTATGACCAGTTCATGGGCACATGGTCGCGCCCGATGGCACCGCAGCTGGCCGAGCTCGCCCGGGTCAGCAGCGGCCTCAGGGCGCTCGACGTGGGCTGCGGTCCCGGCGCCCTCACGACTGAGCTCGCGTCCCGCCTGGGTCCCGCGGCCGTAGCCGCCGTCGATCCTTCCGAGTCGTTCGTCGCGGCGGCACGAGCGCGCAATCCCGGTGTCGACGTCCGGCAGGCGGCCGCCGAGCATCTGCCGTTCCCGGACGGGGTGTTCGACGCGGCCCTCGCGCAGCTTGTCGTCCATTTCATGGCGGACCCCGTCGCGGGACTCGCCGAGATGACCCGCGTGACGCGAGCGGGAGGTGTGGTCGCCGCCTGCGTCTGGGACCATGCCGGGGGACTGGGCCCCCTCGGGACGTTCTGGCGGGCGGCACGCGACCTCGACCCGGGCGTTGACGACGAGTCACACCTGGCGGGCACCCGGGCAGGCCACCTGGCCGAGCTGTTCCAGTCGGCCGGGATGCGCGAGGTCGAACAGGCGACGCTCTCGGTGAGCCGCGACCACGCGAGCTTCGAGGACTGGTGGGAGCCGTATACGCGCGGAGTGGGCCCAGCAGGCGCCTACGTGTCCCGCCTGGACGCCGAGCAGCGGGTCGAGCTGCGCGAGCGATGCCGCGCCCTGCTCCCCGCCGGTCCGTTCACGCTCACCGCCCGAGCCTGGGCCGCCCGAGGCGTCGTCTGAACGAGACTACGCCGCGTTGGTCGTGGCCGATGCTCAGGCCGCGTCCACCATCGGCCGGACCTCGCCGATCCAGCGCTCGAGCGTCTCGTCGTCGAACGGTGCCGCCACCTCGGCGATGAAGGTGTGGAAGCCCAGTGCCTTGCGCTCGATCATCATCGACGCGACCATCTCCGGCGTCCCCACCCAGAACGTGTCGTCGTCGAGCACGTCCTCCATCGGCGTCCGGTTGTGGGCCATCTGCGCCTCCCAGACGCGACGCGCCGCCTCGGGCGTGTCCCTGATGATCGGCTTGCAGCCGGCAGTGAGCTCGATCTGGCCGAAGTCGCGCCCGACGTCGTCACAGTGGCGGCGGAGGACGTCGACCTTGTGGCGCAGGACGTCCGCCGTGCCCATCGCGTTCCACATGTCCGCGTACTTCGCGACGGTTCGCAGCGTCTTCCGCTCGCCGCTGCCGCCGATCAGGATCGGCAGGTGGGCCTGCACGGGCGGCGGCAGCAGCCGCATGCCGTCGAGCGCGTACCTGCCGCCGGCGGGTGAGGTGACCGTCTCGCCGTCCAGCAGGGCGCGGATGGCACCGACCGACTCGTCGAGCCAGTCGAGCCGCTGTCCGAAGCCACCACCGAAGTCGATGCCCGCGGCCGCGTGCTCCAGGCCGAACCACGCGCCGCCAAGACCGGCCACGGCGCGTCCGCCGCTGATGTGGTCGAGGGTCGTGAGCATCTTGGCGACGAGCGCCGGGTTGCGAAACGTGTTCGCGCCGACGAGCAGCCCCAGCCGCGCGCGGGTCGTGACCTTCGCCCACGCCGCCAGCGTCGTGTAGCCCTCGAAGATGGGCTGGTACGGGTCTCCGAAGATCGCGTACAGGTGGTCCCACGCCCAGAGGTGGTCGTAGCCCAGGGAGTCCACCCGCCTCGCGGCGGCCTCGAAGTCGCTCCAGCCGGTGGCCTGGCTCCAGAGCAGCACGCCCAGTCTCGTGTCCATCGTCGATCGCCTCCATGCGACGCCGTCGTCGCCTGTCGTATCCGCAGCTGCCACCGTACCGGGTCACGCGGGTCGGCGCGAGCCGGTACGGCCCTCGCGCCGACACCATGCCTCCTTCGCTCGTCCTCCCGCCACGCCAGGGGGTACCGTGGAGCCGCGACATCGAGCGGAGGCGGGATCCGGCATGACGACGAGGCGCGTGGCCTGGCGGCGTTCCGACGGGACGGAGACCGATGACCACTGCACGCTCACGTTCCGCGACAGCGGGCTCTCGCTGGTGGGCACGGTCCTCGGCGCCGATGGCGGCCTGCCGGTGCGGATCGAATACCGGGTGTTCGCCGACGGCACCGGCCTGACGACCGCGGTCCATGTCCGTGACCTGCGCGGGTTCGAAACGCGGACGATCGCGCTCGAGCGCCACCCGAAGGGCAACTGGACGATCGACGGCAGCCCCGCGCGGGCGCTCCGAGGATGCACCGACATCGACCTCGGCTGCAGCCCATCCACCAGCACGCTGCCGATCCGACGGCTCCGGATCGCAGTCGGCGCGTCCCAGACGATCAATGCCGCGTACGTCCGGTTCCCCGAGCTCAGCGTCGTCAAGGCGGCCCGGACCTACACGCGGCTCGACGAGTTCACGTACCGCTCCACGAGCGGAGACGTCGAGGCCGATCTCACCGTGGACGACGAGGGCGTCGTGACGGCCCTCGCGGCGTGGCGGCGGACCGGGTACGCGACCGGCCCCGACGACACCGAGCCGCTGGACGTCCACCGGTAGGCGACGGGGCCCGCGCGCGGCTCGTCGCCTATCCGGGACGCACGCCCAGCGCCAGCTCCAGGAAGGCGAGCACGTCGGCGCGCTCGTCGAGCAGCTTGCTCACCGGCTTGCCCAGGCCGTGGCCCGCGTCGGTGTCGATCCTGATGAGGATCGGCGCATCACCGCCCTGCGCCGCCTGGAGCGCCGCGGCGAACTTGAAGGAGTGGCCGGGCACGACGCGGTCGTCGTGGTCGCCGGTGGTCACGAGGGTCCCCGGGTAGGCGACGTCCGGCCGGACGTTGTGGAGCGGCGAGTAGGCGAGGAGCCAGGGGAGCTGCTCCGGGTCGTCGGCGGAGCCGTAGTCGCTGGTCCAGCCCCAGCCGATGGTGAACCGGTGGAAGCGCAGCATGTCCATGACCCCCACCTCCGCGACGGCCGCGCCGAACAGCTCCGGGTGCTGCGTGATGCTGGCGCCGACCAGCAGGCCGCCGTTGGAACGTCCGCTGATCCCGATCCGGCCGGGTCGCGTCCATCCCGATGCCGCCAGCCACCGGGCGCAGGCGGCGAAGTCGTCGAACACGTTCTGCTTGTTGGCCAGGCGCCCGGCGTCGTGCCACGCCTTGCCGTACTCCCCTCCCCCGCGCAACGACGCCACCGCGAGGAGCCCGCCGCGTTCCATCCAGGCCAGCCATTCGGGCTTGAAGGTGGGACCGACGGCGACCTGGAAGCCGCCGTAGCCGTACAGGAGGGTGGGTACCTCGCCGTCCGGCGCCAGGTCGCGACGGCGGGTGAGGAACAGCGGCACCTGCGTCCCGTCGCCGGAGGTGACGAACACCTGCTCGGTCACGAAGTCGTCCGGGGCCCACGCCAGCGCCGGCCGGCGCACCTCGCGGACGGCCCCGTCCGCCATGTTCACGGCCAGGATCGATGCCGGCGCGACGAAGCTCACGAACGTCAGGAACAGCTCCTCGTCGCCGCGCCGCCCGGCCATGTCGGCGATCGTGCCGATCCCCGGCAGTCCCACGTCGACCACGTGGCGGCCATCGAGCTCGAGGACGGCGAGCCGGTGGTGGGCGTGGTGGAGCGAGACGGCCGCCAGCCGGTTCCCGACCAGGCACACCTGCTCGAGGGCATCGTCACCCTCGGGGATGATCTCGCGCGTGTGCCCGGGCTCGCGCACGTCCACGGCGATGACGCGGCCCAGCGGTGCATCGCGGTCGGTGAGCAGGTAGAGCCAGCCGTCGATCGTCGCGATCGGCTGGTAGCGCGCGTCGGCGGTATCGAGGAGCGGTCGCACGATCGCCGTCTCGACGCCGTCGGCCAGGTCCGCGACGTAGACCCGGTTCCCGGGATCGGTACCGCGCCAGACGCTGAGCACCAGGAGCCGGCCGTCGTCGGACACCTCGGGCTCGTAGCCCCACTCCGGCTCGGCTGGCGTCGAGAACACGAGGCGGTCCTCGGCCGCATCGGTGCCCAGGCGGTGGTAGCGCAGCTCCATGTCCCGGTTCGGCGCGTCGTAGGCGGCGTCCGCCGGCTGTTCGGGGTAACGGCCGTAGAAGAAGCCGGCGTCGTCATGGGTCCACGCCGCGGACGCGAACTTGCTCCACCTGATCCGGTCGGGCAGCTCCTCCCTCGTCCCGGTCCGCCGGACGCTCCAGGTGCGCCAGTCGGAGCCGGCGTCGCTCGTGGCGCAGGCGATGAACTCGCCGCTCTCGGAGACCACCACGTCGGCCAGGGCCGTGGTCCCCTGCTCGCTCAGGCGATTCGGGTCCAGGAGGACCGTGCCCTCGGCCTCGGGCCCGTCCGCGGTCCACAGCACGTCCTGGTCCTGGAGCCCGGTGTTGCGGAGCTGGAACCAGCGGTCCCCGCGCCGCCACGGAGCCCCTGCGCGCGGGAAGTTCCACAGCTCCGCCAGCCGCTCGCGGATCGTCCGTCGCGCCGGGAGCGCGCCCAGCACGCTCGCGGTCAGCTCGTTCTGGGCCGCGATCCACGCCCGGGACGCCGGCGCGTCGCTGTCCTCGAGCGGGCGGTACGGATCGGCGACCAGGGTGCCGTGGTAGTCGTCGACCTGGTCGGCGGTCGGGGGCGTGGGGTAGGTCGGCTTGAGCATGGGCACCATCCTATGGGCCTGCGACGGGCACCGTCGGGCAGGGAGCTGCGCGAGCTGGCGCCCGACATGACGGACCAGGTGCCAGACCGATGACCGACGGCCTCGCCGACACGAGCATGTTCATCGCCCACGAGAGCGGCCGCGGACTGCGTGCGGAGGCACTACCCGACAGGCTCGCCGTGTCCGTGATCACGATCGGCGAGCTGCGGGCGGGGGTCCTGGCCGCGAGCGACATCGCGACCCGTGATCGACGGCTCGGGACACTGGCGGCGGCCCTGTCCCTTGACCCGATCCCCGTCGACGACGCGGTCGCCGCGGCCTGGGCGCGTCTCCGCGTCGAGCTGCACGCACGGGGGCTGCGGATGGCGGTGAACGACTCCTGGATCGCCGCGACCGCCATCGCCCTCGGGATCGCCGTGGTCACCCGGGACGATGACTACCTGGAGCTGCCCGGGCTGGCGGTGGTCCACGCCTGAGGGAGCGCGAGACCGCGGGACGAGCGTCGTGTCACCGCAGCGCAAGGGATTCGAGGTACCGCGCCGCGCTGGCGATGTCGGCGAGCGGGTCGGTCGCGTCCGCCAGCTCCGTGACATACCACTCCACCGCGGCTGCGCGCCCGGCCTCGACGATCCCGGGAATGGCCAGGATCCCCTGCCCCGGCGGGGTGTCGCGGGGCTCGGAGCCGGGCGCCCGATCCTTCACGTGGAGCAGGCGCACGCGGTCCTCCACGGCACGGATCTCGGCCACGGGATCACGGCCGGCGACGGACACCCAGTAGACGTCCAGCTCGAGCTCGACCGGCGCCGGCAGCTCGGCGAGCAGGACGTCCCACGCGGTCGTGCCCTCGAGCGGGGCGAACTCGAACGCATGGTTGTGATAGCCGAAGCCGATCCCCCGGTCGGCGAGGGAGCGCGCCAGCCCGCCGAGCTCGGCCGCGAAGCGGCGCACGTCACCGACCGTCCGGCGGTCCTCCTCCGGCATGGACGGCACGATGACGCGAGGACAGCCGAGCGCGTCGAGCCGGTCGGCGACGGCTGCCGGATCCCGGCGCAGCCGCTCCATCCCCTCGTGTGCGGCGACCGCGCGCAGACCCGCCTCCTCGAGCAGGCGGGCGAGCTCGCCGGGCGGGATGTCCGGCAGGCCCGCGAGCTCCACCGACCGGTAGCCGGCCGCGGCAACGGCACGCAGGGTGCCCGGGAGGTCCACGGCCGCCAGCCGCCGGACGGTGAACAACTGGAGCGCGATCTGATCGAGTCGCATGCCGCGACGGTACGGCATCAGGCCCCTTCCCGGCGGCCTGGCGAGGGCGAGGGGTCCGCGCACCAACCGGACACGGCGAATTGAGCCCGGGTGCATGATGCGGGGGCAACGCATCGCCCCGCACCAGCTGGAGGAAACGCAGGTGGACAAGAAGGCGAAGACGCCGAAGAAGCCGAAGACCGCCAAGCCGAAGGGTTCCACGAAGACGGCATAGGCCCACGGGGCATAGACCCGCGGGGCATAGGCCCGCGGGGCATAGGCCCGCGGGGCATAGGCCCGACGGGCGGCGCCGGGAGCTGTTCCGGTCGGCCTGGGTCGGTCCGGACCCGATCGGTGCGGCCCATCAGCCCACGCCGCGGCGGCGTGGACCCGATCAGCCCGGCAGGCCCTGGTCGGACGCCATTGGTCAGGTGAGCAGGTCGATCGTCCGGTCGATGTGCCGCGCGTAGTCGGGCGTCCGGCGCTCGTAGCCGCTCTCCATCAGGGGCGACGAGATCATGAAGTCCGCGGACGCCCGGTCGCAGGCGACCGGGATGTTCCACACGACGGCGATCCGCAGCAGGGCCTTGACGTCGGGGTCGTGCGGCTGCTGCTCGAGGGGATCCCAGAAGAACACGAGGAAATCGACCCCGCCGTCGGCGATCAGCGCCCCGAGCTGCTGGTCCCCGCCGAGCGGGCCGCTCTGGAGCTTGCGGACCCCGACCCCGAGGGCCTCCTCGAGGAGGGTCCCGGTCGTGCCCGTCGCGACGAGGTCGTGGCGCAGGAGGAGCTGGGCGTTGTACTCCGCCCATTCGATCAGGTCTCGCTTCTTGTTGTCGTGTGCCACGAGGCCGATCATCTTCCGCGGCGGCGTGGACTCGTTCATGGCCCCTCCTTCGTATCGGCGGCGTACAGTCGGAGTATGCGGACTGCGGATGGCCCCGGCCGGGAGGACGACGATGGCGGACTATGAGCGCAGCACGACGGTCGGGGTCGCGCCCGCCGCCGCCTTCGCGTTCCTCTCGGATCCCCGACACCTGCCGGACTACGTCGCCACGATGAGGCACGAGGGATCGGACGCGGAATCGGGCGAGCTCGCCACGGAGGCCGAGGCCGCGGGGCGCGGCCAGTCGGGCCAGGTCCGGTTCTTCGCGGACCCCGCGACGCGGCGCGTGGAATGGGCGCGCAGCGGTGCCGATTACGAGGGCTGGGTCCGGGTCGCCGAGGGCGACACCGGCGGCAGCGCGCAGGTCACCGTCCACCTCCATACGCGAGACAACTCCGGCGGGCCCGAGGTCGATCGCCTGCTCGACCAGACGCTGCGGAACATCGGGCGGCGGCTGTCCGGTCGTTGAGCGGCAGATCAGGCCCCGGCGGGATCCCCGGTCGAGCCCGGTGATGGCCGCTTCTCCCCGGGCCTTCGTCCTGCGCCACACGAGCCTCCGCCCCGTGCCGGGCCTGGAGGAGGTCCGCCTCCACCTGGCCGAGGAGGTCCTGCCGCTGTGGCACGCGGTCCAGGTCGAGACGGGCGACCCCGACGCCGCGCTCCCCTACTGGGCGTTCGCGTGGGCGGGCGGGCTCGCGATCGGGCGGTACCTGCGGGACCATCCGGGGGCCGTCGCAGGACGGCGGGTGTTCGACCTGGCGTCCGGCTCCGGGCTGTGCGCGATCTCGGCCGCGCACGCGGGTGCGGCCGAGGCGATCGGCGCGGAGATCGATGCCTTCGCCGCCGCGGCGATCGCGATCAACGCCCGCGCCAACGGCCACCGGGTCACGGTCGTGCGCCGGGACGTGCTGGACGAGGAGCCGCCGGAGGTCGACGTCATCCTGGCCGGCGACTGCTGGTACGAGGCTCGCCTCGCCGGCCGCGTCCTGCCGTGGCTGCTCCGGGCCCGTGCCCGCGGGATCGACGTGCTGGTGGGCGACCCCGGCCGGCGCTATCTGCCCATCGAGCAGCTGGTCGAGCTCGCGGTGTACGACGTTCGCACCACGACGGAGCTCGAGGATCTCGACCGCAAGCAGGGCGGGGTCTATACGCTGGCGCCGGTCCAGGCGGGCACGATCCGCACGACCCACGCGAACCGGGCGAGAATGGCCCGAACCTGAAGGAGGCACGATGTCCGACACCCACGAGCACCATCACGAGCACGATCACGACCACCACCACACCGTCTCCTACGCGGATGCGGTGGCGGAGTTCCGCGCCGACAAGGACGCCTTCTTCAAGGCCAACGAGCGCAGCCCGATCCCGGCCGCCGAGCGGGACGCCTTCCGGGGTCTCCCCTACTTCCCGGTCGATGAATCGCTGCGCTTCGACGACCTGGCGCTCGTCGCGTACACCGGCAACGAGCCGGCCGAATTCGAGATGCCCACGTCCGACGGACGGCTCCGCCCGGCCCGGCGCGCCGGGTCCTTTCGCTTCCCGGTCGGGGGCGCCGAACAGACGCTGACGGCCTACGCGTTCGAGGCTGGCGAGAGCGATTCGCTGTTCGTTCCGTTCCTGGACGCGACCAGCGGGACCGAGACGTACGGCGCAGGCCGCTACCTGGACCTCGAGCCCGAGGATGACGGCAGCTACACGCTGGACTTCAACCTCGCCTATCACCCGTCATGCGTGTACGACGCGCGGTTCTCGTGCCCGCTGACGCCCGCGGAGAACCGCCTGCCCGTGCGGATCGAGGCCGGCGAGCGCCTGGCGCCCGATCCGGTGCGGTGAGGCCCGCCGTCGGAGCCGGCGTCCGACCCGGCGGGCCCGGCTCAGCGGGCGGTGTCGCCCACGGTCCTGGCGGCCCGGATGATCGCGTCCACGGACCGGTCCCCGTCCTCCACGGTCGTCGCCCAGTTGACCACCGAGATCCGCATGGCGGCCAGGCCGTGCCACGTCGTGCCGGACAGCCAGCAGGTGCCCTCGCGCTGGACGGCGTCGATCACGGCCCGCGTGCGGGCGTCGCCCGCGGCGTCCGATTCACCGGGCCGCGCGAACCGGACCAGGACCTGGTCCAGCACGACGTCGTTGAGCACGGTCACGCCCGGCTCCGCGGCCAGCGTCCCGGCCATCCGGGAGGCCACGGCGCAGCATCGCTCGACCAGCTCGCGGACCCCGTCGCGGCCCAGCGAGCGCAGCACGGCGTAGACCGGCACGCCACGGCCGCGGCGTGAGAACTCGGGCGTCCAGTCCATCCCGTCGCGCTCCCCGGAGTCCTGGATGAGATAGGCGGCCGTGATCGTCATCGCCGCCCGATGGGCCGCCGGGTCGGCGCACGCCACGAACCCGCAGTCGTACGGGACATTGAGCCACTTGTGCGCATCCGTCGCCCAGGAGTCCGCGCGGTCGGCGCCGGCGACCAGCCCCGCGAACCGGGGGGATGCGGCGGCCCACAGCCCGAATGCACCGTCGACGTGGAGCCACGCGTTGCCGTGCGCCGACACGAGGTCCGCGATCGCGTCGAACGGGTCGAAGGCGCCGCTGTTGACGTTGCCCGCCTGGGCGCACACGAGGACGGGGCCAGGGCACTCCGAGAGGACCGCGGGGAGCGCCTCCGCGCGCATCCGGCCCTGCGCGTCGGTGGGCACGAGGTGGACGCGCTCCCGGCCCAGCCCGAGATACTGGAGCGCGAGCTGGATCGTCGCGTGGGCCTCCTCGCCGATGACCACGTCCAGCTCCGGGGCCCCGTACAGGCCCTGGCGCTCGACGTCCCATCCCGCCCGCGCGAGCAGGCCGTGGCGGGCGGCGGCGATCCCCGTGAAGTTGGCCATCATGGCGCCGGTGACGAAGCCGTAGCCCGCCGTCGGCGGGATCCCGAGGAGGTCCAGCATCCAGGGGCCGGCCGTCTCCTCGACGATCGTCAGCGACGGGCCGGCCGCGTAGAGGCCCGCGTTCTGGTCCCACGTGGAGGTCAGCCAGTCCGCGGCGAGCGCGGCCGGGTGGTGACCCCCGATGACGAAGCCGAAGTACCGCGGGCCTGCGGTGGCCACCAGGCCCGGGTCCACGTCGCGGGCGAGGCGCTCGATGACGGCGACGGGGTCCTCGCCCCGTTCCGGGAGCGGGCCGCCGATGGCGGCCCGCAGGCTGGGGGCATCCGCGGTGGCGGCCACGGCCCGGCTGTCGATGCCCTCGAGGTAGGAGGTCGCGAGCTCGGCGGCGCGACGAACAGCGGACGTGTCGGCATTGCGGGACGCCATGGATCCTCCCTGCGACGGATGCCGGGTTCGCTGGAGCCGCCCGGGCCGTCGGATGACCGTGTGTGATGCGGCATCGTCGCACGTGGACACGCCCCGGCTCAAGGCCGATCCGCGGGAACGGGCCCCGGTCCCCGGTGTCGGCCGCGCGGCAGGGGCGTCGTCACGTGCCTGTCGCGTTGGTTGCCGAATCTTGACCGACAGGCGCACGGGGCGATAACACGGGGCTCGCACCATCCAAGTGAACGGAAGGACGGTGCAGCATGCCAACACCTGGTGTCGAACCTCGCACACGAGGTCAGCGCCACGTCACCGACTCGACGCTCGAGCGCCGGGCCCTGGCGCGGTGGCCTCGCCTGGAGCCGGCGGCGCTCCGCCGGTGCCGGCACGATCCACACCGGATCGCCGCGCTGGTGGCTCGCCGCACGAGCATCCCGCCGGAGGCCATCCTCGAGCTGCTCACCGTGCCGCTGCTCACCGACGACGAAATCCGCACCTGGTTCGGCTGACCGACCGCCGCTCCCGCCGGCGAGCGGTCAGACGGCGAGGTCCGCCCCGGCTGGCAGCGCAATCCCCGCCCGACCCTCCGTGAACTGGAGGCGGTACAGGCGGGCGTACAGCCCATCGCGCGCCAGCAGTTCCTCGTGCGTGCCCAGCTCCACCAGCCAGCCATCGTCCAGGACGGCGATCCGGTTCGCCGCCCGGATCGTGGACAGGCGGTGGGCGACGATGATGGTGGTGCGGCCCACCTTGAGGCGGTCGAGCGCCTCCTGGACCAGCCGTTCCGACTCGTTGTCCAGCGAGCTGGTGGCCTCGTCCAGCAGCAGGATCGGCGGGTCCTTGAGGATCGCCCGGGCGATGGCGATCCGCTGGCGCTCGCCGCCGGAGAGACGCGAGCCCCGGTCCCCGACGGGCGTGTCGTAGCCCTCCGGGAGCGCGGTCACGAAGGCGTGCGCGTTGGCGGCGCCGGCCGCCGCCACGATCTCGTCCTGCGTTGCGTCCAGGCGGCCATAGCGGATGTTGTCGCGCACGGTTCCGCCGAACAGGGTCGCCTCCTGCGGTACCAGGCCGATCTGGCCACGGAGGCTGGCGAGGGTCACCTCGCGGACGTCGCGCCCGTCGACCCGGATCGCGCCCGAGGTCACGTCCCACAGCCGTGGCAGGAGGCCGACGAGCGTCGTCTTGCCCGCGCCCGATGGCCCGACCAGCGCCAGGACCTCGCCCGGGGGGATCTCCAGCGTGACGTCCCGGAGCACGTCGTGGGTCCCGTCGTAGGCGAACGTGACCCCGTCAAGGTTGATCCGGCCGGTGACCGGGCCGATCGGGACGGCGTCCGGGGCATCCACCACCGTGGGCCGGGTGTCGATGATCTGGAACACGCGCGTGACCGCGCCCGTCCCCTCCCGGAACTGGCCGTACAGGCTCGCGATCGTCGCCAGGCTGCCGCCGATGGTCACCCCGTACAGCAGGAACCCGGTCAGCGTGCCGATCCCCAGCCGGCCGGCGATCACCTCGTGCCCCGTGTACCAGAGGAGGAGCGCGATCGCGCCAAAGCCGAGGAACCCCATCAGCCCACCGAACGCGGCCCGCCACAGCGCCAGCCGTGACCCCGCCCCCACGACACCGGCCAGGTCGCTGCCGTAGCGCTCCACCTCGAACGCCTCGCGAACGTAGCTCTTGACGACACGGATCCCGGACAGCGCCTGCTCTGCGGTCGCGGTGCTGCGGGCGATCGCGTCCTGGACTTCCGTGCTCACCCGCTGGAGCGGCCGCCCGAACACGATCGCGACCGCAATGAGGCCCGGGGCGAGCACCAGGATCACGGCCAGCAGCGTCGGGCTGAGCATGAACAGGATCAGCACCGCGCCCACGAGGCCGATGAGCGACGACAGGAGCTGGGTCGTCGTCTGCGTGAGCATCGTCCG
Source organism: uncultured Chloroflexia bacterium (assembly GCA_963703575.1). Classification (GTDB taxonomy): domain Bacteria; phylum Chloroflexota; class Limnocylindria; order Limnocylindrales; family CSP1-4; genus CAIXZV01. Next base: position 45,543 of record CAVPEU010000027.1, read on the forward strand.
GACCAGGGTGACGTCGCTCGACAGCCGGGAGACCATCTCGCCCACCCGGTTGCGCCCGTGGAAGTCGAGCGACAGGGTGACCAGCCGGCCGAACAGCTCGCCCCGCAGCCGGGCGACCATCCGCTCCCCCACCACCCCGAGCAGGTACGACTCGACGAACCCGCCGAGCGACTGGGCGAGGAACAGGACGACGAGCGCGAGGATCAGCCGGTCGAGGCCCGCCGCATCGCCGCCCGCGGTGACCGAGGAGACGAGCCCGGCGACCACGAGCGGGACCATGAGGCCGAGCGCGGACCCCAGCAGCAGGGCGACGATCGCGATCGAGAACAGGCGGAGGTGCGGCCGCAGGTAGCTGAACAGGCGGCGCCACGGCACGCCGCCCAGGCCGCGGACCCGACGGGCAACCTCGCCCGCATCGGGCGGGACGGGCAGCTGGCCGATCGGGTCCATTCCCGGATCATGCCACGCGGTCCCGGATCCGCCCCGGGCCGGCAACGGCCCGGCGGCGGGCTCAGGCGGTCCCGGCGGGCTCCGGCTCCCCGCCCGACGCCAGGTCGTGGCCCAGCGACACATCGGGCATCGATCGGAACGCGAGGGCGCACGCCGCCGCGGCGGCGACGACCATGATCCAGTAGATGACACCCAGGCCCGCGGCCAGGGACGTGCGCCCCGTGTCCAGCGCGGCGGGCGACATCCTCGAGCGTCCTGTCGGGTCCAGGATCGCGGACGACGCAGCGCCCACGAACAGGGTCAGGATCCCGCCCATCACCCCGATGCCGAGGGCGCCACCGATCGTGCGGCTGAACTGGACCAGGCCGGTTGCCACCGCGCGGCGCTGCCAGGCCACGGCCCCCTGGATGACGACCAGCAGCGTCGTCGAGGAGAGGCCCATGCCCAGGCCCGTGACCGCGCAGGCCACCATCGCGAACCACAGGGCATCGAACCGATCCAGCTGGGTGACCAGCAGGGTGCCCACGACCAGCAGGGCCGTGCCGGTGAGGACGATCGGGCGGGCCCGCCTCCGGACGAGGGACCGGCCGGCGACGACCGAGCCGATCGGCCAGCCGACGGACATCGCCGCCACGGCCGCTCCGGCCTCCACCGGCGCGCCGAGGTGGACGCCCTGGATCATCGGGGGGACGTAGGTCGTGAGGCCGAACATCACGATCCCGGCCAGCGCCCCGATGCCCAGGCCGGCCCGGATCAGCGGGGCACGGAGCAGGTCGAGATCCACCAGCGGTTCCGGGGTGCGCCGCGAGAGCGCCACGAACGCGGCCAGCAGCGCCGCCGCGCCGGCGAGCATGGCCAGCAGCAGCGGCGACGTCCAGCCGAGCAGCTGGCCACCCTCGGACACCGCGAACAGCAGCAGGACGATCGCGCCCGAGAGCAGGCCGGCGCCCGCCCAGTCGACCCGGCGGGGCCGTCGCTCGAACCGTTCGTGGAGCGCGAACCAGATGATCCCGCCGGCGACGATCCCCACCGGCACGTTGACCTCGAACACCCACGGCCAGCCGACCGTCGAGGTGATGAGGCCGCCGATGGCGGGCCCGACGATGGCCGAGATCCCCCACACGCTGGAGAAGTAGCCCTGCATGCGGGCCCGCTGGCGGGGCTCGAAGATGTCGCCCGCGATCGTGAACGCGATTGGCTGGACCGCCCCGGCGCCGAGGCCCTGGAGGGTCCGGAAGGCGATCAGCGCGAACATCGAGTCCGCCAGCCCGCACAGCGCCGAGCCCGCCACGAACAGGGCGACCCCGAACAGGAACACGGGCTTCCGCCCGTGGATGTCGGCCAGGCTCGCGTACAGCGGGACGGTCGTGGTGGAGGCGAGCAGGTAGGCGCTGAACACCCACGCGTACTCTGACAGCCCGCCCAGCTGGCCGATGATCGTGGGCATCGCCGTCCCGACCACGGTGGAGTCGAGAGCCGCCACGGCGATGGCCGCCATCAGGCCCGCGGTGATGACGATCTGCTCCCGCGTCAGGGGCCGGACGGGATGGCTGGGGATCGTGGACATCCGGGGAGTCTAGTGGCTGCCGGACGATCCCGGCCGGCGGCGAGCCCGGTGCCGGCCCGATCCGTCCGCCGGTCCGGGTTCCGCTCGGCGATGCTCAGGGCAGCGGATCGGCGGACGTGAACCTGTTCATCAGGTCCGCGTAGCCGGGCAGGCCTCGCTCGTAGCCGATCGCCCAGAACCCGGCGCCGGCCAGGCCCCGGCGGTTCGCGAGGGCCAGCTTGGGCGCCAGCGTGGCCGGCGAGTCGATGTACACGGCCTGCCACAGCACCTCCGGCGCCGGGGCCAACGACGGGGCGGGCGATCCCGGGTCGAACGTGGAGCCTGGGGGCGACGGCGGCCCGGTCGAGCCGTCCGAACCGAACAGGTAGACCTCCACCCACTCGATGCCGTCGCGGACCGGAGCGATCGACGGGTTCTCGAGCACGTCCTGGTGCTGCTCAGGGATCCACACCTCGCCTCGACCCGTGCCGGGCGCGCCAACGACGGGTCCCGCCACCGGCCAGCTCATGCCGTACAGCGGCAGCCCGAGGAGCGTCCGCTGCACGGGGACGCCCATCGCGGCGTACAGGTCCAGCGACCACGGCAGGCTGTGCTGGTCGCCGTCCCGCCGTGCCAGCGGCGCGGAGGCGCCGGGCTCCGACCCGGCGACCCGGTAGTCGTACCCCATCATGAACACCCGGTCCGCGCCCGCCTCCACGGCCGCCGCGGCCATCGCGGCCCCGACCACGTTCGCGGTCGTCGCGACCGACACCCGGTCTCCGTGATCCGCGGCGACCACGGCCTCGCGCACCCGTCCCACGAACGCGCCGTAGGCGGGCACCTGCAGTGGGTCCAGGCTCTCCACGTCGAGGTCGAGTCCGTCCGCCCCGAGCCGGCCGGCCAGGGCCACGAGCGACGCGAGGGTGGTGTCCTGGAGCGCCGGATCGCTGAAGAACGCCTGGTTGCGGGCGAGGCCGAAGCTGGTGAACACCAGCTCCACGCGGGTCCCGCGCTGGTGCGCCTCCCGGATCACCTGTTCGCCGATCCTGCCGGTGAGCAGCCGGTAGCCGTTCTGCCGGGTGTCGACGGCACCCTCGGCGGTGTTGGTGACGCTGAACAGGCCGAGCGTCGTGAGGGGCGTCTGCCGCAGGTGCGCGGCGATGCCGTCGTCGATCTCCCAGTAGGGCAGGAAGCCGTACAGCTCGTGGCCCGGCGCCGGCGGGGTGGCGTCGAGGGCAGGCCGTGCGCCGGGATCGCCCGACGAGATGAACGAAGACGCCGGCAGGGGTGCCGGGCCGCACGCCGCGACCGTGGCGAGGGCGACCGCGATCGCCCACCCGATCCCCCGGCGCGCTGCGATGCTCACCCCGCAAGCCTGAGGCCAGCCATCGGGGCCGGTCAAACGCCCGCTTCGCGCCCCCGCCCGCGCTTCGCGCGCCCGCCGCCGATGAGCCGTCTCCCGCCCCCCTCGTCACCGGCGGCCACGCTCGACTACTCGTTACCTACGCAACTACCGTCGCGTCGATTTGCCGCATGCAGTAGCGGCCGGCTCGGCCCCCAGCAGGAGGCGCCGTCATGACCTCGCGCCGAGAACCAGGCCTCGGTCGCCGGCGGTCAGGGTGAGCGTGCCCGCCTCGATCGCGTAGCCGGCCTCGCCCTTCAGCACGGCGGTCACCGCCTGTTCGACCGCCATCGCCGCCTCGCCGCACGCCATCTTCGTGAGGCCGATGGGACCGAACGCGATCACCGCCCCGTCGATCGTGAGCGCACCCCAACCCGTGTTGCAGCCGGCGTTGACGTTCACCCGGCCGTGTTCGAACACCAGCGAGGCCGTGACGCCCTGGGGCACGGACGACACGGCGCCGGCGGAGATCAGTCCGTCCACGACCCAGCGCGTGCCGAGGAGCGGCCGGTCCGGGTCCACCACCACGCGATCCCGGAGGATCAGGACCACGCTGTCCCTGGCGAGGCTGAGCGTGTCACCGTCAAGCTTGATGGTCGCCCCGTCCAGCAGGGCGGCGACCCATGCGTCCTGGGCCATCAGTGGCTCCTCGCAGGCCATCTCCGTGGTCGCCATCATCCCCACGTCGAGGCGATCGCCGATGATCCTGTACGCGCCGCTCATCGAGTTGCACCCCGCGCTGGCGGCGAGGTTCCCGCCCGAGAACGCGAGCCGGACCCGGGATCCGGCAACCAGCGTGACGCCGGTCGCGCCGGTGGACAGGAACGTGCGCCCGTCGAGGCCGGCCGCGGGCCCCGGCGATCCGGGTGCCGGCGACCCGGGCGAGGGCGGCGCGGTGCCGCCGGAGCAGGCCGCCAGGCCGAGGGTCGTCGCGAGCGCAAGGGAAAGCAGGAATTGAAGCTTCATCGCCCCCGGACGGCGCCGGTGGGGGCATGGTTCCGGCCCGGCTCGTCGGAAGCGGTCGGTCGCGGCTGGCCGATCGCGTGGATATGCTGGCGGCGCGATGGAACTCCGCGCGCTCGGCTCGACCGGTCTCCCGGTCACCGCGATCGGCCTCGGCCTCGCCGCGATCGGCCGGCCTGCCTACATCACGGCCGGCCGCGACGAGGATCTCGGCCCGGACCGGAGCATCGAGGCGATGGAGGCTCGCAGCCATCGGCTGCTGGACGCGGCCCGCGCGGCCGGGATCCGCTACCTCGACGCGGCTCGCTCCTACGGCTACGCGGAGCGGTTCCTCGCGTCCTGGCTGCGATCGCGGGACGTCCCTCCGGGCGAGGTGACGGTCGGCTCCAAGTGGGGCTACGAGTACGTCGGCGGGTGGCGGATGGACGCCGCCGTGCACGAGGTGAAGGACCACTCGCTGGGCATGCTTCGCCGGCAGCTCCCCGAGAGCCGCAAGCTGCTGGACCCGTGGCTGCGCCTGTACCAGGTCCACTCGGCGACGCTCGAGAGCGGCATCCTCGCCGACCGCGGCGTCCTCGCCGAGCTGGCGAGGCTCAGGTCGGAGGGCCTGGTCATCGGGCTGTCCACCAGCGGCCCGCGCCAGGCGGACACGATCCGGGCGGCACTCGCCATCGACCTCGACGGAGCCGGCTCGCCGTTCGCCTGCGTCCAGGCGACGTGGAACCCGCTCGAGCCATCCGCCGGTCACGCGCTGCGCGAGGCGCACGACGCGGGCTGGGGCGTGATCGTGAAGGAGGCGCTCGCGAACGGTCGGCTGGCATTCGCCGGCCAGGGGCTCACGGCCCTGGAGCGGGTCGCCGCCCGGCACGGCGCCGGCGTGGACGCGACGGCACTCGCGGCGGTGCTGGTCAACCCGTGGGTCGACGTCGTCCTGTCCGGCGCGGTGACCGAAACGCAGGTCGAGGGCAATGTCCGGGCGCCCGATGTCACGCTCGATGCCGCGGACCTGTCCGAGCTCGCCACGCTGGCAGAGCCACCCGACCGCTATTGGGCCGAGCGCAGCGCCCGGGCCTGGGCCTGACCGGCGCGCGTCTACGCGTCCGCGCCGCCGGCGACCGCGGGACCGCCGAACCGGTCCGTCCGGAAAGCGTAGAGCGTCGTCCAGGCTTCCTGCCACGCGCGCGGCGGCAGCCCGGCCTTGCGGCAGCACGTCTCCAGCACTGCCGTCCGGTCCATGCCCAGACTGGGGGCGACCTCGGGCAGCAGGAGGCCGCGCCGTCCGTTGCCCGCGACCACGATCCCGTCGATCCCCGGCCGCCAGTCCTCGGGTCGGCTCAGCCGGACCAGCGGCCCCAGGACGGAGACCTCCACGTGGATCCGCGGCAGCTCCGCGGCGCGCACGGTCGGGAAGCGCGGGTCCTCGACGGCCGCCCAGGTCCCCGCCTCGACCACCGACAGGACGACCGGAGTCGAGGCATCCATGTGCCCGACGCAGCCGCGCAGGTCGCCGTCCTCGGTGAGCGTGACGAACGCCGCGGCTTGGCGGTCGATCCCGGCGTGGCGGGCCATCGCGTCACGTGCGGCCTGCTCCGGCGCGGCGCCGACGGCGACCATGAGCGCGACACGGGCGAGGTCAAGCAGCGCATCCCGCTCCTCGCTCGAGAGGATGACAGGCGCCGGAAGCTCATGCTCCACGGGCGGCGGCGGTTCGAGGGTACGAGACATCGATCGCTCCCTTCGCGGCGGTTCCATCCTGCGCCCGCCGTGACGGCCGTCCCAGAGCGGTTGCTCCCGGATTCCGGACCGGCCGGCACTGTAGGAGACGGCCGCGGCGCGCAAGACTTGTGCCGGAGTCGCCAGATGTCGCCGTTCGAACACCCCATCGCCGCCCCGGTCCAGACGATCCTCGCCACGCCGAACCCCGACGGCAGCGTCCGTTGCGGGGTGTGCGCGCACCGCTGCCTGGTCCGGCCCGGGCGGCGAGGCATCTGCGGCGTCCGCGAGAACGTCGACGGGCACCTGCTGTGCGTCGCCTACGGCGCGGTGGCCGCCCTGGGCGTCGACCCGATCGAGAAGAAGCCGCTGTTCCACGTCGATCCGGGCTCGCTGGCGTACTCCATTGCGACCGTCGGCTGTCCGTTCCACTGCGTGTTCTGCCAGAACTGGGAGATCGCGCAGGCACCCCGCCTGGGCCTCGACATCCCGCAGCGCGCGATGCCGCCCGCATCGGTGGTCGTGGAGGCGAGGCGGGCCGGTGCCACCTCGGTCGCGTACACGTACGTGGAGCCGACCGTCTTCCTCGAGTACGCGCTGGACACGGCCCGGCTGGCCCGCAACGCCGGCCTGCGCAACCTGTTCATCACGGACGGCTACGCGACCCCCGAGGCGATCGATCTCCTGGCGCCGGTGCTGGACGCCGCCAACGTGGACCTCAAGTCGTTTGACGACGGCTTCTACCGCCGGCTGTGCGGGGCGCGACTCGCCCACGTCCTGGAGGCGATCGTGGCAATGCGGCGGGCCGGGATCTGGCTGGAGCTGACGACCCTCGTGATCCCCGGCCACAACGATTCGTACGCCGAGCTGCGGGCCCTCAGCACGTGGATCGTGGACAACCTGGGGCCGTCCACCCCGTGGCACGTGAGCCGGTTCTTCCCGGCGCACCGGATGCTGGACGTGCGCCCGACGCCGCTGCCGACCCTGCGGCGGGCCGCGGAGATCGGGCGCGCGGCGGGGCTGCACCACGTGTACGTGGGCAATGCCCCGGAGCTGGGGCTCGAGGACACCCGGTGTGCCGGGTGCGGGAGGGTCGTGATCGAGCGGACCGGCTACGTCGCCCGGTCGCGGCTGACCGCGGAGGGCGCCTGCCCGGACTGCGGGCGCCGGCTGGAGGGCATCGGGCTGGGCGCGAAGCTGGAGGTGCGGGCGTGAGCCGTCCTGTCGATCGACCTGTCACAGGGACGTCCATCGCAGCACCCGTCCGCCGGCCGGCGGTCGCCGGCTCGTTCTACCCGGCATCGCCGGACCGCCTCGCGTCGGCCGTCAGCCGGTTGCTGGCCGCAGCGGACCGCCTGCCGGGCGTGGCGGACCGGGACGGCGCGGGGATGCCGGCCGGCATCCTCGTCCCACACGCCGGCCTCGCCTACTCCGGGATCACGGCGGCGGCCGCGTGGGCCCGTCTCGCGGGGGAGCCCGGACCGCTCCCCGGCTCGCCCCGCCCGGCAGGCTCCGCGAGCGAGCCACTCACCGTCGTGCTGCTGGGCACCAACCACGGGGCGATCTGGCTCGACGGCATCGCGGCTTGGTCGCCGGGCGCGTGGCGCACCCCACTGGGCGACGTGGCCGTGGACGACGAGCTGGCCACGGCGGTCGTGCGCCTCGGGGCGCCCTTCCTCGTGGATCTCCAGGCCCACGAGATGGAGCACTCGGTCGAGGTCCAGCTGCCGCTGCTGCAGGCCGTCGCGCCCACGGCACGGATCCTCCCGCTCTCGGTCTCCTGCGGCCGTGGCGCGTGGGCGATGGATGCCGGCCGGCTGCTGGGAACGCTCCTGGCACAGCGGCACGCGGCCGGGCAGCCGGTCGTGCTGGCCATCTCCTCGGACATGGCGCACTACCCCGCCGCGGCGGCGTGCGCGAAGGTGACGGCGGCGCTGCTGCCGTCGATCCTGGCCGTGGACCCGGCCGCGCTGGCGGATGCGGAAGCGTCGCTCCGGGACGCGCACGTGAGGGGCCTCGCCTGCGGGATGTGCGGGATCGAGCCGGCGGTCGTCGGGCTGGCCGCGCTCCGGGCCATGGGCATCATGCATGCCCTGCGGCTGGCCGCGTCCACTTCCGCGGACGCGGGCGGGCCCGTGGATCGGACGGTCGGCTATCTCGCGGTGCGGTTCGACCGCTGACCCGTCGCGGGCCGCTCCCGGCCGGCCGCCCGGAGCGCAATCTCGATGAACGGCCGTAACCGGCTCGTCAGCTCGACGGCGGTGTGCCGGAACGCGGCCAGCCGTTCCTCGTCCGTGCCCTGGACCTCGGCTGGGTCGTCCAGGCCCCAGTGCATCGTGTTCAGGGAGCCGGGGAAGACCGGGCAGGTCTCGCGGGCACGGTCGCAGACCGTGATGACGTAGTCGAAGCGCTGGTCGAGGAACTCCGTGATCGGCTTGCTTCGCGCGTGCGACCAGTCGATCCCCTGCTCCGCGAGCACCCGGACGGCGTACGGGCTCACCTGCGTCTGCTCCGTCCCGGCCGAGTGGACCTCGAAGTCTGCGCCGCCGTAGCGGGCGAGCAGCGCCTCGGCGAGCTGGCTCCGGGCGGAGTTGTGGGTGCACACGAACAGGACGCGGATGGGGGCCACGGATCTCTCCCTGCGGGTTGCGCGGCCGGCGGCCGCGATCGTCATCTCCAGGTCCAGCAGCTCGCCCTCGAGCCGGTCCAGGTCGGACCGCTGGCGGGCGATCGCCGCCCGCTGCGCCGCGAGCATCGGGGCGAGATCGGCGTCGATGGCACCGTGCTCCAGGCACAGGCCCGCGAGCCGGCCGGCATCGGCCGGCGCCAGGCCCAGCCGTCGCAGCGCGACGACCAGCCGGAGCCGTGCCACGTCGGTCTCGTCGTACTCGCGGTATCCGTTGGCCCGCCGGACGGCCGCCGGCAGGACACCGACCTGCTCGTACCAGCGAACGGCCGATGGGGCCGTCCCGGCGAGGCGAGCGAACTCTGAAACATTCACGGTCCCAGCATAAAGGTTCGAGTTACTCGAAGGTCAAGCGTTCCCCACGGGCCGTGACCAGCGTTCCCTCGCGGGCCGTGGCCGGCCCCTGCAGTGGGCCGTGTGGTCCCCGGCATCGCGACTTTCGGACCCTGCAACATCTCACAGCCGGCTGATATGTTCAGGACCTGATGAAGCGTACGGACCGGGGGAGGATCGCATGAGCGTTCAGCTGCCGGTTGTCGGCCAGCCGCGCCTGGACCTTACGGCTCCCGACGTGGATGCCGGCGTGACCGCCGCCGCGCTGCTCGCGGACCGAACACGGGCCGGGATCCTGCGCATGCTTGGGGACGGGCCGCATTGCGTGTGCGAGCTGGCCGCCGCCCTGGGCGAGCGCGAGAATAACGTGAGCAACCACCTCGCACGGCTCCGTGACGCGGGGCTGGTGCGCGCCAGCCGCCATGAAGCCAACGCCCGCTTCCTGTACTACGAGCGGGACGAGGAGGCGGTCGCCCGCGCCCGGGCGGCGCTCGCCGAGGTCCTGGGATGACCACGCTCGCGGCGCGCCGGACGCCGGTCCCGCTGCCGGTCGCGGTCGGCCTGGCGTCTGTGGCGTGGCTGGCCGCATGGATCGTCAACCTGCCGGCCGCGGAGTGGCTGGCCTATGGCGCGCTCGCCCTCGAGCGCGGGTCGCACCTCGGCGACGCCGTCGCGTTCTTCCTCTACGACGTGCCCAAGGTGCTGCTGCTCCTGGCCGGGATCGTCACCGTGGTGTCCTTCCTGCGCTCGTTCGTGTCGCCGGAGCGCGTCCGCCGGGCGCTGGCGGGTCGCGGCACCCTCCCCGGCACGATGGCGGCCGCCGGGTTCGGGATCATCACGCCGTTCTGCTCCTGCTCCGCGGTGCCGCTGTTCATCGGGTTCGTGGAGGCCGGCGTGCCGCTGGGCGTGACGTTCGCGTTCCTCGTCTCCAGCCCGATGGTCAACGAGGTCGCGCTGGTGCTGCTGTGGGGCCTGTTCGGGCCGTGGATCGCGCTGGCCTACATGGGCGCCGGGCTCGCGGTCGCCATCGTGTCGGGGCTGGTCATCGGGCGGCTGGGTCTCGAGCGGTACGTCGAGGACTACGTCTGGACGATCGGCGGCGGCGCCGGCGCGGCCGTCATCGACGTCCGGCCCACCATGCGCGACCGTGCCCGGGACGCATGGCGTTCGACCACGGACATCGTCCGGCGCGTCTGGCTGTTCGTCGTGGCCGGGATCGCGATCGGCGCCCTGATCCACGGTTATGTGCCCACGGACCTGGTCGTGTCCGTCGGCGGGCGCGACAATCCCCTTGCCGTCCCGGCCCTCGTGGCGCTGGGCGTGCCCATGTACTCGAACGCTGCCGGCACGCTCCCCATCGTGGAGGCGCTGATCGGCAAGGGCCTCCCGCTGGGGTCCGCTCTCGCGTTCATGATGGCCGTCACCGCGCTGTCCATCCCCGAGCTCGTCATCCTGCGCCGGGTCCTGAAGCCGCGCCTGCTCGCCATCTTCGTCGCCGTGGTCGCGACCGGGATCCTCCTGGTCGGCTACGGCTTCAACCTGTTCATCGCCTGAAGGAGCGCATCGTGCACGTGATCGAGGTTCTCGGGCCCGGCTGCCAGAAGTGCCAGTACGTCGAGAAGGTGGTCCGCGAGGTCGTGGAACGGGCCGGCCTCGCGGCCGAGATTCGTCACGTCACCGACTACGCTGAGATCGCGTCGCGAGGCGTGCTGTCCACGCCGGGCCTGGTGATCGACGGCACGGTCGTCGTTGCCGGGCGTGTCCCGACCCGGGAGCAGGTCGAGGGCTGGCTCGACATCGGGTAGCTGCCGGATCGTCCGGTGTCGCACCGGCCGGTGATCGGCCGCCCATCCGCGGGACCCGTGCTCCGGACGCATCTCAACGTGTCCGTCGAAGGTGAGCCGGCGACCCTCGACACGCCCGTGCCACCCCGGGCGGTCGTGCACGTGATCCCGGCGGTGTCGGGCGGCTGACGGCCGCCGGCCGGAGGCAGCCGGTGGGGTGTGGACGGCCCCGGCGTCCCGGTGATCACCGGCGGATCGGCCCCCACGCCGGGGGCCGGTACGTCCGTGGGCATGCCCACCCGGCACCTTGCCGTCACGCGACAGGTGGCGGACCCTTGCGTCGTGCGGCCCGCGGTCGCGCGCGGGCGGTACGCCACCCGTCCGCCGCTCACCTGCGCCCGATCAGGGCGCCAGCCCGAGGCACTCCGATGACCGTCCTGTCCCCCACCCCAGCCCCGTCGCCGGCCCCCGACCCGTCCTCGGACATCCTCCACGTCGAGGGTCACCCGCTGGACGCGATCTTCCACCCGCGGTCCGTGGCGGTCGTCGGCGCCACGGAGAAGCAGGGATCCGTGGGGCGGACGATCCTCTGGAACCTCCTCTCGTCGCCGTTCGGCGGGACGGTCTATCCGGTCAACCCGACGCGCCCCGCGATCCTCGGCGTCAAGGCCTACCCGACGATCTCCGCGATCGGCGAGCCGGTGGATCTCGCCGTCATCGTGACCCCGCCGGCGACCGTGCCGGGCCTGGTCGAGGAGTGCGGCGAGGCGGGCGTCCGGGGCGTGATCATCATCAGCGCCGGCTTCAAGGAGGTCGGCGAGGCGGGCGTCGAGCTGGAACGACAGGTCCTCGCGGTGGCACGCCGGTACGGGATCCGTGTCGTCGGCCCGAACTGCCTGGGCGTGATGAACCCGGTCGACGCATTCAACGCGACGTTCGCGGCCGGGATCGCGAGGCCCGGGCGGGTCGGCTTCGTGTCGCAGTCGGGTGCCCTGCTGACGGCGATCCTGGACTGGGCCGCGCACGAGGACGTCGGGTTCAGCGCGATCGTGTCGCTGGGCTCGATGCTGGACGTGGGCTGGGGCGACGTCATCGACTACCTGGGTGACGATCCGAACACCGACAGCATCGTCATCTACATGGAGACGATCGGCGACGCGCGGGCCTTCCTGTCGGCCGCCCGCGAGGTCGCGCTCACGAAGCCGATCATCGTCATCAAGCCCGGCCGCACGGCCCAGGCCGCCAAGGCGGCGGCGTCGCACACCGGCTCGCTGACCGGCTCCGACGACGTGCTGGACGCGGCGTTCCGGCGCGCCGGGGTCCTGCGGGTGGATTCGATCAGCGAGCTGTTCGAGGTCTCGGAGATCCTGGCCAAGCAGCCACGCCCGGCCGGCCGGCGCCTGTCGATCGTGACCAACGCGGGGGGGCCGGGCGTCCTCGCGACCGACGCCCTGATCGGCGGGGGCGGCGAGCTGACCGAACTCACGCCGGAGACGATGGAGCGGCTGAACGCGGTCCTGCCGGCGGTCTGGAGCCACAACAACCCGATCGACATCATCGGGGACGCCCCGCCCGAGCGGTACGCAAAGGCGCTCGAGGTCGCGGCCGCGGACCCGGAGACGGACGGCCTCCTGGTGATCCTGACGCCCCAGGCGATGACGGACCCGACCGCGACGGCCAGGGCGCTGGTGAGGTACGCACGGATCGAGGGCAAGCCCGTCCTCGCGTCCTGGATGGGCGGCGAAGAGGTCGCGGAGGGCGCCGCCATCCTGCGCGAGGCCGGCATCCCGACCTTCGCCTACCCCGACACGGCGTGCGTCCTGTTCAACCACCTGTGGCGGTACGCCGACAACCTCCGCGCCCTGTACGAGACGCCAGCCCTGCCGGTCGCCCCGGAGCGCGGCGAGTTCCGCGAGGAGGTGGACCGGATCATCGCGGATGTCAGCAGTGAGGGACGAACGCTGCTGACCGAGTACGAGAGCAAGAAGGTCCTCGCCGCCTACGGGATCCCGATCACCGATACGGAGGTCGCCCACACGCCCGACGAGGCGGTCATCGCCGCCGACGACATGGGCTACCCGGTCGTGGCGAAGCTGCTCAGCCGGACGGTCACGCACAAGACCGACGTCGGGGGCGTGATCCTCAACCTGCGCACGCCCGACGCCGTCCGGGAGGCCTTCGACAGGATCCACGACTCCGTGGCGGCGAAGGCCGGCGAGGAGCACTTCGAGGGCGTGACCATCCAGCCGATGATCAACTGGACCGGGTACGAGCTGATCGTCGGCAGCAGCCCGGACCCGCAGTTCGGCCCGGTGCTCCTGTTCGGCATGGGCGGCCAGCTGGTCGAGGTGTTCCGTGACCGCTCGCTGGCGTTGCCGCCGCTCAACACGACGCTCGCGAAGCGGCTGATCGAGCGCACGATGATCGCGAAGGCCCTGCGCGGCGTCCGCGGCCGGCGGCCGATCGACATCGACGTCCTGGCCGCCCTCCTGGTGCGCTTCAGCGAGCTGGTCGCGGAGCAGCCGCGGATCGCGGAGATCGACATCAACCCGCTGCTCGCGTCACCGGAGCGGATCCTCGCGCTCGATGCCCGGGTGGTCCTCCACCCCGCCGAGGTGGCGGACGCGGATCTGCCGCGCCTCTCGATCCGCCCCTACCCGTACCACTACGCCCGCGACTTCACGACCACCGACGGCGTGTCGTTCACCGTCCGGCCGATCCGGCCCGAGGACGAGCCGGCCATGGCTCGCTTCCACGCGTCCCTCTCCAGCCGCACCGTCCGCGCCCGCTACGGCTCGAACCTCGCGCTGGCCGCGCGCACGGCGCACGAGCGCCTGACCCGGATCTGCTTCGTGGACTACGACCGCGAGATCGTCCTCGTGGCGGAGGCGCAGGCACCCGGTGGCGGCACGGAGCTCGCCGGCATCGCCCGCCTGACCCGCGTCCACGCGACGGACGACAAGCAGCTGACCATGGTCGTCGCCGACGCCTGGCAGCGGCGCGGGATCGGGGCCCAGCTCGTCCGGTCCGCCGTCGCCGTCGCACGCAAGGAGGGCACGGCACGGGTGCTCGCCCAGCTGTCGCCGGACAACGCCCCGATGCACGACCTGCTGGCCGGGTACGGGTTCGGGTTCGAGGAGCGCGACGGGCTGCTCCTGGCGGCGCTCGCGCTTCGGTAGGCCCGGCTTCGCCGCTTCGGCCCGGTTCGGATCCGGCGCTGTGCCGTAGCCGGCTCCGGCGTTTCGCCCGGCCGCTAGGTCAGGGGTCGGGCGCCATCAGGTAGAGCGCCATCGTCAGGGGCGACGTGGCGCGGATCGAGTGCGTCATCCGGGCGGGCATGTGGAACCAGGAGCCCGGCCCCAGGACGTGCCGCTCGCCACCCACCACGGCCTCCCCGTCACCCGCCAGCACGTGGACGACAGCCGGGCGGGCCGCGGTGTGCTCGGACAGCTCCTCCCCGGGCGCGAACCCGAACAGGACGAGCCGGACATCTTCGCCGTCGTACAGGGTCTGGCTCAGGATCCCCCGGGACGGCGGCGGGGATTCCGCGAGCAAGTCTGCGAAGAATTGCGGCTCCGTGCTCATCGCGCACCTCCACTCGAAGCGTACCGCCGCCGAGCCTGGCCGGCTCGGGCAATGCGCGGAGCGGGAACCCGGAGCGGGGACCCGGAGCCTCCCGGTCCTGTCCGGGGGGGGTTGCGAGGCCTGGGACAATGAAACCAGTGGACCCCCGATCCGCGGAGGCGTCCCGGGAGGTAGCCGATGGTGGCGATGCGGACGGCCGGTTGGAGCAATACGTAACTGATCAAGGTATGAGATAACTCTCGGCGGCGCCTCTTTGCCGGCGGTCCCTCGCGGAGCCAGCGGATCTCCTCGGGCGGTTCCGCCCGTCCGGGCCGCTTCCATGCCGGCACCCAC
>CAVPEU010000028.1:0-50466 GCA_963703575.1 uncultured Chloroflexia bacterium
CCGCACGGTTCGACCGCCCAACCCGGGGTTGGGCGCCCAGGCCACGCTCGGGGATCGCCCGTTTGATCCCCACGTGAATGAGGGGCCCCGCGGGACGGGCGTTTGCGGGGATGAGCCCCGGGGATGAGGGCCCCGGGGATGAGATCGTCCGGCCGGTCCGGCCGTCGACCATGTCCAGCCGGGACCGGGCGGGAACGGTTCCCGGTCGGGGGCAGCCTGGTGGCCGCCGCCGGTCTCGCCATCGCAGGGCCTCACCATCGCGGCGCCCTGTACCCCGTTTGGCCCGCCGGCTCCGCCCCGGCATCCGACCGGCGAGGCGCGGCCGGTCAGCCCCCCAGCACCTGGCCTTCGCCGGTCGCCGCGATGGCCGCGGCGAGGTCGATGCGACCCTCGTACAGGGCGCGGCCCACGATCGCGCCGGCGCAGCCGGCGGCCTGGACCCGGAGCAGGTCGTCGATCGTGGTGATGCCGCCGGACGCGATGATCCGCCCGCGCCCGAGGTCGACGAGCGACCGCAGCAGATCAAGGTCGGGGCCCTCCAGCAGCCCGTCGCGGTCGACGGCGGTGACCTCGAACGTGACGATCCCGGCGTCCGCGAGACGCTGGAGCGCGGCGGCCGCGGGCAGTCCAGGGGCGCCCGGCCGCCATCCATCTCCCAGCGCCAGGCCGTCCCGAACGTCGATCGCGGCAGCGATCCGTTCCTCGCCGTGCTGGGCGACGAGCCGTGCGGCAAAGCCCGGGTCCCGGAGCGCGGCCGTGCCGACCGCGATTCGCGACGCGCCGGTGGCGAGCGCCCCGGCCGCGGCCTCCGCCGTCCGCAGGCCGCCGCTGAGCTCGACGCGCAACCGGCCGACACCCTCCGCTACTACCTGCGCGACGAGCTCCAGCTGGAGGGGCTCCCCCGCGACCGCGCCGTCGAGGTCCACGACATGGAGCCAGGCAGCCCCGGCGTCGGCGAAGGCCCGCGCGGTCGCACGCGGATCGTCGCCGTACGCGGTCTCGCGGGAGAAGTCCCCCTGCCGGAGGCGGACGACCCGCCCACCGCGCAGGTCGATCGCCGGCAGCAGCTCGAACGTTGACACCTGAACCCCAATGATGCTAGCGTTGTAGCACGCTAATACGATAGTACGTCACCAGATCAGCACCTTGGCCGCGCCGACCGGCGAACTGTCGCACGTTTCGGCGCCCCCTACAGGAAGGACCTCCATCCGTGGCCGACGACTGGCGCACGCCGGAGACCGAAGCCCTCGTTGACGCCATTGTCCGGCTCGACGATCGCGACGACGCCGAACGGTTTCTCCGCGACCTGTGCACGCTGGGTGAGCTGCGCGACATGGCCCAGCGCTGGGCGGTCGTCCGGCTGCTCGACGCCGGCTTCCACTACGCCGACATCTCGAAGCAGACGGGCGCCAGCACGGCCACCATCACGCGCATCGCCTCCTGGCTCAACCACGGCGAGGGCGGCTACCGCCGGATGCTCGATCGGCTCAGGACGTCCGATGCGTCCGCCCCCTACCCGGCCGGCCGCGAGCGATGAGGGAGCGCCTCCGCCTGGCCGTCCCCAACAAGGGTCGGCTCGTCGAGCCGACGCTCGACCTCCTGCACGACGCCGGGCTGGTGTTCGAGGAGCACGAGCGCAGCCTCCTCGCGCGCGTCCAGAACCACCCGCTCGACATCCTGTTCGTGCGCACCAGCGACGTCGTCGAGTTCGTCGCGGACGGCGTCGCCGACGTGGGCGTCACCGGCCTCGACATCCTGGCCGAGAGCGGGATCGACCTGCCACGCCTCCGCGACCTGGGCTACGGGCGCTGCCGGCTCGCGGCCGCGGTATCGGCCGACTCGCCCTACCAGGCGGTCGCGGACCTGGCCGGCGTCCGCGTGGCGACGTCCCACCCCAACATCACCCGCCGCTTCTTCGACAGCCAGGGCATCCCGGTGGAGGTGATCTCGCTGTCGGGCGCCGTGGAGGTCGCGCCCCGTCTCGGCCTGGCCGATGCCATCGTGGACCTGGTCTCCACCGGCTCGACCCTGGCCATGAATGGCCTGCGGGCGATCGGCGACATCCTCGCCTCCGAGGCCACGCTCGTCGCCGGCCCGGTCGCCGTCGCCCAGCGCGCCGAGGAGCTGGACGGGATCGTCACGATGTTCGGCTCGGTCATCGCCGCCGGCGGGCGCAAGTACCTGATGATGAACGCCCCGGCCACGAGGCTGGCGGAGCTCGAGTCGCTCCTGCCGGGCCTGGAATCGCCGTCGGTGATCCCGCTCGCGCACGAGGGGATGATCGCGATCCATGCCGTCGTCGGCGCGGACGAGGTCTGGGGCCTGCTGCCGCGCCTGAAGGGCGCCGGGGCGTCCGGCATCCTCGTCCTCCCGATCGAGAAGATCCTGCCGTGACCGCGCCCATCGCCCCCGCCCGGCTCCGGCTCGCCCGCCTCGACCTGCGCAACCCGGACGCGGCGACCCTGCGTGCCCGCGACGCCCTGTTCCGCCGCGGCGCGGTCCCTGATCCCGCGGTCCGCGACGCGGCCCGCGGGATCCTCGCCGACGTCCGCGAGCGCGGTGGCGCCGCCGTCCGGGACGCCGCCAGGCGGTTCGGCGGCGGGCGCCCGGACGGCCGCCTGGTGCTCGAACGGCGTGAGCTCGCCGCCGCCCGCGACGCGCTCGGGTCGGCCGAGCGGGCCGCACTTGACGCGGCGGTCGCCAACATCGAGCGGTTCGCGGCGGCGCAACGACCCGAGTCGCGGCGCACCACGGTCCTCCCCGGCGTGGAGCTCGAGCGGCGCTGGCTGCCCGTGTCGCGTGCCGGCGCTTACGTCCCCGGCGGTTCCGCGCCGTACCCGTCGTCGCTGCTCATGACCGTCGTCCCGGCCCGGGTCGCCGGCGTGGACACGGTGGTGGTCGCCTCGCCCGCGGACCGCGACGGCAACGTCCACCCCGTGCTGCTCGGCGCCGCCGGCCTGCTCGAGGTGGACGCGCTCCTGGTCGCCGGCGGCGTCCAGGCGATCGGGGCCCTGGCGTACGGACTGCCCGACGTGGGCCTCGCCCCGGTGGACCTCGTCGTCGGCCCGGGCAGCGCCTGGGTGACGGCGGCCAAGATCGAGATCGTCGGCGAGGTGGGCATCGACATGCCGGCCGGTCCATCCGAGGGGCTCGTGCTCGCGGACGCGTCCGCCGACGTGGCCACGGTCGCCGCCGACCTGATCACCCAGGCGGAGCATGGCGTGGATTCCCCCGCCCTGCTGGTGACACCGGATGAGGCCTTCGCCGATGCTGTCGAGGCCGAGGTCCGCCGGCGCCTCGCGACCGCGGGCCGGCGCGAGATCCTCGGCCGCGCGCTCGCCGCCCACGGGCGGATCGTCCTGGTGCCGGATGTCGAGGCCGGGATCGCGTTCGTCAACGGCTACGGGCCGGAGCACCTGTCGGTGGAGGTCGAGGACCTCGAGGGTGCCGTGGCCGCGATCCGGAACGCGGGATCCATCTTCGTCGGCCGGTGGTCGCCCGAGTCCGCCGGGGACTACGCGTCAGGAGCCAACCACGTGCTGCCGACGGGCGGCCTCGCGCGCGCCGGTGGTCCGCTGGCGGTCGAGACGTTCGGCAAGTTCAATCAGGTCCAGCGCATCACGCGCGAGGGCCTCGCGGCCCTGCGCCCGACCATCCGGACCCTGGCCGAGGCGGAGGGCCTGCTGGCCCACCGCGACGCCGTCGAGGTCAGGTTCCAGCCCGCGGACGCGCCGGACGGCGACCGGGGCGTGCCCCGATGAGCCCCAGCCCGGTCACCTTCTCCTCGCCCACGCAGCCGGCCTCCTACAGCTGGGAGGCCACCGACGAGGGTGTCGCCGCCCGCTACGGCCTCCCGATCGAGCGGGTCGTGCGCTTCGACCTGAACACCTCGCCCACCCCACCCGCGCTGCTGGCGGAGCTGCTCGCCGGGGGCCGGTTCGAGACCAGCCTGTCCGAGTATCCGCCCGGCGACTACCGCCGCCTGGTCGAGGCGGCGGCGACGCGATACGGGGTCGGCACGGACGAGGTGGTCCCCGGGGCGGGAGCCGACGAGATCCTCGACATGTGCGTGAAGGCGTTCCTGCCCGCGGGCGCGACGGCCGTGGTACCGGTGCCCAGCTACGCGATGTATCGGGTGGTCACGGAGCAGCGCGGCGGCGTCGTGCAGCCGGTCCCCCGCCTCGGCGCGGGCGCGGGCTTCGCGATCGACGAGCCGGCGGTCCGCGCGGCCGCCGCCGAGGCCGCGATGGTCTGGCTGTGCAGCCCCAACAACCCGACCGGCCTGCCCGAGCCCGCCGGCGTCATCGAGCGGTTGCTGGAGCACGTCCGGGCCGACGCCGAGGCGGCCGGCCGCCGGCCTGCCGCGATGATCGTGGACGAGGCGTACGCGGAGTTCGCCGGCGACTCGGTGATCCCGCTCCGCACCCGGTTCCCGAACCTCGTCGTCGTCCGGACGGCGTCGAAGGCGTACGCGCTGGCCGGGCTCCGGGTCGGTTTCGCGGTGGCCGCCCCGGCGACGCTGGCGCAGGTGGCGCTCTACCGGCCGCCGGGCTCCGTGGGCACGATCTCCGAGACGGTCGTGACGCGGGCGCTCCTCGACGGCGAGGAGATGCGCGAGAACGTCGCTCGCGTGGACCGGGAGCGTGGCCGCCTGGCCGGGGCGCTGTCCGCGGCGGGCTGGCGACCGTATCCCTCGGTCACCAACTTCCTGCTGGTCGACTTCGGGACCGCGGACCGGGCCGCGCTCGTCGCTGAGCACCTGATGCGGCGAGGGCTCGTCCCGCGGACGTTCGATGCCGGGCACCCCCTGGCCCACTGCCTGCGGATCACGGTCCGCGCCGACCACGAGAACGACCGCCTGATCGCCGCCGCCCGCGCGATCGCGGAGGAGGTGCCCGCATGACCACGCCGCCCGGCACGCTGGACGTCCTGGAGCGTGAGGCCCGGCGCGTTCGCCTGCGCCGGCGGACGCGCGAGACCGAGGTGACGGTCGCGCTCGACCTCGACGGCAGCGGCCGGACCGACATCGCCACCGGCGTCGGGTTCTACGATCACCTGCTGTCGTCCTTCGCCCACCACGGGCTGTTCGATCTCGAGATCCGGGCGACCGGCGACCTCGAGGTGGACGAGCACCACACGGTCGAGGACGTCGCCCTCGTGCTGGGATCCGCCTTCGCCGAGGCCCTGGGGGACCGCGCGGGGATCCGGCGCTTCGCCGACAGCGCCATCCCGATGGACGAGTCGCTGGCGACGGCCGTGATCGACATCGGTGGCCGCCCCTACGCCGTCATCGACCTGCCGTTCCGTGGGGAGCGCGCCGGGGCGCTGCCGCTCCAGCTGGTCGAGCATGCCCTCGAGGCGTTCGCCCGGTCCGCCGGCGCCACCCTCCATCTCCGGGGCACGGGCCGCAACGACCACCACCTGGCGGAGGCGGCGTTCAAGGCGCTCGGCCGGGCACTGTGCGCGGCCTGCGAGCCCGATCCGCGCCGGAGCGGCGTGGCATCGACCAAGGGATCGCTCGGGTGAGCGACTTCGCGCCGCTGGTGGCCGTCGTGGACTACGGCGCCGGCAACCTCGTCTCGATCGACCAGGCGTTCACGGCCGCCGGCGCCCGCGTCCACCGGGTCACCCGGGGCACGGACATCGCCGACGCGGACCTGCTCCTGGTGCCGGGGGTCGGCGCGGCCGCGCCGGCGATGCAGCGCCTGGCGGATCACGGCTTCGTGGACCCGATCCGCGCCTGGGTCGCCGCCGACCGTCCGTTCCTTGGCGTCTGCCTCGGCCTCCAGCTCCTGTTCGAGAGCAGCGACGAGGACGGCGCCCGCACGCTCGGGCTGCTGCCCGGGCGCACCGTTCGCCTGGACGGTGCGCCCACGCTGCCGCACATCGGCTGGAACCAGGTCGTCCGGCGCCGCGCCCATCCCGCGTTCGAGGGCATTCCCGACGGCGCGGACTTCTACTTCGTGCACTCGTACGTCGGCCGGCTCGCCGCCGGGCCCGGGGACGCCCGGGTCCTCGCCCTCACCGAGCACGGGCAGCCGTTCGTGTCCGCGGTCGCGAGCGGCCGCATGCTGGGCGTCCAGTTCCACCCGGAGCGGTCCGGCAGCAACGGGTTGCGCCTGATCGGGAACGTGGTCCGCCTCGCCGCGGACGCGCGCGACGCCCGCCACGCCCGCCACGCCCGCCGGGGCGCCGCCTGATGCTCCGCCGCCGCGTGATCCCGTGCCTCGACGTCGCCGACGGGCGGGTCGTGAAGGGCACCCGCTTCGTCGACCTCACCGACGAGGGCGATCCGCCCGAGCTCGCCGAGCGCTACGCGCGGGAGGGCGCGGACGAGATCGTGTTCCTGGATATCTCCGCCTCGCCCAGGGGCCGCGGGACGCTGCTGGACATCGTGGAGCGGACCGCGCGCCGCGCGTTCGTGCCGCTCACGGTCGGCGGCGGGGTCCGCAGCGTGGACGACATGCGGGACGTCCTGCGCGCGGGGGCCGACAAGGTGAGCCTCAACACCCGCGCCGTCGCTGACCCGGAGCTCGTGACGCGGTGCGCGGCCCGCTTCGGCAGCCAGGCGGTCGTGGTGGCGATCGACGCCCGGCGCATGGCCGCCCCCGAGGCCCGGCGCGTGGCCGCCGCCGAGGCCGAACCGCCGGACTCGCGCTGCCCCTCGGGCTACGAGGTCGTCGTGAAGGGCGGCCGGGAACCGGTGGGGCTGGACGCGATCGCGTGGGCACGCCGGGCGGTCGAGCTTGGCGCCGGCGAGCTGCTCGTCACGTCCATCGACCGCGACGGGACGAGGACCGGCTTCGACACGGACCTGCTGCGCGCGATCACCAGCCGCGTTCGTGTGCCGGTCATCGCGTCCGGCGGCGCCGCGGGCCCGGCCGACTTCGTCGCGGCGATCACCGACGGCGGCGCCGACGCCGTCCTCGCGGCATCGATCTTCCACCGGCGGACGTTCTCCATCGCCCAGGTCAAGGCCGCGATGGCGGCCGCCGGGCTGCCGGTCAGGCCGGTGGAGACGGAGACGGCCGCGTGACCGCCCCGAGGGTCGCCGGCCCGGTCGACATCGCGGTCAGCCTCGACCCGGAGGCCGTGGCCTGGGGCGCGGACGGCCTCGTCCCGGGCGTGGTCCAGGACGTCGCGGACGGCCGGGTGCTGATGGTCGGCTGGCTCGACGCCGAGGCGCTCGCGGCCACGCTCGACTCCGGGGAGGTGCACTTCCACTCGCGGTCCCGCGGCCGCCTGTGGCGCAAGGGCGAGACATCCGGCAACGTCCTGCGGCTGCGCTCGCTCGCGCTCGACTGCGACGGCGATGCGCTCCTGCTGGGCGTCGAGCCCGCCGGCCCCACCTGCCACCGCGGGACGCGCAGCTGCTTCGACGGGGCGGCCGGCGCTGGCGCGACATCGACGGCCGGCGCGACATCGACGGCGGACGCACCGCCCGCGTCGGACGCTCCGTCCGCCTCGCAGGGCTTCGCCTGGCTCGAGTCGCTGTGGGCGACGATCGCCGATCGCGCCGCCACGCGCCCCGAGGGCTCGTACACGGCGCGGCTGATCGCGGGCGGGGTTGACCTCGCGGGCCGCAAGGTCGGGGAGGAGGCGACCGAGGTCCTGCTCGCTGCCAAGAACGACGAGGCGGCGCAGGCGGCCGGTGCCCGCCGTGAGGAGACCCGCACGCTCCTCGCCGGGGAGGCGGCCGACCTCGCGTATCACGCCCTCGTGCTGCTCGCGGAGCGGCGCCTCCAGCCTCGGGCCGTCATCGACGTCCTGCGCCGCCGCCACGGCGGTCCCCGGCGCGCCTGAGGCCGCCTGGCCGCCCGACGGCGCGCCTGGCCGCCCGACGGGGAGAATCAGGCCCCGGCGACGCGGATCACGGCCCGGTTGCGCTTGCCCACCCGCACCTCGAACCAGTCGCCGGCGATCGGCTCGGGCATCGGCGCGGCGGGGTCCCCGACGCGCTCCCCGTTGATCGTGATCGCGCCACCCTGGATCAGCCGGCGCGCCTCGCCGCGGGACGGCGCGAGGCCGGTCTCCGCGAGCACCACGGCCACGCCCCCGGCCAGGACCCCCGCTGTCACGCTCGGCCCGCCGGTCGCCGCGAACACGCTCGCCAGGAGCACCGGGTCCACGATCGGCTCGCGCTGGAACAGCGCCTCGGAGACCCGGATGGCCTCGGCCGCGGACGCCTCCCCGTGGACCCGGGCGGTGATGTCGTACGCCAGGCGTCGCTGCGCCTCGCGGACCTCGGGGTGCGCGGCGGTCTCCGCCTCCAGCGCCTCGATCTCGTCCCGGCCCCACAGCGTGAACCAGCGCAGGTAGGTGGGGACGTCGCGATCGTCGATCTGCACCCAGTACTGGTAGAAGGCGTAGGGAGTGGTCCGCGCCGGATCCAGCCACACCGCATCGCCGCCCTCGCTCTTGCCGAACTTGGCGCCCGATGGCGAGAGCAGCAGCCGGTAGGCGATGCCGTGGGCCGGGCTTGCCTCGATCCCCTCCCCGCTCGTCCGGCGGATGAGCTCGAGGCCGGCCGTGATGTTGCCCCACTGGTCGGCGCCGCCCATCTGCATCTCGACCCCGTGCTCGCGGTAGAGCGTGGCGAAGTCGAACGCCTGGAGCGTCATGTAGCTGAACTCGGTGAACGACAGGCCGCGTTCCAGCCGCTGCTGCACGGAATCCTTGGCCAGCATGTACGGGATCGTGAAGTGCTTGCCGACGTCCCGCAGGTAGTCGATCAGCGACAGCTTGCCGAGCCAGTCCAGGTTGTTCGCCATCAGCGCCTGCGCGGGACCGGGCGAGAAGTCGAGGAACCGCTCCAGCTGGCCGCCGATGGCCGCCACGTTGTGCTCGATGGTCGCCGCGTCCAGCAGGTTGCGCTCGGCCGACCGGCCGGACGGATCCCCGATCATCCCGGTGCCGCCCCCGACCAGGGCCACCGGGCGCCCACCGTGCTGCTGCAGCCGGATGAGCCCGAAGATCGGGACCAGGTGACCGACGTGGAGTGAATCGGCCGACGGATCGAAGCCGATGTAGGCGGAGATCCGCCGCCCGGACGCCAGCCGCTCGGGAAGGCCGGGCGTCGTCGCGTGCAGGATGCCGCGCCACTCGAGCTCCGCCAGGAAGCCAGCCAGCGCCGGTGCCCGGTCGTCGGTGGTGCGGGCGGTCATCGGCGCGTCACAGCGCGGCGACCGGAGCCGTCAACGGTCCGGCCCGATCGGGGGTATCGGGTGTTCATCCCCCGCATGGTATCGTTCCGCCCGCAATGCAAACGAGCCTCGCCCGGAGGCAACGCCAGCGTCGCCTCGGCGACCGGCGCCGCCCTCGCGGAAGCGGAGCCGGCCGAGCCGCGGCCGTTGCCCTCCCCCTCTTCCTGTTCGCCACCCTCGCGCTGCTCGGCGTCGCCGGCGCGACCGGGGTCGTCGCGGGTTACTCGTACCTGTCCAGGGACCTCGCCGACCCGAAGTCGACGCTGGACCAGATCACCTTCACCCAGCAGACGGCCATCTACGATCGGACGGGCCAGATCACGCTTGCGCGGCTGGGCGACGATCGGCGGGATCTCGTGACCTTCGACGATATCCCCGGAGGCCTGATCGACGCCACGACATCGGTCGAGGACAAGACGTTCTGGGACAACTCCGGCTTCGACCCGCTCGGCTTCCTGTCGGCGGCCATCGACACTGTCCAGGGTCGCGACCGCGGCGGGTCCACGATCACGCAGCAGCTCGTCCGCGCCCGGCTCCTGCCGGCGAGCGCGTTCGCCGGCAGCATCTACGAGCGCAAGGCGAAGGAGATCATCCAGTCGATCCGCCTGACGGAGGCGTATCCGGGCGAAGCAGGCAAGCAGGCGATCATCGAGAAGTACCTCAACCAGAACTTCTACGGGAACCGCAGCTACGGCGTGGCGGCAGCCGCCCGGAGCTACTGGAGGAAGGATCTCAAGGACCTGACCCTCGCCCAGATGGCACTCCTGGCCGCCATCCCGCAGTCCCCCACCAGCTACGACCTGGTCAAGAACGCCGTCGAGGAGACCTACAAGGACGACCAGGGCCGGGAGCAGACGCGCCTGGTCGTCCCGCCCACGACCGAGATCGTCAAGCGTCGTGACTTCATCCTCGACCTGATGAAGACGCGAAGCGTCCTCACCAGGGGCAAGTACACCGACGCGGACTACGAGGCAGCAAAGGCGGAGCCCGTCATCCTGGCCTCGCAGGCCGCAGACCAGTGGCGCGCCCCGCAGTTCGTATGGCAGGTGCGCGACGAGCTGGGACAGATCATCTGCGGCACGTCCCAGTGCCAGGCGATCGACACCGGCGGCTACCGGGTCGTCACCACGCTCGACTACAAGATGCAGACCGTGGTCGAGAAGTGGGTCTATGCGGCGGCCATCGCACCCAATGCCAAGGACCCGAACGCGGTCCTGACCGCGCGCAAGATCCCCAAGAGCGAATGGGCGTGGATCAAGAGCCTGCGCGGCCACAACATCCACAACGCCGCGGCCGGGGTCGTTGACTACCGGACGGGCGACATCCTCGCCTACATGGGCTCGGCGTCCTACACGGCCAAGGGCAGCAGGCAGCTCCAGCCCCAGTTCGACGTGCTGTCCGACGGCTGGCGGCAGCCGGGTTCCTCGATCAAGCCCATCGACTACCTGATCGGCATCGACGACCGGACGCTCACGGCGTCGACGATGTTCATGGACGTGGTGACGAACTTCGCGCCCTCCGGGGCGAAGGTCTACACCCCAACGCAGGCGGACGGCTACGAGCGCGGGCCGGTGCGGCTTCGGAACGCGCTCCAGTTCTCGCTCAACGTGCCGGCGATCAAGGCGGGATTCATCAACGGGCTCGACCACCAGCTCCAGCGCACGCACGACTTCGGCCTGACGTATCCCAAGGGCACCGTCGCGGTGCCCTCGGAGAGCATCGGGACACTCGAGATCCACCCGATCGACCTGATCAGCGCCTACGGCACGATCGCCAACGGCGGCGTGCTGGTGCCGCACCACACGATCCTCAAGGTGTTCGACGCCGACGGCAAGCAGATCTGGCCGGCCACCGACGCGAAACCCACCGGCAAGCGCGCCGTGTCCCGGGAGGCGGCTTACATCATGACCGACATCCTGGCCGGCAACACGATCCTGAGCGTGAACCCGTACTGGGGAAAGTGGGCGATCACGGACGGCCTGTCCAGCAAGACGATCCGTCCCGCCGCCTACAAGACCGGCACCACCAGCGACAACCGCGACGTGCTTGCCTACGGGTTCCTCGCGGCCCCGTCGGACGCCACCCGGCCGGCCCTCGTCACGGGCGTCTGGATGGGGAACTCGGACAACTCACCCAACGATGGCAAGCTGTCGCTCGACACGTCCGCGCCGCTGTGGTCGGCGATCCTCTCGGAGGTGTCCAAGGGCATGCCGATCGAAGGCTTCGCGCGCCTCAAGCCCAAGGGCATCGAGACGGCGACGGTGGACGCGTTCACGGGGATGCTGCCCGGCCCGTCCACGACCCGGACGGTGAAGGAGCTGTTCCTGCCCGGCACGGCGCCCACCCGGCCCGCGAGTGTCTCCGTCGCGATCGACACCGACGCCGCGAGCGGTCTCCTGTGGCAGGACGGCTGCGTCGGCCCGATGGTGACCCGGAGCTTCCTGGACTTCAGCCGGGTCGAGAGCGCGTTCCCCGTCTGGCAGAAGGCGGACACCGCCTGGCAGAAGCGCGCCGCCAGGGGCGCCGGCGTGGCCGGGGGCCCGAAGCGAACCCGGACCTCGTATTTCTACGGCGGCGGGTTCTATCCCTTCGGGCGGACCTGGGGCGGCCAGTTCGCCCCCACCGCCACCTGCCCGCTGGCGCCGCCGCCGCCGCCCACGTTCTGTATCTCGATCGATCCCCTGTTCCCGTGCCCCTCGCCCACGCCGATCCCGCCCGGCCCGGGCGGCGGGGGGCCGGGTGGCGGCCACGGGAAGCCGAGCCCGGCGCCCACGCCGTAGCCGCGCGGCGGACGGACGGTCAGAGCCTGACGATCGTCGCCCCGTCCCCGCCCTCGCCCCGTTCGCCGGGGCGGAACGATCGCACCAGGGGATGTCCCGCCGCCTCCGCGCGGACCGCGTCGCGCAGCGCACCGGTGCCGAGCCCGTGGATGATCGTCACCTGCTCCAGCCCTGCGACCGCGGCATCGTCCAGGTAGCGCGACAGGGCATCGAGCGCCTCGTCCACGCGGGCGCCCCGGAGATCCAGCGACGAGGCCACGGTCCGGGCCCGGGCCAGCCGGAGCGCGCCGATCCCGTTCGCGGCATCGGCGCCGGGCGGAGCGGACCCGCGCCCCGCGCCGATCGGCCGGCCCCCCGGACCCTGCCCGTCCGCGGCACCGCCCCCGGTCACGCCGACGGCCGGCTCGAGATCCTCGACCGCGACCGAGACACGCATGCCGCCCGCCTCGAGGGTGGCCCGCGTGCCGCCCTTCTCGAGGGCGGCGATCCGGCCCTCCCAGCTTCCCGACCGGCTCCGTGCCCGGTCGCCGAGCCGCCACGTCCTCGGCGGGGCCGGTTCCCGGCGCACCGGTTCCCGCGTGTCGGGGAGACGCTCCAGCGTGCCTTCGGCACGGGCCAGCGCCGCGTCGATGACCGGCGCGGTGATCGTCTCCCGATCGAGGCGCCGCCGAACGTCCGCGACGTCCTCGCGCAGGGACTCCACCAGCCGCTGCGCTTCCTCCCGGGCCGCGCGGACGCTCTCGTCCCGCTCCCGCCGTGCCCGACGGCGTTCCTCCTCGGCCGCGCGGAGCGCCTCGGCGGCCTTCGCGTCCGCGACCCGGGCACGCTCCACGGCCCCCGCGATCTCTCCCTCCTGCTTCCGGATCGAGGCCAGGGTCGCCTCGAACGCCCGCTCGTTCTCGGTCAGCCGGCTGCGTGCATCGCGCACGATCGCGTCCGGCAGGCCGAGGCGCTCGGCGATCGCGAACGCCTGGCTCCCACCGGGCAGGCCGATCGTGAGGTGATACGTCGGCGACAGCGTCTCGAGGTCGAACTCCACGGACGCGTTGCGCGCGGCCGGCGTCTCGTGCGCGTAGACCTTGAGCTCCGCGTAGTGGGTCGTCGCGGCGACCAGCGCGCCGGAACGGATGAAATGGTCCAGCAGCGCCTGCGCCAGCGCGGAGCCCTCCGTGGGATCCGTGCCTGCGCCCAGCTCGTCCAGCAGCACGAGCGTGTCCGGCCCGGCACGCTCCACGATCCGGATGATGGAGCGCATGTGGCCCGAGAACGTGGACAGGGACTGCGCGATCGACTGCTCGTCGCCGATGTCCGCGAACACGTCACGGAACACCGGCAGCATCGACCCGGCTTCCACCGGGACGTGGAGCCCGGCCTGGTGCATCAGCGACAGCAGGCCGAGGGTCCGCAGCGTGACCGTCTTGCCACCGGTGTTGGGCCCGGTGATCACCAGCGCCGTGTAGCCGTCCCCGAGACGGATGTCCACCGGCACGACCCGCCCCGACAGGCCCGGGTGGCGGGCGGACAGGAGCACCACCTCGGTGCGGTCCGCCGGTGCGGGGCGGATCCCGTCCATCTCCGCGCCGAGCTGCGCCTTCGCGACCCAGAAGTCGAACCGGGCCAGCGCCTCGAGCGTCTCGCTGAGCAGCGTCCCGTTCGCGCCCACGAGCGCCGACAGCTCGTCCAGGATCCGCCCCACCTCCTCGTCCACGGCCGCCTCCGCCTCGCGCCAGGCGTTGCCCAGCTCCACGATGACGAGTGGCTCCACGAACAGCGTCTGTCCGCTGCCGGACGCGTCATGGACGATCCCCTTGACCCGGTTGCGGGCCTCGGCGCGGATGGGGACGACGTACCGGCCGTTCCGCAGCGTGACGATCGGCTCCTGCAGGGCGCCGCCCAGCTCCGACCCGACCAGCGCGTCCAGGCGCCGTCGGAGCCGGTCGTAGGCGACGTGCACGGCCCCCCGCAGCGGGCCCAGCCGCGGCGAGGCGGTGTCCAGCAGCTCCCCGGTGGGGTCGAAGCTGCGGGCGAGCGTGCTGCGCAGCGCGGGCAGCGGGTGCAACCGCCGGCCGACGTCGCGCAGGAGCGGCCGTCGCTCGTCGGCGAGCGAGGTGGCGAGCCGGGATGCCGCGTCGAGCGTCTCCGCGATCTCCAGGAACTGCTGCGGGTCCAGACGGCCGCCCCGGGCGGCCCGGCCGATCCAGGGCTCGATGTCGTGGGCCGCGCCGATGCCGACGCCGGGTCGCTCCTGGAGGAGCTGGCGGGCCTGGTCCGTCTCGTCCAGCCCGCGCCCCACGATGACGGGGTCCGCGGATGGGACGAGCGCCTCCGCCAGCCGCCGGGACGGCGGGAACGAGGTGTGCTCGGCGAGCCGGGCGCGGACGGCCGGGAACTCGAGCAGCGCGATCGAGCGTTCGTCCATCGTCAGCCGCGCGGGGCGACCGGACGGGATCCACCGGTGGCGCGCGACGGCCCTGCCACGCGCCGCCGGGACGGATCGGCCGCGCGCCCGCGCGACAACGCCCTGCTGCCGGTGAGGAGGAACCGCCACGGGACGCTGGCCCAGGGCTCGCCCGCGTAGGCGATCCCGACCCGCGGTGTCGCCTCGATCTCGACGGGAGCCTCCCCGACGGGCGCGACCTCGAGCCGGATCGGCGATGCCGGGTCGCACAGGTCCAGGCCGCTGTGCGACCGGTCGATGCCGAACGCGGCCGCGACCAGCCCCGGCCCGGCGGCCAGCCGGACGTCCGGCACCCGAACGTGGGCATGCCGCCCCTGCGCCCGCGCGCGACGCATCGACCCCGCGCCCTCGAGCGGCTCGACGGCGCGGATGAGGACGGCGGCCGGGCGGCCGGCCGGCTCGGTGACGACGTTCAGGCAGTAGTGCATACCGTAGACAAGGTACACGTAGGCGATGCCCGGGGGCCCGAACATGACCCGGTTGCGGGCTGTGGGACCCATCCGCGCGTGCGAGGCGCGATCCTCGAGCCCCACGTACGCCTCGACCTCGACGATCCGGCCGACCCGGCGCTCCCCGGGCTGACCCGGGCCGCCGCCGGCGGGTGACACCGGATCCCGTACCACGCAGGCCCCGAGCAGCGCGCGTGCCGCAGCGAGGCTGTCGCCGGCGAGGATGTCGCGCGGGAAGGGACGACCCGGCGGCGCTCCGGCCCCGGAGCCCGCGGTCACCCGATCCCGTACAGGGCGCGGATCGACTCGGGGACCAGGAACGACGTGATGCCCAGGAAGTTCGGGATCAGCGGCGAGTGGAGCAGCTGGCCCGTCCCCGACGTGTTGATCGCGTTCCAGAAGTCCCGCAGGAACGGCAGCTCGTCCGTGTCCACGGGAAAGTTCGTGAGCAGGAAGAACTGGTCCAGGATGATCACGACGAACATCAGCAGCAGGAACGCCTCGATCACCCCCAGGATCCCGCCCACGACCTCGTCGACCACGGGGTAGCGCGCGAACAGCGGCGCCTTGCGGTACGTCCCCTGGATGACCAGCGTGAACGCGATCACGGCGGCGACGAACAGGGTCAGGAAGCCGACCATGGCCGCGTATTCGCGCGGGAACTGGGTCCAGTTGTCGCCCAGGAAGCGCCCCAGCGGGACCTGCAGCTGGGCGGCCAGGAAGAACGAGAACAGCGCGGCCAGGATGCCGACGATGCGCCGCACGGTCCCCTGGGCGAACCCGAGGATGAAGGACCCGAACAGGACGAGGATGACGAGGACGTCCATCAGGTTCACTGACTTCAGGGACTCCGTGACATTCACCCTCAAACCCTCACCTTGGCGGCCGCACCCCGGACGGCCCGAACCCCGGCGAAGGGTAGCAGCGCGCTCCGCACACCCGCAATGGGGCGAACGCCCCAACACCGCTCAACCGGCCGGATCATCCGGCCGTCGCGCTCCCCTCCCGCGCGCAGGCGTCCCCTCCCATCCCGGGAGGTCCCGCTCAGGCGCGCAGTCGACCCCCGAGCTCGGCGATGCCCGCGACGACCGCCGCGACCGCGGCGTCAACCTCGGACTCCGTGAGGGTCCGATCGGGAGCGCCGAACCGGAGGCGGTACGCGAGGCTCTTCTCGTGTCCCGCCAGCGGTGTCCCGCGGTAGATGTCGAACAGCCGGACGTCCCGCAGCAGCGCGCCGGCACGAGCCGTCACGAGGGCCTCCACGGACGCCGCCGGCGCTGCCTCCGGCACCACGATGGCGAGGTCCCGGTCGACCTCGGGGAAGCGGCCGGCCGACGCCGCGCGCTCCGGCGCGAGCCGGCCGGCGGCCAGCCCGTCGAGCGCGACCTCGGCGACCACCACGCGCTGGGCCGTTCGCAGCTCCCACGCCTCCACGATGTCGGGGTGCACCTCGCCCACGATCGCGGCCAGGCGATCCGGGCTCAGCGCCCGGGCAGTCCGGCCGGGATGGAACACCGGCTCCACCTGCTCCGGGGTGTACACGGGGCGTGCGAAGCCCAGGCGACGCGCCAGGAGCTCCAGGATCCCCTTCGCATCGTCGAGGTCGTATGGCCGGCCGGTCCGGTTCCAGGCCGGCGGCTCGGCGGCGCCGACGAGCGCGAACCCGAGGCGCCACCATTCGCGCGGGACGTCCCCGGTGCGCGCGTAGCCCTTGCCGATCTCGAACACCGCGACATCCTCGGTGCCGTGACGGAGGTTCGTCGCGACGACGTCCAGCAGGCTGCCGATAAGGTTCCGCCGGAGCCGGGAATGGTCCCTCGACAGCGGGTTGGTGACATCGATCGGCTCGCCGCCGGGCTGGGGCTCGTCGTCCACCGACGGCACTTCGTCACCGAGGACGAACGTCTCGATGTGCCGGGGCGACACGAGGGCCGGCGTGACGACCTCCGTCAGCCCGGCGCCCGCGAGCGTCTCGCGGATGAGCTCCCGGACCTGGAGCGGCGACGCGCGGAAGGCGGGCATCGCCGTGTCCGGCGTGACCGACGGCACGAGCTCGTAGCCGCGGACCCGGGCGATCTCCTCGGCGACGTCGACCTCGATCGAGATGTCACGGCGCCAGGTGGGCACCAGGGCCATCACCGCCTCACCCGGCACCGCGTCCACCGCCAGGGGCTCAGGAAGCAGCGCCACCGTGACCGCCTCCCCGGCCGCCACGGGCCCGGTCTCGACGCCGACGCGGCCCAGCAGCGCTCGCTGCTCGCCGGCCGACAGCTCCGTCCCCAGCAGCCGGTTGACGCGCGCCGGACGGAACACGACCCGCGAACGCTCAGGTTCCTCCGGCGCCGTGTCCACGCGGCCCGGGGCGATGACCCCGCCGGCCCACGCCTGCACCAGCTGCGCCGTTCGATCCGCGCCGATCCGCGCGAGGCGGACCTCCTGGCCCTTCTCGAACCGGCTGCTGGCCTCGGACCGCAGCGCGTGGCGCCGGGCGGTCCGCCGGATGCTCACCGGGTCGAAGATCGCGGACTCCACGATGACATCGGTGGTGGAGTCGGCGACCTCCGAGGTCGCCCCGCCCATCACGCCGGCGATGCTGAGCGCGCCCGCGGGATCCGCGATGAGCAGCGTCTCCGCGCCCAGCTCGCGGACCACGTGGTCCAGCGTCTCCAGGCGCTCGCCCGGATTCGCGAGCCGGACGAGGATCGTCGCGCGGCCGTCGGGACCGGCATGGACGGAAGCGGCGTCGAAGGTGTGGATCGGCTTGCCCAGTTCGAGCATCACGTAGTTCGAGGCGTCGACGACGTTGGAGATCGGGCGCTGGCCCGCGGCGAGGAGGCGCATCTGGACCGGGTCCGGCGACGGGCCGACGGTCAGGCCACCGACCCAGCGCCCGACGAACCTGCTGCACAGGGCCGGGTCCAGGACCTGCACCGCCAGCCGCTCGGCCACGGCCGGGCCGCTCCCCTCGTCCACCACGACCTCCGGCCAGCGGACCTGTGCACCGGTGGCCGCCGCGACCTCGCGGGCGAGACCGAGGATCGACAGGGCATCGCCCCGGTTGGGTTTCACGTCCACGTCCAGGACGACGTCCCCGTACAGGTCCGCGAGCGGCACGCCGAGCGGCGTGTCCGCTGGCAGGATCAGGATGCCGTCGGCGTCGCCGGTGAGGCGCAGCTCGTCGCCGGAGCAGAGCATGCCGTTGCTGACGACGCCCATCTTCTCCGCGCGCTCGATGCGCCGGTTGCCGGGCAGGACGGCGCCGGGCAGCGCGACCGGGATCCGCTGGCCCGGGGCGATGTTCGTGGCCCCGCACACGATCGACAGCGGCGGGCCGCCATCGCCCAGGGTCACGGTCGTGAGCGACAGCCGGTCAGCCCGCGGGTGCCGCTCGACGGTCAGCAGCTCGCCCGTGACGACCCGTTCCCAGTCCGAGCCCCAGCGCTCGATCGTGCTGACCTCCATGCCCAGCAGCGTCAGCCGCTCGGCAAGCTGCTCGGGTGAGAGGTCGACATCGACGAACTCCCGCAGCCAGGACAGGGGGACCCTCATCGGAAAGCCCCCAGGAATCGAAGGTCGTCCTCCATGTACTGGCGCAGGTCGCTCACCGCGTGCCGCAGGTTGGCGATCCGCTCGACGCCCATCCCGAACGCGAAGCCCTGGTAGCGCTCCGGGTCGATGCCGCCGTAGCGGAGCACGACCGGGTGCACCATGCCGGCGCCCAGGATCGTCATCCAGCCCGTGCGGGAGCAGGCCGGACACCTCTCCCCGTTGCAGATGACGCACAGGATGTCGAACGCGACCGACGGCTCCGTGAACGGATAGTAGCCCGGCCGGAACCGGGTGGGGCGCTCCGCACCGAACATCGCGTGGGCGAACTGGTCGAGCAGGCCCCTGAGGTCGGCCATCGACGTGCCCTCGTCGACCATCAGCCCCTCGACCTGGAAGAACTCGGACGCGTGGCTCGCGTCCACCGCCTCGTACCGGAAGCAGCGGCCGGGCAGCAGGGCGCGGATGGGCGGCCGTTCGCGGTCCATGACCCGGATCTGGCCCGGGCTGGTGTGGGTCCGGAGCAGCCGGCCGCCCACGTCCAGGTAGAGGGTGTCCCACAGGTCACGGGCCGGGTGGTCCGGCGGGATGTTGAGCATCTGGAAGTTGGTGAGGTCGTCCTCGATCTCCGGGCCCTCGTGGACCACGAACCCGAACTGGGCGAACACCTCGGCGATCTCCCGCGCCGTCTCCGCGATCGGGTGCAGGGAGCCCCGCCGGATGGGGCGCCCCGGGGTGGTCACGTCGACCGCCTCGGCCGCGAGGCGGCTCGCCAGCTCGGCGCCACCAAGCCTCGTGCGCGCCTCGGCCAGCGCCGCCTCGATCTCGCCGCGGACCCGGTTGGCGGCCGCCCCCACCTTGGGGCGGTCCTCCGCCGGCAGCGCGCCGATGCCGCGCAGGATCGCCGTCAGCTCGCCCTTCTTGCCCAGCACCTCGACGTCCAGCGCGTCCAGGGCGGTCGTGTCCGGCGCCGCGGTGGCAGCGTCGACCGCCCGAATCCGCAGCGCTTCGAGATCCCGTGTGAGCTGGGCGAGGTCCATGGGCGGTGTGATCCTGGCGGTTGGGGGGCGGTCAGGCCCCGGGAATCACGAACCCTCGAGCGTCGGCGACGTCGAGGGCCGGGATGTGGCGCTCCGAGGGCCGAGCGCGCACGCCGAAGCGCATCGGCCCGGGGATTCAGGCGCCGCGCGCGACCTCGGCGATGCGGCCGAAGGTCGCCGCGTCGCGGACGGCGAGGTCTGCGAGGATCTTGCGATCCAGGTCCACCCCCGCCTTCCTGAGCCCGGCGATGAGCTTGCCGTACGTGATGCCGTTGATCCGTGCCGCGGCGTTGATCCGGATGATCCACAGCTGGCGCATGTCGCGCTTGCGCTGCTTGCGGTCTCGGGTCGCGTAGGCCATGGCGTGAAGCTGGGCTTCGCGCGCCGGCTTGATCAGCTTGCGGCGAGTTCCCTTGCGGCCCTCGGCTTCGTCGAGCAGCCGCTTGTGACGCTTGTGGGCGGTGACGCCCCGCTTGACGCGTGCCATCGCTGCTCCTAGATGTTCGGCAGGAGCCGGCGGAGCTGCTCCTGGTGTTCGGGGCCGAAGATCGCCTTGCCCGCGTAGCGGCGCGTCCGGCGGGAGGACTTGATCTCGAGGTGGTGGCCGCGCCAGGACTTGACGCGGTAGAACTTCCCGGTCCCGGTGACGCCGACGCGCTTCTGCGTCCCCTTGTGGGTCTTCATCTTGGGCACGCTGGCCTCACTCTCCTGCTGGCGCCGCCTTGGCCGCCGGAGCGGCGACGGGCGTCGGTTCGGGCGGGGCAGGGGTCTCGGACCCGGTGCCCATGGCGACGGTGCCCCCGGCCTCGTCGACCGCGGCTTCCGGTCGCCCCTCGTTGATCCGGTGCTCGTGGACCCTCGGCTTGTGGACCGAGGCGAGCGTCATGAACATCGACTTGCCTTCGAGCGCCGGGGTCCGGTCCACGACTCCGTGGTCCTTCACCGCCTCGCCGAACCTGGCGAGCAGCGCCCGGCCGATCTCCGGGTGCGTGAGCTCCCGGCCGCGGAAGCGCACGGTGACCTTGATCCGGTCGCCGTCCTCGAGGAACTCGACGGCGTGATGGACCTTGGTCTCGAAGTCGCCCGTCCCGATCTTGGGCGTGAGGCGGACTTCCTTGAACTCCACCGAGCGCTGCTTGCGCTTCGCCTCTTTCTCGCGCTTCGTCAGCTCGTACCTGTACTGCCCGAAGTCGAGAAACCTGACGACCGGGGGGGCCGCGGTCGGCGCGACCTCCACGAGGTCGAGGCCTCGCTCCTGCGCCATCGCCATGGCCTGCTGCGTCGGCATGACGCCGAGCTGTGAGCCATCTTCGTCGAGGACCCGGACCTGGGGGACACGGATCATCTGGTTGATGCGCAGGTCTCGGCTGATGTCGTGATCCCTTCGTTCGAACGGCTGGTAATGCGACGCGCGCGTGCTCGCGCCCTGCGCGGTCGCCGCGGGAGGATAGCACAGGGATTCGAGCGGTCGCAATCGGGCGAGGGCCCGTCGGGCCGTCGGTGGACCGCCCGCCGGGCGCCCGTGAACGCCCCCGGCGATCGCCTACCCCAGGCGTCGCTCGCAGACCTCCTCGCCGAGCCGGGCCGCCAGGTCCGTCCACGCCACGCCCTGCTCCTGCGATCCATCGCGGCGCCGCACGGCAGCCGTCCGGGCCTCCACCTCCCGGTCGCCGAGGATCAGCATGTACGGGACCTTCTGGCCCTGCGCCAGGCGGATCTTGTTCTGCATCCGGCTGTCGGAGTCGTCTACCTCGACGAACCGCAGGCCGCCGGTGCGCAGCTCGGCCGCGAGCTCCCGGGCGGCGTCCACGTGCCGGTCGGCGATCGGGATGATCACGGCCTGGACCGGGGCCAGCCACAGCGGGAACGCGCCGGCGAAGTGCTCGACGAGGAGGCCGATGAACCGCTCCAGGGAGCCGTACACCGCCCGGTGGATGGCCATCGGGCGCTGCGGCTCGCCGTGCTCGTCGATGTAGGAGAGGTCGAACCGCTCCGGCAGCATCACGAGGTCCACCTGGAACGTCGCCGTCTGCCACGAGCGCCCCAGGGCGTCCTCCACGTGGATGTCGATCTTGGGCGCATAGAACGCGCCATCCCTGGGCTTGAGGGTCCAGGGCAGGCCGGACCGGTCCAGCGCCTCGCGGATGAGCGTTTCGGCCCGCTCCCAGAGGGCAGGGTCGCCCAGGGCCTTGTCCGGCTTGGTGCCGAACTTGAGCTGCGGCCGGAGGCCGAACCACGAGTAGACCTCGGCGACCTCGCCCAGGAGCGCCTCGATCTCGTCGGCCAGCTGGTCGGGGCGAACGTAGATGTGCGCGTCGTCCTGGACGAACTGCCGGACGCGCGTGAGGCCGGACAGCGTCCCCGAGCGCTCGTTGCGGTGCAGCCGCCCGTACTCCGAGAACCGCAGCGGCAGGTCCCGGTAGGAACGCAGGTGCGACCGGTACACGATCGAGGACTCGGGGCAGTTCA
Source organism: uncultured Chloroflexia bacterium (assembly GCA_963703575.1). Classification (GTDB taxonomy): domain Bacteria; phylum Chloroflexota; class Limnocylindria; order Limnocylindrales; family CSP1-4; genus CAIXZV01. Next base: position 21,946 of record CAVPEU010000028.1, read on the forward strand.
TGGGTTTGAGCGAGTACGTCTGCCCCTCGCTCTCGATCAGGAACATGTTGTCGCGGTAGAGGTCCCAGTGGCCCGACTCCTCCCACAGCTTCCGGTGCACGACCATCGGCGTGGAGATCTCGTCGTAGCCGCGGCGCTCCTGCAGGTCCAGCATGGCGCGCTCGAGCGTCCGCCAGATGCGCTGGCCCTTGGGATGCCAGAAGGGGGCACCCGGGCTCACGTCGTGGAAGCTGAACAGGTCCAGCTGCACGCCCAGCTTCCGGTGGTCGCGCTTCTTCGCCTCCTCGCGCCGCCACAGGTACCGGTCCAGCTCCTCCTGCGTCTCCCAGACGGTGCCGTAGATGCGCTGGAGCATCGGGCGCTTCTCGTCACCGCGCCAGTACGCGCCGGCGACCGACAGCAGCTTGAACGGGCCGATCCTCCCGGTGGACGCGACGTGCGGGCCCTTGCACAGGTCGCGGAACGACCCGTGCTCGTAGAAGGTCGTCGGCGGCATCGGCTGCCCCGACTCGGCAGCCTTCCTCGCGAGATCGTCCAGGATCTCCACCTTGAACGACTGGCCGGCCTGCTCCTCCAGCGCGCGGCCCTCGTCGAACGGGACCTCCGTGCGCACGAACGCGTGGTCGGCGGCGATGCTCTCGCGCATCCGGGCCTCGATCGCCGCGAGGTCGTCGGGTGTCAGCGGGCGCGGGAGGTCGAAGTCGTAGTAGAAGCCGTTGTCGATCGCGGGCCCGATCCCCAGCCGCGCCCCGGGGAACAGGTCCAGGACGGCCTCCGCCATGACGTGCGCGGCGCTGTGGCGCATCGCGTCGATGGGCGCATGGGCGCCCGCGTCCAGGAGCTCGTCCGCCGAGCCGCGCTCGGGCGCCTCGAACTCCGGTTCCTCGTCCCCGGCCGCGGCCTCCGCCGCGCCGCTCGCCCTGTCATCAGTCATTCGCTTCGCTCCCGAGAAACACAGAACCCCTCGTCCCGACAGGACGAGAGGTCCGACCTCCCGCGGTTCCACCCGCCTTCACGGCCGCGGCCCCGTTCCCGGTGCGCCGCCGTGCGCTCGTGCCGCGCTAACGGGCGGATCCCGGGCCGGTTCGCCGGCCGCTCGCGGGTGGTGCCGTCACCGGTCGGGTCCGTCGGGGCTTGCAGCCGATGGCCCCGGCTCTCTGGCGACGTCCCGGTGGGGTGCGTCCCGCTCGACGCGTTCCCTGTGACCGGCCCGACGGCCGGTGGTGGTGGGCGATACTGGACTCGAACCAGTGACCTCATGCATGTCAAGCATGCGCTCTAACCAGCTGAGCTAATCGCCCTCGGGCGCGGAGGATAGCACGAAGCCGCGGACCGCCGACCTCGACATCGAGCTCCTGGACTGCGGCGACGGACGCCGCCTGGAACGCTTCGGGTCCGTCGTGACCGACCGGCCCGCGCCGGGCGCGCTGATGCCGGCGCTGCTTGCCGAGCCCGAGTGGCACCGTGCCCCGCTGGCATACGGCCGGGGCGGCTGGTCCCGCGGCGGAGACCACGAGCCGTGGACGGTGCACGTCGGGGGCCTGACCCTGGAGTGCCGGCCCGCCGCCGGCGGACAGGTCGGCGTGTTCCCGGAGCACGCGCCCGCCTGGGCGTGGCTGGACGGTGCCGTCCGGCGAGCTGCGGAGCGCCTGGGCCGGCCCCCGGAGGTGCTCTCCCTGTTCGCGTACACCGGCGGCGCATCCCTCGCCTGCGCGCGGGCCGGGGCCCGGGTCGCGCACGTGGACGCGTCCCGGCCCGCGGTCGCCTGGGCACGCCGGAACGCCCAGCTGTCCGGGCTCGCGGACCGGCCGGTCCGGTGGCTCGTGGACGACGCCCGGGCCTTCGTCCGCCGGGAGCGACGTCGCGGTCGCCGATACGACGGCGTGGTCCTCGACCCACCGACCTACGGGCACGGCAACGGCGCCTGGGGGATCGAGGCGGACCTTGCTCCCCTGCTCGAGGACCTCGCCGCCCTGGCCGGGCCGAGACCGGCATTCGTGCTCCTCAGCGCGCATACACCCGGCTACGAGGGGGCGCGCCTCGCCGGCCTGGTTCGCGATCACCTGGATGTCGACGCGGCCGGCGAGGAGCTCCAGCTCGTCGCGCGGACCGGCAACGTCCTGCGCCTGGGCGGCCGGGCACGGCACCCGGGCCGGACGCGGGCTGGCTGACGCGATCGTGGACGAGCCGCTGATCTCCAGCCTCCACAACCCGCGGGTCCGCGCGGCCGCCGCGCTGCGCGATCGCCGGGCTCGCGACGAGACCGGCCTGACGCTGATCGACGGGGCGCGCGAGCTCGAGCGCGCGCTGGCCGGGGGGGCGCGTGTCGTGGAGGCCTTCGTCGACGGGTCGCGGCTGGGCGCGGAGGGGGCGGACGCCGTGGCGCGGGCCGGGGCCCGGGGCGCCCGCGTGGTGGCCGTCTCCGACGTCGTGCTGGACCGGCTCGCCTACGGCGATCGCTCCGAGGGCGTGGTCGCCACCGTGCGGGTCCCCGACCTGTCGCTCGAGGGACTTCGGCTGCCGCCGGATCCGCTCGTCGTCGTCGTCGAAGGCGTCGAGAAGCCGGGCAACCTGGGTGCGGTCCTGCGGACCGCCGACGCGGCCGGAGCGGACGCGGTGATCGCGGCCGACCCACGGACCGACCTGTTCAACCCCAACGCGATCCGCGCCTCGCTGGGCACCATCTTCGCCCTCCCGCTGGCCTCCGGACCGAGCGCGGCGGTGCGGGAACGGCTGCTGCGCGAGGGCCTGCGGCTCGTCGCCGCCCGGGTGGACGCGACGACCGTGTACACGGACGCGGACCTCCGCGGCCCGATCGCGATCGTGCTCGGCAGCGAGGCCGAGGGGCTCACGGACGCCTGGCGCGGAGACGCGGTCACGACGGTCCGGCTGCCGATGCTCGGCGTCGCGGACAGCCTCAACGTATCGATTGCGGCCGCCGTCCTGCTGTACGAGGCCATGCGCCAGCGCGGCACCACACGCCGGCAGGGCACCCCTTGACCGCTCCCCGACGATGACGGGTATGGATACCTTCGACTTTGTCGTCATCGGTGCCGGTCCCGCCGGCGAGGCCGTCACGCACAAGGCCCGGGCGCTGGGCGCCTCGGTCGCCGTCGTCGACCGGATGTGGTTCGGCGGATCGTGCCCCCACATCGGGTGCGTGCCCTCGAAGTCGCTCCTCAACAGCGCCGGCCGGCGGGCCGGGGGGGCCGACTACTCGTGGTCCAGGGCATCCGCGAGGCGGGACTGGATGGTCAATCGCGCAGCGGACGCCCCGGACCCGGACGACGGGTCGCACGTACGGGCCCTGGAGGCCGACGGCGCGGTCGCCTACCGGGGCGACGGGCGGATCACCGCGCGCGGCCGGGTGACCGTGACCCACGACGGCGTGGCGCACGAGCTGGGCGCCCGCAACGTCGTGGTCGCCGTCGGGTCGACATCGAAGGTGCCGCCGGTCGAGGGGATCCTCGACACGCATCCGTGGACCAACCGCGAGGCGACGCTCGCCCGCGAGCTGCCGAGGAGCCTCCTCGTCCTCGGCGGCGGGCCGACGGGCTGCGAGCTTGCGCAGGTCTACGCGCGGTTCGGCGTCCCGGTCACCGTCGTCCAGTCCGGCCCCCGGCTGGTCCCGACCGAGCACCCTCGCAGCGCCGACACGATCCGCTTCGCCCTGGAACGCGATGGCGTCGTCGTGCGCACCGGCGCGCGTGCCGTGCGGGCCCGGGCGGGCGCCGGGACGGACGGCGCGCACGTCATCGACCTCGACGACGGGACGTCCGCGGAGGGCCACGCGATCCTGCTCGCGGTCGGCCGTGAGTTCCCCCTCCGGGGCCTCGGCCTGGAGCACTACGGCGTTGCGGTCTCGGGTCCCGGCGCCTACCCGCGCGACGGCCGCCTCCGGCTCGCCGACGGGCTGTGGGTGGCGGGCGATTCCGCGGGCCCGGAGCTCCACACCCACCAGGCGCACTACCAGGGCGAGCTGGTCGCCCGGATCGCCCTGGGCGAGGACGTCGTGCCCGACTACCGCGCCCTGCCGCGGGCCACGTACATGGATCCGGAGGCGGCCTCCGTCGGCCTGAGCCTGGACCAGGCACAGGCGGCCGGGCTCGACGCGTTCGAGTGCGTCGCGGACTTCACCCACACCGCGAAGGGGTACTCGGTCGAGGCCGAGACGGGGCACGTGACGATCGTCATCGACCGCCGGACGCGGGAGCTGGTCGGGGCGGCGATGGCCTGCCCGGACGCCTCGGCGGCCATCCACGAATGCGTGCTGGCGATCCGGGCCCGGGTGCCCGTGGACGTCCTGGCCGAGACGATCCACGCGTTCCCCAGCACCTCCCGGATCCTCAACGGGCTGTTCGCGGAGGCGAAGGCACGGCTGGACGCCGCTGACTGACCCCAGCCGCCGACGGACCGAGCCGGCAGTCCCGAGCCGGCAGTCCCGCGCCGGCAGTCCCGAGCCGGCAGTCCCGCGCCGTCCGGCGGACCCTGCCCGGGTCCGCGCCTCGCGGTCCTTTGCGGCCCGGCGATCCACGTGTGGATCAGAACGAGGACCTCCCCGCACGGTTTGGCCCTCCAACCCGGGGTTCGGCCCCCGGGCCACGCTCGGGGATCGCCCGGTTGATCCACAGGTGAATAGGGGGGCCTGTCGGGAAGGGGCCCGGGGATCAGCGCCCGGGGATCAGCGCCGGCCGTACGGTCGGGGGCTGGCGCCCGCGCCAGGCGCCGGCACCCTCAGCCGCCCGCGACGACCTCGCCGTCCATCAGGACCAGCCGTGGCCGCACGTGCCACAGCGCGCCGCCGACCTCCACGGGCTCCGCCAGGGCCGCCGACGGCAGCACGACCAGGTCCGCGCGCTGTCCGGCGACCAGCCGGCCACGGTCCGTCTCGCCAGCGCTGACGGCGGGGTCAACGCAGCTCGATCGAACGGCGCGCCACAGGGACAGCGCGTTCGAGGATCCGAACGGCGGCGTGGTCGCCGGCCAGGACGGCGCCATCCGCGTCACGGCGCAGGCGATCCCGGGCCACGGGTCCACGGGTTCCACCGGCGCATCGGTGCCGAACGCCAGCACGGCGCCGGACGCGGACAGGGTCGCGAACGGGTAGGCACGAGCCTCGGCGCGGGGGCCCCAGAGGCGTCGGGCCGCCGCGGCGTCGGATCGGACGTGGATCGGCTGCACGGAGGCGGCGACGCCCAGGCGAGCGAACCGGGCAACGTCCGCGTCGGCGACCAGCTGGGCATGCTCGACGCGCGGCATCAGCGGCGTCCTGCCCGCGGTGGGCGCAAGGGCGTCGAGCGCGGCCCGGACGGCCGCGTCCCCGATCGCGTGGATCTGCGTCGCGAGACCGATCCCGGCGGCCCGTGCCGCCTGCTCGCGGAGGTCCTCCGGCGGCACGATCCAGACCCCGCGGCCGTCGTTGGGCGCCGGTGGCTCTCCGGGGATCGGCTCCAGCGGGTCCAGGAGGGCCGCCGTCCGCGAACCGAGCGTGCCGTCGGCGAACGTCTTGAGCCAGCCCATCCGGAGCCGCCCCAGGGGGTCGGGGCCCAGCGCCCTCCCGCTGCGGACACCCTCGGACGCGGCCGCCCGGAGCTGTTCGGGACGGATGCACACGTGGACACGCAGGCCGAGCTCGCCGTTCGCGGCCAGCCTGCGGTACACCTCGATCGGGCCGCCGAGGCTGTCCCCGGCGACGAGGAGGCCGGGATCGTGGACGGCGACCAGGCCCAGTGCGCGCAGCTCGTCGACCAGCGGGCGCAGGGCGCCCTCGATGGTGTCGGCGTCGGGGGCCGGAACCCGGCGGCTCACGAGCTGGGCGGCCGTCTCGTGGAGCACGCCCGTCGCGTGCCCGTGGTCGTCACGGCGGATGACGCCACCTGGCGGGTCGGTCCGGCCGTCGTCGATGCCCGACTCCAGCAGCGCCCGCCGGCTGACCAGCAGGGCATGGTGGTCGTGGGCCCACAGGGCGACGCGGCGCCCCGGTGCGGCGGCCTCGAGGTCGTCCGCGGTGGGCCATCGACCGAGCCGGTCCGCATCCCAGCCGGCCCCTTCGATCCAGCGATCCGCGTCCGGGAGCGCCGAGGCGGCCGCGCGGACCGCCGCCTGTGCCCGGCTCACCGCCTGCACGCCCTCGAGGTCGACCCGCGTGCGGGCCAGCGCCGCCTCCACGAGGTGCAGGTGGGCATCGGTCAGGCCCGGCATCGCGACCTCGTCCGGGCGCAGGCGGATCCACCGCGTGCCGGGCCCGGCGAACCCGTCGATCTCCGCCTGCCGGCCGGCGGCCAGGACGCGCCCATCAGCCACCGCCAGCGCCTCGACCCAGCCCGGTCCCAGGGCACCTGCCAGCGTCGCGATCCGGCCCGTCACCACCACGTCCGCGCGGCAGCCGGTGGTCATCGGCCCTCGCCGACCTCGTCCCCCTGCCCGTCCGGCGACGTGCCGCCTTCCGTCGAGCCGGCCGCTCGGCGTCCCTCGGCCTCGACCTCCGACGCGATCGCGATGGCCACCGGGTCGTGACCGGCCGTCTCCGCCGGACCGCTTGCCGCCAGGTGGGTCTCCGCCGGCTTGAGCGGACCGCGGGTCAGGATGGACGTGATGCCCGAGATCGTGATGGCTGCCGCCACGACGATGAGCACCGCCGTCGTCCCGACGAGGTCCGCCAACGGCGCGATGACGATGATCGGCAGGAAGCTGGCGACGGAGACGAGCATGTTGAGCACGCCGAACACGCGCCCGCGCACGTCCTCCGGGATGTCCTCCTGGAGCTGCGTCTGCGAGGGAATGGCCACGAACGCGTACGACATCCCCGCCACCAGCGCGACCGCGACGACGACCGCGAGCAGGGAGGTGAAATCGGCCAGCGACGCCAGGCCGGTGGCGGTCTCCGCGCGTTGCAGGAAGCGCGCCAGCGGGCCGGCCAACGCCAGGATCGCGAGCAGGATCCCCAGCGCGACCAGGCCCAATTCGATGATCCGCCGGCGCGGCAACAGGCTGCCGAAGGAGTTGAGCAGCAGGATGCCGGTCACGATACCGAAGCCGAGCGGCAGGACGACGACCACGAAGTCCTTGGGCGCGAGGCCGAGCGAATCGGTCGCGAATCCGGGTCCCAGCACGCCCAGCACGCCGACCAGCGACGCCGCGATGCCCAGGTAGACGATGGACCAGCTGATCTGGCGGTGGCCGCGGATGAAGTCGATGCCCTCGCGGAGCTGCGCGAACGTCGAGCCCATCGCCTGCTCCGCGTCGCCGACCACGCTGCGCAGGGGCTCCCCGTCAGGGGCCACGTTGGGCGGGGCCGGCGGCAGCGTCCAGCAGAACCCGGCGGCCACCAGGTAGCACGCGGCGACCAGGAGGATCAGCGCCGGTGCCCCCGCGAGGGTGACCACGATCGGGCCCAGCAGGGCGAAGCCAAGGGCAAAGGCGGCGTTGAGCGTCAGCGTGAACACGCCGTTGGCCGCCAGCAGCTGCTTGCGCGGCACGAGGTGCGGGATCATCGCCGCCTCGGCCGGTCCGAAGAACACCGTGATCGTGGACACCGTCACGTTGAGCACCAGGATCGCGGGCAGGAACCCACCGGCGAGGAACGTGAGCACGAAGGCTCCGGCCCGAAGGAGGTTCGTGACGACCAGGATGGTGCGCCGGTCCACGCGGTCCACGTACACGCCGGCGAGCGCGGAGAACAGCACGGCCGGCACCAGGAAGGTGAGGATCAGCAGGCCAACGGCCGTCTTCGAGGACGTCGCCTCGAGGATGATGACGGTCAGGCCGAAGATGACCATGTTGCCGCCGATCTGCGTGAACGCCTGGCTGAGCCAGAGCAGCAGGAACGGACGGTTGCGGAAGACCTCGAGCGCGCCGGAGGGGCCATCGTCCCCGTTCCGCCCGCCGTCGGTGACCGGCAGCGCGCCGGCGGGACCGACGGTGCCGGCCGTCACGGGCGCAGGGGCGCCACGGCGGCGCTGAGCGCGGGATCACCGCGGCGGACGAACCCGGCGATCCGACGCTCAAGGGCCGGCCGGTCGATCAGCACGTGCCGGCCGCACGTCTCGCACCGGAGGCCGATGTCGGCGCCCAGCCGATCCACGAGCCAGATCTCGCCGCCACACGGGTGGCGGCGCCGGAGGCGAATGACATCGCCCAGCAGCAGCTCGAGGACGGGGTGCCCGGACATCGGCCCGAGGGTAGCAGGTGGGAGGCCACGGACGATGGGCATCCACCGTCGCTGGGGTTGCGGGTGTCACCGCCCGCTCAGATTCGGGGATGCCCCAGGGTCGGGTTGAGGTCACGCTCGGATGCCGGCAGGGTCACGCTGTCCAGCGCGCCGACGCTGATCGGCACGTCCGGGTACCGCGCCCCGAGCTGGGCGATCTGGCCGCCGGCTCGCGTGAGTGACCCGCTCAGCGCCTCGGGCTGGCCCACGGCGAGAATCTCGATCGGGCTGGCCAGCGGCACCCCGGCCACGGTCAGGTCGCCTGCCGGTCCCGTCACCACGACACCCGGCACGACCCGGATGCCACCGACCGCGATGCCCTCGGCGCCGGCGTTGCGCAGCTCGTTGACCAGCTCCCCGATCGCGTCGCCCGGCAGGCTCCCCTCGATCTGCACGCGGACCCCGGCCCCGGTCACCGCCAGCGCCCCGGACCAGCCCTCGATCCGGGTGAGGTCGGTGCGCATCTGGACCACGGAGGTGTCGCCGCGCGCGACGGCGGCCGCCGTCGTGTCCCGCTGCCGCTGGAGGCCGGCGATCTCATCGCGCAGCTCGTTGTTGTTGGTCGTCAGGTTCGCGACCAGCACGGTCAGGTCCTGCGTGGACATGCCGGCCAGGCCAGGGCTTGCGGCCGGCGACCGCAGCTGGGCGACGACGAGGAACCCGAGCAGCATCAGCACGGCGCTGACCGCAACCCGGCCGCTGGTACGGCGCATCAGGGCCCCCCGGTCGGCGAGGCGGACGGCGGGGCGCTCGGTTGGGCGCTCGGTTGGGCGCTCCCGTAGCGGAGGTTCACGGAGCCCGCGTAGGCCGGCAGGTCGACGTTGTCCAGCACCGCGTAGGCGACCCCGATGCCGAACGTCTCCGAGCGCGCCCGGATGAAGTCGACGAAGCCGGCCGACCGGGCCAGGCGGTCGTACATGTCCTTCGGCCCGATCGCCGAGACCTGGTACGGACCGGCGATGTAGGCCGAATTCACGAGGATCGACCCGCCGATGTCCACGATCGCCGTGGCGACGGTCACCCGTTCGCCGTTGACCGCCACGCCTTCCGCCCCGGCCAGCCACAGCTCTTCGACCACGGTGAGGACGTCCCGGCCGGAGACGAGGTAGTCCCGCGCGTTGGCGTCAGGCGGGACGGCTGCAGACGAATCGGACAGCTGGAGCACGACACCCGGGCCCGTCATCGCCACCAGCCCGGCGGCGATCCGGGCCCGCTGCAGCCGGTCGTTGAGGTCCCGGGTGACCGCCGCGCCCCCCTGGCCCGAGGCCTCCAGCTCCTGGATCGCGGCGCGCAGGTCGAGGATCTGCTGCTTGAGCCCGTCCTGCTGCGCCTGCAGGTCGAGCGCCGTCTCGACCAGCGGCGTCCGCTCCTGGCTGGTGTACCGGATCCGCGGCCCCTCGGACGCGAGCTGGGCGGCGATCAGGAACCCCAGGAGGAAGAGCGCGATCCCCAACGTGACCTGCCAGGTCGGGATCGCCCGGAGGCGCCCCACCAGCATGCTCACGGGCTGGGGCTCCGGCGGCGGGCCACGAGCAGCCCGGCGGCCACCAGCATCACGACCACCACGACCGCCAGCGCGGCCGGGCCCCGGCCGTCGCCGCCCGCGCCGGCGCCGGGCACGGATCCCGCGTTGCCGGGACCGGTCGTGTCCCCCGGCGTCGGGACGGCCACGCCGGGCGCGGCGTTGTGGCCGGCGCCGGTCCAGCCTGGCGGCAGCGGCCCGGCGGGGGCCGGTCGTGGTCCGTACCGGGTCGGCGGCTGGGCACCCAGCTCGGCCAGCCAGCCGGACTGGAACGAGGTGAGGTCGCGGCCCAGCGCCTTGCCGAACGCCTCGTCGTCCGTCAGGCCGTCCCGGTAGGCCTTGACGAGGGCGAGCAGGGCGTCCCTGCCGTCCGTGCGGACGAGGTGGTCGATGGCCGACGCGCTCTCCGCGTAGGCGAGATAGGTCTTCTGGGCGTCGGCCGGGAACTGGCCGCCCAGCGCATCGAGCGGGATGAGGTCCTGCGCCCGAACGGCATCCCGGACCAGGCTCCGGTCACCCGCCGTGAAGCCCTCGGACAGGTAGACCGCGAGCCCCTCGTTGAACCAGCGCGGCGGGAAGCGGTACGGGTTGCGGACCGCGGTATCGAACACCAGGTGGACGAGCTCGTGGGGGATGACGATCCCCACCCAGGCATCGTTGATCGTGTCCGGCGTGACCAGCCCGAACAGGGTCCGGATGTCCGAATGCGCCTGGCCGCCGACGTTCTCGCGCGTGCCCGGTCCCAGGGCATCGCGGAACGAGGCGTCGTCGCCGTAGATGAAGAAGTCAACCGGCGCGGTCTCGTGGACGCCGAGCAGCGTGCCGGTGTCCCGGATGGCCTGCTCGCCGATCTGGAGGGCGCGCTGCGCGAACGCCGGGGTCCCGTCGTACCAGTGCACGGTCATGAGGCTGCCCTTCACGGTCCGCCAGGTGTGGCTCGTGTCCGCGTACAGGACGGTGTGCTCCGGGCTGGACACCACCCGGCCGCCGGCCTCGACGGCCGCCCACGTCACCCCGATCGGGGTGTTGGGGACCAGGTGCCCGTCGCCGGACAGGTCCAGGGTGTAGCGCAGCGTCCGGCTGCCTCCGGACGCGGGGGCGGGGACGTCCACGATGTACGGCCCCAGCGTGTCCGGGAAGCGCAGCCGCAGCTCGACGCGCGCGACGGGGGACGCGGCGGTGAACGGCACGCTGAACTCGATGGACTGGCCATAGGTGACGCTCGCCTGCGGGGCCCCGAACGATGCGTCAGCGGCTCGCACGACGCCGCCCCCGGCTGGAAGCAGGGCCGCCGCGATCAGCAGCGCGGCGACGGCGGCGCGCAGGCCACGCACGAGCAGGCTCACCTGGTCCACGCCAGCCCGGCCAGCCGCAGGATCCCCAGCCCGTTCTGGCTGGCCCCGAGCAGCCCGTCGCGGACCAGGGAGAACGCCGTGCCGTACGACACCGGCACCACCGGGACCTCGTCGCGGACGATCCCCATGGCCCGCGCATAGGCGGCCGTCGCGTCGGCCTGGGCGGACGCGGCCCCCGCCGCGGCGATCGCGGCGTCGAAGGCCGGGCTGGACCAGCGACCCTGGTTGGCCGTGGATCCCGTGCCAAGGAGCACGCCGAGGAAGTCGTTCGACCCCGGGTAGTCCGCCACCCAGGACAGGCTCCACAGCCCCGGCGGGTCGGAGGCGAGCCGGGCCTGGTACGCCTGGAAGTCCATCGTCGCGTAGTCGATGGTGACGCCCAGGTTCGCCTCCAGCATGGCCGAGATCGCCTCGTCGTAGCCGCCGCCGCTGGTGACGAACGAGATCGGGGGCAGCCCCGTGCCACCCGGGTGACCCGCCTGCGCCAGCAGGGCTCGCGCGCCGGCAGGGTCGTACGGCGGGAGGTAGTCCCCCGCCGGCGCGCCGGGCATCCCAGCCGGCACCATCCCGGCGGCCGGCACCGACGAGCCGACCTCGTCCAGCCGTGCCAGCCGGCGCCAGTCCACGGCCTCCGCGAAGGCCCGTCGGACGCGCGCGTCGTCGAACGGCGCCCTGGTCGTGGTGAAGCCGTAATACGTGACCGATAGCGACGGGTCGGTCCGCAGCGACGGGCCGAGCGTCCGGTCGAAGGCGATCCAGCCGGCGTCGCTGAAGCCGACCGGCGTCACGTCCACGCCTCCGGCGGAGAACACGTCCACAGGGCTCTGGCCGCCGATCGTCGTGAGCATGCGCACCGTCTCGATGGCCGGCTTGCCGGCCCAGTAGTCCGGGTTCGCCGTGAGCACGAACGCGTCGCTCTCGATGCTCGACAGGACATAGCCGCCGCTGCCCACGAAGGTCCCGGCGCCGGGGGTGATCTCGCCGTCACCGGCCGACCTGGGGACCACGGCGAACGGCGCACCCGACACGATGGCGGGCAGGTCCGCACCGCCCCGCTCCAGGTCCACGACGACCCGCAGATCACCGTCCGCGTGCACGCCGAGCGTCGTGACGTCGGTGGTGCGGCCCGCGAGCAGGTCGCGCACGCCCCTCACGTCCGCGATCAGCGAGGCCAGCGGCGACGGGTTGCCCGGGGTGAACAGGCGGCGCCAGCTCCGGACCACGTCGTCCGCGACCAGGGCGCTGCCGTCGCTGAACGTGAGGCCGTCGCGCAGCGTGAACACGACCCGGGTGCCGCCGTCCTCGACCGACCACGACGCCGCGAGCGCAGGCCGGATCGCGAGCGACGGGTCCACGGCCGTCAGGGATTCGTACAGCTGGCTCACGTAGGACGCGCTGCCCAGGTCGCCGTGATGGGCCGGGTCGAGCGACGCGGGAGCGCCGGCCAGGATGCTCACCACGCCGGGATCCGCGGCGGAGGTCACGATGGGCGCGCCGGGCAGCGTGGGCCACAGCTGGACCACCATCGCCAGCACCACGAGGACGGCGACGAGGGCGACCATCGCTCGCCGCGCCCGAGAGGGAGGCTTCTCGGGGGTGGCCTGGGTCAGGTCAACCTCCACCACGGTCCCTCCGGCAGCCCGGGGTCCGGGTGCCGCGGATCGAGCGTCCGCTCAACCGCGACGGGGATCCGGGGGCGGGCCGTCCACGCGTAGCCGTCGCCGGAGAACCCGACGAGCATGGCCACGATACAGACCCAGCGACGCACGGCGGGAGTATACGGGCGCGGTCACCGGGACCCATGAATTGGCCGATCGCGGGGCAGGTAAAGAGGCCTCGCCGTGCCACACCGCCGGGGGAACGATGTTATCCGCGAGGCCTCTGCCATGAGAACGACGCGTCGCACGTTTCGTTACGGCCGTCCGCGGGGGATTTCTGCGCCCCGCCTACGCCCTCAGCCCCCGACAAGGAGATCGCGGCGGGTCGCGAACCGCTTGAGCACCCGGTAGAGGTTCTTCTTCGACAGCCCGTCCTGCTCGGCCTCCGGCAGGCCGGCCCAGCCGCGGTGCTCGTGGTGGATGACGGGTGGGGTCGTCACGCGCACGGCCCGCCGCGGGGCAGGGCCGCCTTCCTCGACGCCCGGGTCCTGGTCACGGAGCACGAGGCTCCACCAGATATCGAGGTAGCGGTAGAACACGAAGTGCTCGTCCAGCGGGCCACGCGAGATGTAGTCGGCGCGGCGGAACCCCATGGCGTCACCCGCGATCGCGTCGACATCGGTCACGCCGGCGGGCGCGTCGGCGAAGTGGCGCAGGTCACGGGACACGATGCCGGACGGCCCCGCGACCGCGACGGTCGGATCCTCGAGCGCCGCGACGAGCCGTGACACCAGCTCGCCGCCCGGCTCCACGCTCGTGTCGAGGAGGATCACGACCGGCGCCACGGCCCGCCGGCTGCCGGCGTTGAGCGCCGCGGCATGGCCCAGGCGCGCGCTCGTCCACAGGACCTCGGTGCTGATCCCCGGCGCCCCCGGGTGCAGGGCATCCAGGCCCTCCAGCGCGGCTGCCTGCTCTGCGGACGGCTCGTTTGCCACGATGATCAGCTGGGTGCCGTCCGGTGACTCATCGACGAGCGCGCGCATCGCCCGGGCGAGGTCCGCCGGCCAGTCGGTCGCGACCATGACCACCGAGGCGACGCCGACCGGCTCCGCGTCGAGGCGCGACGGAACGGCGGCGCTCGACCCGTACCGGATGATCCCGCCATCGGTCACGTCGGGGCTCGTCGCCCGCTCGAGCGAGTACAGCGTCGCGGCGTCGATGACCTTCCAGCCGGCGGCCTCGATCTCCCCGCGCAGCCGGTCGGCCGTCTGCCAGTCATGGGCCCGGCGCGCGACGGCGCGCGCCTCGGCCAGGTCGACGATGGGTTGCGGGGCCTGTTCGTGGGGCATGACCCGAGGATACGCGCCACGCCGAGCGCACGAGCCCTGGCGGCCGGCCACGGCATCCCGGCCCGTCCGGGACGGCCCGGTCCTGACAGCCCTCGCTGTCCTCCTTGTGTCACGGCCGCAACGTGCCGTTCGGACCACAGCAGGATTTGCGCGGGGCGTGCAATCTGGTACCCGGATACAGACCCCGCGACTGAGGGCCCGCCGGCGACCATCGCCGGGCGGAGGGGTCGGAGGAAGTGCAGATGCAGATTACCGGCAGAGTTCACCAGTTCGGTCTCGCGTTGTTCCGCATCCTGGTCGGCATCATCTTCCTGTGGGCCGGGCTCGAGAAGCTGACCGGACCGCAGGCGTTCGACGCCGCAGGCTTCCTGAAGTTCGGCACCCTGGGCACGCTCGGCTGGCCGTTCGTCAGCGGCGAGATCGCCCAGGGCACGGTGTTCAACCCGACCCACGACTTCTGGGTGAGCCTCGCCGGGAACGCCGGGCTGATGTCGGCCGTCAACTTCCTCGTCGTCGCGGGCGAGATCGGGATCGGCATCGCCCTGATCCTCGGCCTGTTCACCCGCTTCGCCGGTGCGATGGGCACGCTGATGATGCTGCTCTTCTTCTTCGCCGCGTGGGACTTCGCCTACGGCATCGTGAACCAGCACCTCACCTATGCGATCGTGTGCGCGACGCTGACCGGGCTGGGTGCGGGGCGCTACTACGGCCTGGACGGGGTCCTCTCGGAGCGCGTCGCACCGGCGTTCCGGCGGTTCCTGATGTCGGGCGATCCGGAGACGGTAACCGCCTGACCCCAACTCCGCCGCGCACGGCGCGGCCGCACATCCGAGAACCGGCGGGCGTTCCCGCCGGTTCTCCGTGTCGGGGCGGGAAAGGCCCTCACGTCCTCCACGCTCCCGCGCGGGGCTCCAGCCAGTCCGGCACCGGTGGGCGGGTCAGCCGGGCCCGTCCTCCCGGTCGGCCCACCACGCCGCCAGCGGCTCTCGCATCGCCTGGTAGCCGGCCTCCGCGATCGCGTCCTTGGCGCCGAAGTCCAGCAGCGCCCACGCGCCAAGGTCCGGTTCCAGGACAAGGTCCTCCGGCCGACCGGCCCGGTCACGGCGTCGCAGGTGGACGCTCGCCGCCACCACGGTCCGGAGCAGCACGTCCACGATCGTCGGCACCCGCCGTCGAGCGCCGCGGTGGCGGACCCGCTCCCACAGCAGGCGCCAGCCGGAGACGTCCGGCTCGAACGCGTCGAACCGGTCCAGATCGACGCCGGGCGACACGTCCACCGCGATGATCCGTCCGTGCCCCATGCGCGATCGCATGGTCGCCACCGGCAGGTTGTCGAGGACCCCGCCGTCCACGATCAGGTCGCCGTCCCGGATCACCGGGGGCAGGATCCCGGGCAGGGCGATGCTGGCGCGGATCGCGTCCACCAGGGGTCCCCGGTCGATCACCACCGGCTGTGCACGGGTCAGGTTCGTCGCGACCGCGAAGAACGGGCGCCACAGGTCCTCGACGGTGGATCCCGGGCGCGCAACCTGCTCCAGCGCCCGCTGGATCCGCCGCCCCCGGACGAGAGACAGCAGGGGCACCGTGAAGTCCAGCAGGTTGTCGACGACCCCGTCGCCCCGACGGAGCATTTCCTCCGGCGACATCCCGTCCGCGATCGCGGCACCGACCAGCGCGCCCATGCTCGTCCCGCCCACGAGGTCGACGGGGATTCCCAGGTCGCGGA
Organism: uncultured Chloroflexia bacterium; assembly: GCA_963703575.1. Lineage (GTDB taxonomy): Bacteria > Chloroflexota > Limnocylindria > Limnocylindrales > CSP1-4 > CAIXZV01. The sequence continues at coordinate 37,705 of CAVPEU010000028.1, forward strand.
TCGCCCGTGCGGCGCCGAGATGCGCCCAGCCGGGGGCGCCCCCGCCACCGAGCACGAGGGCCACGCTGCGGCCCGTGACCCAGCGCGCCAGCCGGGACATGTCCGAGGGATCGTCGCGCCTGACGTGCAGGTGCCGCGCTCCCGGGCGGGGCTCCAGCCAGGCGGAGGTGCCGCCGGGCTGGCGATCCGGCTCGTGCGCGAGGACCAGCGTCACCCGGGGTCCGGCCCGTCGCCCCGGCGCGAACACGTGCGCGTCGAGCTCGCCGGGTGCCGGATCGCCGTCGGCACGGGCCAGCAGCAGCAGCTCGTCGGCGCGGTCCAGCAGCCGGGCGTTCCACGGAGTCCAGTCGGCATCGCCGACATAGATCGTGCGGCGGTGCGCGTCCTCGTGCTCGTCGAGCCGGACGTCGAGGTGCCCGGCGTCGATGGACGCCGCGACCGAGGCGTCCACGAGGCCGTCGAGCGCGTCCGGGCCGAGCGCGGCGGCCAGCGCCCGGGCCGTCGCCGCCGCGTCGACCCCGCCCAGGGACAGCACCCCGACCACCACGCTGCCGAGCGCGCCCTCTTCGGGTGCTCGCGGTCACCGCCCGGAGCCGGTCGGAGATCAGGCGCGTGAGCGGGAGGCCGGCCTCAGGGCGCCGCCGCAACAGGGCCTCGAAGTCCGTCGTGGCGATCCGGGCCAGCAGGGACTCACGGATCGCGAACACGGTGGCGGAACGCTGGGCGCCGGTCAGGAGCGCAAGCTCACCGACGATCCCCCCGCGCCCGACATCGGTCAGGGTCCGCTCCTCCGCCCCGTCCGGCACCGCGACCCGCAGCCGACCGGCCACCACCACGTACGCGGCGTCGGCCGGATCGCCCATCCGGAACAGCTCATCGCCGGCGGGCAGGCGGATCCAGTGGACCACGGCCTCCACCTCGTCCCGCAGGACGGGATCGAGGTCGCCCAGCAGGCGTCCCAGCGCCGCGTGCAGCCGAGCACGGCGCGTCGCGTCGGCGGTGCGTGCGTCGAGCCCCGGGTGCAGGTGATCCTCGTCCATCGGCGACGGGAGTGTACGAGCCGAGCCGGGATTGCCGCCGGAGGTGCCGTCCGCCGGGACGCCGGCCGGTCGCTGCGCGGTTGCGGCAAGATGGACATATCGTCCCGGAATCACCCGCGACACGGCCCGAGGAGGACGCCCCGTGCACGTCCTGGTCACCTACGCGTCCAAGCACGGCTCGACCCGCGAGATCGCCACCGCGGTTGGCGACACCCTCCGCGATGCCGGCCTGGACGTGGACGTCATGGACGCCCGCCGGGTCCGGGATCTCGAGCCGTACGACGCGGTGATCCTGGGCAGCGCCCTGTATGCCGCGCACTGGCGACGCGACGCGAACCGCTTCGTGGCACGCCACCTGGCCGCGCTCCAGCGGCGGCCGGTCTGGCTGTTCAGCAGCGGACCGCTCGACCGCTCCGCCGACGCCGGCACGCTACCCGCCGCGCCGTCGGTCGCGCTGACCACCGACCCGATCGGGGCCCGGGCTCATCGCACGTTCGGCGGTCGCCTGCTGGCGGACACGCCCGGGCTCGATCCGCAGATCCTGGCCACGCACCCCGTGGGCGACTTCCGCGACTTTGACGCGATCCGCGCCTGGGCCGCCCGGATCGCGCACGAGCTGGTGGCGGCGTCCGGTTGAGGTCCGCCCGAGGTCCGGCCTCGCAAACGTCCGGCTGAGGTCCGGCCCCCGGGGCCCTTCCCGACAGGCCCCCCTATTCACCTGTGGATCAATCGGGCGATCCCCGAGCGTGGCCCGGCGGCCGAACCCCGGGTTGGAGGGCCGAACCGTGCGGGGAGATCGTCGTCCTGATCCACACGTGGATCACCGTGCGGCGAACCCGTCGTCCTGATCCACACGTGGATCACCGTGCGGCGAACCCGTCGTCCTGATCCACAGGTGGATCACCCGCGCACCCGCGCGAGCCGCAGACCCCCTGCGAGCCGCCGCCCCCTTCGGGCGGCGCCGCCTGCTACGGGGTCGCGCCCGTCCAGCTCCCCTGCCCGCTGCACAGGTCGAAGCCGACGAGGCACGCCGCCCCGTTGTTGCCCGACGTGATGTCGCGATACGTGATGCCGTTGCCGTAGACGTAGGCGGCGTTCACCACGGCACCGGCGGCCGCCGCGCGTCCGGCCCACATCGGCGCGGACGCGGACGTCCCGCCGACCGTCCACCAGCCGGACTGCCCCTGGTACTTCGTGGAGTCGTAGACCGACACGCCGCTCGCGGGGTCCGCGTCCAGCGACACGTCCGGGGTGGCGCGCTTGCCGGCGCAGCCCGCCTGGGCGTACCCGCTGTAGCCCGACTGCGCGCTCGTCGCCGTCTCGTACGCGGAACAGCCGCCCCCGCCCTTGCTCCAGCCGGTCTCGCCGGCGAAGTTCCCGGCGGCGTCGAAGTGGAGCGTCGTGCCGCCGACGCTGATGACGTTCGGCGAAGACGACGGGTACTCCGCGGGCAGGCCCGCGTCACCAGCCGAGACGAAGAAGCTCACGCCGTTCCGGACGAAGTGCGAGTCATACGCACTCTCGCCGCTGAACTCGGAGGCTCCCCAGCTGTTGGACACGTACTGAGCGTTGGCCTTCGCGTAGTCCTCCGCGGCCAGCAGGTTGGTGAAGCTGTTCGAGCTCGCCTCGACCAGCAGGATCCTCGCGCCGGGCGCGATCGCGTGCGCCCACTGGACGTCGAGGGAGATCTCCAGGGCCCAGCCCGCGTCCGTGCGGGGAAGCTTCGTGCCACCCGTCTGGTTGACCTGCCTGAAGCAGCCGTTGGCCGTGGTGCAGTCGGGCAGGCCGTACTGGCTGCTGAAGACCTTCAGGTCCTTCTCGGCCGTCGGATCGTTGTAGGCATCCACGATGGCGATCGTCATGCCGGCGCCGGCGGTGCCCGACGTGGAGAAGCCGTAGGCGGCCCTGATCGTGGCCGGCGACAGGCCGGTGGGCGACGTCGAGGCATCGGGCCTCACGCGCATCGGGTGGCTCGCGTAGTGCTCGGCCGGGACGCGGGCGACCGCTCCCGCCGGCAACGCGAGGCTGGCGGCCATGATCGCTCCGGCCGCGAGAGTGCCCAAACGACGCACCGGCTGGTACTCCCAATCGAGAACCCGGGACGCCTTGACCGGCGGCCGGTCAGGTGCGCGATCGTACGGCCGGGCGACGACGATGACAAGCATCCGGCGCGTTCCGGGCCCGTCCGCCCGAGCCCGTGCTATACGCCCACCTCGATCCTCCCGTCCCAGAGCTGGTAGTGGGAGACGTAGGTGTCCCGGTGGATGGTCTTCCCGCCATGGTCGCGCACCGTCCGCGTCACCGAGACGTCCATCCCGTTCGCCGGGTACTCGGTCTGCTCGCGGACACCGGTCGGAAGGGTCGTGACGGGGTAGACGGAGGTGGTCGCCTTCCGGAGGTTCCACACCGACGGCCTGGTCAGGTTCACGGTCCGGCCGTCGGGAACCCCCCAGATCTCGTAGCGCACCCAGCCCCGGCCGCCGGACCGGATCCTGTAGGCGCGGATCACGATCGGGCTGGCCGTGTCGTTCGTGAACGTCATCGTCTGGCTGCCGCGGGCCGAGATCGAGACGGTCGCATCGAGGCCCAGCGGATAGCGGTTGATGTAGTAGCGGTGGTTGGAGCGTGCGCCCATCTGGAGCCCGGCGCGGAGGGCGGCGTTGAACAGCGTCGTCGAGCTGGAGCACATCCCCCCACCGAGGGCGCCCGTCGGCTCCGTGTGATCGCCGGCGATGAACCCGCCAGGGCCGAAGCCGCGCGCCGCCGTGACGGGTCCGACGGCCCGCCACCAGTCGAACGTCTGCCCCGGCAGGAGCACCGTCCCGTTGATGATCTGTGCGGGCAGCCAGATGTTCGCCCCCCAGTAGTTGCGCTCGCTGACCGGAAACCAGGTCTTCCACGATCCGAGGAGCACCATCAGCGGGGCCGACCGTGCTGCCTCCTCCGTCGTCAGCTTCGGCTCCACCACCGCCGTGGCGAGCGGGATCCGCGCGGCAGGGACCCCACGGCCGCGGTCCGCCAGCGCGAGCTGGATGGCGGCGGTGGTCGCGGCGTCGTCCAGGCGGCGCCCATCCTTCGACGCCGCCACGCCGACGATCCTGCCGGCCTTGCTCTTCAGGAACTGGGCCGAGACGGCCTTGACGCCGACGGCCTTCGCGACCGGTGCCAGGGCCTTCGAGATGCCCGCCTCGTCGATGACCGGGTACACGGCGCCATCGACCCCGGACTCGAAGCTCAGCCAGCGGCGGACGGTGGCGGCCCTGATCGTCCACTTCTTCGAGCCCACGGTAAGGACGATGTCACCGAGCATCCGCTCCGCGGATTCCCTGGCCTGCAACACGACCGCCGTGTCGCGCGCCGGTGCCACCGCGCTCGCCACGGCCCGGACGACGACGTCGCGCGGGGCGTCGAGCCGGCTGACCGCCTCCAGCACGGCCGCAGCGACAGCCTCGGCGTCGAACGCGCGTCCCGGGCGAGCCGGCGTCATGAAGATGTTCCTGGCCCCGATCGCGATCGTCGCGTCGACGGGCTCGTGCTCGAGCCGGGAGAGCGCCTCCTCGACGCCGGCGCCGAGGACGGCCTCGTCGAGCAGCAGGCGCGGCTCGATCGTTCTGCCCTGGAGGGCCAGCCTCACCTCGTCCACCGCGCGCTCGATCACCGTCCCGGCGCGCCCCGTGCCCAACGCCGCGTCTGTCATGGCCTGCACGTCCGCGCGGCGCGAGAAGGCCAGGAAGGGTATGGAGACGTTGCCCGCCTCCGTCCGGATCAGGACGTGGCCGTCCTCGTACCCGCCGTACGCCGCCGACAGTGCCGCAACCGCCTGCTCCCGATCGAGCCCCGACAGGTCCACGGACCCGACGCTGACGCCCGGCAGGACGCGGCCGTCGTACGTGGAGTCCCAGGCGAGGAGCCCCGCCGCCGCCACGCCCAGGCAGAGCAGCAGGCCGATCACGAACCCGGCCAGCACGCGCCACAACGTCCGGGGCCAGCGCGGCGTCACCGCCTGTGCGGCCTCCGGCGTCCCCGCCTGTTCGGCCTCCGGCGTCCCCGCTTCCGGTGCGAGCACTTCACCGACGCTGGTCATGGCGCCACGCATCATGCACGAACCGGGGCCCATGTCGAGAGGCGATTCTCGCTGCTCGATCGCGCGCCTCGCGGACGGCCGTCAGCGAGGCTCGGCGGGCCGGTCGAGGGTCAGGCGGTCGCTGCCGGGGTAGGAGTGGGGGTCGGGCCAGGCGTCGGTGTCGGATCGGGTGTGGGGGTCGGCGTTGGCGTCGTGGCACCCCCGACCAGGGTGACGAGGCCGGCCAGAAGCAACAGGCCGGTCATCAGGCGGGAGCGATGGCTGCTCTTCCTGGCCACCAATGCCGGACCTCCAGGTCTGTGCGCCAAAGGGGATGGGTCCAGGGCCGGTGTTCCCCTTCTCTCTCGGTCATCCCCGCTGCCGCGGGGGTGGACGGGCGCCTGCGTCCCGACTGAGGGTCGTGCGCGGCCTCCGCACGGTTCCTGGCGCCGAGCTTGTGCAGGATGCTGCTCACGTGCGTCTCGACCGTGCGCGTCGAGATCGTGAACGCCTCGGCGATCTGGCGGTCGGTGAGACCCTCGGCCAGCAGGCGAAGGACCTCGACCTCGCGCGCGCTCAGGCTGGCCAGCGCCGGATCGTCCGTCGGCCCCGTTCGCCTGGACGTCTCGACGAGCCGGTGGACCAGGCGCGCGGCCATCCGTCGCGGCACGCGGCCGACTGGAACACGGCCATGGGCTCCGGCCGTTCGCGGAACCGCGCCCAGCCGAGCAACGCCACGGACAGGGTCACGACGGTCGAGAGCGTGTCCAGCACGAGGTCGAGAGCCGGGGCGACGACACGCACGTGGAGCGGGGGCACCAGGACCGAGGCTGTCGTGCTGACCGCGAGAATGATGACGGCCCCGATGAGGCCGCCGTCGAGGGACATGGTCGGGCGCCGGCGCGAGGAGGATCGGGGCACAGGCGCCAGCCATCGCGGGATGCGCATGGACACTCGTCACCCCCTTCAATCCGGTCGTTCAGACCATGCCTCCGCAAACTTGTACCACGTGGTCCCTGTGCGGATCAGCGAGAGGTCACGTCTTACGGGGTTGGAGGTCACAAGGTGAACCCGATCCGGCCGAGAGACGCGCAGCAGTTGTCGGACGAAGCGGCTCTGCCGGACGAACCGCCTCGACTATCCTGAGCCCGCGCCTTGGACGCTGGAACCCTGGCGCGGTGGGAGCGTGGGTGACTGCCGGATCCTCGGCGACAACGGCACGGTCCGGCGAACCAGCGGCGAAGGTGTCGATGAGCGCGCGACTGGCGGATGCACCAGGCCGCCTCCGGATGGCTGTGAGCAACGCGAACCTGGCCGCGATCGCGGCATTCGCCGCTGCCGCGGTCGTGTACCTCCGCACGCTCCTTCCCGGCGTCAGCCTCGGCGATTGGGCCGACGCCCAGATGACCCCGGCGCGACTCGGGATCATGCACCCGACGGGCTATCCCCTCTACGTCCTGCTCGGGAAGCTGTTCAGCATCCTCCCGGTCGGGTCGGTGGCCTATCGCGCCAACCTCCTGTCGGCCGTAGCCGCGGCCGCCGTCGTCGGGATGGTCGTCCTCATCGCGGTCCGCCTGGGGGTCCGTCCGCTGATCGCGCTGGGGGCGGCGCTCTGCCTCGCCGTCACCGGGACCCTGTGGCAGGAAGCGACGTTCGCCGAGATGAACGGCCTCCACGTCCTGCTCGTCGCGCTCCTGCTCCACCGAGCCCTCGTCTGGCGCGCCGAGCGGCGGGATCGGGATCTCCTGCTCGGCGCCCTCATCGGTGGCCTGTGTGCCTCCAACCATGGGCTCGCGATCACCGTCGTCCCGCTTGTCTTCCTGTTCGTCCTCGTCAACGCGCGGCGGGAGATCGTGCGGCGCCCGAGCGTGCTCGTGAAAGCCGCAGGCGCCTTCGCCCTCGGCCTCCTGCCGTATCTCTACCTGCCCCTGCGCGCAATGGCCGGAGCGTCCGAGGTCTACGGCCGGTTCCTGACGTGGGGCGGGTTCCTGGACTACGTCAGCGGGGCGCAGTTCCGGAGCGACATGCACTTCATGTCGACCCGGAGCGTCGGGGCGGCTCTCGCCGCGATGCCGCAGGTCATCGGGCACCTCGTGTCGGTCTCGAACGTCGTGTTCATCGCGCCGGCGATCGTCGGGGTCGCGATCCTCCTGTACCGCGACCACTGGTTCGGGCTGCTCCTGGTCGTGCTCGGCGCGGTCAACGTCTACATCTACGCCAACTACCTCGGCGACCTGTCGCACTACCTCCTGACCACATGGCTGATCCTCGCGATCGGGCTTGCCGTGGTCGCGGAGGCCATCGTCAGCCTCGTCGTTGACCGGGCCGGCGCGAGAGCCGCGTGGATCGGGTACGGGATCCTGGGGCTGGCGCTGGTCCTGCTCGTGTCGAACTGGGCGACGCACGACGAGTCGGCAAACCGTGACGGCGAGCGCTTGACGGCCGCCGTCTTCGCGGCGCTCCCGCAGGATGCGGTCCTGGTGACCTACTGGGATGCCCTGACGGCGTTGAGCTACGAGCACTGCATCGAGGGCGTCCGGCCCGATGTCAGCCTGCGGGCGTACGACGAGCGGGCGCTCGTCACGTGCGACCCGGTCGAGCGCCCGCTGACCGAGGTCGCGCGCCGGCGGCCTGTCTTCGGGCTCATGGTCCACGACGGGTCCCTGGCGGCGATGACGGGCCTCACCCCGGTGCCGGTGGCAACGATCCGCCTGCCGTGGGGCCAGCGCTACCCCCAGTACGACCGGAACCTCTACAGGCTTGTCCCGAAGGCTGACTCGCCCTGAGGGTGGACGCTTCCGTGCAGGGGCGCGACCATCTGCCGATGACGGCGCGATCTCGACCAGTGTGTCGACTGCTGTCCGGGGTCAGCGTTCACGTATCCTGTGGCTCCTTGAACTCCTTGCCGCAGGGCTGGTCCGGCTCGTCGGGGCCAACGTTGAGCGTTTGGCCGGCTGGGTCCACCGGTCGCACAGTCGGAGCAGCCGCTCGCTACTGGCCCGCCTTCGAAACCGTGTAGTCGAGGCAGGCCGCGATGTCGCGGGTGTCGAAGTCCGTGCCCGGCTTGGCCTGGAGTCGGATCGAGATGGCGTCCTCCGACTGCGTGACCTCCATTGCCTCGACCTTCTGATACTCGTCAGTCGGGCACGAGCAATGGCCCTGCTGGCACTCCCCGAAGGCGGTGAGCAGGTCGTCGCGCTTGTCGCCGACACCCGTGATCTTGAGGGCGAGGCCGGCGTCCGCGGGGGTGATCTGGTAGCTGGTCATCGTGCTGTCTCTCCTGTGGGCATGGAGGCCGAACCGAGACAGAACGTCGGCAGCACGCCCTCTGCCTCGTAGAAGCGGATCGTCTTGGCCGTCGTGCCGACACGCTCGGCGAGTTCGGAGACCCTCATGCCCGGAGGATAGACCTTCCCGCGGCTGGAAGGTCAAGCGGCCTCTGTCGATCGGCCGATACGTCCGCTGAGCCAGGTCAAGGTCGAGGAGGTCGCCTCGGTCCGTGACCACCATCCAGCGACCAGGGCCGCTCGGCAGCGGCGCGATCCCGATGGCGGACCGGGAGTCGAGACCGTCGACCGGAACCGACCTGTAGCTCAGTGGATAGAGCGTCGGCCTCCGGAGCCGGCCGGCCCGAGCGTTGTGGCCTCCCGAGTGGGACCCCGAGCGAAGCGGGCCGGGTCTTGCGCTCTACGCAAACCCCTGTCCGCGAGGTCGACGAGCGGATCCCTCGTCTCCCTCAGCAGCCGAGGGCGTAGCCGACCGCCGCACAGATACGCTCCAGCGTTTCTTCGCCTACGGACCCGGCGTACGTTGTCAACGACGCCTTCGTGATCGTGTGAAGTCCGTCGCAGTTGATCACGGATGGCCGGTCGAGGCCGGCCGCCTCGTGGTCGAACTCGACCTCTGCGGCAATGTTGCGGATGGAGGTGGTGACCTCAGCGACGGTGACGAGCGCGCGCACGTCGATGACCTCGGGCCGGGTCAACACCAGGACGGGCCGCCGCTTGCGGCCGACTTCCGCAAACCAGATCTCGCCCCGGGTCACTCCTCGGTCCAGGCCTCGACGTCGGACCAGAACGGATCCGGTCGCTCGGGACGACGTCGATAGGCATCCCGGTCGGCACGTCCCATCGCCACTCTGACCGCCGCCTCCACGCCCTCGCGAGCGGCCGCGGAGACGTTGATCTTGAGGCGGCGCGCGCGCTCCGCCAACGCCCGGTCGAGGGTAAAGGTGTTACGGGTTGATGCCATCGCCACATGCTAGCACCTCATAGCAGCATGACAGGCGTGGGTCGGAACGCGAGGGTCTGGCGTCGGCTGTCGCGCTGCTACGAGGGCACGCCCGCCTCTGCTCGGGCCTGGCTCGAAGTCGCCGCCTTCGGGCGCTGGTCGAGGCCATTCGTTGTGCCTGTTGGCGTTGTTGGCCACGTTGAGCTGCGAAATCGCTCCCAAGTTGACGCACGAACAGAGCCGGCAACAGTCCGGTCATGAGGCGTGACACCGTGTGGCTGACGACGCAGAGGGCCGCTCAGCAGGCCGGGATGACCGACGAGTGGGTACGCCAGCAGATCCTCAAACGCCGGCTGCCAGCCACGGTGTGGGACTTCGGCGGGCGCCGCACGTACCGGATCCGCGTCGAGGACTGGCAGGCGTTCCTCGCCCGCTACTCACGCCGGACAGAGGACCCGGATTGGGAGTAGCCATTGGCCAACGGGTCCAGCGCACGTCATCTGTCGCCCGCCCGGCTGCCTCATGACGTAGCCTCGATGGATGCCGCCCGACATCATCGACTACACCGCCGTTGTGATGCCGACCGGTTCCGACGACGAGATGGTGTTCCACACGTTCCGTGGCTACCTCGCAGCCGTGTGCTCCTGGACCGCCGACCTCTACCCGCACCCCGACGGCACACTTGCCGGCATCGCCGAAGCGGTGAAGGCCAGGCCATGGCCGGCGCGGGTCCCTCGGGGGCGGGTGCTCACCGCCCGCGGTGCGGAGGTCCTCCGCAACGGCTGGGCGACCGAAGTGCTCCTGAACGCTCCCGCGGCCCTCGGCGGAGACGACCTCGTGTCGTTCGCGAATCTGTGGGCGCCCGTCCAGGGCTACTACGCCCTCTTCAACGCCTTCACGGCGATGGCCATGACCGTCACGGGCTCGAAGCCGCCCAAGACGCACGCCGCACTCCTGACCTGGGCCGGGACCCAGGTCGCGCACCCGGCCTCGCCGTTCGTCGTTCCATGGACGGCGCGGGTCGGTGGCCCGCCGTCGGCCCACACCTTTGAGGGCTTCGGCGGCGCCGTTATCGACCACGGCATGAGCAACCTCAGCGCGCCACACGCGCGCAACGCGCCATCGCTCCTGGCCAAGGCCCTCAGGACCACCCGGCGCGAGCAGATCGAGGAGCATCGCGAGGGCTGGCGGCGGGGCCTCAAGACCGCTTCGGGTGCACCACGCAAGAACCTGCCCCGCGCGGTGGTCGAGGCCAACGCAACGTCCATGCGTCCGACCACCCTCTTCGACCTGCTCTGGCGTCTGCGGGTCCGCAGCAACTACAAGGAGGGCGACGCGCTCCTGTCGGGGGCGCTCGGGCCGGCAGACGCCGCTACGTTCCACGGGGCGCTCTCGGACATCGTGGCCGCGACGCTGCTGACGACGGAGATCTACCTGGCGGCACTGGTCGGCAAGGCGACCCTCGAGCGGTGCGCGATGGCCCTCGACGTGCCGCCCTCGCTCAAGGCGCGATCCGTGCGCGCCCGGATCGACCTCTGGTAGGTCAGATCATCGTGGCCCAATGAACTCTTGGGCCATCCAAGGCTAGACCTTACGCAACTGACGGCCCGGGATCCAGCAAGTCACGTCGACTGGCGGTGTCCCCGACAATCACCGAATGAGCAAGAGACAGGCTGATGCGCCCGGCGACCCGCCGCTCCGCGACTACTGGTCGAGGCGTCGCGGCCTCGTCCGCACATTCGACGTTTCTCAGGTCTCGAGGCTGTTTGCGTCCTTGATCTCGGGGTACGAGTCGGACGGCTGGCTGCAGGAGTGGTTCGGGAAGGAGTGCGTCGATCGCAACGATGTGGAAGGGCGAGGTGGGCACGACCCTGCCGCATTCGTCGAGCGAAGAACCTTGCGGGACGACCTGTGGCCACCCGATCGCTCGTGGCAGGACTGGGATCAAGATGCGCTGCTCACTGCCGTGGAGTTCTTCTACGACCACATCAGTAAGCCGACGGACGGCTGGGATCACGATTACGCCCACTGCGGCTACCACGCGACCGCCTTCGACGCAGGCGCGGCGCGCGCCGCATACCGCGTGGAGGTGAATGGCCTCGTGTCACAGCTTGAGGAGGGCTTCGAACTCCTCGAGGGCGGCGAGGTCGTGCGGCGGGCACCATCCGGGACCGAGGCGCTGCTCGAAGGAGTCCCGCCTCCGATCGCGGGCAAGGACTACGAGGTTCGCGTGACCTCGGCGGTGCGGAAGTTTCGGGCTCGCAGTTCATCCCCCGACGACCGGCGTGACGCGGTGCGGGACCTCGCGGACGTGCTGGAGCTACTCCGGCCGGAGATCAAGCGAGTCCTCTCGAAGAAGGACGACGCGGCGATCTTCGAGATCGCGAACAACTTCGCGATCCGTCACTACAACGCCGCGCAACAGAAGGACTATGACCCAGTGTGGCTGAGCTGGATGTTCTACTTCTACCTCGCCACCATCCACGCGGTCGCTCACTTCATCCGCCGGGAGGGGGCCGAGCGAGGGACAGGCCCGTAGGCGCCAATCGGAGATTCGGCGCCTCTCACCACCGCCCACGAGGCATGGGCGCGACGATGTTGATGATCTCCTCGATTGTCAGCCCGCCGGACACGCGATCGGCTTCCTCCCTGGTCAGCGGGCGGAAGAACAGGTCATCTAGCTCATCGAAGTCAGGGGCGTCGCCGATCGCGTTGCGAAGCCCCTCCTGCAGGAAGAACTCGCCTTGGAGCGAGTCGCAATGGATGCAGTTGTTGGCGAGGTACCGGTCCTCGGTGGTGTTTGAGTAGCGCAGCCGGACCGTTCGCGGCCACGGCTGCGGCGCCTCCCGCCGGACTCCGATTCCCGGCCAATAGAACATCGGCGTGGCGCGATGGCACTTCCAGCACTCGGCCTCGACGGCGACGAACCCGTCCGCCGGCATGTCGAGGCCGAAGCGGCTGCAGATCTCCTCTGTAAGCCGTCGTCGCCGTTGCGGGCGTTCGAGGCACTCAGGGCACACATTGCTTCGCAGCTTGCCTCCTGCGCGCCAGCTTGCCGCGAACGAAGCGCTTGGGCAGGCGGTCATCCCGCCGCGTGATCCCCTCGCGGGCCAGGAACAGCCGTTCCAGGTTCACGATGCGCTCGCCGATGCGACGGACGTCCTCGCCCTTGAGTGGCCACCCGGTAGCTGCCTGCAGCAGCTCGGCAGTGGCGTCCCAGTCCAACACTTCCATGTTGTTGTAGGTGTTCTTGCACACACCCGTAGCATCGGCGATGGCGGCCATTTCCTCAAAGTGTTTGACCACATAGCCCTTACCCTTGTGTTCCAACCGGAAGGCCGTCTCGGGCAGGCCGTAGCGCCTCCGTCCCTCCTCTGCGTCGTTGGAGAACTCGAACCAGGGCTCGGAGCGCAGGTGGATCGGCCTACG
>CAVPEU010000029.1:0-10543 GCA_963703575.1 uncultured Chloroflexia bacterium
GCATCTGCTCATGCACCATCGTATGGCGGGTGATGGTGGTGACGAATTCTTTTTCTGCGGTGCATTTGGCAGGTCGCCGTGCAGCAGCAGGTAGCAGACTTCGAGGAAATCACTTTTCTCCGCCAGTTCCTTGATGGAGTAGCCGCGGTGCAGCAGGACGCCTTGGTCGCCGTCGGTGTAGGTGACGCCGCTTTCGCAGGCGGCTGTGGAGGTGAAGCCCGGGTCGTAGGTGAACATGCCGGTTTCGGTATAGAGCTTGCGGATATCGATGACGCGCGGCCCGACCGTGCCGTCAATGACGGGGAAGTCGAATTTTTTTCCGGTGGCGTTGTCGATGAGGGTGACGGTCTGTTGAGGCTTCATTTGCTGAACCAGATTGCTCATGGTCTTTCCTCTCTATGATCTTCCCAGAACTCTATAACATTCTTGTCTCGATACTAGGTGAGCGGGGGGATTCGAGCAATATTCTTTTTTTGCAGTGCAGCATGCAATCACTGAATTTATTTGACATAAATAAAATTTTTTGATACAATCGACAGAATTAGAGGGGTTTTTAGAATGCGCACGGCGTACACCCGGCCTTCGAGCGTGACGGCGGCGCAGCCGTTCGCCGGCGGCGATGTCCGGCCGTCCACGGCGTGGCACCCGGAGTTCCAGGACGTCAACAACGACGGCTTCGTCGACCTGTTCGTGTCCAAGGGCAACGTCAGCGCCATGCCGGACTACGCGAGCCGGGACCCCAGCAACCTGCTCCTCGGCCAGCCCGACGGCACGTTCGTCGAGGGTGCCGAGGCCGCCGGGATCCTCACCTACGCGCGGGGGCGCGGGGGCGCGCTGGCGGACTTCAACCTGGACGGGATGCTGGACCTCGTCGAGGTGAACCTCGGCGACACGACCCGGATCTGGCGCAACGTCGGGTCGGGCACGGCCGAGGCACCGGCGACGATGGGCGGCTGGCTTGCGCTGCGGCTCTCAGAGCCCGGCGGCAACCGGGATGCCATCGGGGCGAAGGTCGAGGTGCGGGTCGGGGAGGCCGTGATCCGCCGCGAGATCACGGTCGGTGGCGGGCACATCGGGGGCGAGCTGGGCTGGGTGCACGTCGGGTTGGGGCCGGCGACGACGGCGCAGGTGCGCGTCACGTGGCCGGACGGCGAGGTCGGGCCGTGGATCCCGGTCACGGCGAACCAGTTCGCACAGATCGAGCGCGGGGCGAGCCGGGTCCGGGCCTGGACGCCCCCGCCCGGCTGACCGGAACGGCGAGGCGCCCGGCCGCGGCGCGCGCGGCGGCCGGGCGCGCTTGCCCATTCGGGACGCGCTTGATATCCTCCGCCGGTCGAATAACAGGAATAGACGTAGCCACAGTTCGTGTCGGAGGATCGAGTGCCGCTCGCGCGGGAGAAGAAGCAAGAGGTCATCGAGGCGTACGCCGTCAAGGACGGCGACACGGGCTCGCCGGAGGTCCAGGTCGCGCTCCTGACCGAGCGGATCAGGGACCTCACGGAGCACCTCCGGAGCTTCCCCAAGGACAACCACTCGCGACGCGGCCTCCTCAAGCTCGTGGGTCAGCGCCGGCGCCTGCTCGCGTACCTCGTGAGGAAGGACGCCACGCGCTATCGGGCCGTCATCGGCTCGCTCGGACTTCGCCGCTAGGACACGCCCGCCGGGACCCCGGGATGACCCCGGGGTCTTTTGCATCCGGCGCCCTCGCCGCCCGGCTCCACCCGCCGCAGGTCGCATCCTCCATCCACGACCAAGGAGGTCGTTCACTCGTGCCCACACCCACCACCTACGAGATCGAGTTCGGCGGTCGCACGCTGACGCTCGAGACGGGCAGGCTCGCGGGCCTCGCCGGCGGCGCCGTCACGGTGCGCTACGGCGACACGCTCGTCCTCGGCACTGCCAACCGCTCGGAGCCGCGTCCGGGGCTGGACTTCTTCCCGCTGACCGTGGACTTCGAGGAGCGGATGTACGCCGCGGGCAAGATCCCGGGCGGTTTCATCAAGCGCGAGGGCCGGTCCTCGGAGGGCGCGATCCTCGCCGCCCGGCTCACGGACCGCCCGATCCGCCCGCTGTTCCCCGAGGGGTACAAGGACGACGTCCAGGTCGTGATCACCGTCCTGTCGACGGACCAGGAGAACGACCCGGACATCCTCGGGACCATCGCCGCATCGGCGGCGCTGACGATCAGCGAGATCCCGTTCCTGGGCCCGATCGCCGCCGTGCGCGTCGGCCGCATCGACGGCGAGTTCGTCCTCAACCCCACCACGACCCAGCTCGCCCAGTCGGAGCTTGACCTCGTGGTCTCGGGCACGAAGGACGCGATCATGATGGTCGAGGCGGGCGTCAGGATCCTGCCCGAGGACGTCATGGCCGACGCGATCCTGTTCGGCCATCGCTCGCTGGCCCCGATCATCGAGATCCAGGAGAAGCTGCGCGAGGTCGTCGGCAAGGCGAAGCGCCTGCCGTACCTCGAGCCCCTGACCACCTCCGTGCTCACGTTCGTCGAGCAGGCGAAGGCCGGCGGCGAGTTCGTCGTGGTGGATGTCGAGACCACGGGCACCGATCCCAAGATGGCCGACCTCGTGGAGGTGGCCGCGGTCCGCGTCAAGGACGGCAGGATCACCGACCGCTGGTCGACGCTCGTCAATCCCGGCCGTCCGATCGTCGGCCACCAGATGCACGGCATCACCGACAAGGACGTCAAGGGCGCTCCCAGCCCGGCCGAGGCCGCACGCAAGGCGCTCGAGTTCGTGGGCGACGCCCCGCTCGTGGGCCACTCGGTCGGGTTCGACATCGGCTTCCTCGAGGAGGCGCTCGGCGATGGCACCCGCATCGGGCCGGGACGCTACCTGGACACGCTCGTCATCGCCCGCGAAGGCTATCCGGACCTCGAGAACTACAAGCTCGGGACGCTGGCCAGCTTCTTCGGCATCGAGCTGGCGGCCAGCCACCGGGCGCTGCCGGACGCCGAGGCCACGGCCAACCTCCTGATCTGGTTCGGCAACGAGCTCCCGGGTCGCATCGAGACCCTCAAGGGGGCGATCGCGGATTCGATCCGGGCCACCCGCAAGGACAAGGACGAGGCCGCCAGGCTGCTCGAGGCGGCGCGCCGCAACGCTCGCGTGAGCAAGAGCCTGTTCGGGCTGGTGCACAAGAAGGTCGTCCGCCAGCTCGTGCTCGCCGAAGGCCTGCGCATGGACGGCCGGGCGCTCGACGAGATCCGCCCGATCTCCGTCGAGGTCGGCCTGCTGCCGCGCGCGCACGGCTCCGGCCTGTTCACTCGCGGCCAGACGCAGGCGTTGACCGTCGCCACGCTGGGATCGTCCTCGGACGTCCAGCGCATCGACACGATCAGCCCCGAGACGTCGAAGCGGTACCTCCACCACTACAACTTCCCGCCCTACAGCACCGGCGAGAACAAGCCGATGCGCGGCCCCAGCCGCCGGGACATCGGCCACGGCAACCTCGCCGCGCGGGCGCTGATCCCCGTGCTGCCGTCCGCCGAGGAGTTCCCGTACGTCATCCGCCTGGTGTCCGAGGTCGTCTCGGGCAACGGCTCGACGTCCATGGCCTCCACCTGCGGTTCGACCCTCGCGCTGATGGACGCCGGCGTGCCGATCAAGGCACCGGTGGCCGGTGCGGCGATGGGCCTCGTGATCGACGAGGAGACCGGCACGTTCGCGGTCCTGACCGACATCCTCGGCAAGGAGGATTCGTTCGGCGACATGGACTTCAAGGTCACCGGGACCTCGGAGGGCATCACCGCCCTCCAGATGGACATCAAGGTCAAGGGGATCGACGAGCGGGTCATCCGCGAGGGCCTCACCCGGGCGCTCGCCGCCCGGCTGTTCATCCTCGACAAGATGACCCAGGTGCTGCCGTCCGCCCGCGAGGAGATGTCCGACTTCGCGCCGCGGATCATCACGATCAAGGTCAATCCGGAGAAGATCCGCGAGATCATCGGCAAGGGCGGCTCCATGATCCGCAGGATCCAGGAGGAGACCCAGACCGAGATCAACGTCGAGGACGACGGCACGGTCGAGATCGCGGCCGTCTCCGGCGAGAACTCGCGCAAGGCGATCACCTGGATCGAGAGCCTGACGCGCGAGGTCGAGGTCGGGGCCCTGTACCTCGGCAAGGTGACCCGGCTGATGAGCTTCGGTGCCTTCGTCGAGATCCTGCCCGGCAAGGAAGGCCTGGTCCGGATCGGCGAGCTCGCCGACTACCACGTGCCCAGCGTCGAGGATGTCGTGTCCGTCGGCGACGAGGTCATGGTGGTGGTCATGGAGATCGACCGCCAGGGCCGTGTCAACCTGTCCCGCAAGGCGGCGATGCAGCGGCACCTCGCCAAGTAACGTCGTTCCACGAGAGTGCCCCCGAGCCTCACGGCTCGGGGGCACTCTCCGTTTCGGGCGGCGCGAACACGGCATCACCGTCCCGTCGGGGTCGAGGCGGCGTGCGTCGCACGCACGGAATCCGGGCCGGTCGAGCCGCGGCGCGTGGCATGCGCGCGCCTTGCCCCCGGGCGCGCCTTCCCCGAAGCTCCGGGCCGCATCGGCAGACGCTCGGACACGACCGGCCCGTGCCTCCCAGGCAACAGATCCGGGTCGAAGCGCCCCGCCGACGATCCTTCCGCCGTGTTGGTGTCTCGTTCGTGCCTGGCGGACACGCCTGGAGCGCGAAGCGCCGGGCGGACGGCGCGTGGGCACGGATCGCGTGTCTCACGGACACGCCGTCGCCGCGACGGAGGCGCCACGTGGACCGACCCTCCGGGACGGTTGCGCCGGACCTCGCTGCTATACTCCGCCGGTGCCCGACAATCCATTCGCAGCAGGTCGGACCATGCCCGGAACCAGCCCCGAACCGCTCGTCATCGCCATCGTCGGCGCCACCGGCGCCGTCGGTCGGACGATGATCCAGGTGCTCACCGAGCACGACCTCCCGACGCGCGAGCTGCGCCTGCTCGCCTCCGAGCGATCGGCCGGGCAGATCGTCACCGTCGGCGGGCGGCCATACGAGGTGGGGCTGGCCACGCCGGACGCGTTCGAGGGCGTCGACATCGCGCTGTTCTCCGCCGGCGGGAGCGTGTCGAAGCTGCTCGCCCCGGAGGCCGCCGCGCGTGGCGCGGCCGTCATCGACAACTCCAGCGCCTGGCGCATGGACCCCGACGTCCCGCTCGTCGTGTCCCAGGTCAACCCGGACGATCTCGCCTGGCACGAGGGGATCATCGCCAACCCCAACTGCTCCACGATGCAGCTGATGCCGCCGCTGATGGCCCTGCGGGACGCGGTGGGCCTCGAGCGGATCGTCGTGGACACGTACCAGGCCGTCGCCGGAACGGGGCACAAGGCGATCGTGGAGCTCGAGGAGCAGGTGAGGGCCCATGCGGAGGGCCGGCCCAAGGTCGCCAACGTCTATCCGCACCCGATCGCCTTCAACGCCCTGCCGCACATCGACGCCTTCCTCGACAACGGCTACACCAAGGAGGAGTGGAAGGTCGTCACGGAGAGCCGCAAGATCCTGCACCTGCCGGACCTCCGGGTCTCCTGCACGGCCGTCCGGGTGCCGGTGTTCATCGGCCATTCCGAGGCGGTCCACGTGGAGACCCGGGCCCCGATCACGCCGTCCGAGGCGCGCCGGCTGTTCGCCGCGGTCAGCGGTGTCGTCGTGCAGGACGACCCGGCCGGCAACCTCTACCCGCTGGCGACGAACGCGGCCGGATCTGATGACGTGTTCGTCGGCCGGGTGCGCCAGGACCCGTCGATCGCCGACAACCGGGGCCTGGCGTTCTGGGTGGTTTCGGACAACCTGCGCAAGGGCGCCGCCTCCAACGCGGTCGAGCTGGCCGAGGTCCTCGCGCGGCGGGGCTGGGTCCGGAAGGCAAGCGAGCGGCGGCCGGTCGGGGCGTCCGGGGGACGGCCCGCGTGACGCGTGACGAGCGCCGGGAGGCGCTCGAGGCGATCGCGAGCGAGGTCCGGTCCTGCACGCGGTGCCGGCTCCACGAGGGGCGCACCCATGCCGTGCCGGGCGAAGGCGAGCCGGACACGGAGGTCGTGTTCGTGGGCGAGGGCCCGGGGTTCAACGAGGACCGCGAGGGCCGGCCCTTCGTCGGCCGCGCGGGCGGGCTGCTGGTGCGATTGCTGCAGTCGATCGGCTGGCGGCGCGAGGACGTGTTCATCACCAATGTCGTGAAGTGCCGTCCCCCCGACAACCGGGATCCCGCGCCGGACGAGATCGCCGCCTGCGCGCCGTTCCTGGGCCGCCAGCTCGAGGTCCTCGACCCCGCGGTCGTGGTGACCCTCGGCCGCCACTCGATGGGAACGTTCATGCCCGGCGCCCGGATCGGGCAGGTCCACGGCACCACCGGGCCTGCCGACCCGGAGACCGGTGCCCGCGACGCCCTGGTGTTCGCGATGTACCACCCGGCCGCCGCGCTCCGGACCGCGGCCATCGAGCGCGAGAGCTTCGAGGACATCGCGCGCGTCCCGGCCGTGCTCCTGCGCTCTCGCGAGCTGCGGGCCGCCCACGCCCATGACGGCACCCACTCGCCGGTCCCGGAGCCGGGGCCGGCGGTAACCCAGGCACCCCCACGGGACGCCACGGCGTTCGGCCCGGCCGCGGACCCCGCCGCGGACGAGGCGTCCCAGCTCACCCTGTTCTGACCCGTACGGACGACCAACCGATGACCAACGACAGCACGCCGCTCCGCATCATCCCACTCGGCGGAGTGGGGGAGATCGGCAAGAACATGTACTGCTTCGAGTACGGCGACGACATCGTCGTGATCGATTGCGGGCTGATGTTCCCCGACGAGGAGATGTTCGGCATCGATCTCGTCGTGCCCGACGTCACCTACCTCAAGGAGAACCGCTCCAAGGTCCGCGCGTTCCTCATCACCCACGCCCACGAGGATCACGTCGGCGGCCTGCCGTACGTGCTGCCGGAGTTCCCCGGCGTCCCGGTCTACGCCAGCACGCTCGCCCGCGGCCTGCTGGGCAACAAGATCAAGGAGCACAAGCTCCACAACAACCCGCTGCTCGAGCTGGAGCCGGGCGACGAGATCCGGATCGGACCCTTCACCGCCATGCCGTTCCGCATCGGCCACTCGATCCCGGACGCGATGGGGATCGCGCTGCGCACGCCGGTCGGCATCGTGGTCCACACCGGAGACTTCAAGTTCGATCACACGCCGGTGGACGGCAGGCTGTCCGACTTCCACATCCTCGCCCGGCTCGGCGAGGAGGGCGTGATCTGCCTCCTGTCCGACTCGACGCGCGCCGAGAACCCGGGCTACACGCCCTCGGAGCGGACCGTGGGCGAGGCCTTCCGCGAGATCATGGAGCCCCTCGACGGCCGCGTCATCGTCGCCACCTTCGCCAGCAACATCGCGCGCCTCCAGCAGGTGCTGGACGCCGCGGCGGAGATGCACCGCAAGGTCTCGGTCATCGGCCGGTCCATGGAGCAGAACTTCCGGATCGCGACGGACCTCGGCTACCTGAAGTACGAGCCGTCGGACATCGTGGCCAAGGACAGGATCAAGGACATCCCGGCCGACAAGCTGGTGATCGCGACGACCGGCGCCCAGGGCGAGCCGATGGCCGGTCTCGCGCGGATGGCCAACCGGGACCACCGGTTCGTGGAGATCCAGCCCGGGGATACGGTCATCGTCTCGGCCAGCCCGATCCCCGGCAACGAGGAATACGTCGCCCGCACCATTGACAACCTGTTCAAGGCGGGTGCGAACGTGTACTACCACGCGATCCGGCACGCGCACGTCTCGGGCCATGCCAGCCAGGAGGAGCTCAAGCTCATGCTCGGGCTCACCAAGCCGACGTACTTCATCCCGATGCACGGCGAGTTCCGGATGCAGGTCCAGCACGGTCGCCTGGCGATCGAGACCGGGGTGCGCCGGAGAACGTGTTCATCATCGAGAACGGGACGCCGATCGAGATCTTCGCCGACGGGAGCGCCCGGCGCGGCCAGCCGGTGGCGGCCGGCTACGTGTACGTGGACGGGCTGTCCGTGGGCGAGGTCGGGCGACGTCGTGCTGCGCGACCGGCGCGCGCTCGCGAACGACGGCATGTTCATGATCGTGGTCCAGGTCGACAAGCAGACCGGGCGCGTCGTGGGCCGGCCGGAGATCATCACCCGCGGCTTCGTTCACGGAGCGCGGAGGAGCGGATCATCGGCGAGGCGAGTCGGCGCATCATCGACGGCGATCGAGCAGCCGCGGCGACCACATCAGCGAGGTCGCGCTGCTCAAGGCGCAGATCAAGGACGGCGTGTCGCGCTTCCTGTACGAGCAGACGAAGCGCCGGCCGATGGTCTTCCCGGTCGTCGTCGAGGTCTAGGGTGGCGACGCGTCGGCGCTCGACGCGCCCGACGCCGCGCGCCGCCCGCGGTCCGGCGCGCACCGTCGGGGCGGGGCGCTGCCCCTGCCGGGGATCTCGCTGGGCGTGTCGCCGGCCGTTGCCCGCTCGTTGCTCGGGATCAGGCTGCTCGTCATCGGCGCGATCACGCTGATCGCGTTCGCGCTGCCGGGCGGGACGCTGACGGATACCTGGCGGGACCTCGCAGTCCCGTTCTTCGGCGCGGCCCGGTTCCGGTTCCCGATCGTGCCCGTACAGGAAGCGGGACATCCCGTCCTTGATCTGCTCCTTGAGCAGCGCGACCTCCGAAGAATCCGGTCGCCGCGCTGCTGGAGGCCGTCGATGATGCGCCGACCGGCGTCGCCGATGATCCGCTCTTCTCGCCGCTCCGTGAGCGAAGCCGCGGGTGATGATCTCCGGCCGGCCCACGACGCGCCCGGTCTGCTGGTCCACCTGGACCACCACGAGAACATGCCGCGTTCGCGAGCGCGCGCCGGTCGGGCGCACGACGGCGTCCCACCTCTCCCATGGACAGCCCATCCACGTACATGTAGCCGGCCGCGACCGGCGGCCGCGCCGGGCGCTCCCGTCGGCGAATTACTCGATCGGCGTCCCGTTCTCGATGATGAACACGTTCTCCGGCTTCACCCCGGTCTCGATCGCCAGGCGACCGTGCTGGACCTGCATCCGGAACTCCCCGTGCATCGGGATGAAGTACGTCGGCTTGGTGAGCCCGAGCATGAGCTTGAGCTGCCTCCTGGCTGGCATGGCCCGAGACGTGCGCGTGCCGGATCGCGTGGTAGTACACGTTCGCACCCGCCTTGAACAGGTTGTCAATGGTGCGGGCGACGTATTCCTCGTTGCCGGGGATCGGGCTGGCCGAGACGATGACCGTATCCCCGGGCTCGATTTCCACGAACCGGTGGTCCCGGTTGGCCATCCGCGCGAGACCGGCCATCGGCTCGCCCTGGGCGCCGGTCGTCGCGATCACCAGCTTGTCGGCCGGGATGTCCTTGATCCTGTCCTTGGCCACGATGTCCGACGGCTCGTACTTCAGGTAGCCGAGGTCCGTCGCGATCCGGAAGTTCTGCTCCATGGACCGGCCGATGACCGAGACCTTGCGGTGCATCTCCGCCGCGGCGTCCAGCACCTGCTGGAGGCGCGCGATGTTGCTGGCGAAGGTGGCGACGATGACGCGGCCGTCGAGGGGCTCCATGATCTCGCGGAAGGCCTCGCCCACGGTCCGCTCCGAGGGCGTGTGGCATTGGCGCGCGTCGGACACAAGGCGGTCGGCGCGCCCTCCTCCGAGCCAGGCGAGGATGTGGAAGTCGGACAGCCTGCCGTCCACCGGCGTGTGATCGAACTTGAAGTCTCCGGTGTGGACCACGATGCCGACCGGCATGCGCAGCGCGATCCCCATCGCGTCCGGGATCGAGTGGCCGATGCGAACGGCATGGCGGTGAAGGGTCCGATCCAGAAGTTCGTCGCCCGGCTCCAGCTCGAGCAGCGGGGTTGTTGTGGAGCTTGTGCTCCTTGATCTTGTTGCCCAGCAGGCCGCGGGCGAGCGTGCTGGCGTGGCCGGACGCCGGGGAACTCCGGCAGCACGTACGGCAGGCCGCCGACGTGATCCTCGTGGGCGTGGGTGATGAGGAACGCGCTGGAGGGCGCCTCCTTGAGGTAGGTGACGTCGGGCACGACAAGATCGATCCGACGTCTCCTTCGTCGGGGAACATCAGCCCGCAAGACGTCGCCGACGATGTCGTCGCCGTATCGAAGCAGTACATGTTCTTGCCGATCCCCCCCCTCCGCCGAGTGGGGATTGCGGAGCGGCGGTGCATCGGTTGGTCGGTGGTACGGTCAGAACAGGGTGAGCTGGGACGCCTCGTCCGCGGCGGGGTCCGCGGCCCAGCGACATGGCGTCCCGTGGGGGTGCCTGGGTTACCGCCGGCCCCTCGGGACCGGCGAGTGGGTGCCGTCATGAGCAGTGGGCCGCCGCCGCTCGCGAGAGCGCGGAGCACGGCCGGGACACGCGCGATGTCCTCGAAGCTCTCGCGCTCGATGGCCGCGGTCCGGAGCGCGGCAGCGGGCGTCGCGGGCGCCCGGTCTCCGGGTCGGCAGGCCCGGTGGTGCATGGCTGCTGCCGATCCGGGCGCCCCGGGCATGAGCAAAATGTC
>CAVPEU010000030.1:0-226389 GCA_963703575.1 uncultured Chloroflexia bacterium
GCCGCGCACGTCGGCGAAATTCGCTTCGTGGTGGAGGGTGCACTGGACGGCGCACCGCTGTTCCAGGGGCAGTCCGCGACAGAGCGGGCGATCGAGGTGTTTTCGCAACTGCGGGTGTGGGATACCGAACACAATAACGGCGTGCTGATTTATCTATTGCTTGCCGACCGGGACGTGGAAATCGTCGCCGACCGTGGCATCCACGCCAAAGTGGCAGCGCAGGAATGGGAGCAGATTTGCCGCAGCATGGAAGCTTCCTTCGTGCGCAGGGATTACGAACAGGGCGTGGCGAGCGGCATCGAAGCGGTGACGCGACACCTGATAAAACACTTTCCCGCTGATGGGAGTGGCGGCAACGAATTGCCAGATGCGCCGGTGGTGTCGTAGCGGATGGGCATCAATTCCGATTGCAGTCGCCAATCCTGGCTGATGCGGAATGCGGCTTCGCAAGAAAGCGCTGGACCGGTGGCCAGGACTTACCGACCGGCCGGGGATGGCGGTGACAGGGGACACCATTGCGCACCCACTGTCGGCGTGGCAATTTCAGGAGGTAATTGTGGAGAAGCAGCAGTTTTCCATCGGGTATTTTCTGATTGCGTTCCTGCTCATCCTGGCGCTGCAGAATTTTCTGTTCTGGCCAGCACACACCGAAATCTCGCCTACAGTGAATTCAAGACGCTGCTCAAGGCCGGCAAACTCAAGGAAATCACCCTCGGTGAGCGTGCCGTTACCGGCACGTTCACGCCAGACGGCCTCGAGGAACTGCTGCCCAAGGAGAAGCTCGACGAACTCAAAAGCGCCGATGCCGGCGAGCATCGACTCACAACCGTACGGGTGAACGACCCAGCCCTGGTTGGTGAGCTTGAGGCTTCCAACGTTCGCTTCGCTGGCGTCATAGAAGACAAATGGTTCTCGACATTGTTATCTTGGATCCTGCCCGCGGTCGTCTTCGTTGTCATTTGGGGCCTGCTCATCAAACGCATGGGCGGCGGGGCCGCCGGCCGGGCCGGGCCACGCTCCACGGTCGTCACCCCTTCACGCCGCTGGCGGCGACACCCTCGACGAAGTAGCGCTGGAAGAACACGTACAGCACGAGGATCGGGATCGTCGCCATGACCACGGTGGCCATGATCGGTGGCCAGTCGTTCGTGAACCCGCCCGCCGTGCGGAACGCGAGCAGGCCGACCGGCAGCGTGTAGTGGGCTCGCTCCCCAAGCAGGATCAGGGGCCAGAACAGGCCGTTCCAGGTGCCCTGGAAGGTGAGGATCGCCACCGCGGACAGTGCGGGCCCGGCGAGCGGCAGCATCACGCGGTAGAACGTCGTGAAGAAGCCTGCGCCGTCGATCCGCGCCGCCTCTTCCAGGTCTCGCGGGATCGACAGGAAGTACTGGCGAAGCAGGAAGATGCTGGAGCCGCTGATCGCGAGCACGATGACCAGGCCGATGTACTGCGCGAACCCCTTGGTCAGCCCCGCGCCGTTGAGCAGCAGGTAAACCGGGACCAGGCGCAGCTGGTCCGGGATCATCAGCGTGGCGAGGACGACCAGGAACAGAAGCTCCCGGCCCGGGAACCGGAGCCGGGCGAACGCGTAGCCCGCGAGGCTCCCGAGCGCGAGGTTCGAGATCGTGACCACCGCCGCGATGACCGCGCTGTTGAGGAACAGCGTGGTGATCGGCGGATCGAGCTTGGTGATCGCGAATTCCCAGCCCTGCGTGGTGAACGGGTCGGGGATGAAGGTCATCCGCACCGAGTCCGGCAGGGTCTTGAACGAGGTGATGATCGACCAGGCGAACGGAACGAACATCAGCACGGCATACGCGATCATCAACGCGTAGGCGATCCGCCGCCGCCAGTGCGCGGTCTGGTCGCCGACGACCGACGCCGTAGCCTCGACCTCGACGGCTTCGACGGAGGTGGTCATCGGTCGCACCTCACCATGAAGGTGCCTGGCCGAACAGTCGTCGCTGAACGAGGGTCGCGCTGAAGATTACGATGAACAGGATGATCCCGATCGCCGCCGCGTAGCTGAAGTTGAACTGGGAGAACGCGGCGTTGTAGAGGTACAGGACCATGGTCATCAGCGCGTTGTTCGGGTCGCCGTTCTTGCCGCCGCCGATCAGCGCCTGGTCGAACATCTGCAGCCCGCCGATGACGGCCACCGTCGCCACGAAGTAGTGACCGGGTCGCAGCAGCGGGAACGTGATTCGCCAGAATGTCTGGGAGGCGCTCGCGCCGTCGATCGCTGCCGCTTCGTAGATCTGGTGCCCGATGGACTGCAGCGACGTGAGGTAGAACAGCATGAACGTGCCCGACGTCGTCCACGCGTTGAGCAGGATGATCGAGTTCATCGCGGTTCCCTGGTCCCCGATCCAGTTCTGGCTGTCGGAGAAGCCCAGCAGGTGGAACAGCGGGTTGACCCCGAGCGCGGCGCGGGCGCCGTTGAAGAACCCGTCCGGCGCCATCAGGAAGATGAACAGGGTCGTGATCGCGGCCGAGCTGGCAATGGCCGGGAAGTAGAAGGCCGCCCGGAAGAACGTCCGGCCGCGGATCTTCTGGTTGACGATCACCGCCAACGACAGCCCGAGGGCCATCGTGATCGGCACCCACACGATCGTGTAGTAGAGCGTGTTCCTGATCGCGGCCAGGAACACCGGATCGCTGAGCGCGTTCTCGTAGTTCTTGAGGCCGAGGAACGTCACCGGCCCCTTGATCAGGTTCCACTTCCAGACACTGATATACAGGGCGTACAGGATGGAGCCGATGTTGAGCACGAGGAACAGGATCATCGGCACCGCCACGAAGGTGTAGCCGGCGAGCGCCTCGGCCCGACTGCCGATGCGGGAGCTCTTCCTGGGTGCCGGGACCGCCGCCGTCGTCATCGGCGCTTCTCCTCGCCCTGTTCGACGAAAGGGAGAGAGGGCCGGCGCGACCGGCCCTCAGGGACTCGAGGAGCGATCCTTCGGCGGTCGGGGGACCCGGCCGCCGTCGCAGGGTCCTGCCCTACTGGGCGAGAGCCTTGGTGATCGCTGCGGCCGTAGCGGTGACCACGGGACCCGCGTCGAAGGTCTTGGCCTGGATCTGGGCGGTCATCGCGTCTGCGAACGCCTTCTGGACATCCGTCCAGCCGGGCATGAAGCCGGAACCCGGCTTCGCGAAGGCGCTGGCGGCGGCGAGGATCTCCTTGCCGGCGGGGGTGGGGACGTCCTTGCGCGACGGGAGGGCGACGCCGCCCTTGGTCCACGTGGTCATCCCGTCCTTGCCGGTGAGGTAGGACAGCAGGACCCAGCCCTGGTCCTTGTTCCTGGCCTGGGCGCCGATCGAGTAGCTGACCGTGAACGAGATCGTCACCGGGCTGCCGGACGAACCGGTCGGGACCTGGGCCCAGCTGTACTTGACGTCGGGGAAGGTGCTGGTCATGTAGGGATCGAGCCAGCCGCCCTCGAAGGCGATCGCGGCTGACTTCTTGCCGAGCGCCTCGCCGCACCACCCGGCGCCGAGGTCGCCCGCTGTCATGCCGAGGCCCTCCTTGAACAGGTCCAGGTAGGCCTGGACCGCCTTCTTTGAGGCGTCGGTCTCGATGGCGCTGGACTTGCCGTCGGCGGACAGCAGCGCGCCGCCGTTCGCGTACAGGAATGCGAGGCCGCGATCGAGGCCGGCGTTGAGGCACAGCGGCGCCTTGAGGCCGTTCGTGCCCTTGAGCGCCCTGGCCGCCGTCACCAGCTCGTCCATGGTCGTGGGCGCCGTCGTCACGATGGCGGAGTTGTATGCCATGCCGATCGTGTTGCCGTCCTTGGCCAGACCGTAGATCTTCCCGTCCTTGCCCTTGAAGATCGACTCGTAGCCGTCGAAGAACTGGCTGGTGTCGAACCCGGACTTGGCGATGTAGTCGTCGAGCGGTGCGAGGAAGCCCTCGTCGATCCACTGCTGGGCGTAGTCGGCGTTCACGTAGAAGACGTCGGGGACGTCACCGGACGCGAAGTTCTTGGCCATGACCGTGGGGTAGTCTCCCGCGACAGGCTGGTAGTCGACCTTGATGTCCGGGAACGCTGCCTGGAACCCGAGCAGGACCTGGGTCAGGGCGTTGCCCTCGGCCGGCGAAGACTGCCAGCCGGACAGGACGGCCGTACCCGAGACCGCGGCCTGGGAGGCCGGCGCCTGGCTCTCGGGGGCGGTGCTGGTGGCCGGGCTGCCCCCGGCAGGTGTTCCGGCGGGCGCGGAGCTGCTCGAGCTGCTCCCGCACGCCGAGACGATGATGGCCGCCGAAGCCAGGGCGACCGTGAGAACGCGTCGCATTGGTTGGATCTCCTCCTCGACACTTGCCGGGCGCGGACGGGCTCGCGTAGGAGCGGTCCCAGGCGGGACTAGCTCACCGTACCGCTGGCGTCAATGGGTCCGGACCATGCCCGTTCGAGGCCGGCGCGCTCGGCGACTTCGCGCACCGCTGCGTCGTCACCGGTCGGCCACCCAGCCGTCGCCGCCGCGGACGAAACGCGCCGGCGTGGCGTCAATCCGCCGCGGCGCCTGGCTCCCGACCTGGATCGTGGTCGCCGGGCTCGCGGTGACCGCCAGTCGCTCGCCCTCGACCCGGACCCGGACCCGGCTGCGCCGGAAGCGGACCGGGATGTCGAGCCCGGCCCAGCCGGACGGGACCTGGGGGTCCACGAGCAGCCGGTCCCCGGTCGGCCGGATGCCTCCGAAACCGTTGACCATCGCCTGCCACAGCCCGCCCATCGTGGCCACGTGGACGCCGTCGGCAGACGAGGCCAGGTCCCCGAGATCGAGCTGGGCCGCGAGCTGCAGGGTCTCGAGCGCGTCGTCGAACTGGCCAGCCCGGGCTAGCAGCCCGGCATGGATGCCCGGCGACAGGGAGCTGCCGTGGGCCGTGCGTGGCTCGTAGTACGCGAGGTTCGCGAGCAGCGAGCCCGGGGCGACCTCATCCGGCACAAGCTGGTGGAGCATGAGGACGTCGCTCTGCTTGATCACCTGGGCCTGCTGCACGCGTTCCCGACCCAGCACCACGTCCGCTGCCACGGGCCGCCGGAGCAGGTCGCGCACGACCACGGGCTCCAGGCCGAAGAACCCGGCGAACTGCTCGTACAGGCCGCTGCCGGGATCGTAGCCGTCCACGAGCGTCTCGGCGATCGCCTCCCAGCGCTCCACCTCGCCGAGTTCGACGCCGCCCAGACGCCGGGCCTCGCGGGCCGCCTGCCGGAGGTTCCAGCGCGCCATGACGTTCGTGAACGCGTTGTCGTCGACGAGCTCGTGGTACTCGTCGGGACCGACGACCTGGCGGATGTGCCCGCGCCCGGCGGCGTCGAGCTCGATCCGCGACACCCAGAAGCGCGCGGTCTCGGCCAGGAGCCGGAACCCAGCGCGATCGGCGAACGCCCGATCGCCGGTCCAGAGGACGTAGGCGTGCGCCGCCCAGGCGACGTCCGAGACCACGTGCAGCTCGCAGTCGCCCGACCAGATCCGGACCGGCTGGCCGTCAGGCCCGGAGGCCCAGCGAGGCGTCACGTCGCGCCCGTCGTGGGCGGATTCCCAGGCGAACCAAGCGCCGTCGAATCCGGTCTCCGCGGCCGCTGCCATCGAGGCCTCGAGCCGGCGGACGCGGTACTCAAGCATCGACCGTGCCGCGGCCGGGTGGGTGGCGGCGAGGAACGGCAGTACGAAGATGTCCGCGTCCCAGAAGACGTGGCCGCGGTAGCCGGCTCCGGTCAGGCCGCGGGCGCCGATGGCGGTCTCGCCGCTGCTGCGCGCAGATCCGATGAGGTGGAAGAGGCTGAATTGCAGGCCGCGCTGGAGCGCCTCGTCGCCCTCGATCCGGATGTCGGCTTCGCTCCAGCGCTTCGCCCATGCGGAGCGATGTTCGGCGAGCAGGCCGTCGAACCCGATCCCCTCGACCTCGGTGAGGCGGCCGAGGGCCGTGGCCACGCTCGGGCGGTGCGTCGGCGCGGTGACGTACACCCCCAGTCGGTCGAGCCGGCGGCCGTCGGAGCCGTCCATCGCGGCGTCCCGGGCGGCGATCGCGACCCCTCCCGGATCGCCGTGGACGCGGGCCCAGGCCGCCCCGTCGTGGGTGCCCGTGGCGCCGACCGGCACGTCCGATCCGAGGTCGAGCGGGCCGGGACCGCCCTGCGCGCCGGGGCCCTCCGCGCGCAGTCCCACCACGCCCGGGCGGGCGAGCGACGAGAACGCCGTCGTCCGGACGCGCCCGAGCGTCGTCGTCATCTCCTGGATGAGCACGCCGTCGTGCAGGTCGAGGGTCCGGTGCAGCGCGGGATCCGCGGCGCTGGCGCCTGCCAGCCGTCCCCACGTCGGGCAGCGGACCAAGTCCGTCGCGGCGCCCGTGCCGCGGAACACGCCCGCCGCGATCACCTCGGCGCGGGAGCCGGGCAGCGCCACGGGCGTGGCAGCCGGCGTCCCGATCGTCCCGTCCGCGAGGGTCAGCTGGGCGGCACGCGCGGCATCCCAGTCGGGGTCGTAGCCGTGGAACGCGACCCTCCAGGCCGGGTCGTGGTTGTGGGCCATCGTCGAAGCGGCGGCCGTGGATCGCGGGCGTGCTGCCATCGGGAAGCGGATACCTCGTGTCGTGGGATGGGCGGACTGCGGAACCGATCCCACATCGTAGCCACGCGCGCAAGGAGGTTGAATCGCGACCCATCGATCGCCCCGGCTTGCGCTGCGCGCGGGAGTCGGGCTCGACGGTCAGGGTCCGTCAGCGACGTCAGTGCCAGCGGCGTTGGGCGCATCGGATGCCGAAGAGCGTTGCCTCCGCTTGCCTGACCGGTGCCGGAGGACCAGTCGCCCGCGGCGACCCTGCGGCTGCAGCTCGTGGCCAGGCGCAAGCGTGGCGGCGCGAGCGCGGTCGCTCGCCTCGATGCCGAGCTCGCCGCGGCCTTCGAGGCGACGGGGCTCGCCTGGCTGCGGGGCCAGATCCGGGGCCTCGGCGACAGCCAGCTCCACAACCTGCTCGCGCTCAAGGGTGACCCGCGCCGGCTCGACGACGCCCGGTGCATGGCCAAGCTCGCGGGCAGCAAGATGTACACGAAGAATGATCCTCCACATGAGCGAGGAGGACGATGGACGTCACGTACCAGCCGAGCGCGATCGACGAGGCGCTGACTGAGGTCGACCGTCGTCGCTGGTTGTTCGACAACCTGCCGCTCGACCCGCTGCACCGTGACTGGCTGCGCCGGCGGGCTTGGGTCCGCACCGTACACGGCACGACCCGCATCGAGGGCAACAGGCTGTCCGACCTCGAGGTCGACCGGCTTCTCGACGGCCTCGGCACGGCGGCCCTGCCGCGCAAGGACGCCCTCGACGTCCTCGGGACGCGCTCCGCCCTCGAGGCTGGCCGACGACCTCGCGCGGCGCCCCGAGGTCCCCCTGGACCAGGCGCTCATCCGCGAGCTGCACCGCCGGGTCCTCGACGGCCAGAGTGACCTCCTCACCCCCGGCGAGTACCGGAAGGGTGAGAATCGCGTCGGCGGTGCCGACGGCGAGATCATCTTCACGACGCCGCCGTCAGGCGACGTCCCCGACCTCATGCGCGACCTTGTCGCCTGGTTCGATGCGCACCCGGACATGCCGGCGCCCGTCGCTGCGGCGCTCGCGCACGTCGAGTTCGTCGCCATCCACCCCTTCAACGACGGGAACGGCCGCACCCGCGCGCGATCGCGCGGTTCGTCCTCGTCCGGGGCGGGTACGCGTTCGACGGCCTCGTCTCGCTCGACGCGTACCTCGACACCCGGCGCTCCGACTATTTCGCCGCGATCCGGCGCAGCCTCGGCCGGTCCTACCATCCGGGCTACGACGCCACGCCCTTCGCGGCCTTCTTCGTCGGGGGGATCGTCGTCGCGGCCGATCACGTCGTCGCCCGCCTGCAGGGCCTCGGTGATGTCCAGATCCGGGTACGCCGCGATGTCGTCGAGGGTCGCCTGCCGCCGCCGATGCTCGACGCGCTCGCGTACGCGTTCATCAACCGGAGTCTCCGCGCTGGCGACTACATGAAGGTCACCGGGCGCACGGCGCCGACCACGACGCGTGATCTCGCGGCCGCGTCGAAGCTCGGCTACCTCGTCGCCGAGGGTACGACCCGCGACCGCTGGTACCGGCTCGGGCCGAAGCTGCTCGATGCCCCGGCGCCCGGCGAGCCGTCCGACCCGCGAGAGCCCCTGCCGCGCGCATGACCCGGGGCGGACGGCGCCTGGAGCGCCGCGCCAGGTCCCGCGCACGACCGGCTTCGCCTTGCAGAAGAATGTCGTTGGCCCTGGTGCGCTGAGCAAACGCGCTTGACCAAGCGGTACGGATGTCTTACGGTCGCGGTATGAAAACGACGATCAGCGAGAAGGGCCAGATCACCATCCCGAAGCGCCTGCGCGATCGACTCGGGCTCCGGCCCGGGACCGTGCTCGACTTCGAGGAGGCCGGCGGGCGGCTGGTCGGCCGCAAGCTTGTGCCGGCGGATCACCTCGACGACCTGCTCGGGATCCTGGATCTTCCGGCCGGCGTCGACGCGTTCGTAAAGGAGACGCGCGGCCCCGGGCCGCTCGATGATGGCCCCGAGCTGCGGGAGCCCGGCCCGAACGACCGCGGCCGATGATCACGGCCGTGGACACCAACGTCCTGCTCGACGTCTTCACCAATGACTCGACGTTCGGGGCTCGGTCACTATCCATCCTGCGTGCCTGCCTCGCCGAGGGGCCGCTCATCGCTTGCGAGGTTGTCTGGGCGGAGGTTGTCGCCGCGTTCGAGACATCGGACGCCGCGGACCAGGCGCTGAACGCGATTCCCGTAGCCTGCGAGCCGCTTGCTCGCGCGGCCGCGACTCGGGCGGGAGCGGCCTTGCGCGAGTACCGGCGGGCCGGCGGCCCCCGGGAGCGGGTGATCGCCGACTTCCTGGTTGGGGCGCATGCGGTCGAGCAGGCGGATCGGCTCCTGACGCGGGACCGTGGGTTCCACCGCATGGCGTTCGCCGGCCTCGTCATCGTGGATCCGTCCGTCCTCGGCGACTGACCCCATGCAGGGAAGGGGGCCGATGTCGGCGCCTGGCTTCCGCATCCTCGCGCCAGCCGGTCCTCAGCGGCCGCTGGTTGCGCATGTTCCGCACGCGTCGGTCGTCATCCCGGCAGATGTGCGGGCGGGCCTGCTCCTCGACGACACGGCCCTCGGCCGTGAGCTGGTGCGCCTGACGGACTGGCACGTTGATCGGCTGTTCGCCTGGGTGCCGCGCGCGGGCGGGACGCTGCTGATCAACGAGACGTCCCGCCTGGTCGTCGATCCGGAGCGGTTTCCCGATGATGCCGAGGAGCCGATGGCGGCGGTAGGGCAGGGAGCCGTCTACACCCGGACCACGGATGGGCGGCCGCTGCGACTGCCCGATGAGGGCGAGCGAGCCCGACTCCTGGCGCACTACTTCGAGCCATACCACGCCGCGTTGACCGGCCTGGTGACCGATGCCCTTGAGCGGTTCGACGCATGCCTCCTGCTTGATGGCCACTCCTTTGCCACGGAACCCCATCCGTCGGAGGCGGACCAGTCGGTGGACCGGCCGGACGTGTGCATCGGGACGGATTCGTTCCACACGCCGGCGGACTTGGCGGCCGCTCTCCAAGGCGCCCTGGAGGCCGAGGGGTTCCGCACGGAGCTCGACCGGCCGTTCGCAGGGTCCCTGGTCCCGCTCGCCTTCTACCGGCGCGATCCGCGCGTGACCTCCGCCATGATCGAGGTCCGCCGCGGGCTCTACTGCGACGAGGGGACCGGAGCACCAAACGTGGACTTCGACGAGGTCGCTGCCCGGCTGGAGCGGGCCGTACGGAGGGCGATCGCGCCCCAGTAGGCCACGCTTGGGAAGCAGATCGCCCGCATGCCGGCGCAGTCGAAGCAGTTGTGCTCGAGGAGGCGGTCCCAGCGGAACTGCATCGCGGCGGTCAACGGGAGACCCCGCTCGAGCCTGGGTCGCAGGGCCCGGATGGTGTCGCCCACGTGGCCGGCCTCGGCGTCATCGGGCACGGGGTACCCGATGAGCACCTGGTAGTCGGCGAGACGCCCCTGCTCCGGCTTGTCCCGGTCGTGGAGCTTGTTGCGCCAGCGCTTGGCGACCGCCAGGGCGTTGACATAGCGGGCCTCGAACCTGGCGACGAGCCCCGGGTCCTCGTCCGCCAGCGTCCGGACCACGTTGAGGTCGTGCTCGCTCCAGGACACGATGCGGCGATCACCGTGCTCGGCCCGCCGCACGAGGTTCTCGACGCAATCGCGGAGCGGGAGGTAGCGCGGCACGAGCCCAGCGAACGCCTCGTCGACCACGTCCTGCTGGACGTAGGGGCGGGATCCCCGGCCACGACGGTGGACGCCGAGGAGCACCGGGGGCCGGTCCTTGCCGCCCTCGAAGTCGATGTACAGGGCGCGGAGCGCCTCGGCGGCGGACAGGCGTCTGGTCGCAATCACATGCTCAGTCAATGAACATCATCCCGCCGTCGGGGTTCTCGTCCCACTGGTCCTGCGTGGAGCGGCACCCGTGGCAGCGCGCCGGCGCTTCGTAGCGGAACCGGCCGCCGCAGACGCAGGGCTCCAGCGTGGCCTCGGCCGCGGCGTGGTACTCGTCCCTCGTGAGCGTCTTGCCCGGGTACTCCGCCTGGATCCGGCGGTCCATCGCGGCGCGGGCCACGGCATAGGGGCCCGGCAGCCCCTTCACGAACCCGAGGTGGATGTCGCCCAGCTCCTGATGGCTGACCGACCGCGTCGCGCCGCACGTGTCGCATGGCCTCGGCCCTGGCGCCGCGGCGCCGATTGTGACGCGAGCTATCAGGCCGGCGTGATCGCGAGCAGCGCGCCACGTGTCCGGATGCGGCACCATCGGCGTCATGGCCCACCTTCCGGAGTGCGCACGATGACGAGCGCCGAACCCGCACCGCTGGACCGACATGCCTTCGACACCGCCGCGTTGATGGCTGACCATCCGCCACGCGTCCACAACGCGAACAAGCAGGTCGTGCTCGACATCGCTTGCCCGCCCGATGCCGTCCACCGGGGCACCGTCGGGTACAGCCGATGGGCGGCCATGGCGATCCCGGAGCGCCTCGATCCGGTGTCGGCGGACCTCGTCATGGCGAGCCCCGGGTTCTTCGACTACGGGCCCGTCCAGGACGGGGACGACGTCGTCGAGTGGCACCTCAACTTCGCGGATCCGGACGTGTTCGCCTACTACGGCGGCGGCCTCTTCGCCCAGGACGAGATGCAGGTCGCCGAGCACCCCGCCCTGGGGGCCCTGAGGCAGGCGCTCGTGGCGGCCGCCGTCGGTACCCGGACCGACGGGCCAGCCGGGCCCACGCCCGTGCTAGTGACCGGGGTCGAGCGGCGGGTCGCCGTGGCGACGAACCCCGACGCTGCGTCCGGGCGGCCGCACGGTCTCTATGGCAATGCGTTTGCCCGCGCAGACCCCGATGCCGTCAGGCGGGCGACCACCCCCATCCACCCGCCGACCGTCACCAACCTGGTTGCCATCGCCGCGATCCCCGGCAGCTCGGGCCCCTACAGCGGGGATGAGATCCACCGGACGCTCGTCACGGCGTACACGGGCTTCCGCGCCGCCGCCCTGGAGTCCGCGCGCCTGGCCGGCGGACCCGCCCGGATCGTCGTCCACACCGGCTACTGGGGCTGCGGCGCGTTCGGTGGCAACCGCGTCCTGATGTCGCTGCTCCAGATCGTGGCCGCCCGGATGGCCGGGCTCGAGCGCCTCGTGTTCCACACGGGCTCGCCCAGCGGCGACGCCCCGCTCGCCGATGCGCGGAGCCTCATCGAGGAGCTGACGGGCGGGGAGGCGATGGCGACGCGGGACCTGCTGGCGGCGATCGAGGCCCAGGGCTTCCGCTGGGGGGTCAGCGACGGGAACTGAGTCACTCGTGCGTCCAGACGGCCGACCCGAAGTCGATTTCTGTCTGCTCAGTCAGCGGCGCCTCGTCGGGTCGCTGCTTTGTAATGCGTCGTGCGGCTCATGACATCGCCCAACGGGTGGCGGCCGGGATTCTGGCACTCGTTGCCGTCGCGGTTGCGGATGCTACATGACCCAAACGCGGGTGGCGGCGTGCCGGTTGCCATGTACACGTCGGCCGATGAAGGCTGCGTCGCGGCGACCGGGGAGGAGCGCTGGGCAGTCAGGAGCCGGCTGATCGCCGGCTCGATCACCGACAACCACTCCGAATGGGCGGACCGGAGCCGGCGGAG
The DNA here is from genome assembly GCA_963703575.1 of uncultured Chloroflexia bacterium. Taxonomy (GTDB): domain Bacteria; phylum Chloroflexota; class Limnocylindria; order Limnocylindrales; family CSP1-4; genus CAIXZV01. The sequence goes on from CAVPEU010000030.1 coordinate 12,226, forward strand.
CGCCGTGATGGCGACCTCCTCGTCGCCGCGGCGACCGATGGCCTCAGGAACGCCGCAGGCGAAGCCCGGCGACCGCCCCTCGGCAACCCAGGCTTCAAGTGACGGGATCGCCGCGAGCCCGAAGCCGGCGACCTGGTCCCGGTAGTCCACCCGCCGGTCGGGCGGCGCGTCGGCAGCCGCTGCCAGGATGCGGACGAGTTCAGGATCCGGCGGGCTGCTCGTCTTCTCGTCCGCCTCCATCGCGCGCTGCTAGAACGAGAGGCGATTACGCGCCAGACCAATCTCTTCGGCCGTGAACAGGGGCGCGAACTCCGGGCGCAGCACATAGGCCTCGACGGTCAGGTCGAGCCTCCCCTCGTCGCGCAGGCGGGCGTAGCCATCTGACGTCGCCCTGGCGTGGAGCAGGTGGCGGGCGGCCCCCAATCCACCTCGGGCCCGAACCAGCTGGAGGTAGCGAGTGGCCCAGTAGCCGAGCTCGCGGCCGACTCGTTCGTAGATCTCCATCATCGCGGCGTCGAGCCGCCGCTCGAGGTCCTCGACCTTGACGTCGGGATTGCCTCTGGCCATGCGGCTAGGTTACGCCTCTACTTCGGGGGCAACGCCCCGGACAGGACGGTCAGCAGGTGGTCGGACTGTGGCTCCGTCAGCAGCTCGGACTTGCTGATCAGGCGCTTGATGGAACGGTGGCTCTCCAGCCGGACGCCTCTGAAGCTGTCGGGTGCACCGAGTAGAGGCCACTCCACGTTGAGGAAGCACAGGACCGGCGTGATCGGCGGTACCGGATCGATGCCGCCAGCCTCAAGAACGGATCTGACGGCCTCGACCTGCCATCCCATCTTGTCCGCCATCGCCGAGCAGTCACGGCCGGCGACGGTGAGGCGGTAGTCGGTGCGGAAGAACCCTCCACGGTCGCGGATCTCGATCCGCCCCTGGTTGTTCTTGGCGTCCACGACGAACACACCGGCTGGCGCGATGACGATGTGGTCGATGTTGCCCCGCGTGCGTGGGACGCGACGGTCGTGGAGCATCCGGAGCCCCTGCACCTTGTCGAGCTCGGCTGCGAGCTTCTCCTCGCCGGCGGCGCCGATCGCCCAGGCTCGCGTCGACTGGGGCTCGACGGACACCGCGCGGACGACCTTGGAGACCAGTCCCGTGCCCCAGCGCTCGGTGATCGCGGCCTCGTACTTCGCGGCGCGACGTTCGTACTCGACCGTGCCGAGCGGCCGGCGACGCCCTTGTCCACGACCACGGGCTCGGGCGGCGACGGGGGAAGGGGCGGCTGCGGGGGCGGCTGCGGCGGCTGCGAGACTGGGCACTCGATGCAATGGATGGTGCGAGTGCCCCGGTCCCAGACCGCGGGCACGCCCTTCAGCAGGGCCACGCCGCAGCGGGCGCAGATGCCGTCGTACTTGACCCGCCACGGATCCCCCATGCCGCCACGATAGCGCTGGAGCCGGAGGGCACGCTCAGGGATTTCGCGGACCATCCTGTGACAGGCTGTGTTGTCACAAGTGCCGGCGATGATGGTGTCGATGACTTCGAAGAGGGGGATGCCGCCGAGCTGGGACGCGTTCCTGGCGGACGTTGAGCGCGAGATCGCGGGCTACGGCTACTGGTCCGGCGAGGCTCGCGTGCTTCGCGATGCCGCGGGTCGGAAGCGCCTGGGCGTCGCGGGTGGCCGCGTGGTGGTCGCGGCGCTCGAGGCCGCCGGGTACGAGGTGGAGCCCGAGTTCGACGCGCCGCCACGGTTCGAGTGCGAGTCGGTGATCATCCGCCACGCCGGCGGGTCGGAGCTCGCGAAGACGATCGAGGCGCTGCTGCCGGCCATCCGCGAGGCGGACCGGGCCGTTCCGGCGAACGCGTCGCTGGCCCCTCCGTAGCCCCGGAGACCCCGCATCTCGTGCGGATCCGGGAGAAAGTCAAGGGGTTCCCGACCGCGATTTCACGCACAAACGACATTCAGCCGTCGTGGTGGAGGGGGAAAGTGGAGCGGGAGACGGGGCTCGAACCCGCGACATTCAGCTTGGGAAGCTGACACTCTGCCAACTGAGTTACTCCCGCTCGGGTCCGTCGACACGGAGCTCGCGCGCCGGCAAATCTACCACGGTGGCCCGATCCGGTCGACGTCGCGACGGTCGCTTCGCTGGTGGAACAAACGGTCCGCCCGGGAATGATCGCCCGCCGGCCGACGGGGCCTGGGACGCTCCTGCTGCTCCGTGCGATCGGCGCCGCTCAGGAGTCGTCGTCCCCGCTCCGCGATAGGCCGGGCAGGGCTCCCGCCACGAGCCGCCCGCCGCGAAAGACCGCGAGCGCCAGGACCGGCGTGGCGCCCGATGCCTCGGACGGAGCGCGGAACGGCGCGCCTCGCGGGTCACGGTCCAGCACGGCCAGATCGGCTGGCCCTCCAACCTCCAGCCTCGCCCCGGGCGGCCGGACGGCGTCGGAGCCCGGGGCCAGCGGGACGACGCTTGCGCCGCGCAGGTCGATGACGTGCGAGTCGCCCCGTGAGATCGCGCGCACGGCGGCATCGGTGCCGATGGCGATGACCGTGCCCCCGGCCCAGGCGATGGCCGAGGCGTCGGGCTCGTCATCGCCCGGGATGATCACCCCGCCGACCAGCAGCGTGTATTCATGGGTCACGACAGGCCACCTCGTGCCTCAACGGGCTGCGTCGTCCGACCGTCGGGACCCCGTAACCGGGTCCAGGCGCGATCGAGGCGGGCCCGGCAGCGGTTCCGTCGCCACCGGGCCCTCACCCGCCGGCCCTGGCTGGGGCCGACGGGCTGCCCTGAGCCTATCAGCCGCGGGGCGCGATGATCCCCGCCTGCTATCGTGCGGTCATGGATGCGCACTGGCTGGGGCGGGTGGCGTACCGCGACGCCTGGGACCTCCAGAAGCGCCTGGCCGGAGCCCGGGCCGAGGGCCGGATCGGGGATCAGCTGCTGTTGCTGGAGCACCCCGCGGTCCTGACCCTGGGGCGCCAGGCGGACGAGGCGCACGTGCTCGCGCCCCCGGCGCTGCTGGAAGCCCGCGGCGTGGAGGTCATCCGCGTGGAGCGTGGTGGCGAGGTCACGTACCACGGCCCGGGTCAGCTGGTCGCCTATCCCATCGTCCACCTCGCCGATCACGGCCTCCTGCTCCGGCCGTACGTCCGGGCCCTCGAGGCCGCGCTGGCCGACACGTGTGCCGCGTACGGCGTCCCGGCCGGTCGCCGGGAGGGGCATCCCGGCTGCTGGGTGGCCCCGGACGGCCCCCTGCCACGGAAGATCGGCGCGCTCGGCATCCGGGTGGAGCGCGGCGTCGCCTACCACGGGATCGCGCTCAACGTGAACGTGGACCTGCGTGATTTCGAGCTCATCGATCCGTGCGGGATGCCGGGCCTGACCTCGGCCTCGATCGCGTCCGAGTCCGGTCGCCGGGATGAGCCGCCGTCCACCGCGGCCGTCGCGGCGGCGTCCGCCGTGTTCGCCACGGCCCTCGGGCGCCACCTCGGGGTCGCGATCACCGGCGACCTGCCACCCGGCGCGGACCCGTCGGCTGAGCGAGCGGCGCTCGAGCGGCTCGTGGCCGCCCCGGCGGCCTGAGAGGGTCGGGGAGGGGACGTGAGCCAGGGACTGTTCGAGCTCCGCAAGGACGCGATCACCGGCTGGTGGGTGGCGACGATGATCGACCGCACGTTCGCCCGCGAGCGCTTCGCGCTGGCCGCCGCGCCGGTGGATGACCGCGGCGACTGCTTCAACTGCCGGCTCCCGCCCGGCGACGGGATCCGGCTGCGCACGCTCAAGGACTTCGCGTTCACGGTGGCCGGGACCGAGGCGGAGGTGCGCGCGCGGGAGGGCTCCGTGGCGCAGGTCACGATCGCCGACGCGCGCGCCGCCGGTGCCTGGCGGACGGTCGTCGCGCCGCCGGGCGAGCACCGGGCGCTCCACGCCGTCGGGACATCGACGATCGAGGGGCTCCTCCGGCGCTGCCGCGAGGAGATCATCCTGGCCCGCGCGGCGAACCTGACGCAGCACCTCCAGGTCGTCCAGAACTGGGGCGCGCAGGCCGGCGCCCGGACCAACCACCTGTGCCTCGACCTCTACGACCTGCCCCAGATCCCGCACCGTGTCGCCGAGGAGCTGGGTGGTGCCGCGCGGTTCCTGATCCGGGAGGGCGAGTGCCCGTACTGCCGGCTGGTGCGCGAGGAGGTCAGCCGCCCGGATCACCTGCTGTACGCGGACGATCACGCGGTTGCCTTCGCGCCCTACGCGTCCCGGTCGCCGTTCGAGGTCTGGGTGGTCCCGCGCCGGCACGACGCGGACTTCGCCCGGGCCGCCGATCCGGACATCACCGCCGCCGCCGAAGCCCTCCGCCGGGTGCTGGGCCGGCTGGCAGCCAGCCTCGACGGACCCCCCTACAACCTCGTCCTGCACTCGGCGCCGCTCAGGGAGCAGGTGGACGCCACCTACCACTGGCACTGGGAGATCCACCCCCGGCTGCGCGAGATCGCGGGCCTCGAGCTGGGCACGGGACTGCCGGTGAACCCGGTGTCCCCGGAGGACGCCGTGGAGGAGCTCCGCACGGGGCGCGTCGCGGACACGCCGGTGGAGCACCCGGAGCGATGAGGGACACGGGGGGAGCAGGCCGTCACACGCCCGGCGGACGCCCCGTCACAGGGGGTCGGAGCACACGGCTCCGGGTGGGGGTCCCCAGTTCGTCTCCAGCACTGGAGTACCAGTGGTCGCAGATCTCTCGGGGCTCGAACAGCCCCGGCTCGCGCCGGTTGGGCACGCGGTGAGCGCCGCCTGGGACCGCGACGAGGCGTACCGCTTCGTCGAGGACCTGTTCGCGAAGCACCACAACGAGATCTACGCATACCTGGCACGCATGCTGCGGGACCCGGAGCTGGCGGCGGACCTCACGCAGGACGCCTTCGTCAAGGCCTATCGCGCCTACGACTCGCTCCAGAAGCCGGAGAACGCGCGCGCGTGGCTGTACCAGATCGCCCACCGCGTGGCACTCGACGACCTCCGTCGCAGGCGGATCGTGCGCTTCATCCCGCTCGTCGGCGAGACGCACAATACGGCTCCTTCCGCCGAACACCTGGTGATGGAGGCGCGCCTCTCGGGCGAGCTCCAGCGGGCCCTGGAGCGGATCCCGGAGCGCCAGCGCGCCGCCCTCCTGCTCGCGGAGCTGCACGACCTGACCGGCCTCGAGCTGGCCGCCGCGCTGGGTGTCTCGCACGTGGCCGCCCGCGCGCTCCTCACCCGCGCCCGCGAGAGCCTGCGCCAGGCGCTGGCCGCGGAGCGCGCGTCCGCCGAGGCTGCGGAACGCGCGTCGGCCGACGCCGCCGACGCCGCCCGGGACACCCGCGCGCGCGGCGGCGTACGCCGCCCGGGGCGCCGGCCATGAGCCCGAGACTGGGTCGCCCCGCCGGCCGCGGGGACCACGGGCGTGCCCTGGAGCTGGCCGCGCTCCGCGTGGACGAACTGCTGCCGCCCGATGACGCCGCCTGGCTGGAGACCCACTTGGCCGGTTGCGTTGCCTGTGCAGCCGCCGCGGACGCCTACGACGAGCAGGGCAGCCTGTTCGGACCGCTCCGCGCCGCCACGCCGGAGCCGCCTCGCGACCTGTGGGCACGGACGGCGGCGGCGATCGAGGCTGACGGCGCACCCGGCCGGCTGGGAACCACCCGCATCGGGCGTCGATGGCGCCCCGGCGGTCCGGCGCGAGTCCCGGTCGTGCCGCTGGCCGGCGTGCTGGTCGTGGCGATCGTCGTGGGGGCGGGCCTGCTCAACGGCGTCAACCTGTCTCCGGCGCACGAGGGCACCAGCGAGGGCGGTGACTCGGCCCAGCCCACCCCCATCCCGTTGACCGCGGGCACGGTCCAGGTGCTGTCGCGCCGCACCGATGGCGCCCTGGAGCTGTCCACCAGGCACATCAACGAGGTCTGCCCGGTGGGCGCCGCGAGCTGCGGGACCACCGCCGTGAGCGACAGCACGCGGCTGTCCACGCTGGGCGATCTCGGCAGCTTCGACGCGGTCATCTCCCCCAACCAGGACCACATCGTGGTGATGCAGCGGGGCGCGCCGGCGAACGGCGTGTTCGTCGTCCCGGTCCGGGAAGTGGTGCAGCCCCCGCCCAGCGCCGTGGCGGTGACACCCACACCGGTCGTCGTGAGCCCGTCGCCCTCGGCGACCGTGGCCCCGGGAACCCCGTCGCCGGCGACGCCCACCCCGTCGCCGACGGCGCCCACCCCGACGGCGCCCACCCCGCCCTCGCCTTTGCCGACGGCCACCGCCACGGCCACCGCGATCACGGCCACCGCGATCACGGCCTCGAGCGCCTCGCCGGACACCTCAGCCGCTCCTTCGACCGCCGCTGCCACGCCCGACCTCGCGTCGCCGAGCGCCAGCGTCGAGGTCACGCCCCAGCCGGATGGGACGATCGAGATCGCCCACGACGTCATCCTCGTCGGGAGCGTCTCCGGCTACTCCGCGGACGGCACCGGGTTCGCATTCACCGCCCGGCCGTCGGCCGGCTCCACCGGCCCCGACGTGTACGTCTGGCAGGCCAGCGACAGCGAGGCTCGCCCCGTCACGTCCGATCACGCGTCGGTGTTCTCGGGCTGGCTCGGCGACCGGCTGCTGGTCAGTCGAGTGGCCGACGGGGCCCCGGTCACGACCCTGCTGGATCCGGAGACGGGCGAGGAGCACGCCGTGGACGCGAGCTCGATGTGGCGCCCGGCTGTCGCCGCCGACCAGCGGACCGCGGTCTGGTGGGCCGGGACCGTCGCGCCGGCCGGTGACGGCTTCACGTGGCAGCCGGCGTCGGGCCGCCTGGTGCTCGGCGCCTGGCCGGGCCTCACCCCGGACCCGCAGGCCTCCGCGGGGCCACCCGAGAGCCCCGCCGGGACGGGTCCGTCCGCCGGCGCACGGCAGGAAGCCGCGCGGCAGGAACAGGTGCTCGCGTCCGGCACGATCCGCGACTGGCAGGTGCGCTGGGACGAGACGGGCACCGCCGTCGCGCTGTGGATCACCGACGGCGAGGCGGGCGCCCCCGGTCGGCTCAGCCTGTACGCGGTGGACCCGGCCACCGGGGCCGTCAACCTCGCGAAGCCGATGCTCGAGAACGCCCCGGCCTTCGACGGATTCTCGCTGCGCGATGGCCGCCTGGCCTGGAGTGCGCCGGCCGAGAGCGGCGAGGCGACGGTCGAGGTCCTGGCCTGGTCCGGTGACACGGTCGGGCAGCTCCGGCTGCCCACCGAGAGCGAGGTGACCGTCCTCCACTGACCCCGCGCCGCGAGGCCGGAACCCGGCGCCCCGCGCGGCCGGAGCCCGGTTCCCCGCCAGTCCGGAACCAGGCGTCCCCCGATCGGCGCCTGTCCCGCGGCGGCGGGATCTGCCGGCATCCGGTAGCATCCATCGGTAATGCGACGCAGAACGGTCGTCGCGACCGCGGCGCTCATCGCCGCGCTCGCACTGGCCGGGCTGCCGGTTCCCGCGGGCTCGAGGACTCCCTCGGCCCTCCGGGCGGTGGAGCCGGTGGCCTTCACGATGGTCAATGTCCCGGCGGTGGACGCCCCGGCTCCCGAGGGCCTGGGCGTGTTCGACGATGCCCTCCGGTCGGACGGCCACGTGACCGCGGATTCGAGTTTCGTGGAGCCGGGCACGGCACCCCGGGTCACCGCCTCGCGTCCCACGGTCAGCCAGCCGGCGAGCTCGTCCGGGACCGCCTGGAAGAAGCCGAAGTACACCATGTCCGGCTACGCCACGTTCTACGACAACGGCACCACGGCCATGCGGCTGCCGCGCGGCACGGTCGTCCGGATCTGCGGCGCGGGGGGCTGCCTCCAGCGCACGGTGACGGACTACGGGCCGGTCAAGCAGATCCGGATCGTGGACATGTACCGCCCGGACTTCTTCAAGGTCTGCGGCTGCGGCTGGTTCGCGGGCACGACGTGGGTGACCGTCTCGATCTACTAGGTCACGCGCTGTCGGCAGCGGCCGCCGGGCGCGGCCGGTCGCGCTAGACTGGCCTCGATTTCCGCACCGGTCCCGTGAGGCCGGGTGGCCCCGTGAGGCCGGGAAGGAGGAGCGAGCCCGTGCGATGCCGCTGGTGCTGCCGATGACCGGCCGCCGGATCATGGCCGCGGAGGACGTCCGCCGCGCGACGACCAGGATTTCCCACGAGATCGTCGAGAAGCAGGCGGGCACCGAGGGCCTGGTGCTCGTCGGCATCCAGCGCCGGGGCGTGCCGCTGGCGCACCGGCTCGCGGAGGCCATCCTCGAGCACGAGGGGGTCGTGATCCCCGTCGGCGCGCTGGACATCACCTTCTACCGGGACGACCTGTCGCTGGTCGCTCAGCAGCCCATCGTCAAGGGCACCCAGATCCCGTTCGACCTCAACGGCCGCACGGTCGTGCTCGTGGACGACGTCCTGTACACGGGTCGCACCATCCGGGCCGCGATGGACGCGCTGATCGACTTCGGGCGCCCCCAGGCGATCCGGCTCGCCGTCCTCGTGGACCGCGGTCACCGGGAGCTCCCGATCCGCGCCGACCACGTCGGCAAGAACGTGCCCACGTCCCGCGAGGAGGTCGTGAGGGTCCAGCTCGAGGAGATCGACGGCGAGGACGCGGTGGAGATCGAGCGGATGCCCGCCCTCGAGGCGACCGGGGGGTCCCGCGCATGACCGCCGAGGTCGACCGCCCCGAGGCGGCGTCCTCGGCGTTGCTCCCGTGGCATCACCGGCACCTGCTCGACGTCGACGTCCTGTCGCGGGCGGACATCGAACTCGTGATGCGCACGACCGACGAGATGCGGGAGGTGCTCGCCCGGCCGATCCCGAAGGTCCCGGCGCTGCGCGGGACCAGCGTGACGATCCTGTTCTACGAGGCCTCCACCCGGACCCGGGTCAGCTTCGAGGTCGCGGCCAAGAACCTGTCCGCGGACGTCGTCAACATCGCGGCCGCATCGTCGTCCGTGTCCAAGGGCGAATCCCTCGTGGACACCGTGCGCACGATCGAGGCGCTGGGCGCCGACATGCTGGTCATGCGGCACTCCGTCTCCGGGGCGCCGTACCTCGCGGCCGAGGTGTTCGGCGGGGCGGTCCTCAACGGCGGCGACGGCTGGCACGCGCACCCGTCCCAGGCGCTGCTGGACCTGTACACGCTGCGAGGGCGGCTGCCGGGCGGGTCGCTCGAGGGGCGCAAGGTCGTGATCCTGGGCGACGCGCTCCACTCCCGGGTGGCACGCTCCAACATCTGGACGCTGACCGCGATGGGTGCCGACCTGTGGCTGTGCGGCCCATCCACGCTCCTTCGCGGGTTCGACGCGTGGGCGAGCCGGGGAGCGGCCGGGCGGCGGTTCACCGTGACCTCCGATATCTCCGCCGCGCTGCGGGACGCGGACGTCGTGATGGCGCTCCGCATCCAGAAGGAGCGGATGTCGTCCGGGCTCCTGCCCTCGCTGCGCGAGTACGCGGCCCGCTACGGGCTCACGCAGGAACGCCTGCGCGCGGCCTCACCGGACGTGATCGTGATGCACCCGGGACCGATGAACGAGGGCGTGGAGATCGCCGCGGACGTCGCGGTGGACCCGCGGTCGGTGATCACGACCCAGGTGACGAACGGCGTCGCGGTGCGGATGGCGCTGCTGTACCTGCTCGCCGGGGCGCACGGGCGGGAGACGGGCGCATGAGCGCGCGGGCGGGCGTGACCGGCACCGTCGGCGCGATCGGGGCCGTCGCGGACGGGCTGACGCTGCGCGGCTGGGTCGTGGACCCGGCGACCGGGCGCGAGGGCGCGGCCGAGATCGCGGTCGAGGACGGACGCCTGTCGCGCCTGACCTGGCTGGGCGGTGCGGCCGCCGAGGGGATCGGGCCTGGCGGCGTCATCATCGCCCCCGGCTTCGTGGACCTCCATGCCCACTTCCGCGAGCCCGGCAACGAGGACGCGGAGACGATCGCGACCGGCGTCGCGGCGGCTGCGCACGGCGGCTTCACGACGGTCTGCCTGATGCCCAACACGACCCCGGCGATCGACGAGCCGTCGGTGGTGTCGCGCGTGCGGGCCGCGGTCGTGGCGTCCGGGTCGCCGGTGCGGGTGCTCCTGCACGGGGCCGTGACGGCCGGCCGCAAGGGCGAGGCGCTGGCCGCCCTGGGCGAGCTGGCGGACGCCGGCGTGGTGGGGTTCTCGGACGATGGCTCCCCCGTGCGGGCGGCCCCGATCCTGCGCCACGCGCTGGCCTACGCCGGGGCGCTCGGGCTGCCGGTCGTGGACCACCCCGAGGATCCGACGCTGACCGAGGGCGCAGAGGCGTCGGAGGGGTACGTCGCCACGGTCCTGGGCCTGCGGGGCTGGCCCGTCGCGGCCGAGGCCGGCGCGGTGGCCCGGGCGATCGCGATCCTCGCGGACGTGGTCGCGGACGTGCCGCAGGCGCGGCTCCACCTCACGCACGTCTCGACCGCTGCCGCGCTGGGGCACGTGCGCGCGGCAAGGGCGGCCGGCCTGCCGGTGACCTGCGACGTGACGCCCCACCACATCGCGTTCACGGACGAGTGGATCGCCGGGTCGCGGCGCTGGGCCTGGGAGGCGCTGGACGGCTCGGGCGCCGCACGGGACCCGTGGACGGACGGTGCCCTGGTCGCGCCGCCGTTCGACACCGCGCTCCGGGTCAACCCGCCGCTCCGGTCGGCGGAGGACGCGGCCGCGTGCCTGGCGGCCCTCGCGGACGGAGCGGCGGACGCGATCGCCACGGACCACGCGCCGCACACCGAGGTGGACAAGCACGTGGAGTTCGGCTACGCGGCGAACGGGATCAGCGGGATCGAGACGGCGTTCGGGGTCGTGCTGGCGGCGGTCGAGGGGGGCGGGCTGCCGCTGGGGCGCGCGATCGAGGCGCTGACCACCGGCCCGGCCCGGGTCCTCGGTGAGCCCGGCGCGCGCGCCGGCGTCGCTCCGGGCCTGCGCGAAGGCGAGCCGGCGGACCTCGTGGTCATCGACCGGGCGGCGTCGTGGATCGTGGCCGCCGACACGCTGCGCTCGAAGGGGAGGAACACCCCGCTGGCCGGGCGGGCGCTGCGCGGCGTGGTGCGGCTGACCATCGCCGGCGGCCTGGTGGCGCACGCGGACCGGGGGTGATCGGCGGGTCGCGGCCCAGGCCGTGGCTCAGTCCATCTTGTTCAGCCCGGTCGACCCGCGGTCGGCGGCCGGCGGGTCCGCACGCGGGGCGTGGCACGCGTAGCACGCCGGACGCCCCTCGGCGTTGGTCGCCTGGCATGCCGGGCAGACCCACCACGCGTCGGGGCGTCCCGGGCTGGTGCGCCTGCCCGGCGTGCGCCCCAGCAGCCTCGTCGCCACGACGCCGACCACCGCGAGGGCGATCCCGGTGACCAGCAGGCCGACGACGTAGGGGAGGAGCGGCTCCGCGTTCACGTCCTCGCCGGCCCCGACCGTGCCGGCGGCCATGACCGGGTCGGCCGGCACCAGGAGGACGACGGCCGGCACGAGGACGAGGACGGCCGGCACCAGGACGAGGGCGAGCCCGATGACTGCGAGCAGCGACAGCGGGCGGCGCATGACGCGGTTGTAGCCGCCCCGGATGAGCCGTGGCATCCCCCGAAGGTCACCCGCCCTCGTCGGTCGCCAGGCGGCGGAGGGTCGCCAGCAGGCGGTCGATGTCGGCTTCGGTGGTCAGGTAGTTGACGACGCCGGCGCGCAGGTACGTGGACCCGCGGAGGGTCGTCGTGGACAGCCAGCCGTCGCCGGAGGCCTCGAGCGCGGCCGCGAGACGGTCCTGGTGGGCATCCAGCGCGGCGCGCGACAGCGAGGACGCGGCCGCGGCACCGCCCGGCAGGTGGCGGAAGCAGACGACGGACAGTTCCGGCTCGGCGGGGAGGGCCTCGAGGTCGTCCGCCTCGGCGCACCGGGCGGCCAGGTAGGCGGCCACGTCGTCGTTGGTCTCGATCAGCCGGCCCAGCCCGGTCGTGCCGAGGTGCTTCCAGCTGGTCCACAGCTTGAGGGCGCGGAAGCGGCGGGTGCCCTCGAAGCCGAGCTTGTAGAAGTTGAGCTGCCCCGCGTGCGCGTCCCGGCGGCCGGCGTCGCCCTCGCCTTCGGGATCGCGGGCATGCGTCTCGCCACCGCGGTAGTACTCGGGCGCGCGGTCGAAGGTCTGGCGCAGGTGGGCGCCGTCGCGGACGAGCAGGGCGCCGACGTCGTAGGCCTGGAAGAACCACTTGTGGGGGTCGATGGTGACGGAGTCCGCGAGGTGGAGGCCCGGCACGCGGTCCCGGTCCCGCTCGGAGAGCCGGGCGGCGCCACCGTAGGCCGCGTCCACGTGGAGCCACAGGCCTTCCGCCCGGGCGAGGGCGGCCAGCTCCTCGACCAGGTCCACCGAGCCCGTGTTGGTGGAGCCGGCGACGGCGGCGATGGCGACGGGGCGGAGCCCTTTCGCGCGGTCGCGGGCGATGGCCTCGGCCACGGGTGCCGCGTGGAGGCGGAAGCGCTCGTCGGCGGGGACGATGGCCAGCGTCTCGGGCGGCAAGCCCAGCTCGTCCAGCGCGCGCGCGATGGAGAAGTGGGTCTGGTCGCCGGTGTAGACGCGGGCCCCTTCCAGCGCGGCGCCTCGCGGTGGGTGGTCCTGGCCGGCCAGGCGCCGGAGGTGGACGTCGCGAACGAGCGCCATCGCGATGAAGTTCGCCATCACGCCGCCTGACGCGAGCAGGCCGAAGCTGCGCTCGCCGTACCCGACGAGGTCGCACAGCCAGCGGATGACCTCCTCCTCCACGAACGCCCCGACCGGCCCCGCGTGCCACACGTCCACGCCCTGGTTGGTCCACTGGGCGAGCACCTCGCCGACGATCGAGGCGACGAGCGGAGGCGGCGTGAAGTAGCTCAGCGCCCGGGGGTGGTAGCTGTTGAGCGTGTGGGGGGCGATGCGGGTGCGGAACTCGTCGAGGACCGCCGCGAGCGGGACGGGGTCGCTGGGGGCGGAGGCGGGGGCCAGGCTGGGGCCGAAGTACTCGCGGCGGAGATCCGCGTAGCCCACGGGCCGGCCCATCGCGCGGACCATCGCCTCGTCGTAGAGCCAGTCGAGCGACGCACGCCAGGTCGCCTCGCCGGCGGCTTCGAGCGCGGCGCGGGAGGTGGCGGCGTCGCGGATCCCGATGAGCTCGGGTTCGGGGTGCCAGCGGAACGGCGCGAGGGGATCGTCCATGGCCCTGAATGGTAGGGTCACCGCCTGCGCGGCGGGCGCCCCGAACGGCCCACGGCGCCCCCGCCGCCCACGGCGCCCCCGCCGCCCACGGCGCCCCCGCCGCCCACGGCGCCCCCGCCGCCCACGGCGGCCGCGCCGCCGTAGTCAGCGCGTGACTATTCCGCACGGATCCGGAGTCCAGGGCGTCCCGCCGCGCGCGGCGTTCGTCGCTCGTTCGCCTGGAGCTCGCACGCGCACGCCCCTGGGACGCGGCCGACCTCCTGCGCCGGACCCCGGGAGCGTGTCGCTGGACGAGGGATGTGCCCGGAATAGTCAGGGGCTGACTACCGCGGCTCGCGCCGGCACGGTACTGGCGAGGGCACAGCCCCGGCGCACCCCGCGGCGGTACAGTGGAACCGTGACCTCCCCGGAACAGCCCTCCTCGGTTCGGCCCGTCGAGTACAAGGGCGAGCCCCTCGACGCGGAGCGCGGCCCCGGCCTCGGCTGCTTCCGGTTCCAGCTGGCGCTGCTGGGAGTCCTGGTCATCCTGACGCCGCTCTCGGTCGTCTGGGAATGGCCGGCGGCGGCCAGCGCCGTCCTGCTGTTCCTGACCCTGATCCTGCTGCTGTTCGCGGGCCAGACGGTGATCTTCCTGCTCCGGCTGGTGGCCTCCGATCGGCGCGAGGGCCGCCGCCGGCCCCTGGCGAGCGGAACGATGACGGTCGGCGAGCTCGAGGACGCCGCCAGCCTCGCGAGCCCTGCGAGCCCTGCGAGCCCTGCGAGCCCTGCGAGCCCCGCGGCCGGCGCGAGCCCAGCGGCCGACCCGGATGCCGCGAGCCCCGCGGCCGACCCGGCGGGGGACGTTGACCAGACCGCCCGGCCGCCGCACCCGGGCATGCGAGAATAGGGGCGGCCCAACGTCCAGGGTTTTCAGGGAGGCTGCTCGCGTCGTGCCCGTTCTCGCGACCTACTTCTCGGTCCGCCGCGGCCGGGATCCGTTCTTCAAGTTCTTCATGAAGACGATCTTCCCCCGCCAGGTGAAGGAGTACGAGGAGAAGTTCGGCATCCGCTTCCTGGGCTGGTACAACGTGGCCTACGGCTGGGACTATGACAACGTGATCATGCTGGACCTGCCCGACTACTCGACCCTCGACCGCCTCGAGGCGGACGAGGCCACGCGCGCGCTCGGCCACCGGGCCGGCGAGTGGATCTTCGAGCGACACCACGCCATGTTCCTCCGGGAGCGTCTCGGACCGGATCTCGAGTACCACGGCTGAAGGAGGCGATCGAATGGACGTGAGCCGCAACGACCTGCTCGGCGAGCTCGCCAACGACGCCGCCATGGAGCGGACGGACTTCGTCGTGCAGGCGACGGAGCAGCTGCGCAAGTTCCTGGACCGCCACCGGGAGCGGATCTCGCAGCTCGGCGGGCTGACGCTGATCGACGACGACCCGGACTACCTTTCGGTCGCCCCCGACTGCACGTTCCGCGTCCGCAGCCGGTACGAGGACCCGGACACGGGCGAGTGGGTCTCCGACACGGAGATCGTGGAGACGCCGTCGGAGCTGATCGAGCTCTACAACCCCGTGGAGGTCTTCCAGGCCTTCGCGGAGGCCGCCCGGGAGGCGGCCGGGTTCGGCGAGGAGCCGACCGCGACCGACGATCTGCTCGGGGTCGCCGGCATCGCACCCGAGGAAACGGTCCAGGTGGGCGACGACGCCGCCTACGCCGGGGCCGCCGACGAATGGGCTGCCGCACAGCCGGCGGTGCTCGACGCCGACGACGAGGAGTCCGCGGCGCGCGCGATGTACGACCTCGCCCTGGACTTCCAGGAGCGGAGCCAGCAGAACGAGGCGCGCCTCATCGAGCAATTCGAGGACGCAGCCGCGAGGCTGTCGGGACGGCTGGGAGACGTGATCGTCGTGGATGACGAGGATGAGCGGCTGGTGCTGGGCTCGAGCGGCAGGTTCCGGGCCGAGGTCCTGCCGGAGGACGGCAACGGGGAGTGGCGTGAGCTGACCGCCCCGGACGACATCGTCGAGTTCTACGATCCCACCGACGTGTTCGGTGACCTCGCCGACGCCCTGGCGGAGGGTTTCCCGTCCGTGGCTCCCGAGCCGGGGGAGGAGGACGAGGCGGCAGACGAGGGCGAAGAGGGCGAAGGCGAAGAGGAAGAGGGCGAAGGCGAAGAGGAAGAGGGCGAAGAGGGCGAGGGCGAGGGCGAAGCGGACACGTTCGGCGACGGACGCCGACCCTAGCCGCTCCCGGCCGCCCGTCCGCGTCTCGTCGCCGGCGCCGGGGCCGTCCGTGCGACCCGCCGGCGCCGAGCTCCTCGACAGCCGGCGGATCACGCCCGGCCACTGGCTGCAGTCGTGGCATGCGCCCGCGGTCGTGGCCGGCGCGCGGGCCGGCCAGTACGTGCACCTGCGCAGCGCCGAGCCCGGCGGATTCCCGGAGCGCCGCCCGTATCCGATCGTGACCGCCGACGCTTCCAGCGGCACGCTCACGATCCAGGTGGAGGACGCGTCGCGGTTCGGCGCCTGGCTCCGCGACCGGCGTCCGGGCGACCGCGCCGACATGCTGGGACCGCTCGGGCGCCCGTTCGAGGTGGACGCTCGCGCGCGCCACCTGCTGCTGATCGCCGAAGGTCCGTCCGTCGCCGGTGTCCGGCTCCTCGTGGACGAGGCGATCCGCGATGGCCGGTCGGTGGTGCTGCTGTACGGCGCGCCGACCTCCGCGCAGGTGTATCCCTCGAGCCAGCTCCCGGACGAGGTCGAGTACGTGGTGGCCACCGACGACGGGTCGCTGGGCCGGCGCGGCCCGGTGGGGGACCTGGTGATCGAGTACGAGGCCTGGGCCGACCAGTCGTTCGCCTGCGGGCCACCGTCACTGCTGGCGCGGGTCGCGGGGCTGGCGGTCGGCAGGCGGCAGCGGCTGGGGGTCGCGACGCTGGGGCGCAAGCGCGGGGGCGGCAGGCCGATCGTCCCCGGCTCGCCGGAGGCGCGGCGCAAGGCGTTCCTCCAGGTGATCCTGGACCAGTCCGTCGGGTGCGCCGCGGGAACGTGCCAGGGGTGCGTCGTGGCCGGAGCCGGCGGGCCGCTGCGGGTCTGCCGCGAGGGACCGGTGTTCGCCGCGGACGAGATCGACTGGGAGCGCGTGCCGTGAAGGCGCGGCGGCGGGTCGTGCCGGGGGCTCCGAGGCCGCAGCGGACCCCGACGGTGCGCCGGATCAGGTCCGCCATCACGCCGGCCCCGCCGAAGACGAAGGCGGGATCGACCCCGTCATCGCTCCCGTCGGCGCTGCCATCGTTCACGCCCGCGCTCGACGCCATCGGTGGCCGGCCCGTGTCGCTCGAGGTGGACCTGGGGCGCGGGCTCGTGCTCCGGAACCCGGTCATCGCCGCCGCAGGGTCGTTCGGGTACGGGGTCGAGGTCGTGGACCTCGTGGACCTGCCCCGGCTCGGGGGCCTGGTCACCCGCGGCACGACGCTCAGGCCGCGGTCCGGGAATCCGGTCCCGCGCATGGCGGAGGCCCCGTCGGGGCGCCTCGTGGGTGTCGGGCTGCAGAACCCGGGCATCGAGGCGGTGCTGGACCGGTTCGCGTCGAGCTGGGCCCGGTGGCCGGTGCCGGTGATCGTCAACCTGTGTGGCGAATCGAGCGAGGACTTCATCGATCTCGTCCGGCGCCTGGAGGGCGTGCCGGGGGTCGCCGGGGTGGAGCTCAACCTGTCGTGCGGGAACGCCGCGCGCGGCGGAACGGCGTTCGGGCTGGACGCGGATGCGGCGGGCTCCGTCGTCGGCGCCGTGCGGCGGGCCACGGACCTGCCGGTCATCGCCAAGCTCACGGCCGCGGCCGGTGACGTGCGGGCGGTGGCCCGGGCGGTCGAGGAAGGGGGAGCCGACGCGATCAGCGCCATCAACACGCTGCCCGGGCTGGCGGTGGCGGGCGACCGTGGCGGCCCGGCGCTCGGCAGCGGGTACGGTGGCCTGTGCGGGCCGGCGCTCAAGCCGATCGCCCTCCGGGTCGTGTTCGAGATCGCCCAGGTGGTGCACGTGCCCGTCGTCGGCATCGGCGGGGTCGCGACCGTGGGCGACATCCTGGACCTGCTCGCGGTCGGGGCGTCCGCGGTGGGCGTGGGGGTGGCCGCGCTCGCGGAGCCGATGCTCCCGGTGCGCCTGGCGGACGAGCTCGCGGACGCCTGCCGCGCACGGGGAGTGGCGGCCGTCGCCGACCTGGTCGGGACCGCGCTGCCGCGGCGGGCCTCGCCACCCTCCACGCGGGGTGCGGAATACGCCCGCTGATACCGGCCGCGTCCGGCGGGCGGCCGGCCGTGCGCGGACGATGCCGCCGCGCCGGAAGAGACGAGGCCGCCGCCCGGCTAGAATCCAGCGCGTGACCACCCTCAGGAAGACCCTCGACATCGCCGCGCGGCGCGCGATCGCGGCCCGCACGGAAGCCCTGTTCCGTGCCGGCGGCGCGCTCCGCGACGGGCATTTCGTGCTCAAGAGCGGCCGCCACTCCGAGGCGTACCTGGAGAAGTTCCAGGTGCTCCAGGACCCCGTCGCGACGGGCGAGCTGTGCGGGTTCTGGGCTGCCGCGCACCGCGACCGCGACGGCGCCGCGGCCGTGGACCTCGTCGCCGGCCCGACGACCGGCGGCGTCATCCTGGCCTTCGAGACCGCTCGCCAGCTGGGAACCCGGGCGATCTTCGCGGAGGAGGTCACGACCGACGGCGACGGCCCCCGCCGCGAGTTCCGGCGCGGCTTCTCGATCGCCCGAGGCGAGCGGGTCCTCCTCGTGGACGACATCCTCACGACCGGCGGCTCCCTGCTGGCGATGATCCCGACGGTCGAGGCGGCCGGCGGCGAGATCATCGAGTGTGGCGTGCTGGTGGACCGCTCCGGCGGCCGCTCGACGCTGATCTCGCCCGCGACCGGGCGCGTCTACCCGCTGCGCGCGCTGTGGCAGCTGGACCTGCCGACGTACGAGCCGGGCCCCGCGACCTGTCCGCGATGTGCCGCCGGAGAGCCCGCCGTCAAGCCCGGCAGCGGCGGCACGGGAATGGCTCCCTCGTGAGCCGTCACCCCGGCCGGCTCGCCGCCGCCGTGGTGCTCCTCGTGGCCGTCGCCGGATCGGCAGCCTGCTCGCCCGCGCCCTCGGCCACGCCCGGTCTCATCGAGACCGCCTCGATCGCCACCCCGGCGACCGCCGAGCCCTCCACCCCGGCGACCGCCCAGCCCTCCGCCACGCCCGGGGCATCCGCGACGGCGGTGAGCGTGCCCGCGTCACCCGTGACCGGTGTGCTGACCGGCATCACGTCCGCGGGGCTGGCCGAGGTCAGCGGGTTCCGGACCCGTCTCGCCGATGGCACGGAGCTGTCGTTCCGGATCGGCACGCTCGAGAACGGCGTCGAGTTCCCGCCCGGCCACCTGGCGGAGCACCTCGCATCGTCCACGCCGGTGCGCGTGTTCTTCCGTGTCGAGGGCCCCGATCTCATCGTCTACCGGATCGAGGACGCCGGCTGACGCCGGAGATCGAGGTCAGGATCCCGCGATCGCGGCGATCGCCGCCTTCAGCTCGTCCTCGCCCACCACGCCCTCGAACGAGCCGCGTACGATCCCGGCGTCGTCCACGGTGAAGATCCACGGCTCGGACATCAGGCCCCACGCGTTCACCGAATCCACCGGCTGGAGCTGGCCGTTCGCGTCCAGCACCGGCTGCAGCTTGCCGTCCGTGACCTGGAGCCTGTACGGCTCCACGTTGATGAACGCGACGGACGGCGGCACCGTCTTCGAGACCGCCTTGACCCGGTCCAGGGTCGGGCCGCACTGGGCGCTCTGGCAGAACGCGGGCGTGGCGAACACCAGGACGAACGGCCGGTGCTGCGCGATCGCGTCCGCGACCGAGAGCTGGTAGAAGGCGGGATCGGGGTTCGGGTCCGTGGCCAGCTTCGCGAGGTCCCCGCCCACGTCGGCCGCGGTGGGAGTGTTCGAGGCCGGGGCCCTGGCGCCGACGGCGATCGTGACCCCGGTGGCCTGGACCTGGAACCCGACGCCGATCGCCTCCTGGGGCTTGCCGGGCGCCTGGGTGATGAACACCGCCTTCCAGTCGCCGGCGACCGGGAGATCCACGTTGGCCACGTAGTCGCCCCGCGAGCCCTCGATCGCCCACACGAACGTCGCCGGGGTCGCCGTTCCCGGCTGGCTCTCCCCGGGGGCGATGAACGCGACGGAGGCCGTCCGGTCGGGCGCGGCGGCCGGGAGGTTCGAGGCCGCGTCGAGGAAGGAGAAGACGAAGCGGTTGGCGCCCACGACCTGCTGGGAGCTGACGATGATGGGGATGACGGTCGCCCGCGACGCACCCTGCGAGGCGGACGCGGCGGGTGCCGATGCCGTCGGCGCGGCCGGGGTCGCGGGTCCGCCCGGCGACGAGCCGCCGCAGGCGGCGAGCAGGACGGCCAGGAGACCGGCCGGCAGGAGGAGGCCGGCCGGCGGGAGCAGGTGACGAGGCATGGCGAGAGGGTAGCGGGGCGAGCGTCAGCCCGCTGGAACCGCTCCGGGCCCCCGGCACGCTCGGCGCGTAGAATGTCCCGCGGCGCACGCCCCCCGCCGTTCCGCGCCCTCCACCCCCCGCAGAGGACGACCCTTCCAGCCGTGACCCGGTTCCAGAAGCTTGCCATCGTGACGGTCGTGACGACCGTCCTGCTCGTCACCATCGGCGTCATCGTCCGGGCCACCGGGTCCGGCATGGGCTGCCCGGACTGGCCGCTGTGCCATGGGCAGGTCATCCCGCCGGTGGACGACTACAAGGCGTGGCTGGAGTGGATCCACCGCACGGTGGCGGCGGTCATCGGCCTGGAGATCCTGGGTGTCGCGGCGCTGGCCTGGATCGACCACCGCGACAACCGGACCATCACGGCGATGTCGCTGGTCGCCGTGATGCTGGTCGGGTTCCAGGCGTGGCTTGGACGCGAGACGGTCCGCCTCAACAACTCGGGCGAGTCGGTCACGGCCCACCTCGCGTCGGCCATGGCGCTGCTCGGGCTGCTCGTGTTCATCCTGGTCCGCAGCTACTACCCGGCACGGATCGGCGGCCGGGGCGCGAGCCAGCGGTTCACCCTGCTCGCGGCGTTCACCGCCGCCGCGGTGTTCGCGCTCCTGCTGTTCGGGTCCAACGTGACCGCCACGTCGCAGTGGTATGTGTTCCCCGACTGGCCCCTGATGGACGGCTCGATCTTCCCGGCGCTCACCGACGCCAACACCGCGCACGTGCTGCACCGCTGGATCGCGGTCGTCGTGGGGCTGATCGTGTGGGCGACGGCCGCCGCGGCCTGGCGCACGCAGCGATCCCGCCCCGTCCTCGTCCGGCTCGCGGTGTGGGCGGCGGTCCTGTTCGCGGTCCAGGCCGTCGTGGGCGGTCTCCAGGTCCTGACCGGCCTGGCCGGGTGGACGCAGACCCTCCACCTCGCGCTGGGGGCCGTGATCTGGGCGCTGCTCGTGGGTCTCGTGTCGGTCTCCTACTTCAAGGCGCGCACGGCGGTGGTCACGGGGGCGGGGGCCCAGGGCGGGCCGGGGCGCGTGCCGGGCGGACCGGGGGAGCCCGGTGTCCCTCCCGACAGCCGGCGCGCCGCCGACACGATCCGCGCCTACGTCGCGCTGACCAAGCCGCGGATCATCGAGCTGCTGCTGGTCACGACGATCCCGGCGATGGTCCTCGCCACCCGGGATCTGCCCGGCATGAACGTCTCCGAGTGGCTCCGCCTAACGTTCTGGACCCTGATCGCCGGGACCATGGCCGCCGGCTCTGCCAACGCCATCAACCAGTACCTGGACCGGGACATCGACCTGCTGATGACCCGGACGCGGCGCCGCCCGCTGCCGGCCCACGACGTGCCGCCCGAGAACGCCGTCGTATTCGGGATCGTGCTGGGCGTGATCTCGATCGCGCTGATGGCCTGGTTCGTGAACCTCGTGGCGGCGTTCCTGACCCTGCTCGCGATCGGGTTCTACGTCGTGGTCTACACGATGATGCTCAAGCGGACGACCCCGCAGAACATCGTCATCGGCGGGGCGGCCGGCGCACTGCCGCCGGTCATCGGCTGGGCCGCCGTCACCGGCAGGGTCGAGGTGCCAGCGCTGCTGCTGTTCGCCATCGTCTTCTACTGGACGCCGCCCCACTTCTGGGCGCTGTCGCTGCGGCTTCGCCGCGACTACGAGGCGGCAGGGGTGCCGATGCTGCCGGTGGTCAAGGGGGTGGCGGAGACGGCGCGCCAGATCGCCCTGTACACGGCCCTCCTGGTCGCGATCAGCCTGGTGTTCTTCGCGGTCGCCGGGATGGGGGCGCTGTACCTCGTCGCGGCGGTCGTCCTGGGGGCGATCTTCCTGTGGCGCGCGTACACGCTGTGGCGGCAGGCCACCTCGCCGGATGCCTCGCTGGCGCAGGCGATCCGGCTGTACAAGTACTCGATCAGCTACCTGACCCTGCTGTTCGTCGCGGTCGCGCTGGACAGCCTGCTCATCGGGCCCGTCGGCTGACCGCACGGCTGGGGCTCCGGGGACACGCGCGCCGCCCCGGCGCCCTGGCGGTCATGCTCGCGCTCGGGGCGCTGCTGCTGCGACCCGGGGTCGGCGGCACGGGCGGCCCAGCCGGCGGCCTCGAGGGCCTGGCAGGGCTGGCGGGCCTGGCGGTCGCGCCCGCGTCGGCATCGTGCGCGACCACCCCGTCCATCGAGGATGCCGTGCTCCTGGGCGAGGTCGTGTTCGTGGGCACCGTCGTGCGGACCGAGAACAGCGGCCGGTGGGCCACCGTCCGCGTGGAGGAGCGCTGGCGCGGAGCGCGCGACCTGGGCGACACCGTGGAGGTCCGCGGTGGTCCGGAGGCCGGCACCGCGACCTCCATCGACCGGATCTTCGCGCTGTCTCGCTACCTGTTCATCGTGAGCAACGGACCCGGCCACCTCATCGACAACCAGTGCACGGCGACGACGCCCTGGACCAGCGACCTGTCCCGCCTGCGGCCGCTCGACGTGTCACCGGCTCCGGACGTGGCCTCCGGCACCCCGGTGACCGAGCTGGACATGGACCGCCTGCTGCCGACGCTGGCGCTTGTCGGGGCCCTGGTCATCGCGGTGGTCGCGTACGTGTTCATCCTGCGGGCGCGCCGTCGGCCGCCCGACTGGTTCCGGTAGCAGGATCGCGCGGGGCGACTCGCTCGCCCGGGGCGGCGCGGGCATCCGTCCCGCCATCCGCCCGCGAGGCCAGTCCCGTTGTGTCACGATCCACCCATGGAGCTCACGTTTCTCGGCGGGGCGCGAACGGTCACCGGGTCGCGCCACCTCGTGGACACCGGCCGCGCCCGGGTCCTCGTGGACTGCGGCATGTTCCAGGGCGGGCCGGACGAATCGATGCGCAACCGCATCCCGCTGGGCTTCGACCCGAAGACCCTCGATGCCGTCGTCCTGACCCACGCCCACCTTGACCATTGCGGCCTGCTGCCGCTGCTCGTCCACGAGGGTTTCCGGGGTCCGATCCTGTGCACGGCGGCGACGGCGGAGCTCGCCCGGCTGGTGCTCCTGGACTCGGCCAAGCTCCAGGAGGAGTTCGCCCGGCGCGCCGCGCGACGTGACCGGAAGGATCCGGAGCGCGCGTCCGTGGACGACGCGAAGGACGCGCGGTTCTACGACAGGGAGCTGGACATCGCGCTGGCCGGCGCCGAGAGCCCGGGCGGCACGGACCCGGAGGACCTGCTCCGCGGCTCCCCGCCGGAGGTGGTGCTCGACCTCGACACGCCCGTGTACACCGAGGACGACGCGAACGCCGTCCTGCCGATGCTCCGGCACATCCCGTACGGCATGGAGCACGAGGTGGCGCAGGGTATCCTGGTCACGCTGCTCGATGCCGGGCACATCCTGGGCTCGGCCAGCGCCCGGATGCGGATCACGCGCCCGGGCGGCGGGCGCGACACGGTCATCGTGTTCTCCGGCGACCTGGGACGGCTGGGCACGCCGATCCTGCGCGACCCGACGCCGATCCCTGACGGCGACTTCGTCCTGTGCGAGTCCACGTACGGCGGCCGGGAGCACGAGCCCGCGGAGCGCTCGACCGCGATCCTGGCCGAGGCGATCCGCGACACCGCGAAGCGCAAGGGCGTGCTGCTCATCCCGTCGTTCGCGATCGGGCGGACGCAGCAGATCGTCTGGGAGCTGGACCGGCTGGTCGCCGCCGGCAGCATCCCCGAGCTGCCGCTGTTCCTGGACTCGCCGATGGCCAGGGCGGCCTCGGACATCTATCGGGCACACCCCGAGGCCTACGACGAGGAGACGGCGACGCTCCTGCACGAGCAGCAGTCACCGCTCGACTACCCGGCGCAGCACGTGATCCAGAGCGTGCAGGAGTCGGAGCGGATCGCGCGGTCGCCCAGGCCGTACATCATCGTGGCGTCCAACGGGATGCTGACCGGCGGACGCTCGGTCAGCCACGCGGAGCATCTCCTGGACGACCCGTCGGCCACCATCCTGTTCGTGGGCTACCAGGGGGAGGGCACGCTCGGCGGGCATCTCGTCCGGGGCACGGCAACGGCCCGGATCGGCGGTCGGGAGATACCCATCCGGGCGACGATCCGGTCGCTGGACGGGTTGTCCGCGCACTCGGACGAGCCCGAGCTGCTGGCCTGGCTGGGCAACTTCGTCCGCGGCCGGAAGCCCGGCGATCCGGGGGTACCCAAGCGGGTGTTCCTCGTCCACGGGGACCCGCCGGCCCAGGAGGCGCTGTCCCCGAAGGTGGCCGCCCTCGGCCTCGACGTCCGGGTCCCGGCCTGGTACGAGACGGTGTCGCTGGACTGAGCTGAGACCCTGCATACGAGAAGTCGCCGGCCGGTCTCACCAATTCGTGCCTTTCGGCGACATGCTGCGTCCCCGACGGCCCGAGAGCCCGCACGCTCCGGCCCCTTGACGCTCCGGCCCCTTGACGCTCCGGCCCCTTGACTCGTGTGTGGTTCAGATCGGCCATCCCCGTGCACGGCTCGGGCACCGGACCCCGGGGTTGGAGTCTCGAGTTGTGCGCGGGCATCGCCCGCCTGAACCATGGCCGTGTCAGCCCGCACCCGCGGTGACGGCCTCCGAGGATTCGGTGGCGCGAAGGGACCGCACGACGGCTCCCGCTGGCCGCGCCCGGCGTCGAGCGGCTACGATCCGGGGGATCGAAGGAGGATCCGTCCTTGGCCGTCGCCCGTCCCGATCCCCGGACCGCCGCACTACGCGCTCCCGCGCCGCGCGCTCCCGCGCCGCGCGCTCCCGCGCCGCGCGCTCCCGCGCCGCGCGCTCCCGCGCCCATCTCGCCCGAGGAGATCGCGCGAATCCGCGCGCCGTTCCGCAAGGCGACGCTGCTGCCGGCCCGCGCCTACCACGACGAGGCGGTCTACGCGTGGGAGGTCGAGGAGATCTTCTACCGCGACTGGATCGCCGCCGGGCGGGCCGAGGAGGTGCCGGAACCGGGCTCCTTCGTCCTGCGCGACATCCTCGGCGAGAACGTCATCCTCGTCCGCGGCCGGGACAGCTTGATCCGCGCCTTCTACAACGTGTGCCGCCACCGGGGCACCGCGGTGGAGGAGCGGGAATGCGGCAAGGCCGTCCGCTTCCAGTGCCCCTACCACGCCTGGATCTACGATCTCGACGGCCGCCTGGTGCGGGCCAAGCACACGGAGGACCTCGAGGACTTCAGCTTCCAGGACTTCGGCCTCACCCCCATCCGCTGCGAGACCTGGCAGGGCTTCGTGTTCCTGTGCTTCACGGGAGAGGACGTCACGCCCCCCCTGCGCGAGTACATGGGCGACTGGTTCGAGCACCACGAGGGCTTCGGACGCGACCTGTCGAAGCTCGCCCGCGCCGCGCGCCTGACCTACGAGGTGAAGGCCAACTGGAAGATCGTGGCCGAGAACTACAGCGAGTGCTACCACTGTCCGCCGGTCCACAAGCTGCTCAACCGGCTCACGCCGTACGACCTGGGCGAGGACTTCCTGGCCGAGGGCCCGTGGAAGGGCGGCTGGATGCCGTTCGCCGAGGGCTGCGAGACGATGTCGATGAGCGGCAGGCGCGACGGCCGGCCGCTCCTCTACGCGCGCGATGAGACGGAGGAGCGGCGGATCTACTACTACATCCTGTGGCCGAACCTGATCGTGTCCGTCCACCCGGACTACGTGCTCACGCACCAGGCGTGGCCGGACGGCCCGAACCGCTCGATCGTCAACTGCGACCTGTATGTCGCGGCCGACCGGGTCGGCCAGGTCGACATCTCGGGCGCCGTGGAGTTCTGGGACATCACCAACCGCGAGGACTACCACGTGGTCGAGATGCAGCAGCAGGGGACCCGGAGCCGGTCCTGGACCGCCGGCCGCTACTCGAACCAGGAGGCCTCGGTCCACGCGTTCGACATCATGGTCGCGGACCGCTACGCGAACGACGGGAGCCACACCGCGCGCGGCTGGCGCACGGAGACCGCGAGCGACAGGCGCCTGGTGACCAGGCTGATGGGCGCGCCGTCCGAACCGGCCGAACCGGCCGAGGAGCCGGCGTCCCAAGAGGCAGGCTGACCGGAGGAGGGCAGCATGAAGCTCCTGATCGCGATCGTCCAGGAGTCCGACGCGGATCGCGTCGCCCAGGCGCTCCGCGACGCGGCCCACCGGTTCACCCGCCTGAGCTCCACCGGCGGCTTCCTCGAGACGCCGAACGTGACGCTGGTCCTCGCCGTCGAGGACGAGGCCGTGCCGGCCGTGCTGGACCTGTTCCGCGCCAACTGCAGCGCCCGGGAGGTGGAGCTGCCGCTGGTCCTGTACGAGCGCCTCAGCGACTGGCAGGACCGGATGGTCAGCTACGCGGGGGCCACGATCCTGGTCGCTGATCTCGCGGAGATGATCCGGATCTAGGATCCCGCGTTCCCGCGCCGGGACGGGAGCCACCGCCGCGGGCTAGCCTTGCCCGGTGCCGATCCTGCTCCTCAAGCTCACGCTCACGCCGCTGATCGTCGGCGGGGCGAGCATCGCAGCCCGGCACTGGGGGGCGTCCATCGGCGGCTGGATCGTGTCCCTGCCGCTGACGTCGGCGCCGGTCATCTTCTTCCTCGCCCTTGATCATGGTCCCGCGTTCGCGGCGACCGCCGCCACCGGGACGCTGGCGGGTCTCGGCATCCTCGGTGGCTGGAGCCTCGCGTACGTGTGGGCCTGCGGTCGCGGGCCCGCCGCCGCGGTGCTCGCGGGGACGGTCGTGTACGCGGCGCTCGGCATTGCGGCGCAGCCATTCCTCGACCTGCCCTTCGCGATCCTCATCCTCCCGGCCGTGGCGGCGGTCGCGCTGGCGCTCCGGCTGCTGCCCGTCACCAGCACCGCTCGGTCCGAGGCCCCGCATCCCGCCTGGGACCTGCCGGCCCGGGTGATCGCCGGCACGGCGATCGTGATCACGCTGACCGGCGTCGCGCCGCTGCTGGGTGCGCACCTCAGCGGGCTCCTCGCCACGTACCCCGTGTACGTGTCCGTCCTGGCGGTGTTCACGCAGCTTCGCGAAGGGCCGGATGGAGCCGTTGACGTCATCCGGGGCCTGCTCGTGGGGCTGTTCGGGACGATCGGGTTCTACGTCGTGCTGGACCCGACGCTCACGGCGGCCGGCGTCGGCCCGGCGTTCCTGGCCGCGATCGCCGTCGCGCTCGCGATCCAGGTGTTCGCGCTGCGCTCGATCCGCGCCGGGACGGCGGAGTCCACCTGAGGGCCCGACCCGCCCGCCCGCAACGGGCCGCCCGGACCATGACAGGCCGCCGGCCGCGGGCGCACGCTCGGGCCACCTCGACCCGGGCGCCGGCACGGCGCGCCCGGGCCTTGACCCGTTGCTGCGCCACCTCGGAGTCCCGGCAATGGCCCTCGACCTCTCCGTCGACCTCCTCGGTCGCTCGTTCCTCACGCTGCGCGACTTCAGCGCGGACGAGATCGAGTACCTCCTGCGGCTCGCCGCCCGCCTCAAGCAGGAGAAGCGCGAACACAGGGAGGTCCGCCGCCTGGCCGGCAAGTCGATCGCCCTGATCTTCGAGAAGGACTCGACGCGCACCCGGATCGGGTTCGAGGTCGCCGCCTACGACCAGGGCGCCCACGTGACCTACCTCGGTCCGTCCGGCAGCCACGTGGGCAGGAAGGAGAGCGTCAAGGACACGGCCCGCGTGCTCGGCCGGGTCTACGATGGGATCGAGTTCCGGGGCTTCCTCCAGGCAGACGTGGAGGCGCTCGCCACGTGGTCGGGCGTGCCCGTCTACAACGGCCTGACGGACGAGGACCACCCGACCCAGGTCCTGGCCGACCTGCTCACGATCCGCGAGCACGTGGACAAGCCGCTCGGTGACGTCGCGCTGGCGTACGTGGGCGACGCGCGCGGCAACATGGGCGACGAGCTGCTGATCGGCGCCGCGACGATGGGCATGGACCTGCGGATCGTCGCGCCGCACGCAGTCTGGCCGCGGGAGGATTTCCTGCTGGCGGCCCGGGCGCTGGCCGAGCACAGCGGCGCGCGGATCTCCGTGACCGAGGACGTCGCCGGTGGCGTCGGGGGCGCCGACGTCATCTACACCGACGTGTGGGTCTCGATGGGCGAGCCCGAGGCGACCTGGGACGAGCGGATCGCCCTCCTGCGGCCGTACCAGGTGACGGCCGCGATGATGGCCGCGACCGGCAACCCGGATGTGAAGTTCATGCACTGCCTGCCCGCGTTCCACGACCTCGAGACCGAGGTCGGCCGCAAGATGTTCGACCGCCACGGCCTGACGGCGATGGAGGTCACGGACGAGGTCTTCGAGTCACCGGCCTCGATCGTGTTCGACCAGGCTGAGAACCGGATGCACACGATCAAGGCCGTCCTGGTGGCCACCCTGTCGAAGGACGGGCCGGTCTGATGCGTGTCGTCGCGGCGCTCGGGGGGAACGCGCTGCTCCGCCGCGGGCAGCCGATGACGGCCGGGAACCAGCGGGTCAACGTGGCGATCGCCGCCCGGGCCCTGCTGCCGATCGCGCTGGAGCACGACCTGATCCTGACCCACGGCAACGGCCCGCAGGTCGGGCTGCTGTCGCTCCAGAACGCGGCCTACCGGCCGGACGAGGAGTACCCGCTGGACATCCTCGATGCCGAGACCGAGGGGATGATCGGCTACCTGCTGGAGCAGGAGCTGGGCAACCTGCTGCCGCCGCGCCGGCCGATGGCCACGCTCCTGACGCGGATCGAGGTGGACCCCGCGGACCCTGCGTTCCAGCGTCCGACCAAGCCGATCGGCCCCGTCTACGATCGGGCGGAGGCCGAGCGGCACGCCGCCGAGAAGTCGTGGGCGATCGCGCCCGATGGGAACAAGTGGCGGCGTGTCGTCCCGTCGCCGCAACCGGTGCGGATCCTCGAGATCGGCGTCATCGAGCTCCTGGTGCGGGAGGGGGTGATCGTCGTGTGCGCGGGCGGCGGCGGCATCCCGGTGGAGGCGACGCCGGACGGCTGCTGCGTGGGGATCGAGGCGGTGATCGACAAGGATTTCGCGGGCGCGCTGCTCGCGACCTCCCTGCACGCGGACGCGTTCCTGATGCTCACGGACGTCGACGCGGCGTATGCGGACTGGGGCACGCCCGACGCCAGGCCGATCCACCGGGCGTCACCGGACGACATGGCGGCCCGCACGTTCGCCGCGGGCTCGATGGGCCCCAAGGTGGAGGCGGCCTGCCGCTTCGTGCGCGCCAGCTCCGGGTTCGCCGCCATCGGATCGCTCGCGGACGCGCCGCGGATGCTCCGCGGCGAGGCCGGGACGCTGATCGCGGGCTCCGTGGCGCAGCTGGAGTGGGGGACGGCGGCCGCGTTGCCGCTCGGCGTCGCGGGGTAGCGACGGCCGCGCTCTCTGCCGCTGGTCCGGCTGGGTCGCAGGACCCGCGCTCGTGCCGGTGGCCGGCATCCGGGTCGATCGGTTGCATCGCCGCCGCCCCCGCCCCATCGCCGCCGCCCCCGCCGACGACGGGCATCGAGCAGCCGATGCCGCTTCGACCGCCGGTCGCTGAGTCGCACGTGACTCTGCCCTCGCTCGGCCGCGCGGGCCTGATGCGCCTGAGGTTCACCCCGACAATTCACCAGCGCGGCCGATGCCCCAAACGGCGACTTCCGCGGTCTCTCCACGCTCGGAGCTCCTGCACCTGAACCCCGGGTGACTCAAGGCCCGACGACGGCCCCCCGGGTTCCTGCGAGATCGCGGAGCTCCTGCACCTGAACCCCGGGTGACTCAAAGGCCGGGATAAGCAGCGGGTGAGCCGAGCCGGGTATGAATCGCCCATGCTTGACGTTGACCTGGTCATCGGACGTCGCTTCGGCGCCGGCCTCGCGGATGTCGTCCGGGAGGCGCGAAGCCTGGTCGGGTGGACGCAACGGCAGCTGGCCGATCGTGCTCGAACCTCGCAGACGACGATCTGTCGCATCGAGGGCGGCCGGATGCAGTCGGTTGACGTGCTCGTCGCGGAGCGAATCCTTGCGGCCCTCGGGATCCGGGCATCCATACGGCTGGAGGCTCGCCATCTCGCCGACCGGCGGCGTCAGCGTGACGCCGTCCACGCTCGCCTGACGGGGTTCGTCGCCCGGCGGCTCGAGCGCACCGGCTGGCTGACCGCCAGCGAGGTGCCGCTGGGCGACGGTGCTCCACGTGGTTGGATCGACCTGCTCGGCTATCGCCCGGCCGATCGGGCCCTCCTCGTCGAGGAGACGAAGACGGAGATCCTCGACCTCGGCGAGATCCAACGCAGCCTCGCCTTCTACGAGCGGGAGGCGTGGGCGGCCGCCCGCCGCATCGGCTGGCGCCCGGCCCGAGTCGGAGTGCTGCTCGTGGCCCTGGACACGGACGCGATCGCACGACGCCTGACCGACAACCGCGACCTGGCGCTGCGCGCCTTCCCGGCATCCGTGTCCCGGACCGCGGGTTGGCTCGCCGACCCGGACGCCGAGGCTCCGCGCGGCTGGACGCTGGGCGTCGCCGATCCAGCCGTTCGGGGATCCGCCTGGCTGCGGCCGTCCACCCTCGCCGGTCGTCGTCGCGCAGCGGCGTACCGGGACTACGCGGAGGCCGCCGGGCGGCTGCTCCGCGGCTCGGTGACCCAGGGACGCGCCGCAAGGCTCGCGCCTCGCCGCGGGTAGGTCGCGCCGCGCCGGCCCGTGCCGTGCCGTGCAGCGCCGCTCCGCGCCGGTCCGTGCGTCGCCGGTCCGCGAGTCGCGCTGCTCCGCGCCGGTCCGTGCGTCGCCGGTCCGCGAGTCGCGCTGCTCCGCGCCGGTCCGCGGCGCGCCCTGACCAGGAGTCGCCGTCATTTGGCGAGTTACACCGGACTCAGCCCACGCTTGTCCATGTGCCGCTGATGCAGCTGCGGTTCAGATCGCCGGGTCGCCTGCATGACTGGGCGCTCGAATCGCTGGTTCGGCGGCACCACCGTGCTCGGATCTCGTCACCTTGAACCACGGGCGACTCACGGACGCGGACCTGGAGCCTGCGGCCGGCGATGCGCCAGCCCGGGCGATGCGCCGGCCCCGGGCGATGCGCCGGCCCCGGGCGATGCGCCCGCCCCGGGCGATGCGCCGGCCCCGGGCGATGCGCCGGCCCCGGGCGATGGCCCTCTGCGATCCTGCGGCCGGACGGGGCCGGCACCGCCTCGGGACAGCAGCCCTGGCCGGTCCCGCCTCAGGGCCGCGGCTTCGTCCGGGCCGCGATCCGCTCCAGGGCGCCGGTCCAGCCGGCATCGAACGGGCGCCCCGGCTCGTCGAGGTCGATGACGACCGGCGCGTGGTCCGACGGGGTCGGCGGCCCCTTGCGCGCCTCGCGGTCGATCTCGGCCCAGATCACGCGCGTGGCCACCGGTGCCGTCGCGTACAGCAGGTCGATCCGCATGCCCTCGTTGCGGTGGAAGTTGCCGGCCCGGTAATCCCACCACGAGAAGCGGCCGCCGGCCGGCTGGACCCCCCGGTAGGCGTCCACGAGCCCCCACGCGCGGAGCGCCGCCAGCGCCTCGCGCTCCGGCTCCGACACGTGCGTCCCGCCGTGCGTCCTGACCGGGTCCCAGACGTCCTCATCGGCGGGCGTCACGTTGTAGTCACCGCCCAGGACCAGGGGCTCGGCCGGCGAACGGGTCTCGGCCAGCCAGCGTGACAGCCGCTGGAACCAGCGCAGCTTGCCCTCGTAGAACGGCGAGCCGACGACCCGGCCGTTGGGCGCGTAGAGGCTGGCGACCCGGACGCCTCCGCAGACCGCGGACACCATCCGCGCCTCGTCGAACGGGTCGAAGTCGTCCTCGCTCACCGCCACGGCCGCGCCCGCCGTCGAGTCCCGTACCGGCCCGTCCCCGAAGTTCATGACCACGTCTTCGGCGCCCACCCGGGTCAGGATCCCGACGCCGTTCCAGCGTCCCTCGCCGTGGTGGACGAGCTCGTAGCCCAGCATCCGGAAGGGCATGACCGGGGCGTCCCCGTCGGACAGCTTCGTCTCCTGGATCAGCAGGACGTCCGGCTCGGCCTTGGCGAGCCACAGCTCCACGGCCTCCTGGCGGGCCTTGAGCGAGTTGACGTTCCAGGTGGCGATGCGCATCGGTCGCGGACGGCGCTCAGTACCGCCGGCCGCGCTGGCGCGCGAGGTCGAAGGTCGCGGTGTCCGCGACCGCCATCACCGCCATCGTGCCGGCCTGGACCGGGTCGCCGACCACGAGGTCCACGTGCTCCGTGATCGAGCCGACCATGTTGAGGGCGATGATCGGGATGCCGACCGCGCGCAGCTCGTCCGCCGCCCGGCTGATCTCGCCGCCCATGATCGATCCCGCGAGGACCA
The DNA here is from genome assembly GCA_963703575.1 of uncultured Chloroflexia bacterium. Taxonomy (GTDB): domain Bacteria; phylum Chloroflexota; class Limnocylindria; order Limnocylindrales; family CSP1-4; genus CAIXZV01. The sequence goes on from CAVPEU010000030.1 coordinate 44,252, forward strand.
GCATCCGGGCGCGCGGCAGGTCGGCCACGGCCCGCACGGCACTCGCGATCGCGTCCTCGCCGACCAGCGGGATCGTGTCCACGGAGATCCGCTCGCCGCGCAGGTTGTGGCGATCCGCCTCGGACACGGCGCCCAGCGCCACCTGCGCGACCTGCGCACCGCCGCCCACGACGATGACCCGCTTGCCGAACACCTTGCCCAGCGGCCGGGTCAGGCGGATCGCGACGACCTCGGCCAGCCCCTCGAGCGACCCCACCAGCGCGTGCTCGTCGGCATCCTCGACCTCGAGCTCCAGCTCCACCAGCGGCCGGTCGTCGGGATCGATGCCCGCGGCGTTCGCGCGCCGGACGGTGGACAGCGTCCGGACGCGTCCGCCCGCCTCCGCGACACGCGCGGCGATGAGGGATATGGCCCGTGGATCGTCGACGATCTCGAGCCGAACGGCGACGGCCGGCGGCAGGGGCTGCGGGCTTCGGCGAGGCATGGCCTGGGTCAGCCGGAGCGGCCGGCGACAACGTCGCTGATCGACAGTTCGGTCGGCTCCGCGCCGCCCGTCGGATCGTGCTCCTCGAACGTGATGCCCAGGGCGGTGAACGCCTCGTGGGTCGCCACGGCGTCGCTGGTGGTGAGCATCAGCGCGCCGTCCGTGTCCTCGGCGACGCCGACGATGCCGGTGATGTTGACGCCGCGGTCCGCGAGCGCCTGCGCGACGCGCGCGAGCGCACCGGGACGGTCCTCGAGCTGCAGGGTGAACCAGATCGTCACGCGGAACCTCCTGGGCGCTCATGGTACGCGGGCTACGCGCTACGCTGCGCCTTCCATGGTCGCGGAGGCCCGACGGATGCCTGCCCCGCTCGGCAAGGTGCCGACGAAGAAGATGCCCAACATCCAGGTCTTCGGGCTGGAGGACTCGCAGCCGACGCGGGCCGCCCTCCGGTTCTTCCGCGAGCGCCGCATCGTCGTCCACTTCGTGGACCTCCGCAAGCAGGCGATCGCGCCCGGCGAGCTGCGGCGGTTCACGGACCGGCTGGGGGCGGCGGCTCTGCTGGACCGGGACAGCCGTGCGTACCGGGACGGCGGTCTCGCCTACCTCTCGACGGACACGGCCGGGATCACGCAGCGGCTCCTCGCGGACGTGCGGCTGCTGCGCCTCCCGCTCGTCCGCTACGGCGACGAGGTGACGGCCGGCAAGGACGACGCGACCTGGAAGGCGTGGCTCGCGCGTCCGCGCTGATCCCGACCCGGCCACCGACCCGGCCACCGACCCGGCCACGATCCGCCGCCGACCCGGTCATCGAGCCGGCGCCGCAGCAGGCCCGGCGCCGCAGCAGGCCCGGCGCCGCAGCAGGCCCGGCGCCGCAGCAGGCCCGGCGCCGCAGCAGGCCCGGCGCCGCAGCAGGCCCGGCGCCGCAGCAGGCCCGGCGCCGCAGCAGGCCCGGCGCCGCAGCAGGCCCGGCGCCGCAGCAGGCCCGGCGCCGCAGCAGGCCCGGCGCCGCAGCAGGCCCGGCGCCGCAGCAGGCCCGGCGCCGCACCGGCCACCGATGCCTGCCGGGCAACGCTTTCGTGCCCAAGGCGGCTGCGGATCCCGGCCAGGATCGGTTCCATGCCCCGGGGGCATGGGAAGGGGAGCGAACGGGAGCGAGGCGGACAGGAACGGCAGCGAGGCGCACAGGAGCGGCGCGTGACAGACCCTTGGGGCCCAAAGCGTTGCCTGTAGGGCATGGGCACCCACGGCGGCCGCATCGGTGGCATCCTGCGCGCATGACCGATCGCGATGCCGAAGCCCATAGCGCCACCCCGCGCACGATGCGCAGTGGTCGGGTGTCGATGCGGCCGGAGGCGGTGGCGAAGCTCGGCGGCCCCCGGCCGACGGAGGACGAGAAGCTCCTCAGCGCACCCTCCGCGGAGCGACCGGCGTTCCTGGATACGGACACCTGGCGCACGCTGCGGATCCTGTCCGAGTTCGTCGAGGGCTTCGAGGCGCTCGCGGGGGTCGGGCCGGCGGTGGCCGTGTTCGGCTCGGCGCGGGCCGGCGAAGGCCAGCCGTCCTATGAACTGGCACAGCAGATCGGCAGAGGGCTTGCGGAGGCCGGATTCGCGGTGATCACCGGCGGCGGGCCGGGGGTCATGGAGGCCGCCAATCGTGGCGCGCACGAGGCGGGCGGCCTGTCGATCGGCTGCAACATCGAGCTGCCGCGGGAGCAGCACCTCAACCCCTACGTGGACCTGTCCATCGAGTTCCACTACTTCTTCGCCCGCAAGACGATGTTCGTCAAGTACTCGGACGCGTTCGTGATCATGCCCGGCGGCTTCGGCACCCTCGACGAGCTGTTCGAATCGCTCACCCTGATCCAGACCGGCAAGATCCGGCACTTCCCGGTGGTCCTGGTCGGGCACGATTACTGGGACGGGCTGATCGCGTGGATGCGCGAGGTCCAGCTTCCCGCCGGCGCCATCAGCCAGGGGGACATCGACCTGTTGCTGGTCACGGACGACCCCCTTGAGGCCGTGTCGATCGTCACCGCCTATGCGAAGGCCAACGGACTCGCGCCCGGGGCGCACTGAGCCCGCGCCCGGGCGCCCTGAGCCCGCGCCCGGGGCGCACTGAGCCCGCGCCCGGGGCGCGCTGAGCCGGCGGTATCTCAGGCGGGGACCGCAACCTCGATCATCCCGTCGACGATGCGGACCGGGTAGTAGCGGAAGCGGCGCACCCGGGTCAGGCGGCGTGCCTCCATCTTGGGGCCCGGGAGGTCTGGCTTCGGATCGCGACCGGGCAGGGTCCATGGCGGCTCCCGGTGGCCGTCCGGCCACAGGCCGCCCGTCGTCGGCATTCGGACGGGATCGCCCGAGGCGAGGTCGAAGCGGCCGTTGTGCAGCGGGCACGCGACGACGCAGCCGTCCAGCGTGCCGATCGACAGCGGGGCCGACATGTGCGGGCAGCGGTCGTCGACGGCCGCCAGGCCACGACCCGTGTGGGCGATGAGGACGTCCAGGTCGCCGAACGAGACGCGGCGCAGCGCGCCCGCCGGCACGTCCGAGACCGGCAGCGCGGGCCGGAATGCCGCGTCCCGGGAGCCGGCCGCCAGCAGGGTGGAGGGGAAGGGGAGGATGTCGGTCACGGGCCGATGGTAGCCGGGAATCGAACGGCCCGGTCGCCCGAGGGGCGGCCGGGCCGTGGAGGAGGAGCGGGCAGGTCGTCAGTCGAGCGACGTGCGTGCCGAGATCGTGGGCTGGATGGCGGCGGCCGCGCGGTGTGCCGAGTCGGCTCCCTCGGCCAGGCCCTCGACGGGCTCACGCTGGGTGCCGAAGCTGGTGCGCAACGGCAGCTCGCGCATCGCCATCGAGACGACGGCCGCCGCGAGCGTGGTCCCGACACCGATCAGGAACACCTCGCCGATCGCCAGGCTGAACGCCTGGTGGAGGCCGCTGAGGACGTTCGGCACGAACGGCTCCACGAGCGGGCGCATCGCCTCGGGGACGCGCCCGAGCAGTGCCGTCGCCTGGTCCTTGCCGACCTCGATCAGGCCCGACGCGTTACCGCCCGCGGACGCGGAGCCGAACTGGTCCACGAGCTGCCGCGGCACGCCCGACGACCGCAGCTGCGGCACGACCTCACCGGCGAAGCGATTGGCGAACACCGTGCCCAGCAGCGCGAGGCCCACCGAGCCGCCGATCTGGCGGAAGAACGTCAGGTTCGACGTCGCCACGCCGAGATGGCGGATCGGCACGGCATTCTGGACGATGATCGTGAACACGGACATGGTGGGCCCGATGCCCAGGCCGGTGATGAACATCCACACCCACAGGACGGGCAGCGGCGTGTCCGCCCGGATGTTGGTCATCAGGACCAGGCCGACGGCCATCGTGAACAGCCCGGCGATCACGATCGCCTTGTAGCGGCCCGTGCGTGCGACCAGCTGGCCCGCCCCGATCGAGCTGGTGATCAGGCCGGCCAGCATGGCCAGCGCGTACAGGCCCGAGTTCGTGGGCGTCGCGCCCTGGACGAACTGGAACCACTGGGGCAGGAACACCGCCGCCCCGAAGAAGCCGAAGCTGATCAGGAACGTGGCGATGATCGAGGACGCGTAGGTCCGGTCCTTCCACAGGGCGAGCGGGACGATCGGTTCCCTGGCGCGTGACTCCACCAGCACGAACACGGCGCCCAGCGCGAGGCCGATGAGGATGAGCCCGCCCACCTCGAACGCCGCCCAGTCGGCGGACTGCTTGTTGGTCAGGCCGATGAGCAGGGAGCCGACCGCGACGACGAACACGCCCGCCCCCCGGAAGTCCAGGTTGCGCGACGCGTCCGGACGCCGGACGTTGGGCAGCAGCCGCCAGATCACGGCGAGGGCCACGATGCCGATCGGCAGGTTGACGTAGAAGATCCAGTGCCAGCTGGCGTGCTCGGTCAGGAAGCCGCCCAGCAGCGGCCCGATGATGGAGCTGATGCCGAACACGGCCCCGAACAGGCCCTGGTACTTGCCGCGCTCGGCGGGGCTGAACAGGTCGCCGATGACGGCCAGGGAGATCGGGAACAGGGCGCCCGCGCCCAGGCCCTGGATGCCGCGGAACACGATCAGCTGGGTCATGTCCTGGCTCAGGCCGGACAGGGCCGAGCCGACCAGGAACAGGACGATGCCGATGATCAGCATCGGCTTGCGCCCGTACAGGTCGGACAGCTTGCCGTAGAACGGCACGGTGATCGTGGACGTGAGCAGGTAGATCGTGATCGTCCAGGTCAGCAGCGACTGGCCGCCGAGCTGGGTCACGATCGTGGGCAGGGCCACGCTGACGATCGTCTGATCGAGCGCCCCGAGGAACAGGCCCAGCAGGACCGCGAACAGGATCTCCATCTTCGCGCGCTGGTCGAGGTTGAGGGCACCGAGGCCGTGCAGGGGCGCCTCGTCGTGCCCGATGGGCATGGCTTCCAAGAGGGATCCTTTCGTCAGGCGCCGGCGGGGCCGGGGGTGGGGGACGCTGGGACGGCCTCATCGGCGCGGTGCTGATGGGCCGCCTGGCCACCGGACGCGTGTCCATGGCCGGGGTGGGAGCTGCCGCCGGAGACGGAGCGAAGGTGGTCGCCCCGGGCGAGCACGGCCCAGGGCTCGGGGACGTCCGCCAGCTCCGCCGTGATCGCCGCGGCGAGACCCGTCACCGCTCCGGCGAGGCGATCGAGCTGCTCGTCCGTGAGACGGGCGACGGCCGTCGTCACGACATCGCTCGTGACGAGCTCCGCCTCATCCACCAGGTCGAGACCGGTCTTCGTCGGTCGGACGAGGACGATCCGACGATCGTCGGGAACGCGGACGCGCTCGACGAGCCCGCGCTCCTCCATCCGGTCGATGATGCCCGTCGCGCTCGACATCGAGGTGTCCAGGATGTCCGCCAGGCGGCCCATCGGCATTGCATCGTGGTGGCGGAGGAGCGTGAGGACGTGGAAATGGGTCATGCTGATGCCCAGTCGCACGAGATGTTGTGACCCGGCGCACCGGAGAGACCCCAGGGCGCTGCCCAGATCGGCAAGGACGGCCTCGACGACGCGCCGGCGGGCGACGGTGTCGCCGCTGTCGCCACTGGCGCCGAGGCCGTCGGCGGCGCCGAGGCCACCAAGGGTGTCGCGGCTCGCAACTGTTGTTCGCATGAGATGAAGTATTTACCTGAGATGGATAGTTATGTCAAACGTGATGGTTCCTGAGACCGGGAGGAAGAGCATGCGGTTCGCGCTGATGATCGAGCCCCAGCAGGGGCTCACCTACGACGAGCAGCTGGCCGTTGCGCGTCGGGCCGAGGCTGCAGGTTTCGAGGCCGTGTTCCGCTCCGATCACTACGCGGGATTCCCGGACGGTTCCGACAACCGGACCACCGACGCATGGGCGGTCCTGGCGGGCCTCGCCCGCGAGACCGAGCGGATCGGCCTCGGCTCGCTGGTGTCGCCGGTGACCTTCCGCACGCCGGGCAACCTGGCCAAGGTGGTCATCACCGTGGACGAGATGAGCGGCGGGCGGATCGAGGTGGGGGTGGGCGCCGGCTGGCACGAAGCCGAGCACCGCCGCCATGGTTTCCAGTTCCCCGAGATCGGCGAGCGCGCCGAGCGGCTCGAGGAGACGCTCGAGATCCTGCACGGGCTGTGGGAGGGACCGGACGGGTGGTCGTTCGTCGGGCGCCACTACGCGGTCGAGGACGCCCGCTTCCGACCGAAGCCGGGCACGTACCCCGGGCGCGACGGCGGCCGGCCACGGATCATCGTCGGCGGAGAGGGGTCGCCGCGCTCGTTCCGCATCGCCGTCCGCTACGCGGACGAGTTCAACCTGTCCTCCTCCAGCCCGCAGGTCGCCGCCCGGAAGTTCGCCGCGCTGGACGACACGCTGCGGGCCGCCGGACGGGATCCGGCCGCGATGACCCACTCCGCGATGGTCGGCGTGCTCCTGGGTCGGGACGGGGACGAGGTGCGGCGCCGCGAGGCGGACCTCCTGGCCGCGTTCGGCCAGGGCGAGGGCGGCGAGGCCTGGTTCGAGCCGCGGCGGGCCCGCTGGATCCACGGGACGCCGGACGAGGCACGGGCGACCGCGGCGCGGTTCGCGGACGCGGGGGCGGAGCGAATCATCCTCCAGGACTTCCTGCCCCGGGACCTCGACATGATCGACCTGGCGGCCGAGGCGCTGTTCGCCGGCTGACCGCCAGCCGAGTACCGGTCCGGGGCGCCGCTCCGGGACACCGCTCCGAGGCGCCGTTCGCCGGGCGCCGCGACCGGGGCGCGGCTACTCGCCGGGCGCGTCCGCGATCTCGGCCGCGCGCAGGTAGCGGGGGTCGTCGCGGCGGATCGGGTCGGGGTTCGTGCCGCGGACCCGCGCGATCTCGAGCGTCAGCAGCTGGAGTGGCCCCGCCGTGCCGAGCAGGGCCGCGGCCGGTCCCGGCAGGCCCGTGGCCTCGGGCACGACGATCCGGCCGGCCGGCGTCAGCTCCCCGGGGATCGCCGCCGCCGCACCCGAGGCGAGGACGGCGGCTGCCCGGAGGCCCAGCACGTGCGCGGCGCCCAGCGCCTGGCGAGCCCGCCGGACGCGCTCGTCCTGACCGGAAGGGTCCGTCAGCAGCAGGACCAGTGCGGTCCGCTCGCCCGTGGCCGGCAGGTGGCCGTGGAGGAACGTCTCGAGGTCGCGCATCGCGGAGGGCAGCCAGGCAGCCTCCTCCGCCTTGAGCACCAGCTCCCGGGCGGTCACGCGGTCGGTGCCCGACCCGACCACGAGCAGGGTGTCCGCCCCGGCGACGGCCTCCGCGATCGTGCGGTCCGCTCGTCGCCCGTCGGCCCCGGCCGCGTGCGCCGCCTCGATCCCGGCGGCCAGCCGCGCGGCACACGCCTGCCCGTCGGGGAGCCGCCCCGCCAGGAGGTCCGCGGCCGCCATCGCCGCCACGATCGGCGACACGTACCCGACTGTGTGGCACCAGCTGCGGTCCATCTCGACGGTGGCCAGGACGATGTCGGCGGCGGCCGTCGCGGGCGCGCCGGCGCTGGCCGTGAGCAGGGCGGTGCGCGCGCCCGCCGCCCGGGCGGCGTCCAGCGCCGCGATCGTGGCGGCCGTGCCGCCCTCGTGACTGACCCCGATGACGAGCCCGCCGGGCGGCGGCTCGAGCGCCAGCTCGAACGCCTGGGCGGCGACCGGGAGCGGGCCGCGCAGGCCGGCGCGCCGCCACGCGTCGCGCAGGACCTCGGCGGCGCCCTGTGCCCCGTGCTCTGACGTCCCGCAGCCGGTGAGGACGACCGGCGCCCCGGCCTCCCCGGCCTCGCTCAACGCCGCCGCCAGCGCCGCCGCGGACCCGTCGGCCAGCAGCCGTGCCACGATGCGCCCGGCCAGCGCCGGCTGGGCGGCGATCATCTCCGCCATCGCCCACGGCGGTCCGTCGCGGAGCGCGGGCATCGGGAGGTAGTCCCACGGGTCCGGGGCGGGGGCCAGCGGCGCGTCGGGATCGAAGGCGCCAAGCTCTGCGCGGAGGTCGTCCATCGGTGCAGGGTAGAGGACCCGCCACCCCCGTGCGGGCCGGTGTCCCCCGGTGCGGGACGATGACCGGTGCGGGACGATGACCGACGTGGTTCCGCGCAGGCTCGCGGCCTCCACCAGCCGGCGTATCAGAGCATCGGCTCGCCGGCCGCATCGCCGGCTCCGGCGGCAGGTGCCGGGACCACCCCGCCGAGCGCCCGTGCCAGCAGGTCCGGGGGCGGTGCGGGCAGCCGCCCGATACGCCTGCCCGGCCAGTACCGGAACCAGGCCCGCCCCACCAGCGCCTCCACGGGCACGGGCCCGTAGCGCCGCGAGTCGACCGGGACCCCAGACCCCGCCGCCTCCAGGTCCGCGTCGGTCGCGTCGCCGATCAGCCAGGCTTCGTCGTCGCCCATCTGCAGCCAGCCGTCTCCGAACGGCACCCAGTCGCCGGGCCGTGCGGCGACGCGCTTGATCGCCAGCGTGCCGGCGCCCGGTTCCCGGAACACGACGACCGTGCCGCGGCGCGGCCAGTGAGTCACCGTAGGGTCCACCAGCAGCCAGTCGCCGGGCTCGATCGCCGGACGCATGGAGCCGTCGACGACCGCGACCCGCCACGGACCCACGCGCCACAGCCCCGCCAGCCGCCATGGCCCCGCCAGCCCGCCGGCCGCGCCGCCCGGCCGGGACGCGCCCCGGACACGACGAGGCCCCGTCACCGGACGGGGCCCCAGGCCGCGTGCATCGGGCCGTCGATCAGCCGGGGCGCCCGGCCACGCGGGTCTTGGCCTCGCCGCCGGTGGCCTTCCACGCCGCGTCGACCTCGTCGATCAGGGCGAGCAGCTGCTTCGCGTCGTCGAGGCTCGTCGACGCCTTCACCTTCGACACCTGCTTGTTGGCGTTCCAGAACAGCTCGTGGAGGTTCGGGACCGTCGCCAGGTGCTCCGGCTTGAAGTAGTCGTGCCACAGGACGTCGAGGTGGTGCTTGACCAGGTCGGCCTGCTTCTCCTTGATCGCGATGGCCCGGGTCGTGAACGTCGGGTCCGAATTCGCGCCCATCTTCTCGATGATCCGGTAGCAGGACTCGGCCTCGATGCGGGCCTGCTCCGGGTCGTAGACGCCACAGGGCAGGTCACAGTGCGCGTGGGCGATCGTCCTGGGGGCGAACAGTCGGGAAAGGTCCATCGGGTGATACCTCCGGGGGAACGCGGGAAGTCCCGCTGCGGACGCGGCGGGGTCTGACCCCATGCGCAGAGTGTCGGAGCGTGATGGAGCGGCTGTCAAACGGGCGGGCCTCCGGGGCGCAGGCGCATGTCAGCGGTCTGCCAGCCATCGGTCTCGCGCAGGGCGAAGCGGCGGACGCCTCCCGTGAGACGCCCGCCGCGCATGGGCGAGGAACGGACCGTCAGAAGACGCGGTACGCGACCTCGGCGGGGGCGAGCAGCAGCTCCTTGAGCTCGTCGTCCACCTTGAGCAGCGAGATGTGCGCTCCGGCCATCTCCAGCGACGTGCAGTACTCGCCGACGTAGCTGCGGAAGACCTTGATGCCCTTCTCGGCCAGCTTCCTGTGGGCGATGCCGTAGAGCAGGTACAGCTCGCTGATCGGTGTCCCGCCCAGGCCGTTGACCATGAGCGCGACCTCGTCGCCGCTGGTGAACGGCAGGTCGGGGACGATCGAGTTGAGGAGCAGCTCGACGATCTCGTCGGCGGTGCCCATCTTCGTCCGCTGGCGGCCCGGCTCGCCGTGGATGCCGATGCCGACCTCCATCTCGCCGTCCGCGATCTCGAACAGCGGGGTGCCGCGGACCGGCGGCGTGCAGGAGGAGAGCGCGACGCCCATGGTGCGGACGTTGGCGATCGCCTTCTCGCCGACCCGGACGCACTCCTCGAGGGAGCCGCCCTGGTCCGCCTTCGCGGCCGCGGCCTTGATGACGAAGAAGTTGCCGGCCACGCCGCGGCGGCCGACCGTCCAGGTCGAGTCCTTGACGGCAACGTCGTCGTTGACCAGCAGGTACCCGATCTTCTGGCCCTCGGCCTCGCACAGCTCCTTCGCCATCTCCCACGCGGTCCGGTCGCCCGTGTAGTTGTTGACGATGAACAGCACGCCAGCGGGCGTGTCCATCAGCTTGGACGTCTCGGTGACGAACTCCACCGGCGGGCCGGCGAACACGTCACCCGGGCAGGCGGCATCGAGCATGCCGGGCCCGACGATCATCGTGTGGGCCGGCTCGTGGCCTGACCCGGAACCCTGGATGATGGAGACCCGATCCTTCTTCGGCATGTCGGCCCGGTAGATCAGGTTGTACCTGGGCTCGAACTTGAGCGAGCCTCCCGATGCCAGCGTGACGCCCTCGAGGAACTCGGTGACAAACGTCTTCGGGTCGTTCAGGAACTTCCTCACGCCGTTTCTCCCTGTTCGTGCTTGTCGCGCCAAGCCGACGCGATGGCCTGGAGGATCACGCCGATCGCGGTCGCGCCGGCGTCCACGGAGCCGATGCTCCGCTCGCCCGTGTACGCGGCCCGGCCGCGCATCGCGAGCATTCCCTTGGTCTCCTCCGCCGCCTTGACCGCAACGTCGGCGGCGCGCTGGATCGCGGCGACCCCGTGGTCGCCCCGCATCGCCGGGTCGCCGATCGCAGCCTCGAGGCTGTCGGTCGCCGGCACCAGCGCATCCAGGAGCGTCTTCTCGCCGAGCGAGGCACCACCGCGGGTCATGATCCCGGTGACCGCGGCCCGGAGCATCGTGATCACGTCCTCGGGTGCCAGCTCGGTCTTGTCGCCGGCAGCCGCGCCGGCTCGCAGGAACGCGGTCCCCCAGATCGGTCCGGAGACGCCCCCGACCTTGCCGGAGATGACGATGCCGATCTTCCTGAGCACGGCGCCCACGCTCGACCTGTCGAACGTGTCGTAGTCGGCGGCGACGACCTCGAACCCGTTTCGCAGCGAGTACCCGAAATCACCGTCCCCGACGATCGAGTCGAGCTGGGCGAAGTAATCCGCGTTGTCGACGATCGTGCGGGCCATCGTCCTGATGACGAGGTCGACGTCGTCGAACGACGCCTGTGTCATACGGACCTCCTTTCGCTTGCGGCTGCCGGCGTGGAGCTACGAAGCGAGGCAGGCCTCGATGTCGGCGAGGGTCACGAACGCGCCGGGCCGTGCGCCCGAGCGGTTGGCGATGACCGTCGTCTGCTCTCCATCCGGGTCCCCGAGGGACGAAACAACGAGCATCGCCTCGCTGAAGTCCTCCTTCTCCGTGTACCCGTTCACCGTGACGAGACAGCGCAGGCCGGCGGCGTCCGCCGCCTCGAGGCCGTTGCGGGAGTCCTCGACCACGAGCACCTCGGCCGGATCGACGCCGAGCTTCTCGAGCGCGAGGAGGTAGATGTCGGGGGCCGGCTTCTTCCTCGGCACGACGTCGCCGGCCAGGAAGACGTCGAACCGGGCGGCACGCTCGGCGCCGACGGCGTACTCGAGGATCGCGTGGACCGACGCTTCGGCCGAGGTGGAGGCGACGCCGAGCTTCCAGCCGGCGTCCTGAGCGTCCGAGATGATCCGTCGGATGCCGGGGCGGGGCGGCAGCTTCCCGGCGGCCACCATCTCCGTGTAGATGGCCGTCTTGCGCTTGTGCCACTTCGCTATCTCGGCGGCCTGCTCCCCGGGATCGGTGGGCAGCCCCGCGGCCGCCACGAACTCGGGGGTCAGGAGGCTGGCCACCCGCTCCTTGCCGCCGCCGATCTTGAGCCGGCGCCCGTACTCCTCGACCGACCACTCGACCGGCAGGCCGAACTCGCGGAAGGTCTGGTTGAAGGCCGGCAGGTGGCCGTACTTCTCGGTGTCGGCGAGGACGCCGTCGCAGTCGAAGACGAGCGCGCTCACGTCCAGGCCTTGCCTTCGCTGCCGAACAGGCGGATGTGGTACTTCGCCATGTCCATGACGGCGGTGCGCTGGGCCGCGAAGATCTTCGGCGGGTCGTACTCGCCCGGGTGCCCGGTCATGTAGTCGAAGCCGGACTTCATGAACGCGATCTTGAGCGCCGTGCTGATGTTGACCTTGGCGCAGCCGCGCGCGATGAGGTCGCTGAACTGCTCGGCCGTCATGCCCGTCCCGCCGTGGAGCGCGACGGGGATGCCGGTGGCCTCGACGATGTCGGTGACGCGCTGGGAGTCGAGGTGGGGCGCCGTCTTGTACGTCCCGTGGGCGTTGCCGATGGCGGGGGCGAAGACGTCCACCCCGGTGGCCTGGACGAAGTCCACGACCGTGTCCAGGCTCTGGACGTGCTCGGCCTCGTCGCCGGTCATCTCCTCGGTCCGCTTGAAGCCCTCGATCTCGCCCTCGACGTCCGCGCCGTAGCGACGGGCCTCGGCGACGACCTCGATGCACTGGCGCTTGTTCTCCTCGACGGACAGCTTGCTGGCGTCGAACAGCACGGAGTTCCAGCCCTTGGCGAGGCAGGCGCTGATGACGTCCCGCTCCGGGCAATGGTCCAGGTGGAGTGCCACCGGGACGGTGATGTCCCGGGTGTACGCGGCCCACATCGCGTACATGGCGTCGAGGCCGGTCATCTTCACGTGCTTGACGGATGTCTGGAGGATAACGGGCGCCCGGAGCTCTTCGGCGGCGGCGAGGACGGCCTCCATGGACAGGTCGTTGATGACGTTGATCGCCGCGACGCCGTACCGCTCATCGAACGCTCGGGCGAGGATCTCGCGGGTCGGCACGACAGGCACGCGAACGCCTCCTTTCGATGGGACGCGGGATATGCCTTGGGGGGACGCATCGACCGCTGGCCGCGGTCGGGCTCAACCCGGGACCACCTCCTTCCGCCGGTCGCCCGTCCGCCCGGTCACCGGGGGCGCCGACCGTTCGGATGCGCTCGCCAGCTCGAGCACCGCGTGCGCGTTCGGCTCGTCGAGGATCAGCACGTCCACGACGCCCGCCCGCAGGATCCCGAGGATCGCCGGCGGCTTCTCGAGCTCGCTGACGACGGCGACCACGGTCTCGATCCGCCGCAGGGCGTCCATCTCGAGCCCGATCAGGCGGGCGCTCTCGGGCGACGCCACGGGCCGGCCGTGGGCGTCCACGTAGTTGCCAAGGACGTCGCCCACCGCCCCGAGGTCGCGCAGGCGGCGGATCTCCTCGAGCGAGAAGCAGCCGCTCCGGACCATCGTGCAGTCGTCGTCGACGCCGCCGATCCCGACCAGGGCCATCGTCGCCCCGGCCGCCTGGCGGAGCGGCTCCGCGATCGCGTCCTGCGCCAGGAGCTGGTTGCGCATCCGGGCGCTCTCCACGGACACGGGCGCGAACAGGCTGACCGCGCGACCGCCGGATCGCTCCGCGAGGGCGCGGCCGATCTCGTTGGGATTGGTCGGGGCATCCGCCCGGGGCGATCCACCCATGGCGCTGACGAAGGTGCAGTCGCGCCTGCCGCGGGGTCGGAAGAAGCGGGGTACCTCACCCACGTCGCGACCGTGGCTGATGGCCACCACGTCACCGTCCCGGATCCGCCGCTCCAGGTACCGGGCGGCGGCCCGGGCGACCTCCTCGCGCTGCGAGAGGGGATTCCGGCCGGGCCGGGCTGACGATTACCTCCGCGAGGCCGAAGCGCTCCCGGACCTGGGCCTCGAGCTCGAGGTGGAGCCAGGGCGGGGCCTCCACGTGGATGTCCACGACGCCGGTCCACCGGGCTCGTTCGAGGAGGCGCTGCGCCTTGGGCCGGGACAACCCGAACTCGCGGGCCACCTCCTCCTGGGTGCGGCCGTCGATGTAGTAGCGGTGGGCGATCCGGGCGAGGAGCTCGAACTCCTCGGCACCGATGTCTGCTGGCACGAGGCGCCTCGGGGGATGGTGAGCAAATGCTCATCAGCGAGCAGAAGTGTATCCCAGCCACCGACCGGAATCCAGACCGGAAGTCGGGCCGGCCCGCATCGTTCCGGCCCGCCGATTGCCGATCGAGGTGGCGCCGCGTACCATCCCTGAACGCCTCGTCGGCGCGGCAGCGGACGGCATCGCCGGCCGTCGTTCCGCCATCGGGCGGGGCGTTGTGGCGACGCAGGTTCGATTCCTGCCCAACCAGCTCGTCGCGCCGGACCGGCGGGAACGCAAGCGGGCCGGCGGCCCTGCAGGGCTTCGGGCCCTCCGCCGCCGCCTCGTGGCCGGGCGCGACGGGCCACCTCTGCTGGGGGACACCGTCGTGGACCTGCTGCTCGCGCTGATCGCCCTCCTCGCGGTCGCCCTGGCCGTTGCCTTGGTCGCTCGCCTGGTGCTGGACGTGACCACCGTCCACGAGCACGAGCGCGGCCTCCGCTACCGGCGTGGGCGCCTGACCGGCCTGGTCGACGCGGGCATGTACGTCGGCGTGCGGCCGTTCTGCGAGGTCCGCGTGCTCGACACCCGGCCCACCTTCGTCGCCGTCGAGGGCCAGGAGGTCCTCACCTCGGACGGCGTGGCGGCGAAGGTGAGCCTCGCGGCGCGCTACGTCGTGGCCGACGCGGCCGCGGCGCTCACCCGGGACGCCGACTTCCGGCGGACGATGTACCTCCTGCTCCAGCTCGCCCTGCGCGACGCCGTCGGCCGGCGGACCCTGGACGAGGCGCTGGCCGCCCGCCGCGGGATGGGCCCCGAGGTCCAAGAGGCGTGCGCCGGGCCGTTGGCCGCGATCGGGCTGGAGCTGCTGGAGGTGGAGGTTCGCGACGTGATGCTGCCGGGCGAGCTGAAGCGCGCCTTCGCGTCCGTGCTCGCCGCGCGCAAGCAGGGCGAGGCGGCGCTGGAGCGCGCTCGCGGGGAGATCGCGTCGCTGCGCACCCTCGCGAACGCCGGCCGGATGCTGGACGACAACCCCGGGCTGCTGCAGCTGCGGATCCTCCAGGAGCTGGGCGAGTCGTCGGGCAACACGGTGGTGTTCGGCGCACCCGAGGCCGGCGGGGTGGCTGGCAGGTCGGCCGGCCTGGTGGCCGACGGGGGGGCCGGCGCGGCCGGCGGGGTGGCCGGCGCGGCCGGCGGGGTGGCCGGCGCGGCCGCGAGCCGCGCATCCCGTTCGCGGGCCCGCGGCACGGCGACGCCGGACGGCGAGCCCTCGTGACCGGCACCGACCTGCCCTCGTGACCGGCACCGACCTGCTCGAGATCGAGCGCAAGTACCGGCTGCGGGAGGCGCCGTCGGCGGAGGTGCTGGCGGCCCACGGCGCGGTCGCGAAGCGGATCGAGCAGGTGTACCTGGCCGGCGTGCCGGCCAACCGCCGCCTGCGGCGCACGGAGCTGCCGGGCGGCGAGGTCCGGCTGGTGGTCACCGAGAAGCGCCGGGTCGCCGACTTCACGTTCCACGAGCGCGAGCGGGTGATCGACGAGCGCGAGTACGAGCGGCTCCTCGGCGAGGCCGACCCGGCCAAGGGCCCGGTCCGGAAGATCCGCCACGTCGTGCCCCACGGCAGCCAGGCGCTCGAGATCGACGTATTCGAATCGCCCGCGGGCCTGGTCCTGCTGGAGGTGGAGCTGCGATCGGCCGATGAGGCGGTGACCCTGCCCCCCTGGCTGGGCGACTGGCGGGAGGTCACCGGCGACGGGTTCTACCTGAACGCGAACCTGGCCCGGCGGGGCGTCGAGATCCCGCCCTACTGAGCGGGGATCTGCCGGGCGGGGGTCTGCGCCCCCGACCCCGACCCGAGCCCGACCCCGACCCGTGACTCGCGTGGCAGTCAGATCGGCGGTCTCCGTGCACGGCGCGGGCACCAAACCCCGTGTTGGACGGCCGAGCCGCGCACCCGTGTCGCCCACCTGAACCATGGGCGTGTCAGCTCGCACGCTCGAGCGTGATGTGACCCACCCGTGGGCCAGGGACCCGGATCGCGCCTTGCCTGACGCCGCCCGGCACCGGGACGTGCGCCCGCGAGCCCGGATCGCGGCTACGGGCACTCCCGGGGACCGGCGCGCCTGCCGACGATCCCCGCCGGCCGGGTATGATCCCGGCGATGACCGACCGCGGGCTCCCGATCGTCGATGGCGCTCCCGCGTGCCCCTTCGTGGCCTTCGAGGATGACCGCGACGGGCGCGCCCTGGCCCCCGACCACCGCCACCGCTGTTACGCGGAGGCGCGGCCCGCGCCGCGCGCGCTCGCCCACCAGGAGGCGTACTGCCTCAGCTCGGCGTTCCCGGTCTGCCCGACGTTCCAGGACTGGGCCCGCCGGGAGGCGGCCGCCGCCCGGCCCGCGGCGCCGGAAGGCCGCGCCCTCCGCGAGGAACCGCCCGTGAGCCGGCCGATGCCGCCCCGGGATCGCGAGGGCTACCGCACCCCCGGCACGGAGACGCCGCCGCCGACCCCGCCCCGTCGCCACCAGCCCCGGGACTGGGCGGCCCCGCCGCCGTGGTCGGAGGAGGAGGGCGGGCCCGAGCCGGACGCGCTCGCCGCCCCACCGCCCTTCCTCGCCGGTCGAGCGGTGCCGGCCGAGGACGCGGTCTGGGCTGCCGGCTCCCGCGGGCTGGCGGGCAGCGCCGCGGACCGTCTCGCCGGACCGGATCCGGACGCCCCCGTCGCGCCCCCCTCTGCCGAGTCCTACCGGCCGGGTCGCGACGCCACGCCTCGGACGCCTCGTGACGACGATGGCGGCGCCGACGATCTCGACGACGAGGACGCCTGGTCGCCCGCGCCGCCTGCCCGCCCGAGCGTCCCGCCGCCAGGCCGGCGCGGCGCGGAGCGCGCCGCCGACCGCGGTGCCCCGGCCGAGCCCCGCGGGGAGCAGGTGCGCCGCCAGCGCGACGAGGACGCGGCCGAGCTGTTCGGTCCGGCGTGGGAGCAGCCCCGCCGGTACGAGGCCTACCCGACGCTCCACACGCGCATGGGCCTGCCCAGCTTCTCCGGCCTGTGGCTCGCGGTCGTGGTCGTCGTGCTGGCGGCCGTCGTGCTGTTCTTCGCGGGGCCGATGCTGCTCGGCCTCGGCGGCAAGTCACCGGAGACGGGCGCCGGCGCCAACCCGAGCGCGACCGCCGGACCCGGCGGGTCGCCCAGCCCCACGCTGCCCCCGGAGCCGACGTCCCAGATGTACGTGGTCGCCAAGGGCGACACGATGTCCAGGATCGCCAAGAAGTTCGGGCTGACGATCGAGCAGCTGATGGCCGCGAACCCGCAGATCAAGAATCCCGACCGGATCACCATCGGGGACCAGGTCACGATCCCGGTGCCCGTCGACTCGGCCGTCCCGGACCAGGTCCAGGGGTCGACCGCGCCCTGAGGCGGCGCCAGCGCCAGGGTCGAGCGAGCGCCCGGGCCGACGCCAGCGCCCGGACCGACCGCGCCCTTGGGCTGCGCCCGCGCGTCAGCGGGGCGAGAGGTTGATGCTCGTGATCTTCCCGGCCTCGACGCGGAACTGCGCGTCCAGGTGCTGGCTGGGCGCCCCGGGCCGGACGACGATGAGGTCCGCCTGGTACGTGTTGCCGAGATCGCGGACCTCCCCGGGGATCATCTTGAGGCCCTTGTCCGCCCGCATGAACCAGCCACCGACCTGCTCCACCCCGCGGAGCGTGCGCGCGTTGTCGCCGACGTGGATCCGCATCTCGGTCCGCTCGTCCATCAGCGAGACCGCGCCGTCGACGTCCCCCCCGTTGAGGCGCTCGAAGAAGACTTCCATCGTGTCGGTGGCTCCCATGGCCCCGAGTGTACCCCGCCCAACCGGGGGACCACGCCGCCGGGCCGGTGTCAGAAGCCGCCGCCCGCTCCGCCCCCGCCGCCGCCCGCTCCGCCCCCGCCGAACCCGCCCCCGCCGGACGAGGATGCCGAGTTCCCGATCGTGCCCAGCGCCGCCATCATGCCTCCGAAGAGCGGGATCGCCGACGCCTGGACGACCTCGCCCATCGAGCGCGCCTGCGCCATCGTCTTCCCGAGCCTGCGGCGGCCGGCGGCCGCCGCCGTGGCGGCCAGCGAGGCGACGGCGAGCAGGGACAGGCCGAGGATCGCGAGGGGACGTCGCATCCGCCAACGATACGCGGGCGCCTGCCTCAGGAGCGGGGGATCTCCGCGTCGGCCGGATGCCGCGCCCGGATCCGCCGGACCAGCTCCGCGGCCTGCTCGTAGCGGCCGAAGCTGGGCATCAGGTACGTTCCCGCGACCTCGCCCTCTACGGCGGCCAGCAGCGCGTCCGCCATCTCGATCCCGGCCTGGGTGCCGGCGCCGCCGGCGTCGCGCATGCGGGCGCGCGCGGGATCCGGGATCGTGATCCCCGGGACCTCGTTGTGCAGGAACTCCGCGTGCCGGGACGAGACCAGCGGCAGGATCCCCAGCAGCACGGGGACCGGGATCCCGCGCGGGCCGAATCGGCGGCGCGCCTCCGCGAGCAGCGCTTCCACCTGGGCCTCGTCGTAGAGCGGCTGGGTCATCACCAGGTCCGCGCCGGCGGCGATCTTGCGTTCCAGGCGATCCCACTCGGTCGCGGCATCGTGGGCTGTGGGATCGAGCGCGCAGGCGATCGTGAACGACGCCTGCTGGCCGATCGGGGAGCCCGCCTGGTCCTCGCCGCGGTTGAGGCGGGTGAGGATCTCGATCAGCCCGATCGAGTCCACGTCCCACACCCCGGTCCCGGTCGGGTAGTCGCCGACGCGCGGCGGATCCCCGGTGAGGGCGAGGATGTTGCGCACCCCGAGCGCGTGGGCGCCGAGCAGCTCCGATTCCAGGGCCATCAGGTTCCGGTCGCGGGTCGTGACGTGGACCACGCACTCGAGGTCGAGATCGTGCTGGATGCCGAAAGCGACCGCGAGCGCGCCCATTCGGACCCGCGCCATCGCGGAGTCGGAGACGTTGACGACGTCGGTGCCCGCATCGCGCAGAAGGCGGGCGGCCTCGACCGTGCGCTCGATGCGGATGCTCCGCGGGGGGTCGATCTCCACCGAGACCACGAAGCGGCCGGCGGCCAGCGCCCGGCCGAGGCGGGTCGCCGGGATCCGCATCTCCACGTCCGCCGGCGCTTCCGCGAACGCGACGCGGGGGCTGGCGCCCGAGATCGGGGCCGCCCGGCCGCCCTCGCCCTCGCCGCCCCCGATCTCCGGCGCCTGGTCGCGGCGCGTGTCCGGGGCCGTCACCGCCTCCAGCGCGGCGTGCATGGCCGCGACGTGCTCCGGTGTCGTGCCACAGCAGCCGCCGATGACCTGTGCGCCGGCGTCCAGCAGGCGCGGCACGATCGACCCGAAGTACTCCGGGCCCGCCGCGTAGACGAAGCGGCCCTCGAGGCGCTGGGGCAGGCCGGCGTTGGGCATGATCGACCGGGCCGGCCCGCCGTCCGCGGGCGGGCCCAGGCGTTCCAGCGCGTCCAGGCAGGCGAGCGGCCCCACGCCGCAGTTGACCCCGATCGCGTCCACGCCGGCGGCCGTCAACGCGGCGACCGCGGCGGCGGGCGTCGTCCCGTCGGCCAGCACGAGGTCGTCTCCGAGCGTCATGGACGCGATCACCGGGACGTCCGCCGCCCGGCGCGCCTCCTCGACGGCCAGCAGCAGGTGCTCGAGGTCGAAGAAGGTCTCGATCACGAGGAGGTCCACGCCGCCCTCGAGCAGCCCGTCGACCTGCTCCCGGAACGCCGCCCGGATCGTCGCCTCGTCGGGATGGGCGAGCTCACGCGTGGGCGGGCCAAGCGGCCCGATGCTGCCACCCACCCAGGCGTCCCGGCCGGCAACGTCGCGCGCCTCGCGGGCGACCTGCGCCGCGCGCCGGTTGAAGCGCCCCGCCTCGCCCGCCAGCCCGAACCCGGCGAGGCGGATCCGGTTCGCGCCGAAGGTCAGGGTCTCGATCAGGTCCGCGCCCGCATCGAGGTACTCGCGGTGGATCGACGCCACGAGGTCCGGGCGCGTCGCCGACAGCTCGTCCAGGCACGCACGCTGCGGGATGCCGCGCGAGAACAGGAGCGTGCCCATCCCCCCGTCGGCCAGCAGCGGCCGTTCGGCCAGGCGGGCGGCAAAGCGGGCGCGCGGCAGGCTCATGCCCGCAAGCCTAGCCGGTCCGGCCCGCCAGGGGCGGCCTTCGGGGCCTTGGACTCTGGCCGTCACCGCTCCGTGCGCGCACGCTGCCCTCCAGCGCGCCGGGAGGTGCGAGATGACGTTGGGTGCCTGGCGGCAGTGGGGTTCGCCACCCACCGCCCGCGACATGACGGAGGGGATCTGCGACGAACGGCGACCGATGTGGCTCACGCTGACCCGCTGGCTGCGGGCCACCTATGACCTCGAAGGCGACATCACCTGGACGGACGAGGACTCTGGCTGGGTGCTGCGCTACCGGCGGAACGGCCGGCCGCTGATCACGCTGCTGCCCGATGCGGCCGGCGGCTTCTGCGCGCTGGTCGTGGTGGGCCCGTCGGTCCTCGACGCGGCCCTGGCCGCCCCGATCTCCGAGATCACCCGTGACGCGCTCAAGTTCTCGACCGGGTACGCGGATGGCCGCTGGCTATGGCTCAAGGTCCTCGATCCGGAGATCGTGGACGACATCCGGATGCTGGTCACGCTCAAGTCACCGCCCCCCGCCCGGCCACGCGGCGGCGTCGCGGGCGCGGTGGCCGAGGTGGCCGAGGAACGGGAGCGGGAGCTCGCCTCGATCGGCTGAGGGGCGGTGCGGGCGGCCTGCGCCCACGCGGCCCGCACCGCTGTGCGTCGGTCCGCCACGCGGCCCGCACCGCTTGTGCGTCCGCTGGGCGTTGCGATGAGGGCCCCATCCTCGTGCTCGCTCAGCGAGCAGCAACGCGAAGCTCGGGCTCGAGCTTCATGATCGTGCCCGTTGGCCGTGCATGATCGACGCGATCCTCATCCGGACGCGCGCTGAGCGAGCAGGCGCACCGGCAGGACGGGACGTGGATGCCGCGCCGCCTTCCGCAGCGCCGCGCCGGGACGGCTCGGGGATGCCGCGTCCGTTGGCGTGCCGGCACCGGTCGTCGTCAGTCGCGGACGACCAGCCCGACGATCGTCGAGATGATGCTCAGCACCACCGACGCGACGACCGCGGCGATGAGCGTGTCCGCGGTGATCCCGGAAGTGGGGAACCCGCCGACCGTGAAGTCGATCTTCGCAACGTCGTGGGCGGCCCACGCCGTGAGCAGCAGCAGCGCCGCATTGATCACGAAGCCGACCAGCCCGAGGGTCAGCATCGAGATCGGGAAGGAGAGGAGTCTCACGATCGGCCCGATGAACGCGTTGACCAGGCCGAACACGACCGCCAGGCCCAGGAGCCCGACCGCGTCGCCCTTGAAGGACACCATCGAACTCGGCAGCACGTTGACCAGGACGGCGAACGCGATCGCGGTGGCGACGATGCCGATGACGATTCGCTTCACGACGGTTCCTCCGAGCGAAGGACGATGGCCCCGCCGAGAGCGGAGGGGCGGCCGCCCGCGCCGATGATGGCAGATGGCCCGGCCACGAGCGGGGAGCTCCCGACGCGGGATCGGGACCGCGCATCCTCACCTGAGTCCGGCGCCCGGGCTAGACTCGATCCGGTCACGTCGCGGCTGCCTTCCCGCCGTCCGCGCCCGTCGTCCGCGCCCGTGGGCCGTCCCGTGGGCCGTCCCGTCGTCCGCCCCCGTCGTCCGCATCCCCCGGAGGTGTCCGTGCCCGCGTTCCCGGACCTTGTCGCACGCTTCCTCGACGAGCTCTTCGTCCTCCAGCCGGACCTCGCGACGGCCGTCGGCGACCACCGGTTCGACGACCGCTGGCCGGACACGAGCGAGACCGGGCGCCGGGCGCGCCTCGCGTTCATCGATCGCTGGACGGCGACGTTCGAAGGCCTCGACGCCGCCACCCTGGCCCGCGATGACCGCATCGACCGGGACCTCGTCCTGGGCGAACTGGCCGCGTTCCGCTTCGCCGAGACCGAGCTCCGCGAGGACACGTGGGACCCGCTCGGGTGGGTCTACCTCATCGGCTTCTCGATCCACCCGCTGCTCGCCCGCGAGTTCGCACCGCTCGCGGTCCGGCTCGCGTCGGTGGCCGGTCGGCTGGAGGGGATCCCGAACATCATCGACGATGCCCGCGCGGCTCTCGGCAGCAACCCGTCCCGGCCCGTGTCGAAGCTCCACGCGGAGATTGCGGCCCAGCGTGTCGGCGGGATCGCCGGTCTCGGGCACTCGGCGGTCGCCCTGGCGGAGTCCGCGGCCCCGGACGACGCGGAGGTCGCCGCGTTGCTGCCGCGCCTGCGGGCGGCGGCGGACCGGGCGGAGGCGGCCCTGGTCGGGATCGGCGAGCACCTCGCGAAGGAGGTGGCCCCGAACGCGACGGGCACCCCGATCCTCGGCCGCGAGCTGTTCGCGGCCAAGCTTCGCCACACGCTGCGGGACCCGGAGGTCACCCCGGAGGCCGTCCTCGCCCGGGCGGAGGCGGAGTTCCCGGCCGTCCGCGCCGAGATGGTCCGGATCGCCCGCGACATCTGGCCGCAGTGGCGCCCCGGCGAGCCGGTTCCCGAGGACGAGGGGGCGCTCGTGCGGGGGACGCTCGACGCGATCACGGCGGAGCACCCCACGGCCGAGGGCCTGGTCGAGTTCTGCCGCCGCGAGCTGGCGGACATCGAGGCCTTCTGCCGTGACCGCGGCGTCATCGGCCTGGTGGACGAGCCGCTCGAGATCGACTGGACGCCGGAGTTCATGCGCTCGTTCGCGGGCGCGATGCTGGACTCGCCGGGGCCGCTGGACGTCGGCCAGAAGACGTTCTTCTCGGTCACGCCGGTCCGCGAGGAGTGGGATGGCGACCAGGTGGGGTCCTACCTGCGCGAGGAGAACGCGCGCCAGCTGCGGCTGCTCACGATCCACGAGGCGGTCCCCGGCCACTACCTCCAGATGGCGTACGCGAACCGCGGCTCGTCGCTGGCGCGGCGCGTGTTCCGCTCGGGCCTGTTCGCCGAGGGCTGGGCCGTGTACGTCACCCAGGTGATGCTCGACCGAGGGTATGGCGACGGCGATCCCGCGCTGTGGCTCGTCCACTGGAAGTTCTACCTGCGCTCGGTCGCCAACGCGATCCTCGACGTGCGGATCCACTGCATGGGCATGACCAGCGAGGAGGCGATCGCGCTGATGGTGGACGGCGCGTTCCAGGAGCGGTCCGAGGCCGTGGCCAAGGACGAGCGCGCGCGGCTCTCGTCCACGCAGCTGGTCACGTACTTCCTGGGCTCGCTCGGGATGTGGGACATCGAGGCGGAGGCGCGCCGGCGGGCGGCGGTGGCGGCGGGGTCCTCGGCGGACGCGGTGCCCGCGCCCCGGGTCGTGGGCGGCTACCCGGCCACGCCCGGCTTCGACCAGCGGGCGCACCTCGAGGCGGTCATCTCCCACGGTGCCCCGCCGATCCCGCTGCTGCGACGGATCCTGCTCGGCGAAGGGTAGGGGAGGCGCCGGAGCCGCCCTCCCGGTCGTTCGCCCCGGCCCTTCGCCAGCTCCGGTCGTTCGCCCCGGCCCTTCGCCCCGGCCCTTCGCCAGCCACCTCCTGGGCAGATGCCAACCACGGCGGCACTGGTCCGGGAGTTCCGGCCGCCCGCCGTCGAGGGACGGCAGGTGTCACGAATTGGGGCCGAGGTCGCGCTGACCACACCCGTTGTGGCCCGATCACCCGGGACGAGTGCCCGGCTGGGTGGCAGATGACAAGGTCTGCCGGCGCGATACGGATCCCACACCCGGCACCGGCGTGCGCCCGCCCGCCTGTATCCGCGGGGACGTCAGCGTGCGATGAGGACGTCAGCGCGGGATGCAGCTGGCGCTCCGGCGTCAGTCCTTGCTGGTCGCCGGCTTCCTGCGAGGCCTCGGGGCGCCGGAGTCGGCGGAGCTGCCCGTTTCCGCGGGCCCGTTCGCGCCCGATGCGCCGCCCGACGATGCGCCGCCCGACGATGCGCCGCCCGACGATGCGCCGCCCGACGATGCGCCGCCCGACGATGCGCCGCCGACGACACGCCGACGATGCGCCGCCCGACGACGCGCCGCCCGACGATGCGCCGCCCGACGACGCGCCGCCCGACGATGCGCCGCCCGACGACGCGCCGCCCGACGATGCGCCGCCCGACGACGCGCCGCCCGACGATGCGCCGCCCGGTGTGCTCAGCGCCTGGCGCAGCCGGTCCACGCGGTAGCCGGACGCCTCGGCGGCATCGCCAAGCCGTCGGAGCAGGGTGGAACGCCGCACGGGTCGACGGGCACCTGCCTCCGCCGGCGCCAGGGCACGCTCGAGGCGGTCCATCCACGCCAGCAGCTCTTCCCACGACTCACGGTGGAACCATTCCACGCCGTCCCACGCGTTGACCCGGATGAACGGCCGCACGGCGGGGTGCGCCAGCCATGCGTCCACGAGGCGCGCAAGCAGCGTGGCCGCCGGGCCCCCCAGGGACGACGGCAGCGGCAGGTCCAGCAGCGTCCGGACGCGCTCCGCGGCCCACCACGCCCCGGCCTCGTCCAGGCCCCCGGCCCGCAGCGCTTCCGCGACCACCGGCGCAAGCCGCAGCTCCTCGTACCAGGCCCGGCTCGTCGGCCCGACGGCGGCCCCCGCGGGGAGCGAGCCGAGCGACGACAGCAGCGCCCAGGCCCGGAGCGCCGCGGCCTCCGAGGTGTCCTCGATCCCGGCCGCCACCGGCTCCGCGGCCGCGGAGCGAGCCACCGCGAGCCCGACGACCGCATCCCGGTCCCCGACCGTGCCGGTCGCCTCGGCGACCGCGCCCACGACGCGCGCGACCGCGTCGTGCGACGGGTCCATGATCGCCGCCCGCACGGCATCGTGGACGGGCGCCAGCTGCAGCTCGCGCAACGCATCCTCGATCGACCGAACCCCGCGCCCGCCCAGCCGTTCGGCCAGCCGCCCCCAGACGCCGGCCGTGTCGTGGATCTCGCGCATCTCCCAGAACACGCGCGTCTCGTAGGCCCTGAGCTGGACGTGCAGCCCGCGTTCCCGGATCTCGGCCACCGGCCGCAGGTACTCCAGTCCCGACCGCTGCTCCCGGTATGCCAGCCAGCGATCGTCCGCGGGCCCCAACGCGACCCCGAGCCCGTCGGCCAGCGTCCGCCGCTCCAGGCGCTTCGAGCCGTCGGCTTCCTTGACCGCGAACGCCGCGGAATCCCGGACCCAGCCGGAGGTCTCCGCGTAGCGGTTGTGGTAGACGACCAGCGACCGGGCACCGCCCGTCCCGTTGGAGTACGCGAACACGTTCTCGTCCACGCCGCCGAGGTCGTGGGCGACGTCGTACAGCAGGAAGTCCGCAGCCTCGGCGAAGTCCCCGCGCCGGTGGAGCAGCGGGACGATCTCCCGCTCGTGGCGCTCGACCAGCCACGCGTCCGGCTGCTCGTCCAGCGTCGCGCGCCGGAACTCCATCCCGTACTTCTCGGCGAAGCCCTCGAACTGGCCGTGCCCGAACATCGGCAGCCCGGGCAGCGTGGCCAGGAGCGTCGTCACGCCGACGTACTTGTCGCCCTTGCCGAACTGCTCGACCGCCGACTTCTCGTCCGGGTTGTTCATGAAGTTGACGTAGCGCTTGAGGATCTCGGGGTCGAACTCCAGCGTCTCCTTGAGCACCCGCCGGTAGCCCGCGTTGTCCTCGTCCCGGAGCATGTGCATGAACGCGCTGTTGTAGACGCGGTGCATGCCCAGCGTCCGGACGAAGTAGCCCTCGAGCAGCCAGAACGCCTCGGCCAGCAGGAGTGTGTCCGGGACCTCCGCGGCGACCCGGTCCACGACCTCCCGCCAGAACTCATGCGGCATGGCCGCGTCGAACTCGGCCTGCGTCATCGTCCCGTGCTCGGCGCGTGACGGGATCCCGCCGCCCTCGCCCGGGGCCGGGAACCACAGCCGCCGGACGTGCTTCTTCGCGAGCACCATCGCGGCATCGAAACGGATCACCGGGAAGCGGCGGGCCACCGAGAGGATCGACTGGATCACCTGCTCCCGGACGACGGCCGACGAGAAGTCCAGCTGCGCCGTGTCGTTCCAGGGGAAGCTCGTGCCGTCGTTGCCGTGGTAGATGTACCGCCGCTCGCCGGACCACCGGTCGCGCCGCTCGAACACGACGGCCGCGTCGCTGTTGTCCCAGTAGTGGTCCTCGAGCCGGATCTCGACCCGGTCGTGGTCCGCGAGGTTGTCGCCGCCGAACGTGTATCCGGGGTAGGGGGGCTCGGGCAGCGACAGGAACCATTCCGGGTGGTCGATGACCCAGCTCGAGTCGATGCCCATGTGGTTGGGCACCATGTCCGAGGCCAGCCGGATCCCGCGCGCCCAGGCGCGATGGCGAAGGTCCGCCCAGGCGCCCTCGCCGCCCAGGTCGGCCGCGATCCGGTAGTCCTCCAGCGAGTACGCGGACGCGGCGGCATCCGGGTTTCCGCGCCAGGCCTTGATCCGCTGGGACGCCCGGCTGCGCTCCCACAGCCCGATCAGCCACAGCCCCGTGATGCCCCACCGGGCGAGCCGGTCCAGCTCCTCGTCCGGGATCGCGTCCAGGGTGCGGATGTCCCGCGAGTACCGGCGCGACAGCTGGTCCAGCCAGACGTGCGTGCTCTTGGCGATGAGCACCAGGCGCGGCATCCATGCGGAGTCGCTGGAGAAGCGCTCGGGCTCCGCGTCCAGGCCGGTCAGGTCCGGCGCCCCGCCGCCCCCACCCCCGCCACCGCCGCCGAACCGGAGGTGGAGCCCGCGCTCCTCCTCGGCCATCACGTCCAACGTGAGCAGCATCCGGTCCAGAAGGGCGTCCAGCGCGTCACCCAGCAACGCGCGCCAGCGCTCGCGGACGTAGCGCAGCTGGCCGGCGAGCGACGTCGGGTGGGCGCGCGCCGGGGCGCGCAGCAGCTCGATCAGCGTCTCGCCATCGGGCCCGATCGGCGCCAGCCTCCCGTGGTAGGCCTCGAGCGACGCCATCGCCTCGTTCCGTTCCGCGTCCGGCAGCGGCGAGTCGTCCACGAGGTCGCGCAGCGGTCGGGCCGCGGGGTTCTCGTTGGCGATCCGGAGCAGCAGCAGCTCCTCGAGGCGACCGGGGGAGGGCCGCCCGGCGACATCCGGGAACTCGTCGGCGAGGGCGTCGAGCAGCCCGTCCAGCGCGGGTTCGCCCAGCGTCTCCTCCACGGCGCCCGCCGCGGCGGGCATCGAGGCTGCCGGCTCCAGCTCGCCGGCCTTCGCCACGAGCAGCTGGAAAACCTCGTGCAGCAGGTCGAGGGCGGCCAGCTCCCCGGCCTGGGCGCTGGGCTCGCCGGCGCTCCGCGTGGCGTTGACCGCCGCCGTCACGCGCCGGGCGACCGCGACGTCGGCGGCGAGGCGGCCCGCCCGCCGGGCGGGTGCCGCGGCTGGGGCCAGGGCGGCGTCGAGCTTGAACCGGCGGCGCGCGGTGCGCGAGATCGGGAGGGCGCGCATGCGGGCAGTGTGGCACGGACGACGCTCGCGGAGAGACCCGGCCGGTCGTTTCCCCGGCGGGTCGGTCCACCGGGCGATCCGCGGCGGGTCGGTCCACCGGGCGATCCGCGGCGGGTCAGTCCACCGGGCGATCCGCGGCGGCGGCCGCCCGGGCGACGTCGATGCGCTCGATCGCGCGGCGCAGGAGCTCGAAGGCGGCGGGGTCGAACTCGTACGTCCACTCCCGGAGCCGCTCCGGCCGCTGGAACCGGCGCTCGAGGCCCAGCGCCATCGCCTCGCGCGACAGCAGGATGAGGTCCGCCTCGCGGTCCACGCGGTCCAGCTCGGCCTCCGTGTGGGCCACGGCCGAGATGATCTCGCCGCCGGTCGCGCCGGACAGCCGCAGCACCTCGGCGATGTTCTGGACGCCGCGCGAGGATCCGCAGACCAGCCCGACCCGGGCCCCGGGCGGCAGCCCCGTCACCTCGTGGACCAGCGACATGTACCCCGGCCCGACCAGCATGGCCACCACCGGTACGCGGCCGGCGACGTACGCCTTCGCCTCGTCGGCGTGGAAGGTCGTCGTCGCGACCAGGTCATAGTGATAGCGGTCGAGACGGTCCGGCAGGTCCTCCAGGAGCAGCGGGATGGCCTCGATGCGGTCCGGGAAGGCCTCGGTGATGCGCTCCGCGTCCACGTTCGCGTCGGCCGTGGTGCACTCGGCGAACAGCACCCGGACGAGCGGTCCCGGCCGCTTGCGCTCGGTGGCGGCGGTGAACATTGCCTGGGCGACCTCTTCCGGCGTGAAGCCCAGCTGGGCGGCCCGGCGCAGCGTCTCGGCGACGATCCCGGCAAGCGCATCCGACCCGCGCCGGACCGCCGGCCGGTCGACGACCCGCGTCCCGGCTCCGTGCCGCGCGACGACGTGTCCCGCATCGGCGAGGCGCCGGTAGACCGCCCGCACCGTATTCGGGTTCACGCGCAGGATCGCCCCCAGCTCGCGCACCGGTGGCAGGCGCGTCCCCGGCTCCAGCCGGCCCGACTCGATCTGGTAGGCCAGCTGCCAGAAGATCTGGGTCGAGATCGGGACGTCCGAATCCCGCTCGATGTCGAGCTCGTGATGGCCCGGGCCCGTCCCGTGCGCGGCGGGCCATTCGGAGCTCGAAACAGGGCCGTTCCGGCCACTTGACATAGTGGAGTAGTCCAACTACCGTTCGACTTGGCCTAGTTGACTATATCAATCGAAGCGCCCCCTGCCCAACAACAGACTCAGAGAGAAGTGCCATTCGGATGGAGCCCATGCTCATCGCGGTCATCATGCTGATCTGCGCCGCGCTCGCCGTCCTCGCGAACGGGTACGGCGTCGACTCGCGTGACGGCTCGGACGACCCGCGTCGCTCTCCCTACCCGGTCGGCATCAGCTGACCGTCGCACCACATCCTCTGGCGTCGCCCCTCCCCTCCTTGCGGCGCCGGGAGCAACGACCCCCGGGTCACACCGGGGGTCGTTCGATTCCGCGCCCCGAGGCGGTCTACTCTCGCGGCGACGGCTGCCCGACCTCGCTGAGGGCCTGCCGGTAGATGGTGGCGCCGTCGATGTCCAGGTGGGGCGATCGGAACGCCGCCAGGTCATCGACCAGCCGCCGTTCGAGGGAGGTCCCGGCCAGCCCGTCCACGAGCCGCACGGCACGAGCGGCAGCACGCAGCACCTGCCGCGTCTCCGGGCGCGCCGGGTCATCCCAGTACCAGCCGTCCGAGGCGAACATCGCCAGGCGCCAGCGCTGCGCCTCGAGGAGGTCCAGCAGCCGGCGCCGGTCCACCGGAGTGCCGCCGCCGGGTCCCAGGCAGCCGGCGACGAAGGCATCGGGCTCCGCCGCGCCGATGACGACGTCCACGTAGCGATCACGGGCGGCCCACGGATCCGGTTGCCCGGGCAGGTCCCGGGCAACCGCCTCGGTCACGGTGTCGATGGCCCCGGCGAGCCGGTCCAGCGTGCCGCGCAGCGGCCCCTTCCACCGCCCGTCCGGGACGTCCGGGCACTCCGCGGACCAGCGCAGCACGCCGTGGTGACAGCTCCAGGAGGTTCGCTCCCGGATCCGGATCCCGGGATGCGGCTGGCCCTCCGGCTCGGCCACGGCGGCGGCCAGGTCCTCAACGTCGAAGCCGCGGTCGGGCGTCGCCGGATCGGGGGCGACGAGCCGCTGGAGGAACAGGTCCCGGAACGGCTGGTGGTGGCCGTACAGCTCCCCGTCGCTGGCGACGAGGAGCATCGGGGGCACCCCGTCCGGCAGCCCGACGACGAGGCGCGGCGCCACGCGCTCGCGGGCGAACCGGTCCGCATCGGCAGAGGTGGCCGGGTCGAACGAGAGTGATCCGGAGACGTCGGCGTCGTAGAAGGCGACGACGATGTGGCGTCCGCCGCCGAGCTCCACGCGGTACGGACGCCGCGTGTCCACGTGCGGGACATCCGCCTGCCACGGCGCGAGGATCGTGGCCGTCACACCCTCCTCGGCCAGGATGCGGAGCGTCGGCAGGTCGACCGCGGTCTCCGGCAGCCACAGGCCGGTCGCCCGCCGCCCGAACCGGTGCTCGAAGTCACGCAGGCCCCAGCGCACCTCGGTTCGCCGGTCGTGGATGGACGCCAGCGGCAGGATCGCGTGGTGGAACGCCTGCGCCATGCCCGGGCCGGGGTCGGAAACGCCGCCGGCCCCCTCGGCCGGCCGTTCGGCGCGTGCCCGGCGGTCCGCCTGGGCGAAGCCGGCCAGGACGTCCGGCGCCTCGGTCGCGAGGTAGGCGGCGAGCGTTGGCCCGAGGTCCCAGGACATGTGCGCCAGCGCCCCTCGCTCGGCGTTCGGCCGGTAGCACTCCGCGGTGATCCGGGCGTTCCAGTCGTGGAACGGGGCCGCCGAGTGGTCCGGCGGGATACGGCCCGAGAACGGGTCGAGGCGGAACGGCTGGTAGAAGTGCGCATGGACGACCAGGCGCCCGCGGCTCATCTGGGCCATCCCCGGCTCATCGGCCATCCCCGGCTCATCGGCGCGACTCCGGGCCGTGGTCCCGGTTCACGCCGCCGTAGCCGCCTCGTCCGCCTCGACCGCGGCGCGATCCCGGGCGACCGTCACGACCTGGCGGATCGCGAACCGGCGCGCCTCGCCGGGCGCCAGGCGGACCGGCCACGAGACCAGCAGGCCGCTGCCCTGGTACACGCGCTCGAACCCGGACTCGGAGTTGGAGATGGTCTCGATCGGTGCCCACCACGCATCGGCGACCGGGTCCATCGTCGCCTCGACCGCGATCCCGACCCAGTCGTTGCCGAAGCCGATCTCCGGGACATCGGACGCCTGCCCGGTCCCGTCGTGCGCCGAACGCGCACCCGCCACGTCGTACCAGGCCGACGGGTTGCCGCCACCGCCCAGCAGGTGCAGCGACAGCTCGAGGCCCAGCCGGGTCTCGATCCTCGCGCTGCCGCGGTGATGCAGCTCCAGCTCGATGATCAGCTCGGGTGCCAGCCGGCTGCCGCCGAGCCGGATCGTCTTGCTCAGCGACATCGGCTGGCCGAGCACCGAGCCGTCGAGCGACAGCGAGAGCTGGCCCGGGGCGAGGTGGTCCACGACCCAGGTGCCGTCACGGAAATCGCCCAGCTCCCTGTCGGTGGCGTCCGCCACGGCGCCGGGCGTCACGTCGGGGGCGAGGAAGCGGACAAGCCCTGACCGTCGCTCGTGATCGTCGTAGTGCAGGCGGCTCGCGAGGCCGGGCTCCTTGACCATGACCATCTCGTGGATCGAGGCAGGTGCTCCGCCCCCGGCCGCCGGCGCCGCGCCGGCCTCGCCCTCGGCCTCGTGGGCGCGCAGGGACTGCTCGTGGGCGCGCAGGGACTCCTCGTGGGCGCGCAGGGTCTCGTGGTAGGCCTCGGGGCGCCGGCGCAGGACCGCCGTCAGGGCATGCCGCGCGGCCCGGATGTCCCAGCCGCCGATCCCGCCGCCCTCGGACGGCTTGACCGTCACCACCTGGCCCGGCTCCGAGAGGCAGACCTCGGGCAGGCCATCCATGTCCAGGTCAAGCTCCAGCGCGGAGCGCGTCGCGCCAGACGCGGCGTCGGCCGCGTCCTCGGCGGCGATGAGGTGCTCATACGTGGCCAGGCGCATGTGCGAGATGTAGATCCCGCCGAACAACCCGTGCCAGTAGCAGTCGTTGGACTGGCCGCGGTGGAGGTGGTCCAGGGCGGCCGTGCGAGCGGGCCCCTCGGGCATGGCGGCGACCTTGTCCGACGTCCGCAGCATCTGCTTGTGGAGGTCGTTGATCTCGCGGTACTTGACCTGGAAGTTGCGCCAGAACCCGCCGCGCAGCCAGCGTGCCTCGGGCCGCCGCTCGGCGACGGCGCGGTGCAGCAGCGGGGCGAACACCGCGGTCTCGTCGGGCGGCAGGGCCCACTCGCCCATCTCCGCGTACGAGGACGTGGGGACGTAGACGCGGCCGATCGGCGGCTCGCGGTCCAGCCACTCCGACGGCGTCACGGTGGTCAGCCAGGCAGCGTTCGCCTCCAGCGCCTCGAAGAAGCGCTCGACCCAGCGCCCCTCGCCCCAGCAATGCTCGAACGTCGTGGGCCAGGCGCCGAACTTCTCGCCGTCATCGCCCATCATCCCGACCCGGTCGCCGGCCTCGGTCGCGTGGTCGCGAAGGTAGCCGATCACGTCGTCCACGGCGCCGAACGGGATCCGGTAGCGCAGGCCCTGCTCGGTCCCGAACACCGTCAGCAGGTGGCCCTGGTCCTCGGTCGTGTAGGCGCCCCAGAGGTTGGCCTCCGGGATCGCGGCCGCCCGGAAGTGGGCGTCGTCGAGGATCGTCCAGCGGTAGCCGGCGGCGGCCAGTGCCGTAGGCAGGTCCGGCTCCCAGACGCGCTCCGCGAGCCAGGCGCCCTGCGGTCGGTGCCCGGTGATGCCCTCGAGCGTCCCGGCCATGCGCGTCAGCTGGGCGACGCGGTCACGCTCCGGCAGCGAGGCCAGCACGGGCTCGTACAGGCCGCCGCCCAGCAGCTCCACCTGGTCGCGCGCCACGAGCAGGGCCAGGCGCCGCAGGAACGCCGGACGCTCGGCGGCCAGCCACTCGAGGAGGGGACCGGTGTAGTGCAGCGACAGCCGGACACCCGGGTGGCGCTCCAGCGCCTCGAGCATCGGCAGGTAGGCGTGCTCGTAGACCTCCGCGAACACCCAGCCGAAATTGCCGACGGGCTGGTGGTTGTGGATGGCCAGGGCCAGCGAGATCCGGGGGGCCACGATGCGGTCCTCTGTGTGGTTGTCGGCGATGGCGGCCTCACGGGCGCCGGATCGCCTGGGGGCGGGTCAGCCGGCGACGGCGGTCGTCGGTGCGGGCTCGGCGTCGGTGCGCGCCGCCGGGAGGTACAGGCGCTCGGCGTACTCGTGAAGCATGCGGGTCGACGAGAAGCGCCAGATCGTGCTGGCGATGGAGTTGCGCATGAGCTGCGTCCAGCGGGCGGGGAGGCCATTCGCATCGCGCTCGTAGTAGGCGGGGACCAGCTCCTCCTCCAGGATCCGGTACAGGTCCTGCGCGTCGGCCCAGTCCTGGGCGCCCTCGTCCGGGTTGGTGTCGCGGCCGCCGACCGCCCAGCCGTTGTCGCCCGTCCAGCCCTCGTCCCACCAGCCGTCGAGGACGCTGACGTTGACGACGCCGTTGGCGGCGGCCTTCATGCCCGACGTGCCCGACGCCTCGAGCGGACGGCGCGGGGTGTTGAGCCACACGTCCACGCCCTGCACGAGGAACCGCGCGATCCGGATGTCGTAGTCCTCGAGAATGAACACCCGGCCCCGGAGCTGGTGGCTGCGCGACCGGCCGAAGATGTCCTGGATGACGCCCTGGCCGGGGCGATCCGCCGGATGGGCCTTGCCGGCGAACACGATCTGGACCGGGCGATCCGAGTCCCACAGCAGGCGGGCAAGCCGGTCGACGTCCGAGAACAGCAGCGAGGCACGCTTGTAGGTCGCGAACCGGCGCGCGAAGCCGATCGTGAGGACCGAGGGATCGAGCACCTCCTCCAGCTCCTCGAGCGTGGAGGGTGCCTCGCCGTGGCGGGCGAACTGGCTGCGCAGCCTGCCGCGCGCGAAGATCGCGAACTCGAGCTTCTGGCGCTGGTGGGCCTCCCACAGGTCCGGGGTCGGCAGCCGGTCCAGGCGCTCCCAGAAGCGGCCGGAGACGACCTGGTCGTCCATGTGGTCGAGGTCGGCGTCGGTCCAGTGCTCGAGCGCGTCCCGGACCGGCTGGCCGGCCCAGGTCGGCGTGTGGACGCCGTTGGTGATGCCCAGGATGTCACGGGGCATCACGCCCCTCCAGGTCGCATTGGCGGTCCGGGCGTGGAGCTGGGACACGGCGTTCGCGCCGCTGGTCAGCCGCAGCGAGAACGCGGTCATGTCGAACTGCGACCCGTCGCCGTCCACGCCCAGGCCGAGGTCGAGGACCGCCTGTGCCGGGACCCCGCCAGTGCCCGGCCGCCCGTCGCCATCCAGCAGCGGGCCGGCCACGCGCCGCACGAGGTCCGCGTCGAAGCGCTCATTGCCCGCGGACACCGGCGTGTGGATCGTGAACACGCTGTTGCGCCGGATCACGCGCCACGCCTCCTCGAGCGGCCTGCCCGCGGCGACCAGCTCCCGGGCGCGCTCGGCGAGCAGGAACGCGGAGTGCCCCTCGTTGAGGTGCCACGCCGCCGGGTCCAAGTCCAGCGCCCGGAGCGCCCGGACACCGCCCACGCCCAGGACGAGCTCCTGGTGGAGCCGCATCTCGCGCCCGCGGACGTACAGCATGTGGGTGATCGGCCGGTCGGAGTCGTCGTTGTCGGGGACGTCCGTGTCCAGGAGCAGGACCGGCACCCGCCCGACCTGGGCGACCCAGACGGCGGCGAACACGTCGCGACCCGGGAGCTGGACGCTCACGGCCAGGGGATCGCCGAGGCGGTCCAGGGCACGCAGGATCGGCAGGCGCCCGAACTCGTAGTCGGGGTAGGCGTGCTCCTGGTGGCCGTCGGCGTCGATCGTCTGGCGGAAGTACCCCTTGCGGTACATGAGCCCCACGCCGACCAGCGGCAGCGCCATGTCCGAGGCGGTCTTCATGTGGTCACCGGCGAGGACGCCCAGGCCTCCCGAGTAGATGCCCAGCGACTCGTGGAAGCCGTACTCCGCGCAGAAGTAGGCGATGGGCCGGCTCAGCTCACTGCCGTGCCGGCGCTGGAACCAGTGGTCGGAGCCGTTCGCCATGTAGGCGTCGAACTCCCGGAGGATGTCGTGGTACTCGGCCATGAACGCCGGGTTGTCCAGCAGCTGGTCCCACAGGACCGGCCCGGAGAGGACGGGGATCGGGTTGCGGTACCGCGCCCAGGCACGCGCGTCGACGCGCGAGAACAGGACCCGTGTCCGGGGGTGCCAGCTCCACCACAGGTTGTAGGCGAGCCGTCGCAGGCCCTCCAGCTTGGGCGGCAGGTTGAAGGAGGCACCGGGACCGACCGGCACCCGAACGAGGGACTCCATGAGCGGGCAATGATAGTCGGCATCGGATGGCCATGTGAACCGGTTTAGCGCGGGTCCGGCGCCGTGCTTCCGGGCTCGTCGACCCGCTCCGGCGCGAGCTGTCTCCTTGGGCGGCCTCCGCGAGCGGTCTCTTTGAGCGGCCTCCGCGAGCGGTCTCTTTGAGCGGCCTCCGCCGGCGGCCTCGCGGTACGATCCGGTGATGACCATGCGCGTCGCGCTGCTTGCCGCCGAATGCGAGCCGTGGGCCAAGACGGGCGGCCTGGCCGACGTGGTGGACGCCCTCGCCCGCGCCCTCGGCCGGCTGCCGGAAACGGGCACCGGGATCGCGGCACCCGTCGACGTGTTCCTGCCCAGGTACCGGTCCGTGCCGGTGCCGGACGCCGCCACGCTGGAGCCGGAGCTGGTCGTGCACGATCCGGCGGGCGGCTCCCCGCTGGCGGTGTCGATCGTGGACGTGGCCGCGAACGGCTATCGGCTGCGGCTGGTGGACTTCGCCCCTGCGTTCGATCGCGACACCTTCTACGACCACCCGGACGACCCGTGGCGGTTCGCGCTGTTCTGCCGGGCGGCCCTGGCGGCGCTCCGGCGCGACGGCACGCCGCTCGACGTCCTCCACGTCCACGACTGGCACACTGGCCCGGCGCTCCTCGACCGGGCCCGCGGCGAGGCGGCCCGCGACCCGTTCTTCCGCGACATGGCCGTGCTCGCGACCCTGCACAACCTCGCCTACCACGGCTGGACGGGACTTCCGCAACTCGGCCAGATCGGCCTGACACCCGGCGAGCCGCTGGCGGGGGACAACCCGGCCGGCATCGATCTGCTGCTCACGGCAATCGAGCGGTCCGAGCTGGCGAACACGGTCTCGCCCGGGTTTGCCCGCGAGGCGCTCACGCCGGCGTTCGGCATGGGGCTCGACGGGGCGCTGCGCGCGAAGGGTGACCGGTTCTTCGGGATCCTCAACGGCATCGACCCGGTGGTCTGGGATCCCTCCTCGGACGCCGCCCTGGCCGCGCCCTATTCGCGCGGCTCGCTGGAGGGCAAGGCGGCGTGCCGTCGCGACCTGCTGGCGCGCGTGGGGTTCGATCCGGGGGACGACGGCGTCGTGCTCGGGATGATCGGGCGGCTGGACCCCCAGAAGGGTTTCGACCTCCTGGCCGGCGGCGCCGCGGACCTCCTGGCGGCCGGGGCGCGGATCATCGTGCAGGGCAGCGGCCACCCGTCGCTCGCGGAGCCGTTCCGTGCGCTGGCGACCGCGAACCCGTCGAGCGTCGCCCTGATCGAGCGGTTCGATCGGGACATGGCCCGGCGCATCTATGCGGGCGCGGACCTGTTCCTCATGCCGTCGCGGTTCGAGCCCTCCGGCCAGGGCCAGATGATCGCGCTGCGCTACGGGACGCCGCCGGTGGTGCGCCGGACGGGCGGGCTGGCGGACTCCGTGATCGACGTTGACGATCGGTCGGGCGAGGGGACGGGATTCGTGTTCGATGCGGCGACCCCGGCCGCGCTGGTGGCGGCCGTCGAGCGTGCGGCGGCGCTGCGGGCGTCGGATCCGGCCGGCTGGGCATCGCTGCTCGGTCGCGGGATGGCCGTGGATTTCCGATGGGAGACGGGCCCCGCGCCGCAATACCTGGCGGCCTACCGGCGGGCGGTCGCCCTCCGCCGGGGCTGAGCGTTCGCCGCGCCGCCCCCGCGCCGCGCCGCGCCGGAGCCGCGCGAGCCGCGCGAGCCGCGCCGCGCGAGCCGCCCCGCGCCGGAGCCGCGCTTCCGTCATCGTCATATGTCCGGCAGGCGGACCGTATGCGGCGTCTTCGCGAGGATTGCCGACAGAAGTCCGCCCGGTGGACGTTGTGCCGCCATCCGGGCCACCGCCTCCGGCAGATGTCCGCCCGGCGGCCCCATGGCAACGGCGTCATGACTACTGGCCCTGGGTTGGACATCTGACGCCAGGCAGGCCGGCCCGGACGCGCGGTTTCGTACGATCGCGCGGTCGTCGTCCTCGCATCGCGGGATCTCACGCCCATACGGTCCCCGGGACGGACAATCGTCCGGATCGCGGGTGGGCCGACCCGCATCCGAGCGCGTCACCGCCGCCGGCATGCGCTCCGCCGAGATCGGCAGCGCGCCGGCATCCGGACGGGCGCGTCGGCCGCCGACATCCGCCCGCGCCGCGCTCCGGAGCGCGGCCCCGACCGCGCTCCGGAGCGGCGCCCGGGAAGGGCTCGTCGGCACCGCCCGCCACGTGCGAGAATCACGGCTCGATCCCGACCTACCGCGGCGACCTTCGCCGCCGCCCGGAGAGCCCCGATGTCGAAGCAGTTTGTCGTCCAGGTGGCCAACAAGCCCGGCCAGATGGCCCTGCTCGCCGAGCAGATGGCAGCACGCGGCGTGGACCTGCGTGCCATCGGTGGGGGTGGCCTCGGCGACGTCGGCCACTTCATCATGACCACCGCGGACGACGACACCGCCCGCCAGGTGCTCGAGGACGGCGGCTGGACCTTCTTCGAGGGTGAGTCGCTGCTGGCCGAGGTGGACGATCGCCCGGGCGGCATGGCGAAGATCGCCCGGGAGCTGGCGGACGCCGGGGTCAACGTGATGGGCCACCTGTTCATCGGCCGGTGGGGCGATCGCGCGACGTTCGCGTTCGTCGTGGACGACCCGGACAAGGCACGCCCGATCCTCGAGCGCCGTTGACGCCGCTGCCCGGTAGGCTGACGCCGCTGCCCGGTAGGCTGACGCCGCTGCCCCCGCCGACGCGCCCGACGCCGCCGACGCCGCCGACCTCGACGCCTGCCCCGCCGAATCGGCACGCTCCGCCCCGCGCCGTGGGCCGGTACGCTGGCTGCGACGAAGGAGGTGTCGCGGATGCGTGTCGGGATCATCGCGCCCCAGGGCTGGACCGGTGAATACGATGGCTGGGATCCGTCTCGCGCGTGGGCGCGCACGGTAGCGGTTGCCCACGAGGCGGACGCGCTGGGCTTCGACTCGGTGTGGCTGTTCGACCATGTCCAGACCGATCCCGTCCCGACCGAGGAGATCACCTTCGAGGCGTTCGTGAGCCTGTCCGCACTCGCCGTCGAGACCGCGCGGGTCCGGCTCGGGCACCTCGTCCTGTGTGCCGGATACCGGAACCCGGCCCTGGTCGCCAAGATGATCTCGACGCTCGACGTCGTCTCCGGCGGGCGTGCGGAACTGGGCCTGGGTGCCGGCTGGAAGGAGGACGAGTACGTCGCCTACGGCTGGCCATTCCCGCCGATCGGGGAGCGGCTGGCCGGCCTCCACGACGCCCTCGAGATCGCGACCCGGATGCTGGTGCCCGGGCGGGCGACCTGGCAGGGGCGGACGGCCTCGGTACGCGAGGCGATCAACGTCCCGCACGGCCTCCAGCACCCGCGCGTCCCGATCCTGGTCGGCGGCAACGGCCCGAAGCGGACCTGGCGCCTGGCCGCACGCTACGCGGACGAGCTGAACCTCGACTGGTTCACGCCCGAGGACGTCGTCGAGGCACGGCCGATCATCGCGTCCCGGTGCACGGAGATCGGGCGGGACCCCGGGACGCTCCGGCTGTCCGTGAATATCGGGCGGCCGCAGTCGGCGCCGGAGGGCCCGGAGCGGGTGGACCTCCTGCGACGCTACCGGGAGGCCGGCGTGGACCGGGTCATGACCCTGGTCCAGGCGTCCGCGACCGACGAGGGAGCGCTGGAGCGCTTCGCCGAGGACTGCGTCGCGGCCGGGGCGCAGCTGGACGCGAGCTGACGGGCGCTGACGGGCGCTGACGGGCGCGCATCCCTCCGGTCCCTCGGCGCAGTGCACGGCCTCCGGCGGTCGCGTGGTAGGTTGTCGCCACGCGGGAGTAGCTCAGTTGGCAGAGCGGCAGCCTTCCAAGCTGCATGTCGCGGGTTCGAACCCCGTCTCCCGCTCCAACCCCCCGCTCGTGCCCCGGGCGACAGCCCTACGCCTCGGCGATCACCCCGACCGAGACCCGGAACCCGGCCCGGCGCTGCTGCGGCGTCATCAGCGTGGACTGGCCGACCGGCGCGTCGCCCGGGAACCAGCGCACCCATTCCCGGTTGAAGGCGTCGAACTCCTGCGGGTCGCGCAACGACCAGTTCGCCCACACCACCCGGTCCAGCGAGCTGCCCTCGGCTTCGAGCCTCGCCTTGAGGTTGCCGAGGCACTGGGCTGTCTGCGCCTTGATCGTGCCGCCGACGACCCGGCCGGTATCCGGATCGACGGGTCCCATCGAGGAGACGTAGACCATGCCGCCGGCCTTGACCGCCCGGCCGAGGCCGATGGCGGGCGCGGCCGCATCCGACGATGGCTGCGTCTCCCCAGCGATCCAGCGTCCCTTCCCCTGGCGCGTGATGGCCGGTTGTGCCGGGTCGAACGGGGGGATGCCGAACTCGCCGGGCGGCAGCTGGATCCCGCTCGCCTTGAACTTCCCCATGAAGGTCGGCCGGATCCCGGTGGGCCGCAGCAGCCCCTCGATCTTCCCGTCGCGGACGCCGGTCTGCTCGAACGTGAAGATGTCCTGGGTGAGGATCTCGTCGTCCTCGATCCCGTAGACCTCCGTGATGTTGACGATCTTGCGCGAGCCGTCCTTGAGGCGGGCCGTATGGACGATCAGGTCGACGGACGAGGCGATCTGCTCGCGGATCGACCGCAGTGGCAGCTCGTAGCCGGACATGAGGATCATCGTCTCCAGCCGGCGGAGCATGTCCTGCGGGCTGTTCGCGTGCCCGGTGGACAGTGAACCCTCCTGGCCGACCATCATGGCCTGGATCATGTCCAGCGCCTCCCCGCCGCGGCACTCGCCGACGATGATCCGGTCGGGGCGCATGTGCAGGGCGTTGCGCAGCAGGTCGCGCGTGGTGATCTCGCCCTCGCCCTCGATGTTCGGCGGCCGGGCCTCCAGGGTGACGACATGGTCCTGGCGGAGCTGCAGCTCGGCGGCGTCCTCGATCGTGATGACCCGGTCACCCTCGGGGATGAACGACGAGAGGACGTTGAGCGTCGTCGTCTTGCCGGAACCGGTGCCGCCGGACACGAAGATGTTCAGTCGCGCCGCCACGCAGGCCTCGAGGAACTCGAACATCTCCGCCGTCGCCGTGCCGAAGCCGATCAGGTCATCCACGGTGAACGGCCGGGCGGCGAACTTGCGGACCGTGATCACGGGTCCGACGAGCGAGAGCGGCTCGATGACCGCGTTGACGCGCGAACCGTCCGGCAGGCGGGCGTCGACCCTCGGGCTGGTCTGGTCGATGCGCCGGCCCAGCGGGGCGATGATCCGATCGATGATCCGGAGCACGTGCTCGTCGTTCAGGAAGGCGACATCGACGCGCTGGACCTTGCCGCCCCGCTCGATGTAGATGTGGTTCGGGCCGTTCACCATGACCTCGGTGATCGACTCGTCCCGGAGGAGCGCATCGAGCGGCCCGAGGCCCTCGACGTCCGCGGTCGCCTCCCCGATCAGCCGCCGACGCTCGTCCCGCGTCACGGCGAACCCGTTCGCCGCGATCACACGGTCGACGATCGCCTCGACTTCGCGGTGGATGTCGGTCGCGGTGGTGCCACCGGGCAGGGAATCGGAGGCCCGGATGACGGCTTCCTGGAGGACGAGCCTGACGTCGCGCAGCCAATCCTCCCGGGCCGCGGCCTGGGAGGAGCTCGGGGCCGCGGCCGGCGGGATGGCCGCGACCGGCCCGGCATCCTCGATGTCGACCCTCTG
This sequence comes from uncultured Chloroflexia bacterium, assembly GCA_963703575.1. Lineage (GTDB taxonomy): Bacteria > Chloroflexota > Limnocylindria > Limnocylindrales > CSP1-4 > CAIXZV01. Next base: position 84,776 of record CAVPEU010000030.1, read on the forward strand.
CTGCGCCCGCTCGATCCGCTGGAGCAGGGACATGGGATTCGCCTCCCTCGGCTGGCGACGAGACTCCAGATGCCCGCAGTCTATGACCCGAACGTCCCGGGCACGAGATCCGAATCGGCTGTCTGCGCCCATCGCCGCATTTGCCGTTGTGGGCACGCAACGCTCGCGCTCGTGTTCGCGAGCCGGCAACGCCCGAGGGAGAGCCCATCGGCACGATGCGGCGACCCGGGTCCACAGAGGCGACCCGGGTGCTTGACTCGTCAATCGAGGTCTGCGACCCTTGCGCGGTGATCGCGATCGCCCTCCGGGCCCCCGTGGACCAGCATTGCTCCTGTCGCCGGCGAGTGCCGGCGGGAGTCGAGCGCGCGGTCCGCCCCTAGCGAGCGCACCAGCCTCTCCCCTCCGGGCCTCGCGTCTCGCGTCGATCGGCGTGCCCTCGCGCACCGCCTTCCCCATCGACCCGGAGTCTCACGTGTCCGTTCTCACACCTCCCGCTCGCGCCATCGACCCGCGCGGCCAGCGCTTCGGCGCCGGCGTCTCGGCGGTCGTGCTCGCGATCGCCTTCGTCATCGACCTGCCTTGGCTCGCCATCCTGGTCGGCCTCAACCTCGCCGTCTCGTCCGCGTTCGGCACCCGCCTGTTCCTGCCGGGCCGCGCGTGGCCGCTGGTCCGGCGCGCGCTTCGCCTCGGCCCCACGGAGCCCGAGCACGAGTACCCGCCCCGGTTCGCGCAGGCACTGGGTGCGACGTTCCTGGGTCTCGCGGCGATCGCGTTCGTCGCCGGGGCGTCGGTTGCCGGCTGGCTTCTCGCCGGCGCGGTCTTCGCGCTGCAGGCGCTGCTCGCGGTGACCGGGATCTGCGTCGGGTGCCGGCTGTACTTCCTGCGCTGGTGGGTGCCGTCGCAGTTCGCGCGGCTGATCCGGCGCTCGGATGGCCGGCGCATCCCGGAGGTCCCCGCGTTGAACCGGGTCCGCTGAGGATCCGACCTGCGCCCCCGGGCGAACCAGTTGACGATCCGCGGGCGGTCCCTGATGCTATTGCGACTCGTTGCAATATCGGGTCGCGCGAGATCCGCGCCACACCCGGGGAGAGCCGCTTGCCCGTCCTTGATCTCGCACTCCTCACGGCGCCGCTTGCCGCCATCATGGCGGGCGGGACCGGCATCATGGCGACCGGGCTGTTGCTCGGGTTCCGTCACGGCTTCGACTGGGACCACATCGCGGCCATCACGGACATCACGTCCACGTCGGCGACCGCGGACGTGGCGACCGAGGCGCACGACGCGCAGCATCGTGCGCAGCCGCACGCCCACGGGCACGGCCACGGCGGCGCCGGGGAGCTGGCGATCCACGAGGACCGGGTCGCCGTGCTGGCTGCTGGCCGCCCGAGGTTCATGGACGAGCAGCGGCACGCGATCCTGCTGGGGACGCTGTACGCGCTCGGGCACGCGTCGGTCGTGTTCGCGCTCGGGCTTGTCGCGCTCTCGTTCGGCGCGATCCTGCCCGGCTGGGTGGATCCGATCATGGGCCGGGTCGTGGGCCTGACCCTGCTGCTGCTCGGCATCTGGGTGTTCGTGTCGCTGTACCAGTTCCTGCGCAACGGGACCGAGTTCCGGATGCGCAGCCGCTGGATGCTGGTGTTCGACGGTGCCCGCTACGGCTGGCGCCGGTTCCAGGCTCGCCTCCACGGCCACACGCACGCCGCCCCCCTGGAGATGACCTCGTACGGTCCCCGGACCGCGTTCGGGGTAGGGATGATCCACGGCATCGGGGCGGAGACCGGGTCGCAGGCGCTGCTCATCGCGGCGGTGGGCGGCGCGGCGGGGGCCGGCCTGGGCCTCCCGATGCTGCTCGCCTTCGTCCTCGGGCTGGTGGCGTCCAACACCGCGATCGTGTTCGTCTCGGCGACCGGGTTCGTGGCCGGGCAGCTGCGGCGCCCCGTGTACATCACCATCGGGGTGCTGGCGGGCGTGTTCAGCATCGCCGTCGGCTCGACGTTCCTGCTCGGTGCCGACGGCCTCCTGCCGGACCTCCAGGCGCTGCTGGTGGGGATGCCGGTGTGAGCGGCGCGTTCGCCATCGCCTGGGAGGACGTGCCGGCCCGGCTCCGTGAGCGCGGCCTTCGCTGGACGACCCAGCGCAGGACCCTCGTCGAGGTGCTCGCGACGACCACCGGCCACGTGACCGGCACCGAGCTGGTCGAGCGCTGCCGGGCGCTCGACGCGACGACCACCCCGTCCACGGTCTATCGGACGCTGGACATGCTCGAGGAGCTGGGGATGGTGCGGCACGCGCACGGCGTGGATGGGCGGGAGGAGTTCCACGTGCGGCCCGCGATCGAGCACGGCCACCTCTACTGCAGCAAGTGCCACGGGGCGTGGGAGATCGACGCCGCCGAGGCCCGGACGCTGGTCGGGTCGATCGAGCGGTCGCGGGGCTTCGCCGTGGACCTGTCGCACGTCTCGATCGCCGGGGTGTGCGCGCAATGCCGCGAGGCGGCTGAGCCCGGCGGCTGACTGAGCCCGGCGGCTGAGCCGGCGGCTGACTGAGCCCGGCGGCTGAGCCGGCGGCTGAGCTTGCCGCCGCCGGCGTTCAGCCGGCCGCGGCGAGCACCGCGTCGGAGAGGGCGGGCCATGCCGCCAGCGCCCAGGGCCCGAACGGCCGGTCCGTGACGCACGCGACGGCCAGCCCGGCGTCGGGGTCCACCCACAGGAACGTGCCGCTCGCCCCGAAGTGCCCGAACGTCCGCGGCGAGTTGCGGGTCCCCGTCCAGTGGGGCGTCTTCGCGTCCCGCAGCTCGAACCCGAGCCCCCAGTCGAGTGGGTCGAACCGCCCGATGCCCGGCAGCACACCGCGGAGCCCGGGGAACGCAACGGCCGTCGCCTCGGCAAGGACGGCCGCCGGCAGCAGTCGCGGCCGCAGCAGCTCGAAGGCGAAAGCGGCCAGGTCGTCGAGCGTCCCGGTGAGCCCCTGCGACGGCCGGCCCACGAGGCGCGCCCCCGACATCGACAGCGGGTCGAGCACCCACTCGCGCAGCAGCGCCGCGAACGGCCGGTCCGCCCGGGCCGCGACGGCCGCCGCCAGCGCGTCGAACCCGGCGCTGGAGTAGATGCGGGTCCGTCCGGGCGGCGACACGACGGTCGGGTCGTCGAAGGCGTAGCCCGATGCGTGGGCGAGCAGGTGGCGCACGGTGGCGCCCGGGGGCCCCGCCGGATCATCCAGCGCCAGGATCCCGCGCCGAACCGCCAGCAGCGCAACGTAGGCGGTGACCAGCTTCGTGACCGACGCCCAGGGGAGGGCAACGGCCCGGTCACCGTGCGTCGCCACCAGCCCGTCGCCGGCCACGACCGCCAGCGCGACCCGCTCGGCGCCCCATCCGTCGGCGGCGGCGAGGGCCCGCGCATCGAAGGGTCGCCGCGAGCGGGGGATCACGGGCTCCACGGGCAGGCGCTGGCCTCCGGGCGGCATGCCGTGCTAGTCGATCGTCGGCACGCCGAGGACGTTGAACCCGCCGTCCACGTAGATCGTCTCGCCGGTGACCGCCGAGGACAGGTCGGAGCCCAGGTACAGGGCGGTCCTGCCGACGTCCTCGATCGTGATGTGGGCGCGGAGCGGCGCGATCTCGTCGAACGGGCCGTGGAGCTTGCGGAAGCCGGTGATGCCGCCCGCCGACAGGGTCCGGATCGGACCTGCCGAGATGGCGTTGACGCGGATGCCGTCCGGCCCGAGGTCCGCGGCGAGGTAGCGCACCGACGCCTCGAGGGCGGCCTTGGCCACGCCCATCACGTTGTAGTGGGTCACGACCTTCTCGGCGCCGTAGTAGGTCAGCGTCATCACGGAGCTGCCCCGGTGCAGGTACGGGCGCGCCTCCCGGGCGAGCGCCACGAGCGAGTACGCGGAGACGTCGAGGGCAAGCGCGAAGCCTTCCCGGGACGTGTCCACGAACGAGCCGGCCAGGTCCTCGCGCTTCGCGTACGCCACCGCGTGGACGAGGATGTCGAGGTCGCCGTACCGCTCGCCCCACTTGCCCAGCACCGTGCGGATCTGCTCGTCCGACTGGATGTCGCAGGGCTCGACGAAGGTGCTGCCGATGGACTCCGCGAGCGGGCGCACCCGCCGCTCGATCAGGCTCTCGACGGACGAGAAGCCGACGACCGCCCCCTCGTCGTGGAACGCCTTCGCGATCCCCCAGGCGATCGAGTGATCGTTCGCGACGCCGAACACGAGCGCCTTGCGCCCGTCGAGCAGTCCCATCCGCCGGTTCCTCCTCCGATTACGCTGTGCGCATGATGCCCCAGTCTCCCTCCTCCGACGACGTCCTGCGTGCAGCGCTGCACGGGGTGCGCGCGATGATCCTCGATGCCGACGGTGTCATCGTGCTCAAGGGCCGGGCCATTCCCGGCGCCCGGGACGCGCTGCGGGGGCTCAGCTCGGCGGGGATCCCGTACCGGATCGTCACCAACTTCTCGTCCACCCACCGCGAGACGCTCGCCGCCGGGTTCGGTTCCGATGGGCTCACGGTGGATCCCGGCCGGATCATCACCAGCGCCTCTGCCGCGGCGGCGTTCACGGCGGCCGCGCATCCCGGCCGGCCGCTGTTCGTCCTGGCGGCGCCGGACGCCGCGCGCGAGTTCGCCGGCCAGCGCCTGCTGACGCCCGCCGAGGCGGGTCGTCCCGGGGCGGTTGCCGCGGCCGTCGTGATCGGCGATGCGGGGGAGGACCTCTCGTTCGCCAATCTCGACATCGCGTTCCGCCTGGTGCGCGGCGGAGCGGAGCTGCTCGCGATGCACCGGAACCCGTGGTGGCTCACGGAGCGAGGGCTGACCCTGGACGCCGGGGCGGCCGTCGCCGGGCTCGAGTTCGCGCTCGGGCGCCGGGCGCGGATCCTCGGCAAGCCGTCGCCGGTCGTGTTCCGGCAGGCGGCGGCTGGACTCGCCGCGGACCTCGGGATGCGCCGCCTCCCGGCCATGGCGATCGCGATGGTGGGCGACGACCTGCGGGCCGACCTGGCGCCGGCGCGTCGCCTCGGCATGCGGACCGCGCTGGTCCTGACCGGGAAGGTCTCCGCCGACGGTGCGCAGGAGGCCGCCGACCGGGCGCGGTTCATCCCGGATGTGGTGGCCCCGTCGCTCGCGGAGGTGGTCGCGGCCCTCGGCTGACGCGCGCGACCGCGGGTTCGGCGCGCTACCGGCGCGTGTCACGGCCGGGTCCCGCCGGGCCGCCCGGTCTGACCGCGCGCGGCCTCCCGCCACGCCCCCTGTCCGGACTAGACTGGGGCCAACGATCGACACCGTGCCGGCCCGCCCACCACGCGGACCGTGCCCCAGCGGGAGCATCCAGATGGCCGCCGAGCGGATCAAGATCACGTACGCCACCCTCCGCGCCGACAACGAGGAGCTCCACGCGCTGTACGAGGCGGGCCTCGAGAAGGCGAAGGGCCGCCTCGGTGCGTACCACCGCAACTTCATCGACGGCGCCGAGCGCGACGGCCAGGGCACCTTCGAGGTCCGCTCGCCGATCGACACGGACATCCTGGTCGGGACGTTCGCACGCGGCACCCGCACGGACGTGCAGGACGCGATCGCGGCGGCGCGGCGCGCCCAGCCGGCCTGGTTCCGCCTCGGCTGGGAGAAGCGGATCGAGATCCTGCGACGGGCCGCCGAGCTGATCAGCGAGCGCCAGATGGAGTACGGCGGGCTGATGGCGATCGAGGTGGGCAAGACCCGGCTCGAGGCGCTGGGCGAGGTCGAGGAGGCGGCCGACCAGATCCGCTACTACTCGAAGACGGCCGAGGACAACGCCTTCTACGACCACCCCATGGACAACCTCGGCGACGCGACCGTCCACACCCGGACGATCCTGCGGCCGCACGGGGTGTTCGCGGTGATCAGCCCGTTCAACTTCCCGATGTCGCTGGCGGTCGGGCCGACGGCGGCGGCGATGATGGCCGGCAACACCGTGGTGTTCAAGCCGGCGACGGCGTCTCCGATGACGGCGATCGCGATCATGGAGGCCTACCGCGACGCCGGCGTGCCCGCCGGCGTGTTCAACCTGGTCATGGGCCCCGGCGACACCGTCGGGGACGAGCTGCAGCACAACCAGGGCATCGACGGGATCGTGTTCACCGGCTCGTACGAGGTCGGCTTCGAGCTGTTCCGCAGCTTCTCGACCCGGTACCCGCGCCCGTGCATCGTCGAGATGGGCGGCAAGAACCCGGCGATCGTGCTCCGCTCGGCGGACCTGGAAGAGGCGGCGGAGGGGATCCTGCGCTCGGCGTTCGGCTTCGGCGGCCAGAAGTGCTCGGCCAACAGCCGGGTCTACGTCGAGAAGCCGGTCCACGACGAGCTCGTTCGCCTCCTGGTCGAGAAGACCGAGCAGCTGACGGTCGGCGACCCGCTGCCGCGGGCCGCGTTCCTCGGCCCGGTCATCGACGAGCGGGCGGTCGATCGCCACCTGCGTGCGGTCGCGGAGGCGCGGCGCGACGGCGTCGTGTTCACCGGCGGCGAGCACCTCACGGACGGCCCGCTGGCCCGCGGCTTCTACGTGGAGCCGACGGTCGTCGGCAACCTACCGGCCTCGCACCGGCTGTTCCGGGACGAGCTGTTCACCCCGTTCACCGCGGTCCACGCGGTGGACTCGCTGGACGAGGCGCTGACCCTCGCCAACGACAGCGTCTACGGGCTGACGGCGGGCGTCTACTCGTCCGATCCGGCCGAGATCCAGCGGTTCCTGGACGAGATCGAGGCGGGCGTCCTGTACATCAACCGGCGAGCCGGCTCGACGACCGGTGCCTGGCCGGGCGTCCAGGCGTTCGGTGGCTGGAAGGGCTCCGGCTCGACCGGCAAGGCCGGCCTGTCGATGTACTACGTGGCCCAGTTCCTGCGGGAGCAGAGCCACACCGTCGTGGACTGAGGCGTCGGGCGGGGCGAGGCGAGGAGCACGACCGGCGAACAAGGTGACCCCAGCCGCCGTCGATCGGGGCTAACGGCCATTCCGATCGGGACCTTCGCCGCCCAGCCTGTTTCCCGGTGGTGGCGTGCTGACATCTGTCATCGGTCGCGGGCGACCCGGGCGACCCGGGCGAGGTCCGATCACCTGGTTGGTCCTTGCCCTGGTTGTCGCCCTCGCCGCGTGCGCGGGTGAGCCCGGGGCATCGGGGGCGGAGTCCTCGGCATCGATCGCGCCCGCCTCATCGGCCTCGGGGTCGGCGACGGCCGTTCCGACGATCACACCTGCCCCCACGATCACACCTGCCCCCACGGTCACGCCACGCCCGACCGCCACGGCGACGCCACGCCCGACACCTCACCGTGACGCCCCGTCCGACGTCGACGCCCCGTCCCACGCCGTCACCGATGCCGCCGCCGAGCGTGCTCGTCCGCCACGGCTCGCGCTCCAGCAACGACGTCGCGCTCACCTTCGACATGGGCGGGCGCGTCGGGGACGCGCTCGCGATCGTGCGCTGGCTCGTGGCCCACGACGTCCACGCGACGATCTTCATGACGGGCGCGATGGCGGACAACAGGAACACGGACGCCGGGCGGGAGGTGCTCGCGATCATCGACGACCACCCCGACCTGCTCACGCTGGGCAACCACTCCTACTCGCACCCGGACTTCCGGACGCTCACCGCGGCGGAGATGCGGAGCGAGCTGCGGCGCACCGAGGCGGCGATCGCCCCGTACTGCTCGCAGGACCCGCGCCCGTTCTTCCGGCCGCCATACGGCGGGACGAGCACGAGCGTCCTCGCGACGGTGGGGGCGGCGGGATATCGCCGGACGGTGCTGTGGGACATCGACACGATCGACTGGCGGCCGATCACCAACGATCCCCCCGGCCCGACCGAGGACGCGATCGTCGCCAAGGTGCTGGGCAAGGCGCAAGGCGGATCGATCGTGCTGATGCACCTCGGCGGGTACCAGACCTACGGGGCGCTGCCGCGCATCGTCGCGGGCCTGCACGAGGCCGGGTTCGACCTCGTCAGCCTGGACGGGATGCTGGGCGGATGACCGGCATCCGACGGGAGCCCTCATCCGACGGCAGCCCTCTGCGCCGGCAGCCCTCTGCTATGATCGTATTCACTCTGCATAACATCTATGCGTTATGACCGTGAGGAGGCCCCGTGACGACCCCGCTTCAGGCGCGCCCCGTGCCGGACATCGTGACCGCGCTGCCGGGTCCCAGGGCCCTGGCCCACATCGAGTTCGACCACGCCTGGACGAGTCCCAGCCTGCCCCGCGCGTACCCGTTCGTCCCCGTGCGCGGCCTCGGCTGCGCGATCGAGGACATCGACGGCAACGTGTTCCTGGACTTCACGGCGGGCATCGCGGTCAACTCGACGGGCCACAGCCATCCCGACATCGTGGCCGCGATCCAGCGGCAGGCCGCGGAGCTGCAGCACTTCTCCGCCAGTGACTTCTACCTGCCGATCTACGCGCAGGCCGCCGCGGAGCTCGCCCGCATCTCGCCCATGTCGGGGCCCAGCAAGGTGTTCATCGGCAACTCCGGCGCCGAGGTGGTCGAGGCCGGGCTCAAGCTCGCGCGGTACAAGACCCGGCGCCAGAACGTGATCGCGTTCCTGGGCGCCTTCCATGGTCGCACCATGGGCGCCGTCAGCCTGACGGCGTCGAAGGCGAAGTACCACGCGCACTTCGGCCCGATGCTCCCCGGCGTGTACCACGTCCCGTACGGCAACGAGGGCCTGGACGAGATCGAGAACCGGATCTTCAAGCGCCTGATGCCGGCCGACGAGTTCGCGGCGATCATCGTGGAGCCGATCCAGGGCGAGGGCGGCTACATCGTCCCCCAGGACGACTTCCTGGCGCGCCTGCGCGAGCTGTGCGACCGCCACGGGATCCTGCTGATCGCCGACGAGGTCCAGTCGGGCGCGGGGCGCACCGGCAAGATGTGGGCGATCCAGCACTGGGGGGTGGAGCCGGACATCCTGCTCACCGCCAAGGGGATCGGCTCCGGCATGCCGGTCGGCGCGATGATCGCGAAGAGCGAGCTGATGACCTGGGGCCCCGGCGCCCACGGCAGCACCTACGGCGGCAACCCCGTGGCGCTGGCGGCGGTGCTGGAGACGATCAAGCTGCTCGAGAACGGCCTGATCGCCAACGCCGGCATCCGCGGAGGGGAGATCACCGCGGGGCTCCGGCCGCTCCTGGACCGCTTCCCGAAGCTGGTCACGGACGTCCGCGGCAAGGGCCTGATGATCGGGATCCAGTTCGATTCCGGCGACACCGCCGAGGCCGTCCAGATGCAGGCGTTCGAGCGCGGCCTGCTGGTCCTCGAGGCCGGCGACGACTGCGTCCGGATGTCCCCGCCGCTGGTCGTGAGCCAGGCCGAGGCCGCGACGGCCGTCCGGATCTTCACCGAATCCGTCGCGCACGTCGCGCGCCACCGGTACCAGGACCTGGAGGAGGTCGAGGAGGAGCGCGAGGCGGGCCTCATCACCGAGGGCTTCGACGGCGGCGGCTGATCGGGCACACTTCGGTCATCGGCCGGCGGGCAAGCCGGCCACGGCAGGGATACGGCAGGTCCACGGGAGCGCAGATCACATGCCCGGCAAGGTCGCCTCGATGCGCGACGCGGTCGCGGAGCTCGTTCGCGACGGCGACACGGTCGCGATCGAGGGGTTCACCCACCTCATCGGCTTCGCCGCCGGCCACGAGATCATCCGCCAGCGCAAGCGGGACCTGACGCTCGCCCGGATGACGCCCGACCTCATCTACGACCAGATGATCGCCGGCGGCGTCGCGCGCAAGCTGATCTTCAGCTGGCTGGGCAACCCGGGCGTGGGCGGGCTGAACGCGATCCGCCGGCGGATCGAGCCGGCCTCGGTCGGGGAGGGGACGCCGCTGGAGATCGAGGAGTACAGCCACTTCGGCATGGTCGCCCGGTACACCGCCGGCGCCGCCAACCTGCCGTTCATGCCCCTGCGCAGCTACTTCGAGACGGACCTGCCGGCGGCCAATCCGCTGATCCGGCCCATCCGCTCCCCGTACTCGGACGAGACGGTGTACGCGGTCCCGCCGCTCAACCCGGACGTCTCGATCATCCACGCCCAGCGCGCGGACGCCGACGGCAACACGCACATCTGGGGCCTGCTCGGCTGCCAGAAGGAGGCGGCCTTCGCGGCGGACCGCGTGATCGTGGTGGTCGAGGAGCTGGTGGACGAGGCGGTGATCCGCGCGGATCCGAACCGCACGGTGATCCCGGGCCTGATCGTGGATGCGGTGGTGGTCGAGCCCTACGGGGCGCACCCCTCGTACGTCCAGGGCGCGTACGACCGGGACAACCGCTTCTACCTCGACTGGGACCCGATCACCCGCGACGAAGAGAAGACCCAGGCCTGGCTCCGCGAGTGGGTCTACGACCTGGACGGCCGGGCGGCCTACCTGGACAAGCTGGGGGCGGAGCGGATCGCCTCGCTCAAGCCCGGGAGCGCGCCGTCCGGGTCCGTCGACTACGGGGACTACCGGTGAGCGCGGACGTGGCGGCGCCCGCCTTCTCCAGGTCCGAGATGATGATCGTGGCGGCCGCGCGGGAGCTGGCAGGCCAGCACGTCTGCTTCGTCGGCGTCGGCCTTCCGAACATCGCGGTCAACCTCGCCAAGCGCACGGTCGCGCCTGACATGGAGCTGGTCTACGAGGCCGGCGTGTTCGGCGCCCGGCCGGCGCGCCTCCCGCTCTCGATCGGCGACCCGACGATCGTGACCGGCGCGACCGCGGTCGTGTCCATGTTCGAGCTGTTCGCGTTCTACCTGCAGCGCGGCCTGATCGACGTCGGCTTCCTGGGCGCGGCCCAGATCGACCGGTTCGGCAACATCAACACGACCGTGATCGGGGACTACGCGAGCCCGAGGACCCGGCTGCCGGGATCGGGCGGCGCGTGCGAGATCGCGATCAACGCCCGGAACGTGTTCGTGATCATGCGCCAGTCATCTCGCTCGTTCGTCGAGAAGATCGACTTCCGGACCTCGCCCGGGAACCTGGGTGGCGCGGAGCAGGCCGAGGCGATCCGGCGCGCCGGCGGCTGGAAGGGCCGGGGGCCGTCGGTGGTCGTCACGGACCTCGGGATCTGGCATTTCGACGAGACCGGCGAGATGCGGCTGGACTTCCTGCATCCGGGCGCAACGCTGGACGAGGTCCGGGCGACGATCGCGTGGGAGCCGAAGGTCAGCCCGAACCTGGGCACGACGCCGGCCCCCACGGCGGAGGAGCTGCGGCTCGTCCGCGAGGAGCTGGATCCGGAGGGCGTCTACACGAAGTAGCGGCCCTGCGGCGATCGCGCCGGCACCGGAACCCTCCCGGCACCGGAACCCTCGATGTCCCCTCGCGCGGCTATGTCCCCTCGCGGGGGCGCACCACCAGCACGGGGCACGGGGCATGCCGGACGACGTGCTCGGACACGGACCCCAGGAAGAACCGCCCCACGGCACCGCGACCGTGGCTGCCGACGAGCACCATGTCGGCGTGCTCCGCCTCGGCTGCGGCCACGATCATGTCGCCCGGGTCTCCGTCCCACACGAGGAACGAGACCGGCACGCCCATGTCCCGTCCCCGCTCCACCAGCGCCTGCGCCATCGCCTCCCGCCGCTCGCGCACCTGGTCCATGCGCGCGTTGTAGCGTCCGCCGGGCAGGCGCAGCGAGCCCGGATCGATGACCGACACGATGAGGAGCGAGGCGCCGAGCCGGCTCGCCAGCTCGAACGCCTGCTCGGTCGCGGCGCCGGACGCCTCCGACAGGTCGGTCGCGAGCAGCAGCTTCTCGACCCGGGGAGGGGGCGCCGGTCGTGCGGTTCCGAACGCCACGGCGGTCATCCGTTCCGATCCGTGTTCGGGCTCAGCCGGCCGGCAGGACGACGAGGGCCGTCACCATGCCGAACATGCCGTCCAGCCCCTCGGCGTGGGGCAGGATGTGGCAGTGGAACGCCCACACGCCGACCCGGTCGCAGTCGATGATCGCGTCCCAGCGCTCGCCCGGGTTCACCCCCAGGGTGTCGCACCTGAACGCGGCGCCACCGAGCGGCGCACCGTCGCGGGCGACGACGCTCATCCGGAACCCGTGCGTGTGCCACGGGTGCGTCATCGTGCCCTCGTTCATGAACCGGATCAGGACCTTCTCGCCCTTCTTGGCGACGATCGGGGTCGTGGCCGGGAAGCCGTGCCCGTTGATCGTGAAGCCGCCCAGCGCGTCGTTGTGGATGAACACGACCTCCTGGGTCACGCCGTACTTCTGGGCGTAGGTGTCCTTCTTCGCCCTGGGCTCCACGATGAACGCGCCCAGCAGCCCGCGCCCGACCTGGTCGGTGGCGTTGTGGTGCGAGTGGTACATGTGCGAGCCGGCCGGCGTGGCCGTGAACTCGTAGGCGAAGGTCTCGCCCGGTCCGAACGGAGGCTGAGTCACGAACGCGACGCCGTCCTGGCGGAAGTCCGCGGGCTCCATGCCGTGGAAGTGCACGCTGGTCGTCTCGGCCAGGTTGTTGGTGAACTTGATCCGGACCTTGTCGCCCTCGGTCACGCGGAGCAGGGGACCCGGCCACATCCTGTTGTAGCCCAGCCCCTTGACCGGCGGGTTGACGGCGTCGATCGGCCACTCGATCTCGTCCACCGTCAGCTCGAAGTTCTTCGTCCCATCCGCATCGACCGAGACCGGGGCCAGCGGCTGGTTGCCCTGGACCACCTTGGTGAACTCCGGGTCGTCCGCGTTCGGGCCGAGCACGTTGTCCAGCCACTCGGACATGCCGAGCGGGCCGGACAGGTTCCCGACGAAGCGGCGGACCTTGACCTGCGCGTTGAGGTCGTGCGCGGTCCAGCCGGTCGGGAGGGGCGGGGTGGGCGAGCCGGACGGCACCGCAGAGCCGGACGGCACCGCCGAGGCCGCTGCCGAGGCCGAGGCCGCCGGCGTGGCGGGTGCCGTGGTCGGGACGGGGGTTGCCGCACCCGGCGTGGCCGGGGCGCCGAAGCTCCAGCTCGGGGACGTCGCGGCCGTGCAGGCCGCGACGCTGGCCGCCATGAGGCCGCCGCCGGCCAGGCCCGCGGCACGCAGGAAGCCGCGACGGCTGAGCGAGCGGATGGACGGGTCGGCGGGATCCTGGGCGGGCCCGACCGGGGACGCGGCAGGCGATGGGCTGACTGTGGGTTCCACGGGCACTGGCTCTCCGGCGCAGGGGGGACGAGTGGGTGCGGGCATGGTCGTGGCCGCGGCCGCCGGTGCGAAGTGACCAATGGCCCGAATGGCCGGGACGCTGGACCCGCGGGCGCCCGCGAGGCTGGTAGGCTCACGGTGATGACCACCGTACCGCACGACGCTACCAGCCCGCACACCCAGTCCGCCACCCGCCCTGTCGCGTCCGGCGCAACGCCCGGACAGGACCTGTTCCCCCTGCTGCGGGTCCTGGAGTCGGTCGAGGACTGGCAGCGCGAGCCGTCCGAGGGCCGCCGGCGCGAGGTCGCCCGGGCGTTGGAGGGGATCCTCTCCGCGGCCGGTGCCCGGGGGGCCGTGCTCGAGGTTGCCGCCCCGCCGCTGCCGGCGATGGAGGTCGGGGTCGGGACGCTGGCCGGCCTGCCGCCTGAGGGCGAACGTGGCGACCTGGCGTCGTTCGCGCTCGGCTCGCACGAGGGCCAAAGGCTGCTCGGACGCCTGTACCTGGACGCGCCGGAGGGCACCGGGGACGCGGTCGTGCGGAGCATCGAGCTGGCCGTGGACGCGGCCTGGTCACGCGCGGTGGTGCACGGGCGCGCTGAGCGGCTGTCCGCGCTCGAGGCCGCGACGCGCGCCGTGGCCGCCGAGCTGGACATCGACCGGGTCCTGCAGCTCATCGTGGACCGGGTCCGGGAGCTCGTCGGGGCGCGGTTCGCGGCGCTCGGGATCGCGGACCACCGCGGCCGCATCGAGCGGTTCATCAGCAGTGGCGTCAGCCCCGAGACGCGTGCCGCCATCGGCCACGTGCCCCGGGGCCAGGGCCTTCTGGGCCTGATCATCCGGGACGGGAAGACCGTTCGCACCTCGGACATCAGCAGCGATCCCCGACGGTACGGGTTCCCGCCCAACCACCCGCTCATGACCGACTTCCTCGGCGCACCGGTCATCGTCAAGGGGCGGTCGGTCGGCAACTTCTACCTCGCGGACAAGGTGGGCGGAGACCCGTTCACCGATGACGATGAGCGCCTGGTCGAGATGTTCGCCGTCCACGCCGGCATCGCCATCGAGAACGCGCGTCTCCACGAGCTGGTGCAGCGGCTGGCCGTGGTCGAGGAGCGTGAGCGGATCGGCAAGGACCTCCACGACGGGATCATCCAGAGCATCTACGCGGTGGGCCTGTCGCTCGAGGACGTCCCGGAGCTTCTCGAGGACGAGGCGGATCGGGCGGACGCGGTCGCCCGCATCGACCGTGCGATCGACGCGCTCAACCTCGTGATCAACGACATCCGCTCCTACATCCTGCGGCTGCGGCCGGTGGACGGGGACGAGGACCCGGTCGAGGCCCTGGCCCGCCTGGGCGAGGAGTTCGAGATGCACGCCGTCGTGGACCTCGACGTGGACCTCGCCCGCGGCGCGGAGGCGCTGCGGCGAATGCCGCCGGATCGGGCGACCGACCTGTTGTTCATCGCGCGCGAGGCCCTGTCCAACGTCGCGCGCCACGCGGGCGCGACCCGGGCGGCCCTGGTCCTCTCGGAGGACGACGGCAACCTCGTGCTCGTGATCGAAGACAACGGGCGCGGCTTCGATGCCTCGCTCGTGTCCGGCCCCGACCCGTTCGGGCGGCACCTGGGGCTGACCAACATGCGGGACCGCGCCGCGGGGATGGGCGGCACGTTCGCGATCGAGCGTCCCGACGGTCCGGGCACGCGTATCATCGTGCGAGTGCCGGCGTCGTCGGACGCCGCGTCCGGGGACCGCCGTTCCCCCGGCACCGAGGAACATCGACAGTGACCGATCTCAGCCCGCGTCCCCTGCGACTCCTCGTTGTCGACGACCACGAGGTCGTCCGGCAGGGCCTGGTCGCTCTCCTGGACCGTCGCGACGGCTTCCAGGTCGTCGCGGAGGCCGGCACCGCCGCCGAATCGATCGAACAGGCGCGGCGCTTTCAGCCCGACATCGTGATCATGGACGTCCGGCTGCCGGACGGCTCGGGGATCGAGGCGTGCCGGGAGATCCGCGCCGAGCTGCCCGGGACCCGCGTCGTCATGCTGACGTCCTACCCGGACGAGGAGGCGGTGCTGTCCGCCATCGTCGCCGGCGCGTCCGGCTACCTGCTGAAGCAGATTCGTGCGCGGGACCTCGTCGCGGCGCTGGAGAGCGTCGGGCGGGGCGAGTCGCTGCTGGACCCGGCCGTCACCGAGAAGGTGCTGGAGCGGGTCAGGCGGATCGCCACCGGCGCCTACACGGACGAGATGGCGCAGCTGACGGCGCAGGAGCAGCGGATCCTGCTGCTCGTCGCCGAGGGCAAGACGAACAAGGAGATCGCGAGCGAGGTCTTCCTGTCGGACAAGACGGTGAAGAACTACGTGAGCTCGATCCTGTCCAAGCTGAACCTCGAGCGGCGCGCCCAGGCCGCCGCGTTCGTCGCCAAGCACCGGCTCGACCGCGGCGGGGGGTAGACCCCACGTGGAGGAGGACCTCCTCGACGGGGGGCGCGTGGCCCGGATCGAGACCCGCGGGCGCGTGACCGGGCGGACGGTAAGCACCGTGGTGGGCTTCGTGGAGCGAGCGGATGGGTCCGTGGTCGTGGCCGCCAGCTCGCCGGATGCGCACTGGAGCCTCAACCTGCTCCACGACCCGGCCTGCCGCGTGACCGTCGGGGACGCTTCCTGGGACGCGATCGCCCAGCCGCTCGAGGGCGTCGAGCGGCTGGCCGCCGTGCGCGACCTGGTCCTGCGCTACGGCACGCCCTCGGAGAGCCTCGGGGCCGGGCCGGCGTTCCGGCTGTCGCCGGCGCACGCCACGAAGGCGTGAGCCCCGACGCCGCCGGCCGGACCTCGGGTGCCGCCGGCCGCACCTCGGGTGCCGTCCGCGCCCCTCGGGTCGCCGGAG
This sequence comes from uncultured Chloroflexia bacterium, assembly GCA_963703575.1. GTDB lineage: Bacteria > Chloroflexota > Limnocylindria > Limnocylindrales > CSP1-4 > CAIXZV01. The sequence goes on from CAVPEU010000030.1 coordinate 100,814, forward strand.
CCGCCCCTCGGGTCGCCGAGGTGACGCTCCAGGGGGCGCCGCGTCACGGACGGTGGGGGCGGTCCGGACCCGGCGTCCGGGCCGTCCGGCCGGACGATTCGGCGGCGCGGGGGGCCTACGGATGAAAGTGTCAAGCCCCTGACGGCGGTGTACCGTCCGGGAGGACGCGGTCGATCGCGTGGCGAAGGGCGGGGTCATGGGGATCATGCCCGCCGCGCAGCCTTGCCCGACCCTGGTCGTGGCTGGAACCAGTCGCTCCCCGATGCGACGGCCGCGTCCCTGCCCGTCCCGCCATCCGATCGAGGGCCCGGTGCTTGAAGGCCGTCCGCTCGACCGGGGCGAACCGGCAGTCCTCGTCCTTGGTGAGCAGGTGCCACACGAGCACCGCGAGCTTGCGGGCCGTGGCGACGATCGCCACCCCGGCACCGCGCCGCGCCTTGAGGCGGGCATGGAAGCCCGCCAGCGGTCCCGGGGAGCGGACCGCGGAGTGGGCCGCCTCGCACAGCAGGCCCCGGGCATGGGCCTGGCCGGCCCGGCTGATGTGCCCCCGCGTCGCCGGCCGGTCGCCCGACTGGCGGACCCGCGGGTCGAGGCCCAGGTACGACACGAGCTTGGCCGGCCGGTCGAAGCGGTCGATGTCGCCCACGACCGCGAGGATCGACGCCGCGATGACGAGGCCGATCCCCGGGATGGTCAGCAGCCGGCGGGCCCGGCGGTCGTCGACGACGGCGGTGGCGATCGCCCGCTCGGCGGCCGCGATCTGCTCGCACAGGACGGCGTCGATCCGCACCGCCGCGTCGAGGGTCAGCCGCTCGTCAGGCGGCAGCTCCAGCGCGGCAAGCCACGCGCGCCCGCGGACGCCGAAGACATCGGTCATCGGGGCCCGGACCAGCCGTCGCGAGAGCACCGCCGCGACCCGGTTCCGGACGGCCGTCCGGTCATGGACCAGGCCGGCGCGGTGGGACGACAGCCGGCGCAGCCGGCGGGTCGCCTCGTCGGGCTGCCACACCGGCGGCAGGTAGTCGGCCGCGAGGAGCTCGGCCAAGGTGGCCGCATCGATGTCGTCGGTCTTGCGCTTGGCCGAGGCGATCGCCTTCGTGCGCAGGGGGTTGGACACGACGACCCGGCCGGCATGGCGGCCCAGCAGGTCGGCCAGGGCCCAGGTGTTGGTCGACGCCTCGAGGGCGACCGTGTCATCCGGTCCCAGGGTTGCCGCGAACGCCCGGAAGTCATCGCCCATCGCGAGTCGCGGCAGCCGCCGGGCGGTCCCGCTGCCGTCGACGACCGCGACGTGGGCGAAGTCGCGGCCGATGTCGAGCCCGATGAAGCGCATGGCGTTGCTCCTCCGTGAAGCTGACACCAGCTCGGGCGACACGACACCTACGGATCCGCGCTCAGGAGGCGCAACCGGTCAAGTCGCAGGGGCGGCCAGATAGACTCTCGGACTCTCACGTCCACTAGGTCGGCGGCCTGCCCGTCGTTGGTGTCCCTCGAAGCCCCTCGTCCGGTGAGCGCACGCTACGCCCCCCGGCGAGAGCCAGCACGTTCATAGCCGATAGACTCCGGCCATGCGCATCGTGACGCCCGAGGAAGCCGTGGCCGGGATCAGGTCCCGGGACCAGATCTACATCCAGATGGCGTCGGCCACGCCCACGGTCCTGCTGGACGCGCTCGTGGCGCGCGCCCCGGAGCTCCGCGACGTCGGCGTCATCCACCTTCACCTGGAGGGACCCGGCCCCCACCTCCGTCCCGAGATGGCGCCGCACTTCCGCCACCGCGCCCTGTTCATCGGCCCCAACGCGCGGCAGGCCGTCAACGAGGGTCGGGCCGACTTCGTCCCCGTCTTCTTCTCCGACATCCCCGCGCTGTTCCGGGCGCGTGCCCTGCCCCTGGACGCGGTGTTCGTCAATGCCACGCCACCGGACCGGCACGGGTTCTGCTCGCTGGGCGTGTCCGTGGAGGCGATGCACGCGGCGGTCGATGCCGCGAAGACCGTCATCGTCCAGTTCAACCGGTCGACGCCCCGGACGCTCGGCGAGTCGTTCATCCACGTGAGCCAGATCGACCTGGCGATCGAGGTCGATGAGCCGCCCTTCGAGTACCCGCGACCGGTGATCGGACCCGTCGAGCGCCGGATCGGAGCGTACGTCGCCGAGCTGGTCCCGGACGGCGCCACGCTCCAGCTCGGCATCGGGGCGATCCCGTCCGCCACCGCCGAGCTGCTCACGGACAAGAAGGATCTCGGCGTCCATACGGAGATGTTCACGGACGCCGTCGTGGATCTCGTCGAGGCAGGCGTGGTGACCGGGGATCGCAAGGCGCGCAACCGCGGCAAGCTGGTCGCCACGTTCCTCATGGGGACCTCCAGGCTGTACCAGTTCGTCCACGACAACCCGATGGTCGAGATGCGGCCGGTCGACTTCACGAACGACACGCACGTGATCCGCTCGTTCCAGGCCATGGTCGCGATCAACTCGGCGATCGAGGTGGACCTGTCGGGACAGGTGGCCGCGGATTCCATCGGCTACAGGCTGTACTCCGGTGTCGGCGGCCAGATGGACTTCATGCGCGGGGCGGCCCTGGCGCCCGGCGGGCGCGCGATCATCGCCCTTCCATCGACCGCCGGCGCCGATGGCTCGATCTCCCGGATCACGCCACACCTCGCCGAGGGTGCCGGGGTGGTGACCACGCGCGCCCACGTCCGGACGGTGGTCACGGAGTGGGGCGTCGCCGAGCTGTGGGGCAAGAGCCTGCGCGAGCGGGCGAGGGCGCTGATCGCCGTGGCCCACCCGGATCATCGCGACATGCTCACCTACGCCGCGCGCCGGCACCACGAGCTGTAGCCACCCCCGAGGTGCGGCCGCCCCCGAGGTGCGGCCGCCCTCGACGGCACGGGGTCGTGCCGAGCCCGGGAATCAGGAACCCTCGCCGCAAGGGCGAGGGCCAAGGGTTCGGGTGGGTGCCGGGCGTCCCCTCCGGCACCCACCTCACGTGCAGTCTCGGGGAAGGGGCAGCATCGCGTGAGTGCCGATCGGACCGCTCTGATGGGACCTGCGGCACCCCACGGAGGGCAGCACGGCCGACGACCGAACACCCGCCGGGCCCGCATGCTTGTCCCGCGGAGGTGGCCCCGCCGCGTTCGCCTGCTCGTCCCCACGGATCGGCGCGAGCGCCCGCGACCCCTCTCTCGAGGTCGACCATGCGCACCGAACGCGTGCTCATCATGGGCGCCGCCGGCCGTGACTTCCACGACTTCAACGTCGTCTACCGGGACGAGCCGTCGGTCGAGGTCGTCGCATTCACGGCGACGCAGATCCCCGGCATCGCGGACCGTCGGTATCCGCCCCAGCTCGCCGGCGACCGGTACCCGGCCGGGATCCCGATCCGGCCCGAGTCGGAGCTGGAGACGCTGATCGCCGAGCTGCGCGTGGACACCGTCGTGTTCGCATACAGCGACGTCAGCCACGAGCAGGTCATGCACGCGGCCTCCCGCGCGCTCGCCGCCGGCGCGGACTTCGAGCTGCTGGGTCCGGCCAGGACGATGCTGCCCAGCAGCCGGCCCGTCGTCGCCGTGTGCGCGGTCCGCACCGGCTCCGGCAAGAGCCAGACCAGCCGGTACGTGGCGAGCGCCCTCGAGGCCCAGGGGCTCAGGGTTGCCGTGGTCCGCCACCCGATGCCGTACGGGGACCTCGTCGCCCAGCGGGTCCAGCGCTACGAGACCTACGCGGACCTGGACCGCTACGAGACCACGATCGAGGAGCGCGAGGAGTACGAGCCGCACCTCGATGCCGGGCGCCTCGTGTTCGCGGGCGTGGACTACGAGCAGATCCTCCGTGCCGCCGAGGCCGAGGCCGACGTCGTCCTGTGGGACGGCGGCAACAACGACCTGCCGTTCTACAAGCCGGACCTGCTGATCGTCGTGGCAGATCCGCTGCGGCCCGGCCACGAACTGCGCTACCACCCGGGCGAGGCGAACCTCCGGATGGCCGACGTGGTCGTGATCAACAAGATCGACTCCGCGACGCCCGAGGCGCTGGCCTCGGTCCGCGCGGCCATCGGAGAGGTCAACCCGGACGCCCTGATCGTCGAGGCACGGTCCTCGCTGACCCTCGAGGGCGGCGAGATCCGGGGCCGGACGGTCGCCGTCGTCGAGGACGGCCCGACGCTGACGCACGGCGGCATGACCTACGGGGCGGGGATCGTTGCGGCCAGGCGCTTCGGGGCCGCGGAGGTCGTGGATCCGCGACCGTATGCCTGCGGCGAGCTCGCCGCCACCCTCGCGAAGTACCCGCTGCTGGAGCGCCTGCTGCCGGCGATGGGGTACGGCGACAAGCAGATCCACGAGCTCGAGGCGGCCCTCACGGCCGTCCCCGCGGATGTCGTCCTGGCCGCGACGCCGATCGACCTCACCCGGGTGCTGACCATTCCCAAGCCCATCGTGCGGGTGCGCTACGAGCTCGAGCCCGTGACCGGGACCCTGGATGAGCCGCTGGCACCGATCGTGGCTCGCGCCAGGGAGGCCCTCGCCGGCACTCGCTGACCGTCGATCTGACCCTGCCGGCCGGGCGGGCCTGTCGCGCGCCGCGACCCCGGCTGGCAGGATCGATCTCAGCCCATCACCAGCACGGCCGTCCCGGCCACCTGCCCGGCGGCGAGGCGTGCCAGCGCCACGTTCGCCTCGGCGAGCGGGTGCGTCTCGATGTCGGTCGTGATCCCGATCCGCGCCGCCAGCTCCAGGAACTCCCGCGCGTCCTGCCGGGTGACGTTGGCCACGCTCCGGATCGATCGCTCCCACCACAGGTCGTCGTACGGCAGCTCCGGGATCCGGTCGAGATGGATCGCGTTGATCGCGACGGTGCCGCCCCGATCGAGCGCCCGGAGTGCCGCCGCCACGACGGACCCGACGGGCGCGAAGGTCACGGCGGCGTCCAACGGCACGGGTGGTCGATCGTCGATGCCGCCCGCCCACGCCGCACCCAGCTCCAGCGCCCGCCGCTGCTCGTCCGGCGACCGCGTGGCGACGAAGACGTCGGCGCCCCACGACCGCGCGACCTGCAGCGCCAGCCGCGCCGAGGCGCCGAACCCGTACAGCCCGAGGCGAGCTCCCGCGGCATCGGGACCCAGGCCCGCGACCCGCAGTGACCGGTACCCGATGACGCCCCCGCACAGCAGGGGTGCCGCGGCCAGGTCGGGGAAGCTGTCCGGCAGCCGGACGGCGAACGGGGCGCGCACGACCACCGCCTCCGCGTAGCCGCCGTCCCGGTCCCAGCCGGTGAAGGTCGCGGCCTCGCACAGGTTCTCCCGGCCGGTGCGGCAGAAGCGGCAGGTGCCGTCGGTCCCGGCCAGCCACGTGACCCCGGCCCGGTCGCCGGGGGCCCAGCCGGAGACCTCGTCGCCCACCGCCTCCACGACGCCGACCACCTGGTGCCCGGGCACGACCGGCAGGCGCCGGGCGGCCAGGTCGCCCTCGCAGATCTGGAGGTCGGTCCGGCACACGCCGCAGGCCGCGACCCGCAGCCGGAGGTCTCCGGGTTCCGGCACGAGCGTCGCGCGCTCGGTGAGCACCAGCGGAGCTGTGGCGGCCGGACCCGGCCGCTCGAGGACCATCGCACGCATGCCGGCAGCGTAGCGCCGTTGTCGGCGCCGTCCACGGCGACTGGCCCGCCGGGCAGGACTGGCCCGCCGTCCACGGCGACTGGCCCGCCGGGCAAGGATCGCCCGGGACCGGTCCCGTAACCGGTGGACCGGCGGGTACCGCGATCGGGACGAACGGCAGGCGAACCGGGGCCCGTTCCAGCCGACGATGAACACGTCCCAAGGAGAGCAGCCATGCACGGTACGACCCGCACCCGCCCGGTGAGCCATCGCGCCGGCCCCGGTGTGAACGCGGTGGTCTGGATCGAGCCGGGACGGGCGATGATCGTCCGCGGCTCGGGCACGGGCGAGCCCGCCGCCCTGGAGCTACCGATCCCGCACGTCCCCACCGAGACCGCGCCCGCGCTGGCCGAGATCGCCCGTGGGATCGGCGACGTGGACCGCGTGCTGGTCCTGGGCGCGGAGGATCTGCGGACCGCCCTGGAGCGCGAGATCGTCGCCATCGGCCACCACCCGGAGGCGATCCGCGAGGAGCCGGTCGAGGGTCCGTTCGACGAGGCGGACCTCATCGCCCGCCTCCGCCGCCTGGGCTGACCGGCTTGCCCGGGCAGCCGCTCGCCGCTGCGGGGCCGCCCCGCGCACGCGTCGTCCGACACCCGGCCCGGGTTCCTCGGGCCGTCCGGCAGGGACCCGCGGCCGACCGGCCCGGTAGCCCGGCGACCGACGGCACTCCCGGCCCGGGTGGCCCGGCGCAGAGCATGAGCCTGCGGGCCCGGAGCGTGAGACCCGTTCGCGCGAGCCGACCCGACCGCACGTGAGGTCGATCCTCGATGTCGCTCCCGATGCCCCCCGCCTCCACCGCTGATCCGATCGCGGCGCTCAGCGCGTCCTGGTTCGGCGCGGGCCTCTCGCCCGAGGCCGTGGCCAGGCTCGCCGGGATCGCCGAGTTCCGGGAGGCTCCGGTCGGGACCGAGCTGACCCGGGAGGGCGTCATCACCGAGGCGTTCGCGATCGTCCTCTCCGGCCGCGTCGCGCTGCGGATGCTCGTCCCGGAGCGGGGCATGGTCACGATCCTGACCGTGGAGCCCGGCGACATCGTCGGCTGGTCCGCCGTGGTGCCGCCCCATCGCGCGACGGCCAACGCGGTCGCGATCGAGCCCGTGCGCCTGCTGGAGCTGCCCGGCGAGCGGCTCAGGGTGCTCCTCCGCTCGGACCACGCGCTGGCGGCGTCCGTGTATCCGCGGATCCTCCAGGCGGTGGGCCGGCGGCTGGCCGCGACCCGGATGCAGCTGCTCGACCTGTTCGCCCGCGAGGAGTGGGGCCGCCAGGAGATCCAGCCGTGGTGACCGGCGAAGGTACCCCGTACGCGCCCTACCCCGCGGCCGGCGGCATCACCCGGGCGACCGGCTCGCCGGCCACGGCACAGCCCGCCCTGGGCCGCGGTGCGTGGTTCCTCGCCCGGGCGAACCTGGGCGTGCTGATCGACATCCTCCGCCAGGACGGTCGCACGGTGATCGGCCCGACGGTGTCCGACGGCGCCATCGTCTATGCGGAGATCCAGTCGGCGGACGAACTGCCGGCCGGCGTCGGCGACGAGCAGGCGCCCGGCCACTACGCGCTCGTGCGGCGCCCCGACCGCCGGGTGTTCGGGTACACGGTCGGCCCCATCAGTCCCAAGCGCTGGACGTTCCCGTCGCCGGTGTCGCTCAACGTCGGGCGCCGCGACGGCAGGTCCGTCTCGTTCGAGCCCGTGCCGCTCGACCCGCCGCGGCTCGCGTTCCTCGGCGTTCGTCCCTGCGAGCTGGCGGCGATGGGGATCCACGACCGGGTCCTGCTGGGTGGTCCCTACACGGACGAGGACTACCGCGCCAGGCGCGGCAACGCCCTGGTCATCGCCGTCAACTGCACCACGGCGTCGTCGACCTGCTTCTGCACGTCGATGGACACCGGGCCGGACGTCCGCGGCGGCTACGATCTCGCCCTCACCGAGCTGGACGACGGGTTCGTGGTCCGCGTCGGGTCGCCGGATGGCGCGGACCTGATCGCCCGCCTGCCCGTGCGGGCCGCGGACACCGCCCAGGTGTCGACGGCGGCCGAGGCCGTGGCCGCGGTCGCGGACACGATGGGCGACCCGGTCCCGACCGCCGGGCTCCACGACCGCCTGATGGCCCAGTTCGACAGCCCCCGGTGGGCCGAGATCGCCGACCGCTGCCTCTCGTGCGCGAACTGCACGATGGTCTGCCCGACCTGCTTCTGCAACAGCGTGATCCAGCAGTCCGACCTCGACGGGCAGGTCGCGACGTCGGAGAGGGTCTGGGATTCGTGCTTCACGGCGGCCTTCGCGAGGGTCGCCGGCGGCAACTTCCGCAGCCGTCCGAGGGACCGCTACCGGCAGTGGCTGACGCACAAGTTCGCCACCTGGGTCGACCAGTTCGGCAGCTTCGGGTGCGTGGGTTGCGGACGGTGCATCACCTGGTGCCCGGTGGGCATCGACGTCCGCGCCGAGCTGCTGGCGATCGCGCCGCCGCTGGCCCCCCGGCCGGAGCCGGTGAAGCCGCGGCCCGTCGCCGCCACCCCGGGCTCGTACGTCACCGGTCGCATCCTGGGGGTGCGCTCCGAGACGGCGGACGTCACGACGCTCACGATCGGCGACGTGGACGCGCCGTTCCTGGCCGGCGAGCCCGGCCAGTTCGCGATGGTGGACCTGCCGTCGTTCCCGCAGCTCCCGATCTCCATCTCGCGCTTCGGCCGCGACACGATCGAGCTCACGATCCGCGCCGCGGGACCGGCCACGGCGGCGCTCACCGGCCTCGGGCCGCGCGACGAGATCGGCCTGCGTGGACCCCTGGGCAGCTCCTGGCCGATCGAGCGCGCGATGGGACACGACGTGGTCATCGTCACCGGCGGCATCGGCCTCGCGCCGTTGCGGCCGCTGATCGACGGACTGCTCGCGCAGCGGGACCGCTTCGACGCCATTCGCCTGTACTACGGCGCGCGGACCCCCGCCGACCAGCTGTTCCAGGAAGAGCTGCGCGGCTGGGCCGCCCGGGGTGACCTCGACGTCCAGCTCACGGTGGACCGCGCCGGCGAGGAGTGGTCGGGCCCGGTCGGTGTCGTGACCCACCTGTTCGACCGTGCGACCTGGGACGGCAGCCGCTCGCTGGCGTTCGTGTGCGGCCCGGAGCGGATGATGGAGGCGACGGTCGAGGCGCTCGAGGCGCGCGACCTCGCTCCCGACCGGATCTTCGTCACGCTCGAGCGCCACATGCAATGCGGCATCGGCCTGTGCGGCCATTGCCAGATGGGCCGCCTGTTCGTGTGCAGGGACGGCCCGGTGTTCGCGCTCAGCCAGCTGGGCGACATCTTCGGCAGGGAGGGCATCTGATGCCGGCCACCGCCGCCCGACCCAGGCTTCGTGTCGGCATCGTCAAGATGGCGTCCTGCGACGGTTGCCAGCTGACGCTCCTGGACCTCGAGGACGAGCTGCTCCACCTCGCGGAGCGGTTCGAGATCGTCGAGTTCCCGGAGGCCAGCTCCAGCCGGTCGGCCGGCCCCTACGACGTGCTCCTGGTCGAGGGGTCGGTGAGCACGCCCGACCAGGCGGCCGAGATCGTCGAGCTGCGCAAGCAGGCGAAGCGGCTGGTGACGATCGGGGCGTGCGCCACCTACGGGGGGATCCAGGCGCTGCGCAACTGGTCGGATCACGACGCCTTCCGGGCCGCGGTCTACCCGCACCCGGAGTACGTCGAGTCGCTGGCGACCGCCACGCCCATCTCCGAGCACGTCGAGGTGGACGCCGAGCTCCACGGCTGCCCGATCAGCGCGGAACAGCTGCGCGAGCTCCTGGTGTCGGTGGCCGTCGGCCGGCGGCCCCAGATCCGCGACGAGTCCGTGTGCCTCGCGTGCAAGCGCCGGAGCGTGGTGTGCGTGATGGTGTCCCAGGGCATCCCGTGCCTCGGGCCGGCGACCCGGAGCGGCTGCGGAGCGCTGTGCCCGCGGTTCGGCCGCGGCTGCTACGGCTGCTACGGGCCGAAGGAGCAGGCGAACGCGGCCAGCCTCGGCCGGACGTTCGCGCAGGGCGGCCGCGAGGGCGAGGACGTCAGCCGGCTGTTCGCGGGCTTCACCGGCTGGTCCGGGCCGTTCCGCGCGGTGGTCGGGGCGTACGGTGGCCCGCCAGGCATGACCAGGGACGGGACGGGGACGGAGACGGCAACGGCGGAAGGAGCCGGCAATGCACGGCGATGACGGCGGGACGCTGACGGTCGCCGCGCCGGGCGCCGAGCGCGAGTTCAAGGTCGGCTACCTGACCCGGGTCGAGGGCGAGGGCACGCTCCAGCTGCGCGTGCGCGGCACCGAGGTCGTGGAGGCTCGGCTGCGGATCTTCGAGGCGCCGCGCTACTTCGAGCGGCTCGTCGTGGGTCGGACCGGCGACGAGGTCGTCGACATCGTGGCGCGGATCTGCGGCATCTGCCCGATCGCGTACCAGATGTCCGCGGTGCACGCGTTCGAGGACCTGTACGGGATCCAGGTCGACCCGTCCGTGCGGGCGCTGCGCCGGGTCCTGTACTGCGGCGAGTGGATCCAGAGCCATGCGCTGCACGTGTACCTGCTGCACGCCCCGGACTTCCTGGGCTATCCGTCCGCCCTCGCCATGGCGGCCGACCACCGCGCCGTGGTGGAGCAGGGGCTGGCGATCAAGCGGGTCGGCAACCAGCTGATCGCGGCGCTGGGCGGGCGGCCGGTCCACCCGGTGTCCGTGCGCGTCGGCGGGTTCTCCCGGGCGCCGCGCCGCGGTGACCTGGACGACGTCCGGCGGGCCCTGGACACGGCCGTCGCGCAGGCCCGGGAGACCGTGCGGCTCGTCGCGTCCTGGGATCCCCCGGAACTCGACCACCCGCAGCCGCTGGTCGCGATGCGGCACCCGGACGAGTACCCCTTCAACGATGGGCGGATCGTGTCCAGCGACGGCCTTGACCTCGCGCCGGGCGCGTGGCGCGACGCGTTCGAGGAGCATCAGCTCGAGGGGACGAACGCGCTCCACGCGCGGACCCATGACGGCCGGGTCTACCTGCTGGGGCCCACGGCGCGCATCGCGCTCGCGGCCGACCAGCTCCACCCGCTCGCGGCGGAGGCGCTGGCCGAGACCGGCCTTCGCGACCAGATCCGCGTCAACATCCACCGCTCGATCGTCGCGCGAGCGGTGGAGCTCCTGCACGCGTGCGCCGAGGCGCGCGACCTCATCGACGGGTACCAGCCGCCGTCCGAGCCGCGTGTCGCGTTCACGCCGCGGCCCGGCGTAGCCGCCTGGTCCACGGAGGCCCCGCGCGGCCTCCTCCACCACCGGTACGAGGTGGACGAACGGGGACATGTCGTCCACGCCCAGATCGTTCCACCCACCAGCCAGAACCAGGGGGCCATCGAGGCCGACCTTGCGGCGTTTGCGCCGAGCGTCCTGGACCTGCCTCACGCCGAGGCGACGCACCGGCTCGAGATGCTGATCCGCGCGTACGACCCGTGCATCAGCTGCGCCACCCACTTCCTCGACCTTCGGGTCGTGGACGCGGGGGCAGAGGAGGGGATCGGATGACCCAGCTCGCTCCGCCGTCCGTCCGACTGCTCGTGTGCGGGAACGCGGATCGCGGCGACGACGGCGCCGCGCTCAGCGCCATCGCGACGCTGCTGCCGTCCCTGCCCCCGGCGATGCTCGAGCGCCTGGAGGTGCGTCGCTGTGGCCACCTGCGGGTCGAGGACCTGATCGAGGTGCCGGACGGCGAGATCGCGGTCGTCGTGGACGCCGCCGTGGGGATCGCCCCGGGTCACGTCGTGACCCTGTCGATTCGCCAGATCGTCGGGGACCCGGAGGCGCCGACCCCGCGCTCGTCCCACGAGCTGCCCGTGGACCAGGTCCTCGGGCTGGCCGAGGTGATGCGCCCCGGTGGCCTGCCGGACGGGTCGTTCATCGGGATCGGCGGGCGCCGGTTCGGCTACGGGCGGCCGCTGTCGCGGTCCGTGCGTCTCAACATGCCGGCGTTCCAGGCGGCGATCGAGTCCGAGCTGTCGCGCCTGACGCACGTGCCGGTGGAGGAACACGCGTGAACGTCACCCCGTCCAACGCCCCGCGCCTGGTCGGCGACCTGATGGCCATCGAGCCGGTCGTTGTCCGGGCGGATGCCCCGCTCGCCGAGGCGGCGAAGCTCATGGACGGCCACCAGGTCCACGGGCTCCCCGTCGTCGACGGCGCCGGCTCGCTCGTCGGCGTGATCAGCCAGACGGACCTCCTGCGGGCCCGCGCGACCGAGTACCTGTGGACGAACTGGCCCGGCCTGCGCGTGAAGCACCTCATGACCAGCCCGGCCCTCACGGTCCACCGCGATGCCCAGCTCACGCTGGCGGCCCGCAAGATGGAGCGCCACCACGTGCACCGGCTGGTCGTCGTGGCGGACGAGGACGAGACCCTGCCGATCGGCGTGGTCTCGACGTCGGACCTCGTGCGGGCGATGTCGGCCCCGTCCGGTGACGAGCCCCCGGCCGACGCGACCCCGGGATCGGCGACGCCGGGAGACGCGTCCGGCGTCTGAGGCGCTGCTGACAGGCCGGCCGGCGCCCGCCCTGGAGGCCGACCCGGGCCGCGGGTCCCGCCGTTGGCAACGATCGGCACTGACGGCTCGACGCAGCGAGCGATAGGGTCGACGTGTCGCAGGGGAGGGGTGCTGCGACGTCGGGTGGTGCGTCGCGATGGACGATCCCTCGTTCGCGCTCGCGCTGGCGCTCGGCGCCCCGCTGGCGGGTGCCGCCTTCGTCACGCTGCCCGTCGTCACGGCGCGGGCACGTGTCGTCGGCGTTGCGACGATCCTCACCGTCGCCCTGGCCGGGCTGGGCGTGGCCGCGCTCCTCGTCGCTCGCCCCGTCATCGGGGTGGCGGGCCGCCATTCGCTCTCCCTCGGAGTCCTCGATCCGGTCCGGCCCGTGGCCGGGATCGCCTGGACCCTGCTGCCGGTGGCGCTCGGTGTCCTGTTCGTCGCGATCGCCATGCGTCGCCGGCGGCCGGCGCTCGTCGGGCTCGCGCTCACGGCGCTGGCGCTCGCGGTGGCCGGCGCGGTGGTCGGCTGGCCCGGCGGTTCCGCAGCCTCCGCAAGAGGGATGGTCGCGGACGGGCCGACCGACGGCTCGCTGATCCTGGACCCGCTGGCCGCGACGCTGGTGCTGGTCGTCGTGGGGGTGGGCGGGCTGATCGTGGTGTACGCGGTCGGCTACGAGCCGGGGCACCTTGCGCATCGCGGGTTGCCCGCCCGGCGGACGGCCCCGTTCCTGGCCTGGCTGCTCCTGTTCCTCGCCGCGATGCAGCTGCTGGTGCTGGCGGACGACCTGCGCCTGCTGACCGTCGGCTGGGAGGTCACCACCCTGTGCAGCTTCGTGCTCATCCGGTTCGACGGCGACGAGCCGGCGAAGGTCGCCGCGGACCGGGCCCTGCTGTACAACCTCGGCGGTGGCGCGGCGCTGGCCCTGGCGCTCGTCGCGGCCGGTCCCGACGCGCGCCTGTCGTCGATCCTGGGAGCGGCAGGCGGTGCCCGCGGCCCGGGGATCGCCTGGCTCCCGATCTGCCTCGCGTGCGCGATCGCCGCGGCCGCGGTCAAGTCGGCGCTGGTCCCGTTCCACCCCTGGCTGCTGGGCGCGATGGTCGCAGCCGCTCCCGTGTCCGCGCTGCTCCACGCGTCGACCATGGTCAACGCCGGCTCCTACCTGATGTTCCGGCTGTCGCCCGCGATCGCCGCCGACGGGCTGCTGGGACCGGCGCTGGCCGGCCTGGGTGGCGTGACGTTCGCGTGGACGGCGCTGCTCGCGCTCCGCGACCGCGACCTGAAGCGGATCCTCGCCCTGTCGACCATCTCCACCCTCGGGCTGATGGCCGCCGCCGCGGGCCTGGGCTCACCGGCCGCGCTGGCCGCCGGCGTAACGCTGCTGGTGTTCCACGCCGCCGCCAAGGCCCTGGCGTTCCTGGCGGTGGGCATGATCGAGCAGGTCGGTGGGACCCGCGATCTCGAGCAGCTGGTCGGGATCGCCCGCCGCCGGCCCTGGCTGGCGGCGCCGCTGCTGGTGGCCGCGGCCGCGCTCGCGCTGCCGCCGTTCGGAACGGCCGTCGCCAAGTGGGCGGTCCTGGAGCTGGGCGTGCGCGATGTCGTGCTCAGCGTGCTGCTGGCGGCGGGTGCCACGGCCGGCGTGGCGCTGTGGACGGTCGTGACCGCCCGCCTCATCGTCCGGCGACCCGGTCGACTGCTGCCGGTCGAGGCCGCCGGCCGCGTCCCGCGCTCATCCGCCGCCGCGATCGTCGCGCTGGCCGTGGTCTCCATCGGCGGCGTCCTGCTGGCCGCCCCCGTGACGTCGCTGCTGGGCGATCCGGCCGCCGAGGTCGCGTTCGGGACATCGCCGGGGCTCGCGGCGGGCTGGTCCATCCTCCTGCCCGGCGGCGGGTTCGCGGTCCCGATCATCGCGGCGCTCCTGCTGGTGGCCGTCGCCGCGGCCGTCATCGTGGCTCGCCGGACCGCGCGTGTGGCTCCACCGCCGTACCTGTCGGGGGCGACGCTGGACCGCCGCGGCGCTGTCCTCACCGCCTTCCACGGCCCGCGCGGGGCGGCCGTGAACGCCCGCAGCGGCGGGTTCTACTGGGGAGCCGCGGCCGGTCCGGTGCCATCGTCCGCCTCCCGCGGCCTGGAGGCGGCGACCGTGGCCATGGTCATCGGTTGGGCGGCCGTCGCGCTCGTCGTCGGTGCCGGGCTCGCGTCCGCGCTGCTCGCGTCCGGGCGGGTGGGCACATGAGCGCCGACCTGCCGGTGCGCCTCGTCCTTGCCCTGCTGGGCACCTTGCTGGTGCCGCTCGCGATCGGGGTCGTGCTGGGGCTTGACCGGAAGGCGACCGCGGCCATGCAGCTGCGGGCCGGACCACCGGTCCTGCAGCCGCTGTACGACCTGACGAAGCTGCTGGCGAAGACCGGCCCGGCGCCCGATCGCGTGGCGGCCGGCCTGCTGGTCGCCCACGTCATCCTCGCCGCGGGGGCGGTGGCCCTCGCGCTGGGTGGCGGCGACCTGCTCGTGGCCGTGCTCGTCCTCGGGATGGCGGAAGTGGCGTTCATCCTGGCGGCCGCCGCCGTCGAGTCCCCGTACGCCCAGCTGGGGGCGATGCGCGAGGTCGTGCTCCTGGTGGCGATCGAGCCGTTGCTGGTCCTGGCCGTCCTGTCCTACGCCGCCGTCGCCGGGTCGTTCGCGGCGAACACCGTCGCGGCCGTGGCGCCGCCGCTCCCCGCCGTGCCGACACTCGGAGTGACGCTGGCGGTCGCCCTCGCCGCGACCCTGCGCAAGTCCCCGTTCGACCTGGCGAGCTCCGACCACGCCCACCAGGAGCTGGTCAAGGGATCGACCACCGAGATGGCGGGCCGCTGGCTGGCGCTGGCCGAGCTCGGCCACTGGTACGTGACGGCGCTCGTGCTGGTGCTGATCCTGCTCGGGGCGTTCCGGGTCCCGGTCGTCGCCGTCGCGCTGGTGGTCGTCACGTACGCGGTCGTGGTCGTCGCCGACAATGCCCTGCCGCGGGCGACCTGGCGCACGATGCTGGCGGCGGCCTGGGGCGTGGGCGGGACCGCCGGCATCATCGCGCTGGCGACGGCGAGGCTCGCGGCCGGAGGAGGCCTGCCGTGACGCGTCCCCTGGTCCTCGCCCGTCGGGTCGCCGGTGCCTGGATCCACCGGTCGCGGGTCCGGTCGCCATGGCTGGTGCATTTCGGCTGCGGCGGTTGCAACGGCTGTGACATCGAGATCCTGGATGTCCTGACACCGCGCTACTCCGCCGAGCGGTTCGGGGTCGTGAACGTCGGTGACCCGCGGCAGGCCGATCTGCTGGTCGTGACCGGTCCCGCGAACCGGCGCAACGCGGCCGCGCTGCGTGCCGTCTTCGCCCAGATGTCGGAGCCGCGGGCCGTCGTCGCGGTGGGCTCGTGCGCAGCGCACGGGGGCGTGTTCCGCGGCGCGCCGAACGTGCTCGGCGGCGTGGGCGAGGTGGTGCCGGTCGACGTGTTCGTCCCCGGCTGCCCGCCGCCGCCGCCGGCGATCCTTGACGGCATCCTGGCGGCCGTCCCGGCACTGGCGGCACCCCGGCCCACGCGACCGGCGATCGGGGGGCCGGGCCGGCGGTCGCTCGTGACCGGCCCGCCGGCGTCCGATGAGGGCCGGGTCATCAGGGTGGGCGTCGAGCACGGGACGTCGACCCGCGACGGGACGCGGACCAGCGAAGGGACGTCGACCCGCGACAGGGCATCGACCCGCGGCGGGACGTCGACCCGCGACGGGACGTCGACCCGCGGCGGGACGATGGCTGGGCCTGCAACGGCCCGGGAGTGGACCGATGGGCATGCTCGCTGACTGCGAGCCCGTCTCGCGCACGCGGCTGCGCGCGCAGGCCGGGCGTTTGCGCGCCGAGGGCTGGCGGCTCGTCACGGCGTCGTGCGTGAACCGCGCCGACGGCTGGACGGTCGTCTACCACTTCGAGCGTGAGGGCCGGCTCCGCCACCTCCGCCTCGAGCTGGCGACGGGCGAGGCCCTGCCCGCGATCGACGCGTCGTACCCGGCGGCCTTCCTGGTCGAGAACGAGATCCAGGAGCTGCACGGGCTGCGCGTCCAGGGCATGCGCATCGATTACCGCGGCCGCCTGTACCGCGACTTCGACGGCCCCGAGGCCCGTCCTCGTGGTGGTCGGGACGGCGGCCTGCCGTGGCGACCGCCGGCTGCCGACGCCGGGAGGTCACGCTGATGCCGACCACCATCGTCCCGTTCGGTCCGCAGCACCCGGTCCTCGCCGAGCCGATCCAGCTCGAGCTGGTCCTCGAGGACGAGGTCGTCCGCGAAGCCGCGGTGGGTCTGGGCTACGTCCACCGTGGGATCGAGGCCGAGGCCGAGCGGCGGACGTTCGCCGAGGACGTGCTGCTGCTGGAACGGATCTGCGGCATCTGCTCGGTGGCCCACGCGGTGGCATATGCCCAGGCCGTCGAGACCCTCGCGAGGGTGGAGGTCCCGCGCCGCGCCCGCCTGCTGCGCACCCTGTGGTTCGAGCTCAGCCGGATCCACTCGCACCTGCTGTGGCTCGGCCTGGCAGCGGACGCCATCGGGTTCGAGGCGCTGTTCCAGAGCTGCTGGCGCATCCGCGAGGGGATCCTGGACCTGTTCGCGGCGACCGCCGGCAACCGGGTGATCCTCGGCGTCGTCGCACTCGGGGGCGTCAGGCGGGACATCCCTGCGCCGCTCATGCCGGTCGTACGGGCGGGTCTGGATCGCGCCGAGGCGGGGCTCGACGAGCTGGCGCCGTTCGTGTTCGACAGCGAGGCGGTGACCGGCCGGCTCGCCGGGATCGGAGCGCTCCCGCGTGCCGACGCGATCGGGCTCGGCGTCGTGGGACCCACGGCACGCGCCTCCGGGGTTCCGGGCGACGTCCGGCTGACCCGGTACGCGGCCTACGACGAGCTGTCGGTCGTGCCGGAGATGGGCGAAGCCGGCGACGCGCTCGCGCGGGTGGCGGTCCGCTGGCGCGAGATCCGCCAGTCGATCGCGCTCTGCCGGACGTGCCTCGAGCTGCTGGCGGGTGCCCCGGGGCCGCTGGCGGCACGGGTGCCGACCGTGCTTCGCGGCGAGGCCGTGTCCCGGGTGGAGGCCCCGCGCGGAGAGCTGTTCTACTACCTCGCCGCGGACGGCCGCCGCGAGCCTGCCCGCGTCCGGATCCGGACGCCGACGTTCGCCAACCTGCCGGCCGTGCTCCAGATGCTGCCCGGCTCGCAGATGGCGGACGTGCCCATCATCCTGCTGTCGATCGACCCCTGCCTGTCGTGCACCGAGCGCTGAGCCACGGGCCGCTCCGCCCGGGCTACGCGATGACCCGCTCCAGCCCAGCCTCGTAGCCCGCATCGAACGCGGCGACGTCCAGGGCGATCATCTCCGGGTGCTTCGACCCGAGAAGCCGCGCGAACGCCGCGTGGACACTCTCCGGCTCCACGAACCGCCGCCGGCCCACCAGCCCGCCCAGCGCGACCACCGAGACCAGCTTGTCGTCGCCGGCCTGCCGCGCGAGCCCCGTGCACGGGACGGACAGCACCTCGATGTCGTCGCGGTCGGGCTCCGCCTCGATCAGCGTCGTGTTCACGACCAGCAGCCCGTCCCGGGCCACCAGCGGTGCGTACTTCGCCATCGACGGCGGGTTGAGGACCACCGCGTGGTCGGCCCGATCGACGATCGGCGACCCGATCTGGCGGTCCGCGACGATCACCGTGCAGGACGCGGTCCCGCCGCGCATCTCGGGGCCGTAGGACGGGATCCACAGGACCTCGCGGCCCTCGAGCATTGCCGCCTCGGCCAGGACCTTGCCGGCGAACAGGATGCCCTGGCCGCCGAACCCCGCGAAGATCGTGGAGCGTTCCATGGTCACACCTCCGGGTCCCTGGGGACCGCGCCCGGCGCGCGGCGACCGGCCGGCGCGGGCATCGCCTGGGAGATGCCCTTCGCGCGGTCCACGAACAGGCCCGTCGGGTAGTACGCCATCACCTCGGTGGCCACCCGCTCCATGGCCTCGGTCGGGGTCATGTCCCAGCCCACCGGGCAGGTGGACAGCACCTCCACGATCCCGAGTCCGTTGCCCTCGAGCTGGACGTCGAAGGCGCGCCGGATCATGGCCTTCGTCTTGCCGATGGCCCCCGGGTCGCAGATGGCGCCGCGGGCCGCGTACTGGACGCCCGGCAGCAGCGACAGCAGCTCGGTCACCGGCAGCGGATAGCCCTGGGTGGCGGTGTCCCGCCCGAGCGGGCTCGATGTCGTCTTCTGGCCCGGCAGCGTGGTCGGGGCCATCTGGCCGCCGGTCATGCCGTAGATCCCGTTGTTGACGAAGATCACGGTGATCCGCTCGCCGCGCGCGGCCGCGTGCATGATCTCCCCGGTGCCGATGGCGGCGAGGTCCCCATCGCCCTGGTAGGTGAACACCACCCGGTCCGGCCGGACGCGCTTGACGCCGGTCGCGACGGCGGCCGCCCGGCCGTGCGGCGACTCGACGGCGTCGAGGCGCAGGTAGTCGTATGCGAACACGGCACAGCCGACCGATCCGACGAGGATCGTCCGGCCCTCCACGCCCATCTCCTCCAGCACCTCGGCCACCAGCCGGTGCACGATCCCGTGCCCGCAGCCCGGGCAGTAGCTGGTGGGCTGCGTGGACAGGATCGACGGCCGGCGGTAGATCGTGCGAGGGGCGGCCGGCGCGTCGGAGCCACCCGTCGCCGGCTGCGGAAGCGGGAGCCGCCCGGCCCGGGGCGTCATCGTCATCGCACACCTCCCGCCGCGGGCGCCGTCTCCGGCGTCACGGCCCAGGCCTTTCGGATCGCGGCCACCACCTCGTCCGGGCTGGGCACCATGCCGCCGGTGCGGCCATGGTGGAACACCGGCACCGAGCCCTCGATCGCCAGCCGGACGTCCTCGACCAGCTGGCCGGCGGACAGCTCGACCGCCAGCACGGCGCGGGACCCGGTGGCCGCCTCCCGGAGTGCCTTGGCCGGGAACGGCCACAGCGTGATCGGCCGGAACAGGCCGGCCCGCAGGCCCTCCTGGCGCGCCCGCTCCACGGCCGTCCGCGCGACCCGGGCCGCGGTGCCGTAGGCGACCAGCACGACCTCGGCGTCCTCCAGCGCCTGTCCGGCCCAGCGCTGCTCATGCGCGGTGATCTCGGCGTACACCGCCTGGAGCACGTCGTTGTGCCGCTCCAGGTCCTCGGGCTTGAGGTGCAGCGACTTGAGGACCCTCGGGGCGCGGTCCTCGGCGCCCTCCAGCGACCCAGTCCGCCGGCGTCCGGGGGACCGGACGGAACTGGGGCACGATGGGCTCCATCGCCTGGCCCAGCGTCCCGTCCGCGAGGATCATCACCGGCGTCCGGTAGCGCTCCGCCAGCACGAACGCATCTCCGACGAGGTCGATGGCCTCCGCGATGGACGAGGGCGCCAGGACCGGCACGCGGTAGTCGCCGTGGCCGTGGCCCTTCGTCGCCTGGAAGTAGTCGCCCTGCGAGGCGCCGATGCTGCCGAGCCCGGGTCCGCCGCGCATGACGTTGACGAGCACCATTGGCAGCCGCGAGCCCGCCATGTAGGACATCGCCTCTGCCATCAGGCTGATGCCCGGGCTGGAGCTGGAGACCATGACCCGCGCCCCCGCCGCGGAGGCGCCCAGCGCCATGTTGATCGCGGCGAGCTCGCTCTCCGCCTGCACGAACACGCGGCCCTCCTCGGGCATCCGGCGCGCCATCCATTCGAGGAGCTCGGCCTGGGGCGTGATCGGATACCCGAAGTAGGCGTCGCATCCGGCGGCGATCGCGGCCTCGGCGATCGCCTCGTTGCCCTTCATCAGGACGCGCTCGGGAGCGGAGGTCGCCTCGCCGCCGGTCCCGGGCGGCGAGGCGATGACGGACGCCCTGTCGGCGCCCGCGGGATGATCGAGAACGGCCATCGGTCAGGCCCCCCTGGCTGGGACGAAGATCGTGAGCGCGGCGTCCGGGCAGACCCGCGCGCATTTCGCGCAGCTCGTGCAGCCGCCGGGGTCGATCAGCTGGACGGGATGGTGGCCCATCGCGTTGACCATGCTCACGTCGAGGGCGAGGACGTGCGGGGGACAGACGTCGACGCACAGGGAGCATCCCTTGCACAGCTCGCTTGCGACGAGCACCGGCACGAACGCCGGGGGACCACCCTCGAAGCGCCGGAGTGGGGCGTCAACGAGCGGCGTGGACATGGCCATACAGGCACCTCCGACCCCGAGGATGGGCCGCCGATACCGGTTCCGGGAGGGCCGAAGAGTCACCTCCGGGCGGGCCGGTCATCCTGACGCGGCCGGCTGACGCGCCGACCGGCGGCCCGGCGGCTATTCGCCCAGTCCCAGCCGCGCGGGCGCATCGCCGGCGAGCTCGCGGACGCGGGCCACGAGCTCCTGCTCCGTCAGCCGTTCCGCGGCCGCGGAGTGGACGTGCCGTCGACGGCCATGGCGGCGATCGTCCGCTCGCAGGTTGCGCTCGAAGCGCTCGCGCACGATCCCCGGCCCCACGACGGTCACGTCGTCCCCCTCCGGGACGTGTTCCGCGACGTCCTCCAGGAACAGGCGCAGGTGGTCCCGGCGCGCGCGCTCGGCCGCCTCGGCGCTGGCCCCGCTCCCGCCGCCGCCGTGGCGGAAGGACGGGTCGTAACGCAGGTGCCCGGACGAGCGGTGCTTTCCCGGCACGTCGGACCGGACCCGGTCCACGGTGGCCCGGTCGGCCCAGCGCACGATGATCGCCTCCTCGCTATCGATCCAGACGAGCGTGGTGGCGACCTCAGCGGTTCGCGCGTGCATGGTGGCCTCCGGTCAGCGAGCCCACGCGGGCGTGTCGTCTTCCTGGGCGATGTCCGCGTAGGCGATCCCCGATGTCCGCTCCCAGGCGATCCGGTCCACGTGGACCGTGAACCGGTGGCTCCCGGCGTGGAACGAGAGCACCGGGACCTCGCGCAGGGCGAAGTCGGCGTAGACGGGCAGCCCGAGCAGGTCCGGGACCGGCGGGATCGTGCCGGCGTCGCATTCGGGCGCGAGGGTCGCGAGCTCGGCCTCGGCCAGGAGGCGGACGTCCGCGGCGCCAAGGATCCGGCGGGCCTTCCCGAGATCCACGTGATCGGGGGCGTCCACCAGGAGCAGGGCACGCCGACCGTCGTTGGTGGCCACGCCGACGACCTTCGCGAACCGCCGCGGGTCCACGTGTTCGGCGCGGGCGGTGGCCTCGGCGGTGAATGTCTCGGGATGCTCGTGCAGCTCGTACTCGACATGGTGCCCGGCGAGCCAGTCCAGGAGACCCGCGTGGGGGCCCGCGATCCTGGGGATTTCGACGGCCATGGCGCGCCTCCTTCCGGGGCGGTCCGCCCCGGAGCCTGGGGTTCCGGGCGTCCGATCCGGAACCGAGCATGCACGACGGACTCGTCACCGGCGAGTGGCATCCGTCGGGGTCAACCGGGGCGGATGGCCCGTTGGCGGCACGGTGATCGCGGCGCAACGGCTTCGGCCCCGACGACAGCTGCCCTTCGCCGGGCCTCTCCCCTGGCCGCATTCGCGCAGCGTCGGCGGGCCATCGGCCACCAACGCCTGTGACGCGCACAGGCTCGAACTCGCACCTTGAGCCGCCCCGCCTCGCCCCGCACCGCCCGCCCCGCCCCGCACCGCCCGCCCCGCCCCGCACCGCGCCCCTCGCCGGTGCGTCGCACGCACGGAATCTGTGCCCGGCTGTCGCCGCCGTGCGTGGCACGCACGGGCATCGCTCCGGACGGCCCGCCAGACCCCGGCGGCGTGCATCCGCCGTGCGCGGCACGCACGATCGCGACGGAACCGCCCTGAATCCGTGCGTGGCGCGCACGACGTTGGCACCGGTCTGATCCCCCGTCGGTCCTGAGCCGACCGGCCCACGCCCCCGGCCGACCGGCCCGCCAGGATGTGACTCCCGGCACTCATGCGCACGTGCGCATATGCCGATGATGTGGCCATGGACGAGATCACGACACTCCAGGCAGAGGTCCTCAAGACCCTTGCCAGCCCTCGGCGGCTCGAGATCATCCATCGCCTCGCCGAAGGGCCGTGCGAGGTGGGACGGCTCGCCGAGGAGCTGGGCGCCAGCCAGCCGAACATCTCCCAGCACCTCGCCGTGCTCAAGGCGGCCGGCCTCGTGGACGCCGAGCGCGACGGCCGCGAGGTCCGGTACCGCCTGAGCGACCCGGACGTGGTCGTGGCGTGCGAGGTGATGCGCGGCGTGCTCAAGCGGCGGCTCGCCCGGCTCGGGCGGCTGTCGATCGTCGATCAGTCGGTCGGCGAGCTCATCGAGCTCCAGTAGCGGAACGAGGATCTCTTCATGGACGAACCCCTCAACCTGGTCCTGTTCTCGGGCACCGACGACAAGCTGCAGGCCGCCGCGGTCCTGACCGCCGGCGCCGCGGCGCTCGGCAAGCCCGTGAACATCTTCCTCCAGTACTGGGCGCTCGACGCGTTCACCAGGGCGAAGATCGGCCTCGACCACGGGCTGGCGCCGGAGGCGGGCGAGGCGGGCCGCAGGGCCGTCGATGCCCTGGCGAAAGCCGGCCAGGCCAGCTGGGCGGAGACCCTCCGCCAGGCCAAGGACCTCGGTTCCGTCGACATCCAGGCCTGCTCGCTGTCAATGGACATCCTCAACCTCGAGGAGTCCGACCTCGATCCGCTCGTCGACGGCGTGGAGGGTGTCACCGCCTTCTACCTCAATGCCGGCGAGGGGCACGTGGTCTTCATCTAGGCACCCGGATCATGGACCCGAGTCACCGAAGGGAGTACCGATGAGCACCGTCACCGACCTGCAGCTGGACGCGCGCGGGCTCAACTGCCCGATGCCGATCGTCAAGACCGCGCAGGCCATCAAGGGCCTGACGTCCGGGCAGACCCTCGAGGTCGTCGCCACGGACCCGGGCTCCGTCAAGGACTTCGAGGCCTGGTCGAAGACGACCGGCAACCTCTTGGTCGAGCAGTCGGCGGACGGCGGCGTGTTCCGCTTCGTCCTCCGGAAGAAGTAGGACATTCCGATGACCGTTGCCGAAGCCCCCAGCCTGCCGACCACGATGCCGGAGCCGGCCACCGCGCCGGAAGGAGAGACGAAGCCCAAGGGCGTCGCGTTCATCTGCTACAGCGGCGAGCTCGAGAAGACCTGGGCCGCCCTGATCCTCGCCTCGACCGCCGGCGCGATGGAGATGCCGGCCAAGGTGTTCGTCACCTTCTGGGGCCTCCAGACCTTCGTCAGGGATGACCGCCGGATCACGGGCGAGAACTGGATGCAGAAGATGATGAGCTTCATGCAGCGCCCGGGGATCAGCCACCGGAAGCTGTCGAAGATGAACTTCCTCGGCATGGGCCCCTGGATGATGCGCAAGCTGGCCAAGCAGTACAACGTCGCGAGCCCCAAGGAGCTCCTCGAGATGGCCCAGGCCCTGGGCGTCGAGTTCATCCCGTGCCAGATGACGATGGACATGTTCGGCATCAAGCGCGAGGACCTCATCGAGGGCATGGGCGAGCCCGTGGGCGCGGCCACCTACCTGTCGTTCCTCGGCGAGGGCTACTCGCCGGTGTTCATCTGATCCGGCACCGAACCCACCAGCACCCGGAAGGGACGTTCCAATGACCGAGACCGCCATCCCGCCCATCAGCGTCACCCTCGACGCCCGCGGCAGCTTCTGCCCCGGCCCGCTGATGGAGCTCATTCGCGGCATGCGCGAGGCCGAGGTCGGCGACGTGATCGCCGTCCTGTCCAGCGACCGCGGCTCCAAGGTCGACATCCCCAAGTGGGTCGAGAAGGCCGGTCACAGGCTGATCGGCGTGTTCGCCCGCGACGGCTACGACGAGATCATCGTCGAGAAGGTCCGGTAGGTCCGCCATGCAGCGCGTCGTCGTCCTGGGCGGCGGGGTGGGGGGCACCCTCGCCGCCAACCTCATCGCCCGCAAGCTCAGGAAGCCCATCGCGAAGGGCGATGCCTCGGTGACGGTCGTCGACCTGACCGGCCAGCATTCGTACCAGCCCGGCTACATGTACATCGCGATGGGCCACGAGCGAGCCGAGAAGCTCAAGCGCGGTGAGAAGTCGCTGCTCGATGCCAACGTCAACCTCGTCGTCTCCGAGATCACCCGGATCGATGCGGCCGGGCAGTCCGTCGAGCTCGCCTCCGGCGAGCGGCTGAGGTACGAGCAGCTTGTGATCGCCACGGGCTCCCGCATCGTGCCCGAGGAGATCGAGCACTTCGGCGAGGAGGCCCACCACTTCTACACGGCCGAGGCCAGCCTCCGGCTGCGCAAGGCCCTCGACGCCTTCACCGGCGGCCGGATCGTCATCGGCATTGCCGGCATCCCGTACAAGTGCCCGCCGGCGCCGCTCGAGGTCGCCTTCCTGATCGAGTCCGAGCTCCGCGAGCGCGGGCTGCGCGACAGGACCGAGATGACGTTCCTGTCGCCGATCAACCGGGCGTTCACGATCGAGAGCGTGTCCGAGATGGTGACGCCGATCTTCCACCAGAAGGGCATCGAGCTCGAGCTCCTGGCCGGCATCGCCCAGATCGACCCCGTGCGCAAGGTGGCCATCACCGACGCGTTCGAGGAGCACCCGTACGACCTGCTGATCGTCGTGCCGCCTCACAAGGGCGCGCAGGTGGTCATCGACTCCGGCCTGGCGCCGAAGTCCGGCTGGCTGCCGACCGACCGCCACACGCTCCAGGTCAAGACCGTCGTCAAGCCGGCGCCCGGCCAGCTCGACGAGGACATCCCGCGCTACCCGAACATCTACGCCCTGGGCGACGCCACCGACCTGCCGCTGTCCAAGGCGGGCTCCACGGCCCACTTCGAGGCGCCGATCGTGGCCGAGCGCGTCGCGGCGGCGGTCCTCGGGCGCCAGCCCTCGGGCAAGCACGCGAGCTACGCCGGCAACGTGATGTGCTTCTTCGAGGTCGGTGACGGCAAGGGCACGCTGCTCCGGTTCGACTACGATCACCCGCCCAAGCCGCCGAAGCCGAACCAGTTCTGGCACTTGGGCAAGATCGTGTTCAACAAGACCTACTGGCACACCGTGCCCAAGGGGCGCGTCTAGACGTCGTCTAGACGCGTCCACGCGGGTCCAGGCGCCAGGGTCTCCGCGGGCGTCCCGCTCGCACCCGATCACGCCTCGCGGCGCCCCGCGCTCATTACAATCGACCCGTGATCAGCCTCCAGCGCCCGGACCCCCGATGAGCGGCCGTGTCTTCCGCCGATCCTCGTCCCCCAACCCGCCGGTGGCGGTCAGGGCGCACGGCTCCACCATCGTCGACGCGGACGGCCGGGAGTACCTCGACGCGGCCGGCGGCGCGATCGTCGTCAACGTCGGGCACGGCCGGCGGGAGATCGCCGACGCGATCGCGGACCAGTCGGCGCGCCTCAGCTACGCCCACGGCAGCGCCTTCACGACGGAGCCGCTGGAACGGTACGCGGAGGAGGTGGGCCGCCACCTGCCGGTCACCGATCCGGCGATCTACCCGGTCTCGGGCGGCTCCGAGGCGATCGAGACCGCCCTCAAGCTCGCCCGGGCCACGCAGATCGCGCGCGGCGAGATGGACCGCTGGATCGTGTTCGCCCGGTGGGGGAGCTACCACGGCAACACGCTGGGCGCGCTGGACCTGTCGGGCCGGCGGCCGCTGCGCCGCCCGTACGAGAACTGGCTGGGCCGGTTCCGCCACGTGAGCGCCGCCTACCCGTACCGGGGCGACCTGCCCGGGTCGCAGGCGCTGGGGTCCACGGCGGCGCTGGTCGAGGAGCTGGAGCGCGCGATCACGGCGGCCGGGCCGGGAACCGTGGCGGCGTTCGTCGGGGAGCCGATCGTGGGCGCCACGCTGGGCGCGGTCGAGCCGCCGGACGGCTACTG
This sequence comes from uncultured Chloroflexia bacterium, assembly GCA_963703575.1. Lineage (GTDB taxonomy): Bacteria > Chloroflexota > Limnocylindria > Limnocylindrales > CSP1-4 > CAIXZV01. The sequence continues at coordinate 126,880 of CAVPEU010000030.1, forward strand.
GCCCGCGATCGCCGAGGTCTGCCGCAACCACGGCGTGCTGCTGATCGCGGACGAGGTCATGACCGGCTTCGGCCGCACCGGGGCCTGGTTCGGCATGGACCATTTCGGCGTCCGTCCGGACCTGCTCGTGGCGGCGAAGGGGGCGACGTCCGGCTACTGGCCGTTCGGGTTCGTGGCCGCCTCGGGCGAGGTGTACGACACGGTCACCCGGGGCGGGGGATTCGTCCACGGGTTCACGTACTCGCACCAGCCGGTGGCGGCGACCGTTGCCCGCGAGGTGCTCCGGATCCTGGAGGCCGAATCGCTCGTGGAGGCGTCGGCGGCCAAGGGAGCGCGCCTCCTGGCACTGCTGCGGGACCGCCTGGGCGACCACCCCGCGGTCGGTGACATCCGCGGCCGCGGGCTGCTGGTCGGCGTGGAGCTGGTGCGCGACCGGGAGACCCGGGCGCCGTACCCGCGTGCCGCCCGGGTTGTCGAGACCGTCGTCCGGATGGCGCGTGAGCGAGGCCTGCTGCTCTACTCCGGCAGCGGCAACGCGGACGGCGTGGACGGGGACATCGTGCTGCTCGGCCCGCCGTTCGTGATCACGGACGCCGAGCTGTCACGCATCGTGGACGGCCTGGCCGAGGCGCTGGATGCCGCCCTCGCCACCGTGGGTGCGCCCGCTCGGGCCTGACGCAGAACCGGACGCAGGACCGGCCGCAGGGCCTGACGCAGAAGCGGACGCAGAAGCGGACGCAGAACCGGACGCAGAAGCGGACGCAGAAGCGGACGCAGAAGCGGACTCAGAGCCTGGCCCGCGTGGCCCGCAGCAGCAGGATCGCCCCCAGCGCCACCAGGATGATCGGCCAGACCAGGTTGTTGAACCCGGGGAGCGCGATGCTGGAGCCGCCGATCGCGAACAGGATCACGCCCAGGATCCCCTGCCAGCCCCAGCCGCCGCGGCTCGCGCCGCGGACCAGCGCGATGAACAGGAACGCGAGGCCGAGGCACAGGGTGCCGACGCCAGGTCCCTCGATCACGTTGGCGGCGGCCAGGAGATCGGGTGCCGCCAGCGCGGTGATGATGGCGCCGAGATAGAGGGAGCCGACGCCGCGGTTGACCAGCCACGAGACCAGGAACGCGACGCCCGCGGCCAGGAAGACCAGCGAGCCGGCGGTCTCGAGGCTGGGGTACAGCTGCCGGAGCAGGAGCAACACCCCGAACACGAGCAGGAAGACCCCGAACCACGGGACGCGGCTCCGGCCGCGCGGCCCGCCCGTGTCGTTCCATTCCCAGCCGTAGACGTGGACGCCGCCGCCAACGATGTCGCCGCTGACCGGCTCGTTCCGCCGCTCGTTCATTCGGTCGCTCCTGTGGCTGTCCAGAGGGTAGCGCCATCCGCGGGCGCCGGCGGGACTACGATCCGTGCATGTCGCACGTCATGACCGTTCAGGGTCCCGTCCCTCCGTCCGAGCTGGGATTCATCCTCCCCCACGAGCACACCCAGATCAGCCTGTGGCACATCCCGGACCGCTGGGACTACTGGGAGCTCACCCGCGACGAGCCGGTGATCCTCGACGAGCTGCGGGCGTTCAGGGACGCCGGCGGCACCGCGCTCGCGGACCTGACGCTGCCGGGCGTGGGGCGCGACCCGGCCTGGCTCCGCCGCGTGTCCGAGCGGAGCGGGCTCCACGTCGTGATGGGCGGCGGCTGGTACCGGACCGCCTATTACCCGGTCGAGGCGCTGATCGATCGCCGGTCCACGGACTCCCTGGCCGAGGAGCTCGTGGCCGAGGCGACCGTCGGGGTGGGGGACACGGGCATCCGCATCGGCATCCTGGGCGAGATCGGCACCGACAAGCCGTGGCTGACGCCGGCCGAGGAGCGGGTCCACCGGGCGGTGGCCCGGGCCGCGCGCCGGACGGGTCTCGCGATCTCCACCCACGCCGTCATGTCCGACGTGGGCGCCGCGCAGTTGACGGTGTTCGAGGAGGAGGGCGTGGATCCCGGGCGGGTCGTGATCGGCCACGCGGACAGCTACCCGGTCCTCGACCACTACCTGTCGCTGATCTCGCGCGGGGCCTCGATCGAGTTCGACTTCCTGGGCATGTCGTCCCAGCCGACCGAGAAGTACGGCGAGGGCCGCGTGGTCGAGCTCCTGCTGGAGCTGCTGCACCGCGGCCACGGAGACCGGGTCCTGCTCAGCCTGGACGTGTGCCACAACGGCCAGCTGCGCCGGTACGAGGGGAACGGCTACGCGTACCTGCAGACGACGTTCCTGCCACGCCTGCGGGCGGCCGGGGTGTCCGAAGCCGAGATCGACCGGATGACGATCGAGAACCCGCGCCGGATCCTGGCGATCGGGTAGGGCGGGCCGCCGCGGCGGCGGAGGTTACGCGTCCAGCCGGGCGTCCACCGCCAGCTCGACGTTGCCCTTGAGCGCCTGCGACACCGGGCAGTTCTGCTTGGCGTCCTCGGCGAGCTCGGCGAACCGCGCCGCGTCGATGCCCGGGACCTGTCCGCGCACGGAGATGTCGCTGCGCGCGATTTTCCAGCCGCTCTCGCCCTGGTCGAACGTGATGACCGCCTTGACGTCCAGCCTCGCGGCCGGCGTGCCGTTCTTCGCCAGGCGGCTGCTGAAGGCCATCGAGAAGCACGAGGCGTGCGCGGCCGCGATCAGCTCCTCGGGGCTGGTCCGGCCGTTGTGGTCCTCGGTCCGCGACGCCCAGGTGACGGGCAGGCGCGAGAACGCGCCGGACGAGACGTAGTCGATCGAGCCCGATCCCGTGGCCAGGTCGCCGGTCCAGGACGTTTCCGCGAAACGCGTGATCGCCATGCGAGTGAACCTCCTTGCGTGGACCCCAGAGTGCCACACGGCGGCCGATCGGACGATGCTCGCCGCCCGACCGGCCACCGCCACGGGTCCGTTACGCGGCAGGCTCCGACGGTCGGCGTCGCCACTGGCGCGCACCGTCCACGAGCGAGTACGCGACCGGAACCACGAGCAGGGTGAGGAACGTGGAGGAGAGCAGGCCGCCGATGACGACCGTGCCCAGCTCGGCCGCGATGATCGACCCCTGGTTGAACCCCGCGGCGAGCGGGACCAGGGCCAGGATCGTCGCGATCGCGGTCATCAGGATGGGCCGGACCCGGGTCCGGCCGCCCTCGATCAGCGCGTCCCTCGTGGACATGCCCTGCGCCCGCAGCCGCTCGACCAGGTCGAGCAGGACGATCGCGTTGGTGACCACGATCCCGATCAGCATCAGGAACCCGATCAGGGCGCTGACGCCGATCGGCCGGCCGGTGAGGAGCAGCGCCGGGAAGGCCCCGATCGTCGCCAGCGGCAGGCTGAACAGGATGATCAGCGGGGTGATCAGCGAGTTGAACGTCAGCACCATCGCGATGTACACGAGCAGGACGGCCACGCCCATCGAGAAGAACAGCCCGCCGAAGGCCTGGTTCTGCTGCTCGGTGACACCGGCCAGCCGCGCGTCCACCCCGGCCGGGATGGATCCGTCGGCCTTCAGGTTGTCGATGAGCTGCTGCACGTCCTGGCTCACCTTGCCGGTGTCCGCGTCCGCGATCTCGGCCGAGATGGATGCGGCCGGCTCCTGGTCGATCCGCGTGATCGAGCCCTGGGCCTCGACCTGCTCGACCGTGGCGACCTGGCCCAGCGGCACCTTGACCGCCGTGCCGACCGGCAACGTCCGCAGCTGGTCCGCGGACGTGATCTGCGACGGGTCGAGCTGGACGTAGACGTCGATGGGGCCGGTCTGGCCCGCCAGCTGGACGCGGGTGGCCGTGGATCCGACGAGCGCGCCGCGGACCTCCTGGGCGACCTGCGCCGCCGTGAGGCCGGCCGTGATCGCCTTGTTGGGATCGGGCTTGACCTGGATCTCCGGCGTCGCCTTCGAGAGGTCTGACTTGAGGTTGAGCAGCTCCGGCTTGCCGGCGAGGTCCCTGAGCAGCAGGTCGTTGACCTTCGCGATCGCGGCCGTGTCGGCGCCGGACAGGATGATGCTCAGGTTGTTGGTGGTGAACCCGGCCGCCTCGGCGACCGAGACGTCGTAGCCGTCGGCCCTGATCGGAGACAGCTCCTCGGCCAGGTGCCGCGAGTACTCGGTCATGTCCACGTCGTCCGCCAGGCGAACGGTCAGCCGGGCGCTGTTCGCGGGCCGGCCGCTCATCGCGGCGACGATGGCCTGGAACCCTGCCTCGCCCTCGCCCGGGACGCTCGTCTGGACGAGCCTCACCTTCGGGTCCGCCTGGAGGATCGTCTCCGCCTGCTTGCCGCGCTCCAGCACGGCGGCCGACGTGGTGCCGGCGGGCGGCGCGACCGTGACCGAGAGGATCTTCTCGGAACCCGCGTTGATGAACTGGGTCGGCAGCATCGGGGCGATGAGGCCGGTGCCCACGAACAGGGCGATCGCGATGGCCAGCACGCCCCACTTCGTCCAGCGATCGCGGAGGGCCAGCTTGATCGTCGGCGTGTAGAAGCGGATCCAGAACGAGTTCCTGGGCTCGCCGTCCTCGTCCACGTTGAGCTTGACCTTGTCGATCAGCAGGTACGCGAGGACCGGCACGACGGTCAGTGCGCACACGAGCGACGCGAGCAGCGCGAACGTGACCGTGAGCGCGAACGGGAGGAAGAACTGGCTGACCAGGCCGCCCACGAGCCCGAGCGGCAGGAACACGCCGACCGTCGTGATCGTGGCCGAGGTGATCGCGCCGGCAACCTCGCGCGGCCCCTTGATCACCGCGCTCAGCTTGTCCTCGCCCAGCGCCCGGTGCCGGTAGATGTTCTCGAGGACGACGATCGCGTCGTCCACGACCCGCCCGACGGCGACCGCCAGGCCGCCCAGGGTCATGATGTTGAGGGTGACGCCGGTCGCCTGCATGACCACGAGCGCGGCGAGCAGCGAGAGCGGGATGCTGGCGGCCGCGACGAGCGTGGACCGCAGGCTGAACAGGAACAGGAAGATCGTCAGGACCGCGAACACGGCGCCGGTGCCGCCCTCGCGGAGCAGCCCGTCGCGGGACTGCTTGATGAACGTGGACAGGTCGGTGACCGTCGTGATGGAGATCTTGTCCGCGTGCGCCTGGCCAAGCTCCTGGAGCTTGGCGGTGACCTCGTCGGCGACCTCGACCGTGTTGGCGGTCGACGTCTTGGACACCGACAGCGACAGGGCGGGCTTGCCGTTGGTGCGCGCGAACCCGGTGGTCGGGAGGCCGGCGACCTCGACCGTGCCGAGATCGCCGATCGTGACGAGCTTCGGCGCCGCGGGGACCGGCGAAGCCGACGGGGTGGACGAGGCGGTCGGCGCGGTCGGCGCGGTCGGCGCGGTCGGCGCGGTCGCAGCCGTCGAGGGCTTCGCGATGCCCACGACCAGCCCCCTGATCTCATCGAGGCTGGTGAACGACCCGATCGTGGACACCGGGATCGTCGTCCCGTCGCCCTGGATCTGGCCGGACGGGATCGTCAGGTTGTTGGCGGTCAGCACGCCGCTGACCTGTGCCGCGGAGATCCCGTTCGCGGCCAGCCTGGCCGGATCGAGGGTGACCTGCACCCGCTGCGCCTCGCCCCCGGTCACGTCCACGCTGGCAACGCCCTGGAGGGCGAGCAGCTCCGGTGCGATCTCGGTCTGGGCGATGCGGGCGGCCTCGGCCAGGCCGTCCTCGGACGTTGCCGCGATGGACGCGATGATCACCGGCGACGCGTTGATGTCGAGCGCGGTGATCTTCGGGGTGACGGTGGTGGGCAGGCCGGCCGCCTGGACGTTCTGCTCGATCTGCGCCTGGACCGACTTCACGTCGGCCCCGAACGAGAATTGCGCCACGACCAGCGAGATCGAGTTGGCGGACGTGGACTGGACCCGCTCCAGCCCCGGCACGCCGGCGATGGCTCGCTCGACCGGCTTGGTCACCTGCTCCGCCACGTCCTCCGCGCCCGCGCCGGGGAACGGCGTGATCACCGTGAGCACCGGGAGCTGGATGTCGGGCAGCAGCTCCTGCTTGAGCCCGCCCCAGGCGGCGATGCCGGCGATGAACAGGGCTGCCGCCAGGAGGAGCGTGACGCTCCGCTTGGCGATGGCGAGCTCGGAGAGGCGGCTCATGAAGGGTCCTTTCGCAGGGTGGTGACGGCGGGGGACGCAGGGGTCGGGCGGTGGGCGGCAGCGGTTGCAGCCGCCGCGCGCGCGAGGGCGATCGTGGTGCGCCGCATGCTCTCCAGCTCCTCGTCATCGAGCAGGGCGAGGAGCTCGCGCATCTGGTCGGCGCCGAGCTCCCGGAACCGGTCGATGAACGCCGCACCGGCATCCGTGAGCCCGACGACCACCTGCCGACGGTCGACCGGATCCTCGCGGCGATGGACGAGCCCCTGGTCCACGACGCGGTCGACGAGGACGCTGATGGTGGACAGCGAGACGCCCAGGCGGGGGACGAGATCCGACATGTGCAGGTCGCCGCTGGCGCCCAGGAGATACAGCAGCTTGGCCTGGGACATCGTGACCTGCACTTCCAGGAACTCCGGGGCATGCATGTCGGCGAGGCGGTGCATGAGGGTCGCGTAGCCCTCGATCAGGTCCTCGATCAAAGCGGCGCGGTCCGTGGGGCTGATGGCGGGATCCTTCGACTGTGGCTGATGGTTCTGTAATTCCGAACCGTTCGTCCGAAACGATACATCGGATGTCCGCGAGGTATCGGTCCGGGCCTCGGCGCGGCCCGCGGGGCCCCAGCGATCCCGACGGATCCCGACGGATCGCGACCGTCGTGGGCACCGATGCCCCGTACCATCGACTCCGTGAGCCACCAGCCCCGTCCCGTCGCGGCCGCCGTTGCGCGGCGGTTCCTCGTCCATCGCCATCTCCTCGCCCCGCCGCGCTCGTTGCCCGCGGAGCCCGCCTCGGTCATGCGTGTCGTGGACCGGCTCGGTTCGCTCCAGTTCGACCCCCTGGAGGTCGCCGGCCGCAACCACGACCTCACCCTGCTGGCCCGCATCGACGGCTACCGGCGGACGTGGACGGACGAGCTCCTGTACCGCGACCGCACGCTGTACGAGACCTACAACAAGATGCTGTCCCTGGTCCCCACGGCAGAGCTGCCGTGGTACCGGATCACCTGGGACCAGGGCCACCAGCGGCACCGGACCGCCGCCTTCGACGTCCACGGCCCCCGGGTCGAGGAGCTCCTGGAGCGCATCCGCGCCAACGGGCCGCTGTCGGCCACGGACGTCGAGCCGCGTGCCCCGATCGACTGGTACTGGCGCCCGACGAACCAGGTGCGGGCGCTGCTGGAGGCGCTGGCCGAGGCAGGGATCCTGGCGATCGCGCGACGGGAGGGGAACCGCCGCGTCTACGACCTGGCGGAGCGGCTGTTCCCCGCCGAGCTCCTCGCCCGGAGGCCCGACTGAGGGCGAGCAGCGCCGGCACAAGCTCCTGTCCCGTTACCGCGGCAACGGGCTCCTGGGCGCGACCGGTGAGTACACGTTGTGGGCCGGGACGGGCGACGTGGCATCCCGTTCCGCCCTCCGTGCGGAGCTGGTGGAGCGGGGCGAGATCACCCCCGTCGCGGTGGAGGGGATCCGCGGGCCGCGGTACGTGGTGACGGAGGAGCTGCCGCTCCTGGACGCGGCGGAGGCGGAGGTCGCCTCGGAGCGAGGTGACGGGACGCCGGGTCGCCCGGGAGGCCGCCCGCCCGGCGCCGTGTTCCTCGCCCCTCTCGATCCGCTGGCGTGGGACCGCGACCTGCTGCTCCGCCTGTGGGGGTTCGACTATCGCTGGGAGGTCTACGTCCCGGCCGCGAAGCGCCGCTGGGGGTACTACGTGCTGCCGCTGCTGTACGGCGATCGCTTCGTCGGGCGGATCGAGCCGCGCATCGACCGGGCCGCCGGGACCCTGCGCATCATCGGCCTGTGGTGGGAGGACGGGTTCGACCCGCTGGCGGACGGGACCCCGGGCTTCGTGGACGCCTTCGCGGAGGCCCTCCGCGCCCACCGCGACTTCGCGGGCCTGGCTCGCGTGACCCTGCCGCGGGTCGTCCGCCACCGGGCGTTCGCGGCGGCCGTCGGGGAGCGGCTGGCTGCCGGTCGCGATCCGTCGGTTGCCGGACGCGATCCGTCGGCGGCCGGTCGGGGCGATGCGAGGGCCGCTCCGTGAGCATCTCCGTCGCCTGTCGGGCGGGCTACGCCGGGGGGGTCGGACGCCCCCTCCGGCGGCCGCGCCGCGCGCCCGCCGGCCGCCCCTGGGCCCTCGATTGACGTTTCGGCCGGTAATTCCGATAATTCCACTCGGGATTAGCCCGCGGCCCGGTTGTCAGCGGTCGCGGCGTTCCCGGACTTTCCGACCCACCACGCGGCCTGCGCCGCGAACGGAGCAGCGATGACCTCGACCCGCGACCTTGTCAAGGACGAACGCGACCAGTTCGCCTTCCACGACGACATCGTCTACCTGCGCGAGACCAAGCGCGGCCTGACCCGCGAGACCGTGGAGGAGATCAGCCGGTTCAAGGACGAGCCGGACTGGATGCTCCAGTTCCGTCTCCGCGCCTACGACCACTTCCTGAAGCGGAAGATGCCGACCTGGGGCGGCCGCCTGTCAGACATCGACCTCGACAGGATCGTCTACTACCGGAAGCCATCGGAGCGCGAGGAGAAGTCCTGGGACGACGTCCCGGAGCAGATCAAGGCGACGTTCGAGAAGCTGGGCATCCCGGAGGCGGAGCGCAAGTTCCTCGCCGGCGTCGGCGCCCAGTACGACTCCGAGGTCGTGTACCACTCGGTGCGCGAGGAGCTGTCCAAGATCGGCGTCGTGTTCATGGGCACGGACCAGGCGCTCAAGGAGTACCCGGAGATCTTCCGGAAGTACTTCGGCACGGTCGTTCCGCCCGAGGACAACAAGTTCGCGGCGCTCAACAGCGCGGTCTGGTCGGGCGGCTCGTTCGTGTACGTGCCCAAGGGGGTCGAGGTCCCGCTGCCGCTCCAGGCCTACTTCCGGATCAACGGCGAGAACACCGGCCAGTTCGAGCGGACGCTGATCGTCGTGGACGAAGGGGCGAAGGTCCACTACATCGAGGGCTGCACGGCGCCGATCTACGCGACGGACTCGCTGCACGCGGCGGTGGTCGAGGTCGTGGCGCTGCCGGGCTCGAAGGTCCGCTACACGACGATCCAGAACTGGTCGAACGACGTCTACAACCTGGTCACGAAGCGCGCCCACGCGCACGCCAACAGCACGGTCGAATGGGTCGACGCGAACACGGGCTCTCGCCTGACCATGAAGTATCCGGCGATCTACCTGGTCGGTGAGGGCGCCCGCGCCGAGGTCATCTCGGTGGCCGTCGCCGGCAAGGGCCAGCACCAGGACACGGGGGCCAAGGCGATCCACCTGGCGCCCAACACGACGTCGCGGATCGTGTCCAAGTCGGTGTCCAAGGACGGCGGCCGCGCCACGTATCGCGGCCAGCTCCGGGTCGCCCCGGGCGCCACCGGCGTGACCGCCAGCGTTCGCTGCGATGCGCTGATGCTGGACGACCTGAGCCGGAGCGACACCTATCCCTACATCGACATCCAGGAGGACGACACGACGATGACCCACGAGGCCACCGTCGGGAAGATCTCCGCGGAGCAGGTGTTCTACCTCATGAGCCGCGGCCTGACCGAGAACGAGGCCCAGAACCTGATCATCCAGGGCTTCCTCGAGGTGTTCACCAAGGAACTGCCGATGGAGTACGCCATCGAGTTCAACCGGCTCGTGAAGCTGGAGATGGAGGGCTCGCTCGGATGACCGAGGTCGCCGAACCCTCGACCCTCGCCGGGCGTCCCGCCCGGGCACCGCGTCGAGGGGCCATGGACCTCCCGTTCTCGTTCGCGACGCCGGAGCATGTCGAGGCGCTCGCCGCCCAGCGCAGCGAGCCCGGCTGGCTCCGGGAGGACCGCCTCGAGGCGATGACGGCGTTCGAGGCACTGCCCCTGGAGGGCAACCTCCTGTACACGCCGTACGTGGACCTGCGTGCCGCATCCCTGGAGGGCGCTGCGCCGTACGTGCGCACGGCCACGGTCGGCTCGGGCGAGTCCGCGCTGCCCAAGGACATCGCCGGGCTCATCGAGATCCACGAGGACGGCGTGGCCGTTCACGCGCTCTCGGACAGAGCCCGCGCGGCCGGCGTCCGCCTGCTGACCCTGGGTGAGCTGGTGCGCACGGACGAGGCGTTCGCGCGGGAGCTGCTGGCCGGCGGCCCGCTGCTGGCGGCGAACGAGAAGCTGGCCCAGCTGGCGCGCGCCGCCTGGTCGCAGGGGATCGTCGTCCACGTGCCGGCGGGTGTCAGCCTGGAGCAGCCGATCGTCCTGCGCTGGACCGTGGGCGCCCCCCGCGCGCTGATCGCGCGGACGGTGATCGTGCTCGGGGACGGCGCGGAGGCCTCGATCGTCGAGGAGCTCGTCGCGTCCGACCAGACCACGCCCGGGGCGCAGGCCCTGCTGTCCGGCAGCACGGAGATCAGGCTCGGTGCCCACGCACGGCTCGCGATGGCCAGCCTCCAGGAGCTCGGGCCGGACCACGTCCTGTTCCAGCAGCGCCGCGCCGAGCTCGGCGAGGCCGCGGACCTGCGGTGGGCCCTCGCCCAGCTCGGGGGGCGGCTCGTGCGCTCGCGAGTGGACAACGTCCTGTCCGGCGACCGGAGCACGGTGGAGCAGGTCGAGATCGTGTTCGGGGCCGCGGACCAGATCCACGACCTGACCTCGTACACGCGCCACGTCGGCCGGGACACGACCGGCCAGCTGCTGTCCAAGGGCGTGCTCATGGACCGTGCCCGGACCTACATGAAGGGCCTGATCACGATCGAGAAGACGGCGATCGGGACCGACAGCTTCCTCGGCGAGTTCGGCATGAACCTGTCGCGGGGCGCCCGGTCGGTGGCGATCCCGTCGCTCGAGATCGACCAGCCGGACTGCCGGCGGGCGGCGCACTCGTCGTCGGTCGGGCCGATCGACGAGGACCAGCTGTTCTACCTCGAGAGCCGCGGCATCCCGCCCGAGGAGGCGCGCAAGTTCATCGTGCTCGGGTTCCTGGAGCCCGTCGTCGCCCGCGTGCCGCTCGAGGACGCGCGGGACCGGCTGCGTGAGGCGCTCGAGGCGAAGTGGATGGCCGGCTTCGCGGCCGGCGAGACCGCCGCCTGATCGACGCCCGCCGCCTGATCGACTCCCGCCGCCGGGCCGGAGGCGGCATCATCTGGACATGAGCCGCCGGATCGATCTGCTCGGCGTGGACGAGCTCGCCGAAGGCGAGATGCGCATGGTCTGGGTGGACCAGTCGGACCCGGTGCTGGTCGTCCACGTCAACGGCGAGTTCCGCGCCATGCAGGGCACGTGCTCGCACGAGTACTTCGAGCTCGACCGCGGGTTCCTGACGGCCGGCACGCTGACCTGCGCGCTCCACCTGTCCCGGTTCGACCTCAGCAGCGGTGAGGCGCTCGACCCGCCCGCCGAGCTGCCGCTGGTGATCTACCCCGTCGTCATCGCGGACGGACGGGTGATGATCGAGGTCGGGGACGGACCCCTCGAGGTCAATGAGGACCCGTAGCGGGTGCCGGCGCCCGCGGCGGGCCAATGTGGCGTACGTCCTGACGCGCGAGGATCGGGATGCCAACGGGCGCGCGAGGCCGGTTGAGGCGCGCCGGCGTCGCGCCCGGGGTCATGCGGTGAGGTGGCGGCGACGTTCGGATCGGGGAGGTCCGCGCCCTGGCCTCGCGCGGGCGCACGCGGCGGCTCGCGAGATCGGTGAGCCTGCCGCCCCCGGCCCGGCTCGCGGGCATGCTCGGGGCCCTGACCAACGACTTGCACACGACGCCGGCACGCGGCCGATGACGCTCAGCGCGTGGTTCCCGCTGGCGAACCCGACACGGCCGGCCTGCAGCCGCCGCCGCGCGTGAGCCCGCGGGCCCCCGGAGGCCCCGCTGGCCCCCGGAGGCCCCCTGGCCCCGACCCGTTGACTCGTCTGTGGTTCAGATCGGCCATCCCCGTGCACGGCTCGGGCACCGAACCCCGGGTTGGGAGGGCGAGCCGTGCGGCGGTATCGCCCACCTGAACCACAGGTGGATCAGCGGCGGTCGCGGGTGTGATGTGACCCACCCCTGGATCCCGCGGACCCGACGCCGCCCCTCGCGGCAGGCGGGTGCGGGACGTACCGCATGGCGGCCCCGGACCGCGACGGCCACGGGACATTCAGTCGATCAGCGTGCCACCGTTGATGTCCACGACCTCGCCCGTGATGTAGCCGGCATGGGCGGAGGCGAGGTATGCCACCAGCGCCGCGACCTCGTCGGTGGTGCCGAGGCGGCCGACGGGCACGTGGCTGGCCAGCTCGTGCGTGTTGGCCAGCATGCCGGAGTCGATCAGGGCCGGCGCGACGACATTGGCCGTGATCCCTTCCCTCGCGTACTCGGTGGCGATCGACTTCATGAGCGTCATGAGCCCCGCCTTGGAGGCGGCGTAGGCCGCGGACCGGGTGCCCCCGGACTTCCCGGCCGCGGCTCCCAGGGCGATGATCCGGCCATAGCCCCGCGCCCGCATGCCCGGGATCGCGCGGCGGACGGCGAAGAACGAGCCGGTCAGGTTGATCGACAGGGTCCGTTCCCACAGCTCGGTGGAGGTTTCCTCGAACGGCACGAGCGTGGTGATCCCGGCGTTCAGCACGAGCACGGAGACGGGGCCCAGCTCCGCCTCGACCCGGTCGAAGGCGGCGTTCACGGCCGTCTCGTCGCTCAGGTCGCACTCGATCGCCAGCAGCGCCGGGTCGTCCGGCGGCACGACATCCAGGGCGGCGACGCGGGCCCCGTTCTCGACGAGCGCGTCCGCGATCCGCCGTCCGATGCCCCGCCCCGCACCGGTGACGACCGCCACCCGGTCTAGCAGCCCTTCGACGTGGATCACGGACGCCTCCTCGCAGCTTGGATCGGCCGTGGACGCGCGCGGCTCCGATACGGTAGCGCTTCAGACCACCGGCCCGGCGCCGGCCTCCACGACCGGCTCGAGCTCCGGGTCCGACCGGACCTGGAGGACGATGGCCCCCAGCAGCACGAGCGCGCCCCCGACGCCCTGGATCGGCGCCAGCTGCTCGCCCAGCCACAGGCCGGCCAGGATCACGCCCACGACCGGCTCCCACAGCATCAGGATCCCCGTCCGCGTGCCGCCGATGGTGCGGATCGCGGTCAGGAACAGCAGCGACGCCACCCCGGCCGCCGCGACACCGGCCAGCAGCAGGACCGGCCACGGGTCGATGGAGCGCAGCGGCGCGGCCAAGCCGTCGGCCTGGCCCGCCAGCACCGCCAGGACCGAGCCGCCGACCACCGACGCCACGAGGATCACCAGCGTGGCGGCATCCGCCGGCACGGACCGGTAGCCGTGGCGGCTGATCGTCACGAACGCCACCTGGCTGGCTGCGGCCGTGAGCCCGAGCAGCACGCCGAGGACGTCCACCGCGCCGCCGTCGCCGTCCAGGCCACCGGCCAGGACGAACACGACGCCCAGGGAGGACAGCGCCAGGGCCGCGATCCGCGACGGCGTCACCCGCTCATGGCCGAGCAGGACGTCGACCACGGCGACCCCCGCCGGGTACGTGTAGAACAGCATCAGGGCAAGCGCGATCGGGATCCGGCCGAAAGCCGTGAAGATCGCCGCGTTGAGCACCAGGCCCAGCAGGGCCGCCAGGGCCAGCGACGCCTTGCCCCGGCCGTCCAGCGACCGCACCGCCGCGATGGACGACGCCGCGCCACCCCGCAGGACGATCAGCACGGCCAGGGCGGACATCCCCAGCGTAGCCCGCCACACGGTGAACGCGATGCCCGGCACTCCGAGGTCGGCACCGAACCGGGACAACGGGCCGAGCATGCCGAACAGGGTGGCGCCGGTGACGGCGGCGAGCGAGCCGGCCATGAAGTCGCGGTCCCTGGGCATGGTGCGCCATGGTACCGGCGGTCGCTCGCCGCGGGCATCCCGCACCGGCGGGCCTGGATCAGCCGGGGTCGACCGGCCCTGGATCGTCCACGGCGCCGGGGTCGACCGGCCCTGGATCGTCTACGGCGCGGGATCGAGGACCAGCGTCGCGGCCGCGGAGCGCGCGATGGCCGCCGCGCTGAACGGCAGCGGCACGGTCTCGTTGCGGAGCCACAGCCGCACCCAGTCGTCGGCGTGGCGGCTGAACGGCTGGCCGCTCTGGCCGGTCGTCGTCAGGATCCGCCCGGCGTCCAGGTCGCCCATGTCGTACAGCGCGCGCATCGACGGCCCGTTGGTGACCGAGAACAGCGCCGGCAGCGTACCCGCGACGGCCGCCTCCGGGTCCGTGGGATCCGGGTAGCCACGGCTCAGCCGGTAGTACGTGTTGTCAACGGCGCCGGCGGCGCCGGGCACGGGCGTGGCGCCCGTGTCGAAGTACCACTCGAGCGGCCCGATCCCGCTCGAACCCAGGGTCGCCTCCCTGAAGGCGACCCTGTGGATCCGCCCCCAGCGCCAGTCGGATGGGTCGCCAGCATCGCGGCGGAGCCACCCACCTGCCGTGTCGAGCGCCTTCGCGGTGACGTCCGCCGCCACGCCCGGCGTTCCCTTCGCGGCGTCGCCCCACCACGTCGACCGGCGCCCATCGGCGGTTCCCACCAGCCAGGCCAGCAGGTCCTCCGAGTAGCCGCTGCCGAGGTAGTCGCGCGCCTGCGGTCCGAGGTCGTCGTCGAACACCGCCCGTTCCAGCGCGAACTCGAACGTGACGTAGGCGGCGCAGCCGGTGGACGAGACGTCGCAATGGCCCTGCCAGCCGGAGATCGCGTCCAGGACCGCGCGGCCGTCCGCGGTTGCGGGTGAGGGGGCGAGGTCCCGGAGACCGCTGCTGAGACGGACGGCGCGGAGCAGCAGCGTGTCGCCCTGGATCGCGGCCATCGTGTCCAGCGTGACCTTGCTCCCGGCCGCGTCCAGCAGCTGGAGGATGCGGGCCGCGCGGTCGCCGCGGTCGTACTCGGCGCCCAGGAAGCTGGATCCGCCATCGATCGGGTTGTTGGCGGTCACGATCCGCCCGGACGGCGGGTCGTAGATGGAAGGCAGCTGGTCGAACGGCACCCGCCCCACCCACTCGTGCCTCCCGTCCCAGCCGGGCACGGGCCGGAGGCCCCGGTCGGCCGGGTCGCTGCGGATCGGGACGTAGCCCGGCATCTGGTAGCCGATGTGCCCGTCCACGTCCGCGTACACGAAGTTCTGCGACGGGGCGTTGAACCGGCGCAACGCGTTCCGGAAGTCGTCGAAGCTGGCGGCACGGTCGAGGCCCAGGAAGCCCTCGATGACCGGGTCGGGCTCCACCAGCGCCGTCCAGCGCAGCGCGTAGAGCGAGGACTGCCCGGCCAGCCGCTTGTCCGCGTCGTTGAGGATCGGGCCGTGGATCGTCTCGCGCACCGTGAACGTGACGTCGTCGCCGCCGGCGACCTTCACGGTCTCGGTGCGGGTCGTGAACGGCTTCGCGCCGTCGGCGGTCAGGTAGCGCGATGAATCGGCCGGATCCGGCCTCTCCTCGACGAGGTCCTGCACGTCCGGATTGGCGTTGGTCACGCCCCAGGCGATGCGCGCGTTGTGGCCCGCGATCACGCCGGGCGTGCCGGGGAACGTCACGCCGGTCACGTCGTACGGGCATTCCGCGGAGACCGTCCGGCAGTGGAGGCCGTTGACGTACCAGATCGAGGGCATCGCGATGCCCAGGTGCGGGTCGTTCGCGAGCAGGGCGGTCCCCGTCGCCGACCGCGATGGCGCAACGACCCAGTTGTTCGAGCCCACGCCACCGTTGTCCACGAGGTCTCGTTCGGGGGCGAGGCCCGCGATGGCGGGGATGCCGTTGCCGAGCCGGGCGAGGGCGGCCCAGGCGTCGCCGTCGGCGAGGGCGGGGGAGGAGGTGGCGGTCGCGGGCCCGCCGGAAGGCGTTGGCGCGGTCGCGGACGATGACGCGGCAACCGACGAAGACGCGGCAACCGACGAAGACGCGGCAACCGACCACGACGCGGCCGCGGAGCCTGCCCCGGCCTCGGGCGCGGCGATCACCGGTCGGTCGGCCGGGTACGCCGGGAACAGCTGGTCGGTCAGGGCCGGGTCGCCCAGGCGCTGGTCCACGAGAAGCCGGAAGATCTCGGTGTCGAAGTTGCCGCCCAGGCCCCATGCCTGGACCTTGGCCCAGGTGAGCGTGTCCACCGGCGTCCACGGCTCCGGCCGGTAGCCCTTGAGGCCGTCGCCCAGGCCGGAGGTCAGGCCCGCGACGACCCAGGCCAGCCCGAGCGCGTCCGGATGGCCGGCCAGGTACGCGTTGACGCCGTCCGCGTACGCCTGGAGCGAAGCCCTCGTGTCGTCGGAGAGCGCAGCGAGGTCTCGCTCCGCGGCACCCCGCCAGCCCATGGTCCGGATGAGGCGGTCGGTGTCGACCTCGCCGGCCCCGAACAGCTCGGACAGCCGCCCGGCCCCGATCCGGCGCCAGACCTCCATCTGCCACATGCGCTCCGAGGCGTGGACCCAGCCCTGAGCGAAGAACAGGTCGTGCGTGGTGTCGGCGCTGATCTGGGTGACGCCGTTCGTGTCACGGACGACCGACACGGACGCGCCGAGCCCACGGACGGCGAAGGTGCCGCTGAGGGGCGGCTGCCCGCCGGCCGTGATCGCCGCGATCAGCCCGCCGCCGGCCAGCGCGGCAACCAGCACCACCAGCACGATCGCGGCGAGGACGCCGCGCACGACCCGACCCACAGACCTCTCCTCCGACCCTCATGGCCGCCCCGGTGCCAGCAGACGGCTCTCACGTGCCCGCGACCGGGTCTCACGTGCCCGGAGCCGGGTCTCGCCAGTCTGACGGCCCGGCCGCCTGCCGTCTCAGCGGTCGAGCAGCGTGCCCAGCCCGGCCTCCGTGGCGGCCGCCGCGATCGCGGCGCCGAACACGACGTCCGCCAGCCCGGTCCCGAGGTGCGTGGTCACGACGCGGCCCCCGGGCCGTGGCACCCCGTTCGCGAGCGCCTCACCGATCATCGCCATCGGGTCCGGGTAGCCATCGAAGCTGCCGGCGTCCCGGTTGGCGAGGAACTGCGCCGTGTGGTCCACCAGGAACTGCGCCGCATCCCGGGCCACCTCGGCCGCGCAGTACGTCGCGTAGTCCACGGGCACGACCAGCACCTCCGGGGCGAGCCACGCGTTGGTCATCGCCTGGCGCTCCGGCGGCGGCACGAACGAGGCGGCGGTGACCACGACGTCCGCGCCGTCCACGGCGTCCCGCGCCGAGGCGGCGACCTCCGCGGCGGCGATCCCGAGCGTCCCCCGCGCGGTCTCCGCCAGCGAGGTCGCCCGGTCCGGGTCGCGGTCGAACACGGTCAGCTCGAGACCCGGCAGCACGTGCCCCAGCACCGGCACGTGGCTGCGACCCTGCACCCCGGCACCGATCAGCGCCACCCGTGGCGCACGCCCGGTGACGACGGGCGCGAAGGCCCGGATGGCGACCCCGGAGGTTGCCGCCGTCCGCTCCGCGGTGATCGGGCCGGCGTCGAGGATCGTCGTCGGGACGCCGGTGACCGGGTCGTCGAGCAGCAGCAGGCCGTGGATCGCGGGCAGCCCGATCGGGTTGTTGGTCGCGAACCCGAGCACCCATTTCATGCCCAGCAGGTCGTCCGTCCCGTCGGCGGCGGCACCCGCGAGGAACGCCGGCATCGCGTGCGCGAAGGCGCCCTCGGGTCGCGGATGGACGCCGATCTTGGGCGGCAGCTCGGCCCCCGCGGCCAGCCCGCGGAGCGTCCGTTCCGCCAGGGCCAGGCGCTCCGGGAGGGGCGGCATCGCCGCGGCGACGTCGGCGGCGGACAGGTAGCGCAGCGGGGGCAGGTCGGTCATGGCCGCAGTGTGGCACCGCTCGCTTCCGGGCGGGCACGGGACGCGCTAGATTTGCCGCGTGAACATCGCGCAGAGCCTCGAGAATCTCAAGCTGGAGCAGGACGCCATCGTCCTGTATGAGGCACTGTCCAGCATCGAGAAGGATCCGAAGCGGGCCGCCGCCTTCAGCCACATCGCGGACAACGAGCGCCGGCACGCCGGCATCTGGGCCGACCGGCTGCGAGAGCTCGGCGCCACCGTCCCGCCCGCCGGCCGGCCGCGAGCACGGATCCGGTTCATCATCCGGGTCGCCCGCCTGTTCGGGACCCGCTCGGTGTCCGACCTGGTCAAGGCCCTCGAGGGTGACGAGGAAGCGACGTACGCGGACCAGGGCGCCGCGCCCGAGGTCGAGGCCATCGCCGCCGACGAGCGCGAGCACGCGGAGATCTGGAAGCGGCTCGACGGCGAGCAGGCCGCGACCCGTTCCAGGCGGCCCAGCAGCGCGGCGGCCATCGGTGCCGTCTCGGCGGAGGCCCATCCGGCCATCGGTCCCGGGACCGCCGAGAGCGCCGCGCAGATCCAGAGCCGGGAGCGCTGGCATCGCAGCAGCCGCTCGGGCACGCTGCGGGCGACGATCTTCGGCGTGTCGGATGGGCTGGTGTCCAACCTGTCGCTGGTGATGGGCGTCGCCGGCGCGTCGGGCCAGGGTGGCTTCATCCTGCTGGCGGGGATCGCGGGCCTGCTGGCCGGGGCGTTCTCGATGGCCGCCGGCGAGTACATCTCGATGCAGAGCCAGCGCGAGCTGTTCGAGCGCCAGATCGAGCTCGAGCAGGCCGAGCTCGAGGCGATGCCGGAGGAGGAGCTGCAGGAGCTGGTCGCCCTGTACATGGCCAAGGGCTTCACGCAGGCGGAGGCGAGCTCCATCGCGACCCGCATGTTCGCGAACCCGAGGACGGCGCTCGATACGCTCGTCCGGGAGGAGCTCGGGCTCGACCCGGACGAGCTCGGCTCGCCGTGGGGCGCGGCCGGGTCGTCGTTCCTCGCCTTCTGCGTCGGCGCGGCGATCCCGGTGCTCCCGTACCTGTTCGGGGCCGGTCCCGTGGTGTTCATGCTGAGCTCCGGCCTGAGCCTCGCGGCCCTGTTCGTGGTCGGTGCCGCCGTCAGCATGCTGACCGGCCGGAGCCTGCTGGCCTCCGGGTTCCGCCAGCTCGGCCTCGGCGCCGCGGCCGCGGCGGTGACCTTCGGCGTCGGCAAGGTGATCGGCGTCGGCGTCGCGGGGTGAACCGGCGGCCCCGGCTGGATCTTCCGGCGGGCACGAGCCACGATGCGGTCGTCGGTCCGGACGGCCGCCCGCCCGAAAATGACGACGCCCCGGACGGTGCCGGGGCGTGCGTGGGGTAGGCTGTGGACCGCGATCAGCGGCGGCCCAGCGTCGCCCAGAGGAGCGGATTGTCTCGCGGATCGTTGGAGCTCCGCGGCTCCTCGGCGCTCATCACGATGCTGATGATCGAGAACAGCGCGAGGAGCACGAACATGACTACGAGGAACATCGTCGTGCACCTTCGCTTCGGGGACTGCCGCGGACCGTGGTCGGGTCCCGCCGGCCGATCCGGCGGGGTCGACGTCCCTGTGCCCCTGCTTCTGGCAGTATAGCCTACGAATCTAATAGCATCAACTCCTGCTGCCTAATGAATAGGTACCTGATGGGAAAGAACTACTCTCTCAGTGAGACGGACGCGCGGCTCTTGGCCATCCTCCAGCAGGACGGTCGTCGCTCCTACGCGGACCTCGGTGCGGACCTGGGCATGGCCGGGCCATCCGCCCACGAGCGGGTGAAGAAGCTCGAAGGCCGGGGCGTGATCCGCGGCTACTCCGCCGACGTGGACCCGGCGGCGGTCGGCCTGACCGTGCTCGCGTTCACGTGGGTGACCCAGGCGCCCGGCACGATCTCGACGGACCTCACGCCGGAGTTCGCGCTGATCCCGGAGATCGAGGAGTGCCACTACATCGCGGGTGAGGCGGACTACATCCTCAAGATCCGGGCCCGCGACATGGAGCACCTGGGCGCCGTGGTCCGGCGCGTCCAGACCACCCAGCACGTGTTCTCCACCGAGACCGATGTCGTGTTCAGCACCGGGTTCGAAGGTCGCCCGCTGGCGACGGTTCGCCCGGGCGGCACGCCGGCTGAAACCGTCCGCCCTGGGCCCGCGTAAAGGATGGCGGGACGCCGCGTGGGTGAGACCGATGAGGTCGCGCTCGTCCGGGCCGTGGCAGGTGGCTCGGAGGATGCCCTCGGGGCGCTCTATGACCGGCACGCGGACGGCATCCATGCCGTTGCGCTCCGGCTGACCAACGACCGGCAGATCGCCGAGGAGGTCGTGCAGGAGACGTTCCTCGCGCTGTGGAACCGGGCCGAGCTGTTCGATCCGAGCGTCGCCTCGCTGGCGACCTGGCTCCGGACGATCGCCCGGAACCGGACCGTTGACCGGCTGCGCGCGGCGGGCCGGCGTCCGTCGCTGGTCGCGCTCGGGGGCTACGGCGACACGGAGGACGCGGAGTCCGGTTTCGACCGGCTGCCCGCGGACGCCGCCGTCGTCGGTGGCTCCGCACCGGACCCGGGCCCCGAGGCGGCGGCGGAGGCGAGCGACCTCCGGGCGACGATCGTGGCCGCGCTCGCGGCCATGCCCGACGCCGAGCGAACCGTCATCCTGCTCGCATATCGTGAGGGCCTGGCGCAGAGCGAGATCGCCGAGCGGCTCGGGTGGCCGCTCGGGACGGTCAAGACGCGGACCCGCCGGGGACTCGCCCGCCTGCGCGGGGTGCTGGAGGCGGGCGAGACTGCCGTGGGAGCCGGCCTGCCGGAACGCATGATGGACGACGATGGAACACGCTGACGCGCTGGAGCGCATCGAGATCGCCGCGGTCGAGCCGGACGGCATCGAGCGGCTGATGGCGGGCGACACGCCCGACGCGGCCGCCGTGGCCGGACACCTCGCCGGGTGCCCGGCGTGCGTCGAGGAGCTGGCCCGGATCCGCCGTTCGGCCGCGGTGGCGCGCGAGGTGATCCGCGCCGAGCCGGACCCGGCGCTGCGCGAGCGAACGCTCGCGTTCGTCCGGGCGGTCGGGCGGGACCGGACCGCGGACGCTCCGTCCGAGGCTCCGATCGCCATGCGTGCCCGCTCCGGTGGGCGCCCGCGCCTGGCCTGGGCGGTCGGCCTCGCGGCCGCCCTGGTCGTCTCGGTTGCGCTCGGGTTCGCGGCTGGCGGCGGGCTCCGCTCCGGACAGGGTGGGGACCGCGGCGGGGAGGTTGCCCTGCTGCAGGGGGCCACCAGCGCCGCGATGCGGATCGCCGCGCAGCCGGATGCCCGCCAGGTGGCGCTCGCGGCCGCGCCCGGGGGCGGCACCGCCGCCGGCAGCCTCCTGTTCTCGGCGCGAAGCGGGGAGCTCGTCGTGGTGGCGACCGGCCTGGCGCCCGCCGCGGCCGGCCAGGAGTACGGCTGCTGGGTCGAGGTCGACGGGCAGCGCCACCGCCTGGGGCGGATGTACTGGGCGGGCGACCTGTGGACGTGGGCGGGACCGGCGGCGGGACTCGCGGACCTGCCGGCCGGGGCACGGTTCGGCGTGTCGCTCGCACCTGCCGGCGGCGGCGGGACGGCGGTGCCCGTGCTGTCCGGCAGCCTGTAGCCCCGCAGGTCGTGACCGTGTCGGTCCCGCGCTCCGGCAACAGCGTGGACGAGGCGGACGTCCGCGACATGTTCGACCGCATCGCACCCGTCTACGACCGGATGAACACGGTCATGACCTTCGGGTCCGACGGGCGCTGGCGCCGGGCCGCGGTCCGGGCGACGAACCTGCGGGCCGGGGACCGGGCGGTGGACGTCGCGTGCGGCACCGGCAAGCTCGCCGCGGCGCTCGCGGATTGCGTGGGTCCGTTCGGGCGCGTGGTGGGCGTGGACCTGGCCTCCCGCATGATCGAGCTCGCCCGCCGGACCCAGCCGGACCTCGTCCAGCTGGAGTTCCGGGTCGGCAATGCCCTCGTGCTGCCGTTCGAGGACGACGCGTTCGACGCCGCGACGATCGGGTTCGGGATGCGCAACCTGGCCGATTTCGAGGCCGGGTTCCGGGAGCTGTCGCGGGTGGTGCGGCCGGGAGGTCGGGTCGTGTGCCTGGAGCTGAGCGTGCCCCGGCCGCGATGGTGGGGGCGCCTGTTCCACGGCACGTTCCGGCGGGTCGCGCCCGTGCTGGGCCTGCTGTTCGGACAGCGCGACGCGTACCGCTACCTGCCCACGTCCCTGGACGGCTTCCCGGACCCGGTCCGCCTCGCGGCCACCATGCGGGCGGCCGGGCTCACCGACGTCACCTTCCGGCGACTGGGCCTGGGATCCGTCGCGCTGCATACGGGCACCGTGCCGGAGCGGTGAGCCGCCCGCCAGGGAGCGCCAGCTAGGGGGTGTCGGCGGGTGGCTCCCCCCCGGGCACGGCCAGCTCCACCGGATCGACCAGCGCGTCGGGCGGCGGGAATTCGAGGTATCGCCGGTGGGCTCGCAGGACGGTCTCCGCGACCTCCGCATCGACGATCGGCCGGCCCAGCGAGCGGGCGATCCAGCCGGCCTCCGCGGTCAGCTCCTCCTCGCCGATCTCGCGCTCCCGCCGGTTCGAGTCCGCCATCACGAGCCAGGTCAGGGCGCCGCCGACGACGATCCCGACGATCAGCAGCCACCAGTTGAACTCGGCGCTCACCGTGGCTCCGCGTGGCGGCCGAGGGAACGAGCGTGCATCGTCGGTCGAGGATACTCGACGCGGCGGCGACCCGCGGCCGGGCTACACTGCGCCGGACATGCCCGCCTCCACCGTCCCCCTCGCCGCGCTCGTGTCCGTGCTGGCCATGATCACGGTCCTGCCCCAGCCGATCGCGTTCCACCTCGGCCCGATCGCCGTCTACTGGTACGGGATCGCCTACGCCGTCGGCATCGCCGCCAGCTACGTGGTCATCACCCGCGAGGCGCGCCGCCGCGGGCTGGACGCGACCCTGGTGGACAACGGGATCATCATCGTCGCGATCGCGGCCCTCGTCGGCGGGCGCGCCTACCACGTCATCGACCAGTGGCAGCTGTACCAGGGCGACTGGCTCAAGATCATCCTGCCGCCGTATACGGGCCTCGGGGTCTACGGCGGCATCGTCACCGGGACGGTCGCCGCCTGGTTCATCATCCGCCGCTGGAAGCAGTCGTTCTGGAAATGGGCGGACGTCATCGCGCCCGGCCTGTTCGTGATGCAGGCGATCGGGCGCTGGGGCAACTTCTTCAACCAGGAGCTGTACGGTCCTCCCACGAACCTGCCGTGGGGCATCGCGATCGACTGCGCCCATCGGGTCGGCGACCACGGGATCGCGCAGTGGGCGTGCACCGACTTCCCGGAGGCCACCACCGGGTTCCACCCGCTGTTCCTGTACGAGTCGCTGAGTGGCGCGCTGGGGGCCGTGGCGCTCCTGTGGCTCGCGCGTCGCTACGGACCGAGGATGCGCCCGGGCGACCTGTGGCTGTTGTTCATCGTGTGGTACTCGGTCGTGCGGTTCTGGCTCGAGACGTTCCGGACCGGAAACTGGACCTTCTTCGGGGTGCCGACGGCCATGGTCGTCGCCTCGGCGGCGATCGTGGGCGCGCTGGCCGTGCTGGCCTGGCGCCACCGGCCGGGCGCCACCGAAGGGGACCGCTGGGGCGATCCGCCACCGGCCGATGACGACGAGGACTGGATCGACGACGACGAGGCCGACGAGGCCGACGGGACCGACGATGACCGGGCCGGCGGGGGCCGGGCGGACGATGGCCGAGCGGACGATGGCCGGGCCGGCGGCGAGGCTTCCCCCGCAGCCGGGCTCCACGACGATGTTGACGATGTTGACGATGACGACGACCACAACGACGGACGAGGTACCGGCGACGAAGCCCGCGACCGACCCGCCGACCGACGAGGCACCGGCGACGAAGCCCGCGACCGACCCGCCGACCGACGAGGCACCGGCGACGAAGCCCGCGACCGACCCGCCGGCGGGGCCTGAGCGCGCGCCCGTCGACGACGCCGGGCCGGCGGACTCCACCCCGGACCCGCCGACCGACGGGGACCCGCCCGCCATGGCGGCTCCCGCCCCGCCGGCCCGACGCCGCCGGCCCCCGCCGGCTCGCATCTCGCCGGAGGCGCTTGCCGCGGCGCGGGGTGGCGCCCGGGAGGGGCTCGCCTGGCTCGGCCGGGAGCCGGAGGCGCGAGCGTCGTTGCTCTACCGCGGCGTGTGGCTGCTCGCGCGGTTCCTGCTGTTCGGCGTGCTCCGCTTCCGGATCACGACGTCAGGCCGGGAGCACCTCCCGCGTCGGGGCGGCTACGTCCTGATCGCCGCCGCCCATCGCGGCTGGATGGATCCCTTCGTCGTGATCCACGCGCTGCCCCTAGAGCCGCGAGCCTGGTTCCTGGGCAGCGGGCCCTCGACCTTCACCTCCCGCCGGCGCGAGGTTCTCATCCACGGACTGGGCGGCCTGCTGCCGGTGTGGCGGGGCGGCGTCGGCGTGGACCGGCACGTCGCCTCGGCCCGCGCGGTCATCCGCAACGGCGGGGTGTTCGTCCAGATGCCCGAGGGCACGGTCAGCGGGCCGGCGGGACGGATCGGCCCCTTCCGCGACGGAGCGGCGCTGATCGCGCTGCGCACCGGCGCCCCCATCGTGCTCCTCGCGATGGTGGGGACGGAGGAGCTGTACGTCGGCAAGCGGATGGCCTCGCGGGTGCTCCCGCCCACGAGCGTGCGCGAGCTGCTGGGCGGAACCTGGGACGGGGTGCCGCCGCCGGCCGGCTCGCGCGAGGAGCTGGACCTGGCTCGCCGATTGACGGCCCGGTTCGAGGAGATCCTGGGGCCGGTCGTCCTCGAGCTGCACCCGGGCACCGTGGACCCGCCCGACCGGCCCCGCCGCCTGCGGCACCGGCTCACCTGGCTGCTCCTGCGGCCCGGTCGCCTCGACCGGGAGGCCGGGGAGGCGTGACGTGCCCCCGGACCCACGGACCGTCCCCCGACCCACGGACCGCGCCCCGGACCCACGGACCGTCCCCCGGTCCACGGACCGCGCCCCCGGACAAGGCGGCGCCCGATGACGCTGTTCGGCTGACGCCCGGGCGGGTATCCTCGGCGCCCATGCAGTACGCCGAATCGATCGTCGACCTCGTCGGGGACACGCCGCTCGTCCGGATCTCCCGCCTCACCCGGGACCTGGGCTCGGCGGACCGGCAGCCGCTGCTGCTGGCCAAGCTCGAGATGCTCAACCCGGGCGGCTCGGTGAAGGACCGCATCGGCCTGCCGATGATCGAGGCCGCCGAGCGGGCCGGCCTCCTGCGGCCCGGCGGCACGATCATCGAGCCCACGTCCGGCAACACCGGGCACGGCCTCGCCATCGCCGCCGCCCTCAAGGGCTACCGCTGCATCTTCGTCATGGCGGACAAGCAGTCGGCCGAGAAGCAGGCGCTGCTCCGGGCCTACGGCGCCGAGGTCGTCCTGTGCCCGACCAACGTCGCCCCCGAGTCACCGGAGAGCTACTACTCCGTCGCGGCGCGCCTGGCGCGGGACATCCCCGGCGCGTTCAAGCCGGACCAGTACTGGAACCCGGAGAACCCGGCCGCGCACGAGGCCACGACGGGTCCCGAGATCTGGGCCCAGACCGACGGGCGGATCACGCACCTCGTCGCGTCCGTGGGCACCGGCGGCACCATCACCGGCGTCGCGCACCACCTCAAGGCGCGGAACCCCGCGATCCGAGTGATCGGGGCCGATCCCGAGGGCAGCGTCCTGTCCGGCGACACGGCCCGCCCGTACCTCACCGAGGGCGTGGGCGAGGACTTCATCCCGGGCACCTACGACCCGACGGTCGTCGACCGCTGGGTCCGGGTCTCGGATCGCGACGCGTTCGCGATGGCCCGCCGGATCACCCGCGAGGAGGGGATCCTGGCCGGCGAGTCGTGCGGGACGGCGATGCTGGCCGCGCTGGACGAGGTCGCTCGCCTGATGCGCGAGGAGCCGGGCACCGCCGCGGACGCGGTGGTCGTGGTCATCCTCCCGGATGGCGGTCGGAACTACCTGTCCAAGCTCTACAACGACGAGTGGATGCGGGCCAACGGCCTGCTCGCGACGACGGGGGCGGTCGTGCGCGTCGCGGAGCTGATCGGTGCCCGCCACGACGGCCCGGACATCCCGGACGTGGTGCTCGCCCGCACGACCGACCGGGTGGGCGCGGTCATCGAGCTCCTCCAGCGCTACGGGATCAGCCAGCTCCCCGTGTCCGAACAGCCCGAGGGCGATGCGCTCGACGGGATCGTCGGCTCCGTGAGCGAGAAGGGCCTCCTCGAGCGCGCGTATCGCAACCCGGAGGTCGTCGAGCGGACCGTGGGCGAGGTGATGGACCGCCCGCTGCCGGTGCTGGACGTGGCCGCCTCCGTGGATGAGGCGTTCCGCCTCCTGTCGGGCGGGACCCCGGCGCTGCTCGCCGTGCGCGGGGCCCGGCCGGCCGGGGTGGTCACGAAGCTGGACCTGCTGGAGTACCTCGCGCACCGTCCAGGCTGACGTCGCCCCGGGCGATCCGGGCGCCGCAGGGGCGGCCGGACGCGCCGCTCGGTGCGATGATCCCGCCATGCACGATCCCAACCGCCGCGACGATTTCGCCACTCGCGCCGTCCACGCCGGCGCCGAGCCGGACGAGACGACCGGCGCGGTCTCCCCGCCGATCTACCAGACCTCGACCTACGCGCAGGACGGCGTCGGGCGGCCGCGTAACGGGTACGAGTACGCGCGCACGCACAACCCCACGCGGGCGCGTCTCGAGCGGGCGGTCGCGGAGCTCGAGGGCGGGCGCCACGGGATCGCGTTCGCGTCCGGCTCCGCGACCACGTCCGCGATCGCGCAGCTGGCGGCGGCAGGCCAGGAGATCCTCGTCGGTGACGACGTGTACGGCGGCACGTTCCGCTACTTCGAGCGCGTCCACCGGCCCGCCGGGGCGGGGGAGGCCCGGTACGTGGACCTCGCCGCCGGTCCGGACGCGCTGTGGGAGGGCCTCAACGAGCGGACCCGGCTGGTCTGGTTCGAGACGCCGTCCAACCCGCTGCTCAAGGTCACGGACGTGGCCGCCGCCGCGGGCGCGCTCGACCAGTGGGCGGCCCAGGCGGGCTCCGCCCGGCCACTCGTGGTGGTGGACAACACGTTCGCGTCGCCGGCGCTCCAGCGGCCGCTGGAGCTGGGCGCGGACATCGTGTTCCACTCCGCCACCAAGTACCTGGGCGGCCACTCGGACACGGTCGTGGGCGTGGCCGTCACCAGCGACGACGCGGTCGCCGAGCGGCTCCGCTTCCTCCAGAACGCGATGGGCGCGGTCCCCGGCCCGTTCGACTGCTTCCTGGTGCTGCGCGGGTTGCGGACGCTCGCGCTGCGGATGGAGCGACACAGTGCGAACGCGATGGCGGTGGCCCGGTTCCTGGCCGGGCGGGCCGACGTGGCGTCCGTCAGCTACCCGGGCATCGCTGACGGGCCGCACGCGCACCCGCAGGCGGCCGTCGCCGCGCGGCAGATGCGGCTGGGCGACGTGCCCATGTTCGGCGGGATGCTCTCGTTCCTGCCGGCTGCGGGCGGGCGGCACGGGCGGTCCGCGGCGGAGCGCGCGGTGGCGATCTGCGAGGCCACCCGCCTGTTCACGCTGGCTGAATCGCTGGGCGGCGTCGAGTCGCTGATCGAGCTGCCGGCCGCCATGACGCACATGTCGGTCGCCTCCTCGCCGCTCGCGGTGGACCCGGCGCTGGTGCGGCTGTCGGTGGGGATCGAGGCCGCGGAGGACCTGGTGGCGGATCTCGCGCGGGCGCTGGACGGCGCGTAGGGGCGCGCGGTCGCCCCGGGCCCCGAGTCATCCGATGCCTGGCAGGCAACGCTTCGGGCTCGAAGGGGCCCGGGCGAGTTGCCCAGGCGCGGATGCATGCCCGCTGGGCAACGACTGGCTTGCTGGGGTGCCTGACCGGGCCCTCGGGCGGGCGTTGGGCGCGAATGTGATGCCCGGGGGACATGGCGCCGGTGGGACATCTCGGCGCCGGTGGGACATCGGGGCGCCGGTGGGACATCTCGGCGCCGGTCGGACATCGGGCGTCGGTCGGACATCTCGGCGGGCGCGCTTTGTAACCCGCATTCGGCCCCGACCGCTCTGCGGCTGGGCGGACGGGCTATAATCCTTGGAACCGAATCGCAACCTCTGACTGTGGAAGCCGACTCCCGGGCACACGCCCGCCACGCGCGGCCGGTCACCGAGTCTGCACGGGCCACCCGCCCGCGCCGCAGTCGAGGACCAGATCGTGACCATGACGCGCCCCGCCCCCAGCACGAAGCTCGGGAACAGCGTCCTCTCCAACCTGTCGGCCGCGGAGCTCTACGAGCGCGCCATCCGGGCCGGCGAGGGCGAGCTGGCGGCCGAGGGGCCGCTCGTCGTCCGGACCGGCCAGCACACGGGTCGCTCCCCGCAGGACAAGTTCGTCGTGCGTGAGCCCTGGAGCCAGGACAAGGTCTGGTGGGGCGAGGTCAACCACGAGATCAGCGAGGAGCACTATGACCGGCTTCGCGCTCGCCTCGTGGAGTACGTGAAGGACAGCCAGCTGTACGCGCAGGACATGTACATCGGCGCCCACCCGCAGCACCGCCGGTCCCTCCGCGTGTACACCGAGACGGCGTGGGCCAGCATCTTCGCCCGTAACCTGTTCCGCCGGCCGCCGCGCGAGGACCTCGCTGCCTTCACGCCGAACTTCACGATCATCAACGTGCCCAGCTTCGAGGCCGATCCGGCCACCGAGGGCACTCGCACCGGGACGGCGATCCTCCTCCACCTCAAGCGGATGGAGGTCATCATCGTCGGGACGAAGTACGCGGGCGAGATCAAGAAGTCCGCGTTCACGGTGATGAACTACCTGATGCCCGACGAGGGCGTGCTGCCGATGCACTCCTCGATCAACGTGGGCCAGGCCGGCGACGCGTGCGTCTTCTTCGGCCTCAGCGGCACCGGCAAGACCACCCTGTCCGCCGACCCGCTGCGCAGCCTGATCGGGGACGACGAGCACGGCTGGGGCGACGGCTACACCTTCAACTTCGAGGGCGGCTGCTACGCCAAGACGATCCGCCTGTCGTCGATGTACGAGCCGGACATCTTCGCGACGACGAGGCGCTTCGGGACGATCCTCGAGAACACGGACCTCGACCCGCTCACCCGGGAGCTCGATCTCGACTCCGAGCGGTACACCGAGAACACGCGCGCCGCGTATCCGCTCCATTTCATCGGCAACGCGGACCCGACCGGGATCGCGGGCGGCCCGACGCACGTCGTGTTCCTGACCGCCGACGCGTTCGGGGTCCTGCCGCCGATCAGCCGGCTGACCCGGGAGCAGGCCGCGTACCACTTCATCAGCGGCTACACGGCGAAGCTCGCCGGCACCGAGGTCGGCGTCAGGGAGCCGTCCGCGACGTTCTCGGCCGCGTTCGGGGCACCGTTCCTGCCCCGCCATCCCGGTGAGTACGCGCACATGCTGGTGGATCGCCTGGAGCGGTTCGACGTACCCGTGTGGCTGGTCAACACCGGCTGGACGGGCGGCCCGTACGGCACGGGCCACCGGATGAACATCAACCACACCCGGAACATGGTCCGGGCGGCGATCAACGGCGAGCTGGACGGGGTCGAGATGGTCGAGGACCCGATCTTCCGCCTCTCGGTGCCGGTCGCCGTCCCGGGCGTGCCACCGGATGTCCTCGTGCCTCGCACCACGTGGGCCGACGAGGCCGCCTACGACGAGACGGCCCGCCGGTTGGCCGGCATGTTCCACGACAACTTCGCGAAGTACGCTGACGGTGTCAGCGACGCCATCCGCAACGCCGGTCCCGCGCCGGTGGACGTGGACCTGGCCGCGGAAGGATAGCGACCACGGACCGGCCGGACGGCTGAACGGCGCCGCCCGCTGGGCGCGCCCGGACCGGCGAACATTCCGAGGACATGGAGGCGTTCGAGCTCAATGGCACGCAACAAGGTCACCGTCATCGGCGCCGGGAACGTCGGCGCCACGACCGCGCAGCGGATCGCGGAGGCCGGCCTGGCCGACGTGGTCCTCGTCGACATCGTGGACGGCCTGCCCCAGGGCAAGGGCCTCGACCTCGCCCAGGCGGCTCCGGTCGTGGGCCACGATTCCCGGATCCTGGGCACCAACGACTACGCCGACACGGCCGGCTCGGACGTCATCGTCGTCACCTCGGGCATCCCGCGGAAGCCCGGCATGAGCCGTGACGAGCTGGTCTCGACCAACGCGGGCATCGTGTCCAGTGTCGTGAAGGCGGCGGCCGCGGTCTCGCCGGACGCCATCCTGATCATCGTCACCAACCCCCTCGACGCGATGTGCCACGTCGCGATGACGGCCTCGGGCTTCCCGCGGGAGCGCGTCCTGGGCATGGCCGGCGTCCTGGATTCGGCCCGCTTCCGCACCTTCATCGCGATGGAGATGGGAGTCTCCGTCGAGGACGTCCACGCGTTCGTGCTGGGCGGCCACGGGGACACGATGGTGCCCCTGTCCCGCTATTCGACCGTTGCCGGCGTGCCGATCACCGAGCTGCTGGCGCCCGAGCGCGTCAAGGCGCTCGAGGAACGGACCGCGAACGGCGGTGCCGAGATCGTCGCCCTGCTCAAGACGGGATCCGCGTTCTACGCGCCGGCCGCCGCCGCGTTCGAGATGGTGGACGCGATCCTCCGTGACCGGAAGCGGGTCCTGCCGTGCGCCGTGCAGCTCAAGGGCGAGTTCGGCGTCGATGGCCTGTTCGTGGGCGTGCCGGTGGTGCTCGGCCGCGGTGGCCTGGAGCGGGTGTTCGAGATCACGCTGACCGCGGACGAGCAGGCAGCGTTCGAGCATTCCGCGGCGGCCGTCCGCGAGCTGGTGGACAGACTGCCCGCCTGATCGGCGCCCGGCGCAGGAAACCGGTGCCCCGGCGCACCGGCCGGGTGCGGTCCGGGCACCATCAGGGCGCGTTCGTCCGGACAACCCCGATCCTCGGGGTGTTGCGGCGTGCCCCGCGGCAGTACCCTTCATGAATCCGGTGACGCCCAGGGTGAGGTGGCGTCGCACGATCCGCCTGTCCCCGGATCGTCCACGTGAGCGCGCACGGCGCTGAGGAGACCAGGCATTGCCTGAGGGAGGACCATGAACCGGAGACTGCTCGCCGCGCTCGCCGCGTCCGCGGTCATTGTCGCGGCAGCGATGCCCTTCACGGCGGTCGCAGCGCCACCGACCCGCCAGTTCGAGCGGCTCGACGTCAGCAAGATCGACCCGAAGCTCGGGCCCGCGCTCCTCGCGAACCGCGACGTGACCGTCGTCGTCGAGCTGAAGGGTGCCCCCGCCTCCGCGCGCGCGGGCCTGTCGAACGCCCAGCGCGTCGCTGTCGCGAAGACACTCAGGGTCAGCCAGGACCGCCTGGACGCCGGCATCAAGGCGGCGGGCGGCAAGGTCCTCGCCAAGTTCCAGTACGCGTACAACGGCGTCAAGGTCCGGATCGCCGGTCGCAACGTGGCCGTGCTCGGCGGGTTGCCGAACGTCGTGTCGGTCCGTCCCCTGCGCACCTACACGATCGACAACGTCAACAGCGTGCCGTTCATCGGCGCGCCGACCGCGTGGACGGACCTCGGCCAGACCGGTGCCGGCGAGACCGTCGCCGTGATCGATACCGGCATCGACTACACGCATGCGAACTTCGGCGGCGTCGGCACGGCCGCAGCCTACGCCGCGAACGACCCGACCGTCATCGAGGCCGGCTCGTTCCCGACCGCCAAGGTCATCGCCGGTTACGACTTCGCCGGCAACAGCTACGACGCCGAGGGCACGAACGGTCCCACCACGCCCACCCCGGACCCCGATCCGCTGGACTGCAACGGGCACGGCTCGCACGTCTCCGGCACGACCGCCGGGTTCGGCGTCAATGCCGACGGGACGACCTATGCCGGCCCCTACGACGCGACCACCTACGCGAACAGCTTCTCGATCGGCCCGGGCGTCGCGCCGGCCGCCAGGCTCGTCGCGCTCAAGGTCTTCGGTTGCGAAGGGTCAACCGACCTCGTGGTCGACGCTCTCGACTGGGTCGCCAGCTACAACACCACCCACGCCGATGGGATCGACGTGGTGAACATGTCGCTCGGCTCGGTCTTCGGGCGCGGCGACGACCCGGACGCGGTCGCGACGAACACGCTGGTGACCTCCGGCGTCGTCGTGGTCGCCTCGGCCGGCAACTCCGGCACCAACGCGTACGTCACCGGCTCGCCGGCGGCAGCCGACGGAGCGATCTCGGTCGCGGCCGAGGACAGTCTCGCGAGCTTCCCGGGCGCGCTGATCGACTTCGCGACCGCGACCGACATCTCCAACGCGAACAACCAGAACGCCTTTCCGGGCCTCCCGGTGAGCGGCACCCTCAAGGTTGTGACGACCTCGACCGGCGTGCTCAGCCTGGGCTGCACGAAGGCCGACTACGGCACGCTCCCGGCGAACTCGATCGTCGCCATCCAGCGCGGCGTCTGCCCGTTCGTCGACAAGGGTGCGGCCGCCCAGGCCGCGGGCGCGATCGGCGTCATCGACATCAACCGTGACGACATCGCGAACCCGGACGAGCTGCCGACGTTCATCGGGTACACCCCCGACATCTTCGACATCCCGATGATCGGCACCGGTCGCGGTGCCAAGGCCGCGATCATGGCCGCCGACGGCCAGGCCGTGACGCTCGCCGCAAGCGGTCCGCTCGCCAACCCGACGTACAAGACGGTGGCCTCGTTCAGCTCCGGCGGGCCTCGCAACGGCGACAGCGCCACGAAGCCCGATGTGTCCGCCCCCGGCGTGTCCATCGTCTCGACGCTCTCCGGTAGCGGCAACAAGGGCACGACCCTCTCGGGCACCTCGATGGCCTCGCCGCACGTCGCCGGCGTCGCCGCCCTCGTCCGGGGCGCCAACCCGACCTGGAGCACGCTCCAGGTCAAGGCCGCGATCATGAACACCGCCGACGCCGGGATGGTGACCGGGTACAACGTGCGCGTCGCCGGAGCCGGGCTCGTCCAGCCGCGGCGGGCGGTCGACACGGTCGGGCTCGCCACGACGGGCTCGTTGACCGCCAGCCTGTCGTTCGGCTACGACCCGACGGGCACGGCCTACAGCGAGACCCTGCCGATCACCCTCTGGAACACCAGCGGCTCGGCGATCACCTACGTCGTCACCGGCGCGAGCATCGTCTCGGTCTCGCCGAGCACCGTGACGGTCCCGGCGCACGGCAGCGCGACGGTGAACGCCACCGCGTCGCTGAGCGCCGCCCAGCTGGCCGCCACGGCCTCAACGTCCGTCTTCGCCAACGGGGCGTGGGGCGGCGTGATCAGCAACCGCGGGGCGGTCGTCGCCACGCCTCAGGGCAGCGGCCCCGGCCTCTACGCGCTCCGTGTCCCGTTCGTGGCGGTGCCTCGTGCCCTGTCCAACGTGAACACCGCGAAACGCTCCGCCTACACTTTTGCCAACGGCATCGCCAGGGCGACGATCCCGCTGGCCAACAGCGGCCTGCACGCCGGCTTCGCCGACGTGTACGCGTGGGGACTCTCGGACCCCCAGGATCTGTCCGGCTCCCGCGCCACGGATGACATCCGGGCCGTGGGCGTCCAGTCGATCCCGGCCGAGGCCCTGACCGGCACCCCGGATCCCAGCGATCGCGGCCTCATCTTCGCGATCAACACCTGGGGCCGCTGGTCGTCCGCCTCGACCGCCGAGTTCGACATCGCGATCTATGGCGCCAACAAGCACAAGCCGGACTTCTTCTTGGTCGGCCTCGACTACGGGGCGGTCGCCGCCGGCGCGTTCGACGGACGGATGGCCTCGTTCGTGTTCGACAGGACGGGCAACCTGGTGGACGCGTGGGTCGCGGACGCGCCGGCCAATGGGTCCACCCTGCTCTTGCCGCTGCTCGCCAGCGACATCGCGCAGACGACGGACAACGCCGCCTTCACGTACGGCGTCACGGGCTTCTCGCTCGAGGACGGCTCGCTCGTGGACGCGGTGGCCGGTCAGGCCGCCTTCAGCGTCAGGAAGCCGGCCGTCTCGACCGGCGACTTCGTCCAGCTCGACCCCGGTGCCTCGGTCGCCCTCCCGGTGGCCGTGGACGTTGGCAAGCTCGCCGCCTACCCCGCCAGGGGGTGGATGGTCGTGACGCTGGACGACGCCAACGGCGCCGCCCAGGCGGACCTCGTGCCGGTCGGCAAGCCGTAACCGTCACCCCCCGGACGCGCAGTCCCCCGAGGCCCCCGGCACCGCCGGGGGCCTCGACGATTCACTGGCATCGCAGGGCGACGTCCGGCGCCGCCGGGGGCTCCGCGATTCCCGGTATCCGGTTCCGGGTGTGAGCAAGCGGTTCCCAACAACGGTTCCCGGGCGCACCACGACGCGGCGTCCTGCGATGCCGGCATCCCGCAACTGGTCTAGATTCCGCAGATCAGATGGTCGGGTGCCTGCCACGCCCCGCCAACCGCCCGTCTCGCTTGGAGGAGACCAGATCGTGCGACGCTTGAGGCTCGCCCTCGCGGCCGCCATGGCCGCCACGCTGATCGTCGGCGCACCCGCCGGCGCGGCGACTCGCACCGGATCCGGTGTGCAGTCCGATTCGCGCACCATGACAGCCACCGTTGACCGCGCATACGCGTTGGTCCAGCTCAACGGTGCTCCGCTGTCCACCTACGTCAAGACGAAGCCCGCGCCGGGCAAGAAGATCGACTTCAACAGCGCGACCGTGAAGTCGTACAAGGCGACGCTCGCCGCCCTGCGCAACGACTTCAAGTCGTGGCTGCAGAAGGCCGCCCCCAAGGCGCAGGTCGTTGCGGGCTTTGACCTCTCGCTCAACGCGGTGGCGGTCAAGCTCAACGGCACGAGCCTCGCGACGATCCGCACGTCGCCGCTCGTCGTCCGGGCGGAGTACGAGGGCCTGTACTACCCGACCGCCGACGATCCCGATCTCGGGCTGATCTCGGCGTTCGACGCCTGGACGGCGGCCGGCCAGACCTCCGCGACGGCGGGCGACGGGGTCAAGGTCGGCATCGTCGACACCGGCATCGACCAGACGCATCCGTGCTTCAGCGACGCGGGCTACACGTTTGCCACGCAGCTGGGCGACAGGCGGTTCACCAACAACAAGGTGATCGTCGCCCGGGTGTTCAACAACAAGAGCCCGAGCAGGAGTTACACGGCCGAGGCGATCCAGGAGCACGGCACGCACGTCGCCGGCACCGTCGCCTGCAACTTCGACACCCCGGCCACGGTCGATGGCGTCGCGATCCCGTACGGGATCTCCGGCGTCGCGCCGCGCGCCCTGCTCGGCAACTACAACATCTTCCCGGGCAACGTCCTCAACGCTCGCTCCGAGGACATCGTGAACGCGCTCGATGCCGCCTATGCGGACGGCATGGACGTCGTCAACATGAGCCTCGGCGGTGGGGCCAGCGGCATCCAGGACCTGCTCACCATGGCGGTCGACAACCTCGACCAGGCGGGCATGGTCAGCGCGGTCGCCGCCGGCAACAGCGGCCCGCGCCACTACACCGTCGAGTCGCCGGGTTCGGCGGCGCGGGCCCTGACGGCCGGTGCCTCGACCGTCCCGCACTTCGTGGGCGCCCCGTTCACCGTGGGCGGCAACACCTACGGCGTAGCGTCCGGTGATTTCAAGACGGTCACGGCGGACCTCACGGTGCCCCTCGGCGTGGTCAGTGGCGGGACGGCCGCCACGGGCGGTCTCGGCACCGCGTGCTCGGCGCTGCCGGCCGGAAGCCTGACGGGCAAGATCGCGCTGATCTCGCGCGCCAAGTGCACCTTCTCCCAGAAGATCCGGAACGCCCAGGACGCCGGCGCGGTCGCGGCGATCGTGGTCAACGACGTGGCCGGCGACCCGACCGCGATGGGCCTCGGCGGTATCGCGAACGAGCCCACCATCCCCGCCTACATGGCGTCGCTCGACGACCGCACCGCCCTCATGGCGGCCAACGGCTCCTCGGCAACGATTTACGCGGCGAAGAAGTACTTCAGCACCACCAACGCCGACATCATGGCCGGCTTCAGCAGCCAGGGCCCGACGGACGTGGACTTCCGGGTCAAGCCGGACGTCGTCGCCCCGGGCGTCAACGTCCTGAGCTCGATCCCCCAGTCCTACTGCGACGCGGGCGTGGACTGCTTCGCGTTCTTCCAGGGCACCTCGATGGCCACCCCGCACCTCGCGGGTGCCGCGGCCATCGTGGTCCAGGCGCATCCTGACTGGCCCGCCTGGGCTGTCCGCTCGGCCGTCGTCAACACCGCCGACATCGGCGCGCTCAAGGTGTACACGAACGGCACGACTCTCGCGACCGACGTGAACATCATCGGCGCCGGGCGGCTCAACCTCGAGTCCGCCGTCAACGCCACCGCGGTGCTCGACCCGGTCAGCGTCAGCTTCGGCGCCGTGCCGAGCGGCTCCGGCCAGACCCGCACGTACGCCGTTACCGTGCTCAACGGTGGCGACAGCGCGGCGAGCTGGAACGTGGGCATCGAGACGTACGGGACGCACGACGGCGTGACGTTCTCCACGAGCGTGTCGTCGGTGACCCTTGCCGCGGGTGCCTCGGCCACGTTCACGGTCAAGGCCGAGTTCGACAGGTCGGCCGCG
This sequence comes from uncultured Chloroflexia bacterium, assembly GCA_963703575.1. GTDB lineage: Bacteria > Chloroflexota > Limnocylindria > Limnocylindrales > CSP1-4 > CAIXZV01. The sequence goes on from CAVPEU010000030.1 coordinate 163,449, forward strand.
GCCGGCGGCAAGCAGGCGTGGCTGGCCATCACGGACGGCCAGACGCTCGTCGCGCACGCTGCGGTGTACGCCTTCGTCAAGTAACGAGACCACCCTCGGGGCCCCCGGCCGTCGGCCGGGGGCCCCGTGATTCCCGCGCACGCCGCGGCTGGACCGGCCGCCGCCCGGATGGCCGCCCGATGGGCCCGCTAGACTGCCCCCGTCGTGCCGACCTTCCTGCCCGTCACCGCCGTCATCGAGCTCGCGTTCGACCCGGTCGCCACGGTTGGCTCCGTGGACGTCCGGCTCCAGACCGTCGCGCTGGCCGTCGTGGCGTTCGCCTGCCTGGTCCTGGCGGCGCTGGTCGCGCGCGCCACGCCGGTCGACGTCGCCCGGCCACCAGACGCCGTCGACCCGGAGGACGGGGAGCCGAACCACCTCCGTGCGGACGACCTCCTGTATATCGCGGTCGCGGCGCTCCCCGGGGCCGTCGCGGGTGGTCGCCTGGGCTACGTCCTGCTCCACCTCGATTACTATCGGGCGAACCCGTCGGCCGTGCTCGACGTCACCCAGGGCAGCCTCCAGCTCTCGCTCGCGGTCGTCGGCGGGCTGCTGACCGCGGCGATCGTCGCGGGCCTCCTGGGGGCCCCCGTGGGGCGCTGGATGCACGCGCTCGTCATGCCCCTGCTGCTCGCGATCGCGGCCGGCAAGGCGTCGCTCGTGCTCGGCGGCGACGGCCAGGGCGTGCCCTTCGCGGGCGCGTGGGCGACCGCGTACACCGGCCCCGGGCCGTGGGGGTCGCTGGGGCCGGAGGTCCCGTCCCACCCGGCGCAGCTGTACGAGGCGCTGGCGACGGCCGGGGTGCTCCTGGTGCTGATGGGGATCCTTGCGGCCGGCGGGTTCCGGCGACGGGACGGCCGCGCGTTCCTGCTGGGACTGGGCCTGTGGGTCGGCGTCCGCGCCGTGGTCGCGTTCACCTGGCGGGACGTGCCCGCGCTCGGCCCGCTCAACGCGGACCAGGTGATCTCGATCGCCATCGCGATCGGCGCCGCGGTCGTGCTGGTCGCCGGCAGCGCCAGGCAGGCGCGACGCGGGTCGTCGGGCGCGGGTCCGGCCTCCGTATCGCGCTCTCCAGGGCCGGAATGGCCGGACCCCGTCACGCGCCCGCGCTTCTGAGGCCCCCTCGCGGGCGGGCGATCGCGAGGTATCGGCCGCCAGATATACAGTGACGGCAGCACGTCCCCCGTCGTCCCAAGAGGTCGCGTCCCATGACCCAGCTCGCAGATCCCGCGGGCGTCTCGTCCGCATCCACGCTCCCCACGCTCGGTCACTGGATCGGGGGCCACGCGGTCGCCGGAACGTCGGGTCGCCGCGGGCCCGTGTTCGACCCGGCCACCGGGGCCCAGGCGAAATGGGTGGACTTCGCCTCGGTCGAGGAGGTCGACCGGGCCGTGGCGGCGGCGAAGGCCGCGTTCCCGGCCTGGCGTGCGACATCGCTGTCGAAGCGCACCGACATCCTGTTCCGGATCCGGAACCTCGTGGATCACCACCGCAAGGACATCGCCGCGCTGCTCACCGCCGAGCACGGCAAGGTGCCCTCGGACGCGCTGGGCGAGATCGCGCGGGGCATCGAGAACCTCGAGTTCGCGTGCGGCATCGCGCACCTGCTGAAGGGCGGCTTCAGCGAGCAGGCCTCGACGGGCGTGGACGTGCACCAGGTGCACCAGCCGCTGGGCGTCGTCGCGGGCATCACGCCGTTCAACTTCCCGGCCATGGTCCCGATGTGGATGTTCGGCAACGCGATCGCCTGCGGCAACACGTTCATCCTCAAGCCGTCCGAGAAGGACCCGTCGGCCTCGCTGTTCATCGCCGAGCTGCTGCGCGAGGCGGGGGTCCCGGAGGGCGTGTTCAGCGTCATCCAGGGCGACAGGGTGGCGGTGGACCGGCTGCTCGACCACCCCGACATCGCCGCAGTCTCGTTCGTGGGCTCCACTCCGATCGCGAAGCACATCTACGAGACCGGGACCCGCAACGGCAAGCGCGTCCAGGCGCTGGGCGGGGCGAAGAACCACATGCTCGTGCTGCCCGACGCCGATGTCGAGATGGCCGCCGACGCGGCCGTGTCCGCGGCCTACGGGTCCTCCGGCGAGCGGTGCATGGCGATCGCGACAGTCGTGGCGGTGGGCGACGTCGCGGATCCGCTGGTCGAGGCGATCAAGGCCCGCCTGCCGAAGATCAAGGTGGGTCCGGGCTCGGATCCGGCGGCCGAGATCGGCCCCCTCGTCACGAGGCAGCACCGGGACAAGGTCGCCTCCTACCTCGAGGGCGCGGCGGCCCAGGGCGCCACGGTCGTCACCGACGGCCGCGAGCACCCGCTGTACCGCGAGTCGGAAGGCTTCTTCCTGGGCGCGTCGCTGATCGATAACGTGCGACCCGGCATGGACGCCTATCGGGATGAGATCTTCGGCCCGGTCCTCACCGTCGCCCGCGTCGGGACATACGAGGAGGGCCTGCGCCTCATCAACGACAATCCGTACGGCAACGGGACGGCGATCTTCACCCGGGACGGGGGCGCGGCGCGCCAGTTCGAGTTCGACGTGAACGTGGGCATGGTGGGCATCAACGTGCCGATCCCGGTGCCGGTCGCGTACTACAGCTTCGGCGGCTGGAAGGCGTCGCTGTTCGGGGACCTGCACATGTACGGGCCCGACGGGATCCAGTTCTACACGCGATCGAAGGTGGTCACGTCGCGCTGGCCGGACCCGTCGACGTCGTCGGTGGACCTCGGCTTCCCGCGCACGCGGTAGGGCACGCGGCGCCCGGTCGCCGGTGCGCGCCACGGGGCCTGGTGTGGGTTCGCGCCTGACGTCCGCCCGGCCGCCGGTCCGCGGACACCGGCCGGGTGCGCGCCACGGGGCCTGCCGCGGGTTCGTGTCGGATGTCCGCCCGGCGGCCCGTACACGCCGGCTGACACCGGCCGGGTGCGCGCCGATCCGCCCGGCATGTTCCTGCGCCCGGGTCGCCGCCCGGATGTTCCGCCACGTGTCCGCCCGGCGGACCGTTGACAGCGCACTTCTGTCCAGTGCCCGCACCGCGGACATCTGCCGGTCCAGGGCCGGGCGCCGAGCCGTACGGTCCGGGGCACGGACCGTTGACCCGAGTCGCCCCGGCGACGCCGGAATAAGGTTCGCCCCGTGAACATCTGACGTGGGCGCCGGGCTGGGTCGCAGCGGGCGGCGAGGGCGCCGGGCTGGGCGCCGGGCCGCGAGGGCGCCGGGCTGGGCGCCGGGCGGCGAGGGCGCGGTGCGGGCTGGGTCGCGGCGGCGCCGGGCCGCGAGGGCGCCGGGCTGGGCGCCGGGCGGCGAGGGCGCCGGTGCCGGGCTGGGTCGCAGCGGCGGCGCCGGGCCGGGCGCGGGGCAACCGGGGCGAGGACGACGCGCGAGCCGGGACGAAGTCGACGCCCCGGCCGGCTACCGGCAGGCGCGGAGGATCGCGGCCAGCTCCTCGTCGGTGAGCATGATCGGGTTCGTGCGCATCGAGCTGCCGCGCGCCTCGGCGACGATCGCGGGAACGTCCGCCTCACCGATGCCGAACTCCCGCAGCCGGGGCACCTCGAGCGCCGCCGTCCAGGCAGTCAGGGTGAGCACGAGCGCCGACCGCGCCTGGGTCTCCGGCGTCCCGGCAGGCAGGTCCGCCAGGAGGCGCCCCAGCGCCGCGTAACGTCCGAGCGCCGGCGACTCCGGGTCGCGGTCGGCGAGCGCGCCGATGTTGGCGGCGGTCACGGCGGCCAGCGTCACGCCGCAGGCGCTCCCGTGGGGGACCGGGAACAGCGCGCCCAGCGGCGAGGCGAGCCCGTGGACGGCGCCCAGCCCGGCGTGCGCCAGGCAGATGCCCGACAGCAGTGCCGCGTACGCCATCCGCGACCGGGCGGCCGGAGCGCCGATGCCGCCAGGGTCCGCGTGCCACGCGACGAGGCCGTCGCGGACCGCTGCCAGCCCGGACAGCGCGAGCGCGTCCGTCACCGGACCCGCGCGCAGCGATACGTAGGACTCCAGCAGCTGCGTGAGCGCGTCGAGCCCGTTGGCCGCGATGGCGGCGCGTCCCAGGCCCGTGAGCAGGTCCGGGTCCACGACGGCGTCCGCCGCCACGAGCCGCTCGTCGCGGAACGAGCGCTTGAAGCCGCCGGGACCGCGCTCCGAGACCACGGCGTTGCGCGTCGCTTCGCTGCCGGTGCCGGCCGTCGTGGGGACCGCGACGAACGGCACGGCAGGCCCGGGGTAGGGGAGCTGCGGCCCCACGCCCTCGAGGTGGTCACGGATGCTCGTCCCGGTCCGGAGCAGCCCGGCGATCGCCTTGGCGGCGTCCAGGACGCTCCCGCCGCCGATCCCCAGCACGACCTCGACGTCCGCGTCCCGGTGCGCCGCCACGGCGGCATCGACGACCGACGGTGACGGCTCGCCGGCGACCGCGACCTCGCCCACCACGTCCACGTCGGCCGACTGCAGGCCCCGGAGCAGCGCCTCTCGCCGCCCGGTCGCCGCGAACGAGCGCCCGCCGGTCACGAGGACCACCCGGTGCCCGTGCCGCGCCACGATCCCCGGCACCCGCGACGACCGCGCCCGCCCCGAACTCGATCCGCGGCACCCGTCCCAGGGCGAACGCCGGGATGCCGTCGTTCATTCCACGGCCGGGGTCTCGGGGAACAGGCCCACGTACCGCACGCCGTAGCGCGGCTCCACCAGCCAGTCGGCCACGGCCTCCCGCCAGGCGTCATAGTGGGCGGTCGTCCGGTGGGCCTTCGCGGCCTCCTCGTCCACGAACCACTCGTACAGGACGAAGCGGTTCGGGTCTTCGACCGAGCGCAGCACGTCGAACCGGAGGTTGCCGGGCTCCCGGGTCGACGCTTCGTGGTTGGCCCGCGTCGCGTCCACGAACTCCTCGATGTGGTCTGGCTTGACGTGGATGTGGACGAGGGTCACGAACATGGCCGGCTCCCTGTGGCGGGCGTGGCGCGAGGCACGCGGAACGGGACGTCCACGGAATCGTACCCATGCCGTCGATGTCGCGCCCGATGTCGCGCCCGACGTCGCGTCAGGAGGCGCCCTCCGGCACTGTCCTCCGCGAGGCCGCGGCCCCAACCTTGAGGATCAAGCGGTGCGCGTCCCCACGGCCGGAGGACGAGACGATGGTGCGCCAGTTCGTGATCCAGCTCGAGAACCACCCGGGTGAGCTTGCCCACCTGGCCCGGGCGTTCGCGGCGCGCGGCATCAACATCCATCACGTGGCATGCGTGGGCGCCGGGCCGCTCGCCTGCATGTTCCTGACCACCGACGATGACGACCAGGCGCGCGAGGTCCTCCAGGGCCTCGGGCACCAGTACATCGAGGGGACGCCGATCGTGGTCGAGATCGGAGACCGTCCCGGCGGTCTGGCCGAGGTCAGCGAGAAGCTCGCGGCCGCGGGCGTGAACATCACCGGCGTGCTGCCGGTCGGTCGACGGCCCGGCGTGGTCGAGATGACGTTCTGCGTGGACGACGAGGAGAAGGCGCGCGAGGCGCTCGGCCTCAACGCCACCGAGGCGGTGGGCGCCTCCGCCTGACGAGGGCCCCCGGCGCCGCGAACGGGTGCGGCTCAGCGTCGCCGCTCGATCACCAGGAGCGTCAGGTCATCGAACGGCTCGGCGTCCCCGCGGAACCCCCGGACGTCGTCCATGATCGCCTCCACGATGGCGTCGGCCGGACGTCCGCACGCGCCGTCCACCACGCCCGGGAGGCGGTCCTCGCCGAAGAACCGACGATCGGCGTCCCGGGTGTCGGTGATGCCGTCCGTGTACAGGACGAGCGCGTCGCCGGGCTCGAGCCTTGCCTCGCACTCCTCGAACTCCGCGTCCGCGAAGGCGCCCAGGATTGGCCCGCCCGCTTCGAGCGCCTCGACCCCGCCCCCGCACCGGGCGACCAGCGGCGGCTCGTGACCGGCGCTTGCATACCGGAGCACGCCCGAGTCGGTGTCCAGCAGCAGCAGCGCGGCCGTGGCGAACAGCGACGTGGATCGTTCGCGGACGAGGATCCGGTTCACGCGCACCAGCGCATCGCTGGGCGACGCGGTGTTGTCGGCGGCCGCGTGGAGCAGCGCGCGCAGGTCGGCCATCATGAGGGCCGCCGGAATGCCCTTGCCGGTGACATCCGCGACCAGCAGCCCGACGAGGTTTTCGCGCTCACGCAGGGAAAACGCATCGAACAGGTCGCCGCCGACCTCGCGTGCGGGCTCGTAGGCGGCCGCGAAGGTCCACCCGGGCGCGTCCGGGAAGCGGCGGGGGACCAGCGCCAGCTGGATCCGCCGACCGATGGCCAGCTCCTGGTCCAGCCGCGCCCGGTCGGCCCGTTCCTTGGCGCCGGCGAGCCCGATCTCGAGGCTCCGCGCGAGAAGCTCGAGCAGTGCCGCGGGGACGCCGGTCGTGCCCACGACCCAGCCGATCGGACCCGCACCGCGTGTCACCGCGTGGCGGCGGTCCGGCTCGCTGCCCGGGGCCCATCCCGCGACCGCCCGTCCGCCGGCGTCGATGAGCCCGACGGGCTCGCCGCCCGCGATCGAGGAGGCGAGCTCGAGCAGCGGCCCGACGATCCCGGGGTCGAACGGCTCCTCGGGCGGCATCACCGGCGGCCACCGGCGTCGCCCGGGACCGGCGCCCCGGTGCCCTGGCCCCGGCCCGGGTCAGGCCCCCACATTGCCCGCCAGCGCCGCCTCCCGGGTGTCGTAGACGGGGAGGAGCCGCTTGAGCCCGGTCCGGTCGAGGATGCGGGCCACCGCCGGAGCCGGCGCCGCAAGCCGGACGCTGTCCGACGCCCGACCACGCTCGACGTCCGCTCCGACGTCGTGCATCGCCTGCCAGCCGGCATCGGGATCCGGCGGCTGCTGGCCCTCGAACACCCTGGCAAGGCTGTGCAGCGCCACGATCCCCGAGCTGGCCATGTACGTCAGTTTCGCCAGGTCGATCACCAGCAGTCGGGCCCCCTCCGCGTACAGCCGCCTGCCGGTCTCGATGACGTCCCTGAAGTTCGATGCATCCAGCTCGCCATCAAGGCCGATCACGGCGACGGCGGGCGAGGGGCGATCCACGGTGGTGTTCATGCGTTGCCTCTCCTTGCTCGTGCACGGCCGCGCCGGCGCATGGTCACCTCGTTGCCGCCCCCCGGCAGCGACCGGTGCTCGATCGAGTCCATGAGCTCGCGCATCAGGTGGATGCCCATCCCGCCCGGTCGGCGCCGATCCAGCGGCACCGAGGGGTCGAACCGGGGAGCGTCACACGGATCGAACACCGGCGCCAGGTCCCGGACGCGGAGCACGATGGAGGCCCGATCGCGGTCCAGCTCGACATCGACGGGTCCCGGACCGCCACGATAGCCGTGGACGACGACGTTCGTCACCCACTCGTCCGCGGCCTGGACGAGATCGGTCACGGCGGTCTCGTCGGCACCCAGCTCGGCGGCGTGCGCGCGGATGAACGCCCGCAGTTCGGCGAGGCGCTCAACGCGCGCGTCCAGGTGCAGGGCCGTCCCGCGCACGGCAGTCGCGCCGGGCAGGCCGCCCATGCGCGACGCCGGCCGGTGCGTTCCGGCCGGCCCCGGAATGGGACGGTCCTCAGGCGAGCGGGTCATGCTCGGCCCGGGCGCGGAACGAGCCTCTCGCCACGGCCACGGCGCCGACGATCTGGGCACGCATGGGGACTCCTCGCGCTGGATCCGGGACGCGGTGCCCGGCCGACCGGTCGTCGCTCGACCTGCCGGACATCGTAGCGGGGTGCGGCGCTTCGGTGTCGCGCCGCAGCGTCGGTGTCGCGCTCGGTGTGGCGCCGCAGCGTCGCGGGTGCACGCGCGGGCCTGGCTCCCGCGGACTCGCCGCACGGGCCGGTGATGCACAGGTGGATCGGCTCACGCTCGGGGCCGCACGGTCATTCACGTGTGGATCAGGACGACGATCTCCCCGCACGGCTCGACCGGTCAACCCCGGGTTCGGCCCCCGCACCATGCTCGGGGATCGCCCGGTTGATCCACACCTGAATAAGGGCCTGGGGGACGGGGTCCGACGATCCGGACGTACGGCGGCGCCGCCCTCGGCCACGCCACCCCGCGCCGGGCGAGGTCCCAGACCGGGACCCACCTCGAACCGGGGCCGCCCTGCCTCAGCCGATGCCCAGCGTCGCGTGGATGCCGAGCGCGCCCGCAAGGCCCAGCCGAAGCGCCCACCCGATCGCCGCTCCGCCCACGGCCACCAGGGCCGCGACGAACGCCACGCCCGACATCAGACGCTGCCTGCGGCGCGCGCGACGGGCGGCGGGCCCATCGAGCTCCCACCACGGGTCTCGACGGCGGAGCAGGGACAACGACGGCATGGGGCACCTCCAAGGCAGGAGGTGAGTGTCGCTCGATCGCCGGCGAAGGTCGAGGATGACCTACGGCGGCGGACCTGCCCCTGGACCTGCCCCCGGTCCAGCTCGGACCGCACCGGACCGCACCGGACCGCACCCCCGCGCCCCATCCGACCGGCCGCGACCGGCGAACCCGGTGCGCGGCCGCACCGCCGGATCAGGTGAGGAGCCGCTCCAGGAGCGACGCGGTGGGCGGATGGACCGCGGTGGCCTCGTCCTCGGCGGCCGCCTCGGCCGCGAGCCGGTCCCGTTGGTCGCCCTCGGCGAGCACGGATCCGTGCTCCGACACCACGCGCCAGTGCCAGCAGTGGCGCCCCGGGTCGCGGTCCACCGCCAGCTCGCGCCCGTGCAGGTGCGCGGTGAACGCGGCGGGGCCCGCATCACCGGCGGACGGCCCGCCGATCGTGTCGCAGGCGGCCTGCCTGCTGATCGCGCCACGGGCGGACGGGCCGCCTGCGGCGGCGGGGGAGCCGGTATCGCCGACGGGCTGCCAGGTCGCGACGATGATGGTCATCAGCCCCGAGCATCGCGGCACGGGCCGGCGGCGCCAAGGGCCGACCGGGGCGCGATCGGACCGGGTCGACCGACCGTGGGACGGGCCGGCGGGACTGCGTCAGCCCCTGGAGGGCGCGACGTCGCGTACGGCCGGAATCACCTCGCGGCCGTAGATCTCCAGCTGTGCCTCTTCGTCACCGTTCATGAGATACAGGTTGAACTGGTCCACGCCCGCCTCCGCGAGCGCCCGAAGTCGCTGGATGTGCTGCTCGACGGAGCCCAGCACGCAGAACCGGTCCGTGATGTCGTCCGTGACGAACGAGGCGTTGCTGCTGCCCACCTCCGCGTGATGGAGGTAGTCGTATCCCTCGCGATCACGGATGTACTGCGTGAGCTCCTCGGGGAGGTCCTCGCGCGGGTACCTGTTGACGAGGTCCACGACGTGGTTCGACACGAGGGCCGGGAACCAGCGCGTCCGGTCGCGTCCCTCGGCGAGGTCGCCGACGTGCGCGGGCGCGGCCGCCATGACCATTACCGCTTCCGGGTCTCGACCCGCCTCGGCGGCCGAGGCGCGGACCTGGGACACGAACCAGCGGATGAGATCCGGGTCGCCGATCTGGAGCATGGCCCCGTCCGCCAGCCGGCCGGTCAGCTTGAGCGCCACCGGTCCGTAGCCGGCGATCCAGACCGGCAGCCGGTGCCCGGCGGTCCAGGGCATCTCCAGCATCGCGCCCTCGAACTCGGCCGGCCGGCCCTCGACGAGCGCCCGGATCACGTGGACGGCCTGCTCCAGGTCCTTCATCGACGTCGGCGACTTGCCCAGCACGCGGCGCGAGGAGTCGCCCCGTCCGATGCCCAGGTCCATCCGGCCGCCGGACAGCTCGTCGAGGACGGCGAGCATCGATGCCGTGACGGACGGCTCTCGCGTGGCCGGGTTGGTCACGCAGGTGCCGAGGCGGAGCCGCGTCGTCGCCTGGGCCATGAGCGTCAGGAGCGGGTAGGGATCCCGCCACAGGACGTGGCTGTCGAACAGCCACCCGTACTCGAATCCCGCCGCCTCCGCCTGCCTCGTCAGCGCGATCGTGCGCTCGATCGAGTGGTCTGGCTTCAGGGTGAACCCGAACTGCATCGTCTTCCTCCTGCCTCAGGGGGAGCTCCCCGGAGAAACGGAGCGGCTCGGCTGTCCTCCTCCTCGGCAGCCGAGCCGGCGGGATGATACTGGATCAGGCCCCTGTTCCGGCCCCGGCGCCTGTGGGCCCGTTCGTCAGGGCTTGATCAGGTCACCGTACATCTCCGGACGGCGGTCGCGGAAGAACTGCCAGGTCTGGCGGGCCTCGATGATCAGGTCGAGGTCCATGTCCCGGACGAGCAGCTCCTCGTCGCGCGGGGAGCCGACGGCGCCCACGAACTGGCCCCGGGGGTCGACGAAGTAGCTCTGGCCGTAGAAGTCGTCGTCGCCGATCTCGGCCTCGACGCCCACCCGGTTGATCGTGCCCACGAAGTAGCCGTTGGCGAGGGCGTGGCTGACCTGCTCCACCCGCCACAGGTACTCGGACAGGCCGCGGGACGTGGCGCTCGGGATGAGCACGAGCTCGGCGCCGTTGAGGCCCAGGGCCCGGGCGCCCTCCGGGAAGTGGCGGTCGTAGCAGATGTACACGCCGATCCTGCCCACCGCGGTCTGGAACACCGGGTAGCCGAGGTTGCCGGGCCGGAAGTAGTACTTCTCCCAGAAGCCGGCCACGTGCGGGATGTGGGTCTTGCGGTACTTGCCGAGGTAGCTGCCGTCGGCGTCGATCACGGCCGCCGTGTTGTAGTAGATCCCGCTGGTCTGGCTGTCCTCCTCGTACATCGGCACGACGAGGACCATCCCGGTCTCCCTGGCCAGCGCCTGCATCCGCTTCGTGGTCGGGCCGTCCGGGATGTGCTCCGTGTAGCTGTAGTACTGCGGGTCCTGGACCTGGCAGAAGTAGGGGCCGTAGAACAGCTCCTGGAACAGCATCACCTGGGCGCCGTCCCGGGCGGCCTGGTGCGCGTAGCCCTCGTGCTTCTGGATCATCGACTCCTTGTCGCCGGTCCAGGTCGCCTGCAGGAGCGCGCCACGAACGATACGGGGCATGGAAACCTCCTCGGCAGTGCGCGCACGTGACAGCGCGCGGGGCACACAGCCCGGGCCGGTCCCGGGCCGCGAGAACCGGAGGATACGCCGGTGCGGCCGCCGCGGCGGACGGCGCTGGCCGTGCCGCCCGTCGCGCGCCTGCGCCAGCATCGCGCGCCAGCGCTCCTGTGCCAGCATCGCGCGCCCGCGCTCCTGTGCGAAGAGCTCGGTGAACTCCGGCCCGGACCTCCCGGGGCCGGTGTGCTGTAATTGCCTTCACTCAGCTCCCGTCTCGCAGCGATCACGCGGGCGATGGCAGGCCGCCCGGAACGGAGGATCCATGGGCATCAGCACCGCGCCGGGCATGACCAGCGAGGAGATCGTCTCGCTTTCCCGCGCCCACACCCTGTTCTCGTGGTCGGTGCAGAGCGCGCTCGATCCGATCGCGATCGACCACGCGGAGGGCGTCTACCTCTACACCCCCGAGGGACGCCGCATCCTGGACTTCAACTCCCAGCTGATGTCGGTCAACATCGGGCACGGCGACCGGCGCGTCGTCGATGCGATCACCGCGCAGGCCACCCAGCTCCAGTTCGTCCAGCCGGCATTCACGACGGAGATCCGGGCACGCCTGGGCGCGAAGCTGGCCGAGATCCTCCCCGGCGACCTGAACAAGGTGTTCTTCACCCTTGGCGGCGCCGAGGCAGTCGAGAACGCCATCAAGCTGGCCCGCCAGTACACGGGCCGCTACAAGCTGCTTGCCCGGTACCGCTCCTACCACGGCGCCACCTTCGGGGCGATGACCCTCACGGGCGACTATCGCCGCCTGCCCAACGAGCCCGGCCTCGTCGGCGTCGTCCGCTACCCGGACACGCACCGCTGGGGCGAGAAGGAGCCGCGACCCGCCGCGGAGTCGCTGCAGGGCCTCGAGGACGTGATCAAGTACGAGGGCCCCCAGACGATCGCGGCGATCTTCCTCGAGACGATCGTCGGCACCAACGGCATCCTCATCCCGCCCGACGGCTACCTCCAGGGTGTCCGCGAGCTGTGCGACAGGTACGGCATCCTGATGGTCTGCGACGAGGTCATGGCCGGCTTCGGGCGGACCGGGCGCTGGTTCGCGGTGGACCACTGGGACGTGGTACCGGACCTGATGACGATGGCCAAGGGCCTCACGTCGAGCTACCTGCCGCTGGGCGCGGTCGCGATGCGCGACCACATCGCCGAGGCCTTCGAGACCCGGATGTTCTCCGGGGGCCTCACGTACAGCAGCCACCCGGTGAGCCTTGCGGCGGCCCTGGCGACGATCGGCGTCTACGAGGAGGACGACCTCATCGGCAACGCCGCCCGGCTGGGCGGCGTGATGCGCGCGCACCACGAGGCGCTCGCGCGGAAGCATCCGAGCGTGGGCGCGCACCGCAGCCTGGGCCTGTTCGGGATCCTGGACCTCGTCCGGAGCCAGGACCCCTGGACGCCGATGACGCCGTTCAACGGGACCAGCGACGAGATGAAGGCGATCGCGAAGTTCTTCCGGGACAACGGCCTGTACACGATGTTCTCGAACAACTCGATCCACACCAATCCACCGCTGTGCATCACGGAGGAGCAGCTGGGCGAGGGGTTCGAGATCATCGACCGCGCGCTGGACATCGCCGACCAGGCCGTCACCGGCTGACCCGCGGGCTCGCTCGCGCAGCTCCACCGGCCGGTCTCGTGGGGGACCGGCCGGTCCCCCACGAGATGGGCTGCCGCGATCACAAGGCGTCCCGCGCGCCGGGCCGGCGCGATCGCAGGAGGACGGCGGGATGAGGCTGGCAGTCGTCACCGGTGGCGCGAAGGGGATCGGGCTCGGGGCCGTCCGCGAGCTGATGGGAGAGGGATGGCAGTGCGTCATCCTCGACGCGGATCCGGGCGGGCAGGCGGTCGCCGACGACCTGGGTGCCACCTTCACCCGCGCGGACGTGACCCGGCCCGAGGAGCTCCGGGTCGCCTTTGCCGACGTCGCTTCGCGGTTCGGCCCGATCCACGGGCTCGTGAACAGCGCCGGCATCAACCGGACCGGGCCGTCGGCCGCGCTCGCCGTCGAGGACTGGCAGCGGGTGCTCGACGTCGACCTGTCCGGGACGTTCTACGCCTGCCAGGCCGCCTACCCGCACCTCGAGCCGGGGGCCGCGATCGTCAACCTCGCCTCGGTCTTCGCGATGCGCGCCCTGCCGGGCCGCGTCGCGTACGCGGCGGCCAAGCACGGCGTCGTGGGCGTGACCCGCGTCCTCGCCGTCGAGTGGGCCGACCGGCCGATCCGGGTCAACGCGGTCGCCCCGTCGTGGACGGACACGCCGCTGATCCGGGACCAGGTCGCCGCGGGGACCATCGACCTCGGCGTCCTGGAGCACGTCCCGTTCCGCCGGCTCGCGACCGTGGGGGACATCGCCGGGGCGATCGCCTTCCTGCTCGGAGACAAGGCCGCGTTCATCACCGGCCAGACGCTCTACGTGGACGGCGGCTACACCTGGGCCGGATAGGCGCGGATGCCGGCCTGCGCACCCCGGCCGCGCCAGGGCGGGTCGCGGGATGCCCGGCGACCACGGCGGGTCGCGGGATGCCGGCGACCACGGCGGGGCGCGGGATGCCCGGCGACCACGGCGGGGCGGCGGGTCGCAGCAGCGTCAGACTCGCATGACCAGCGGCGGCGCGGGTTCAGCTGGTTCGGCCGGTCCCGAACTGGCGGTCGCCCGCGTCACCCAGGCCGGGCATGATGTAGCCCTTCTGGTTGAGCTGGCGGTCGAGGGCGGCCGTGTAGATCTCGACGTCCGGGTGTGCCGCAAGGAGCGCCTCGACGCCCTCGGGTGCCGCGATCAGGTTGACGAGCTTGATCCGGATGGCGCCCCAGCGCTTGAGGACCTCGACCGCCGCCGTTGCCGAGCCACCGGTCGCGAGCATCGGGTCCAGGATCAGGCACAGGTCCACGGTCGCGCTGTCCGGCAGCTTGTTGTAGTACTCGACCGGGCGCAGCGTCTTCTCGTCCCGGAACAGGCCGAGGTGCCAGACCTGGGCCGTGGGCATCAGCTCCAGCATCGCGTCCACCATGCCCAGGCCGGCGCGCAGGATCGGGATCAGGCCGATGCGGTCGGCCAGCTCCTCCGCCTGCATGGTCTCGATCGGGGTGGTGATCTCGATCGGCTGCGTCCGGGCGTCGGCCAGCGCCTCGTAGCCCATGAGCCACGACAACTCGCGGACGACCTCGCGGAACTTCTTGGGCTCCGTGGCCTCGTCGCGCAGGATGCCGAGCTTGTGGCGGACCGCGGGGTGCTGCGAGACATGGAGGTTGGGCCAGGCTGCCACGGGATCCCTCGCGCTGTTCGGATCGGGCGGGCCGGGCCCGCCGCCCCGGCGACGACCGCCGACCAGGTCAGCGGAATCCTAGCGCGCCCCACGGCTCGCGGGGGCGCGGGCCCGGCCGGCGCCGGTCCCCGTGTGCCCGGCCGGCGCCGGTCCCCGTGTGCCCGGCCGGCGCCGGTCCCCGTGTGCCCGGCCGGCGCCGGTCCCCGTGTGCCCGGCCGGCGCCGGTCCCCGTGTGCCCGGCCGGCGCCGGTCCCCGTGTGCCCGGCCGGCGCCGGTCCCCGTGTGCCCGGCCGGCGCCGGTCCCCGTGTGCCCGGCCGGCGCCGGTCCCCGTGTGCCCGGCCGGCGAGCCTCCGGATGAAGCCCCCATCATCTCGCTCGATGGGCGCGCGCTCCGATGACGGAAGCGTCGCCTGCCCACGATCCTGCTCGCTGGCCGGGCACCACGACGGGTTTCACATCCTGTCGCCCGGCTGGCGAGCGGCGGAACCCGGCGAGCGGCGGAACCCGGCGAGCGGCGGAACCCGGCGAGCGGCGGAACCCGGCGAGCGGCGGAACCCGGCGAGCGGCGGAACCCGGCGAGCGGCGGAACCCGGCGAGCGGCGGAACCCGGCGAGCGGCGGAACCCGGCGAGCGGCGGAACCCGGCGAGCGGCGGAACCCGGCGAGCGGCGGAACCCGGCGAGCGGCGGAACCCGGCGAGCGGCGGAACCCGGCGCCGCCACCGGCCGGACCGCGTTACCGGACCGATGCCATGACCGGCCCCGCGCTATGCTCGGGGTTCATGGCCGTTCGTTCCGCAGTCCGCTCGACGCGTCCCGCCGCGACCCCCGCGGCCTCAGTCCGCGCGCAGAAGTGGCCGGTGCCACCCGTGCTCGTCCGCCAGGTCCGCAACGGTGTCGTCGAATCCGTCCATCGCGGCGACGTCGTGGAGGTGGACGCGACCGGCCGCATGCTGCGCGTCCTCGGCGACCCGGACCGCGTCGTCAACCTCCGTTCGACGGTCAAGCCGTTCGGCCTGCTGGCCCTCCTTCGAGCCGGCGGCGAGCGCGAGTTCGACCTGACGTCGGAGGAGCTGGCCGTGATGGCCTCCAGCCACTCCGGCGAGGACGTCCACGTGCGCACGATCCAGGCGATGTTCCGCCGGATCGGCATCCCGCAGGGCATCCTGGCCTGCGGCACGGAGGGCATGCCGCTGGACGCGCTGACCGCGGCCCGCCTCGCCCGGGACGGTGAGCGGCCGGGACCGCTTCGCCACATGTGCTCCGGCCAGCACTCGGTGTTCGTCCTGCTGGCGAAGCTGGGCGGGTGGGAGCTGGAGACGTACTGGCAGGCGGAGCATCCCGCCCATGTCGCCTATCGCGAGGCCGTCGCCGCGGCCTACAACGTGAGCCCGGACCGGATGCGGACGAGCATCGACGGCTGCGGGGTCCTCACCTACGCCTTCCCGCTGCGCGAGGTGGCGCGTGCGTACGCGATCCTCGCCGACCCGAGGGCCCTCCCGGCGGACGACCCGCGGGTCGCCCTGGAGCGTCACTACCTGGCGGTCCGGGACGCGATGATCGCCCATCCGGAGCTGATCGGCGGCATCCGCGATCGCCTCGACACGTCGCTGATGAAGGCCGTTCCGGGCCGGGTCGTCAGCAAGAGCGGGATGGAGGGGCTGCGGGGCGTCGGGATCCTCCGTGGCCCCCGGGGCAACGGGAGCGACGTGCCGGCCTCCGGGATGGCGCTCAAGATCGAGGATGGCGACGGGTACGACCGCGGGACGTGGGCGGCCTCCGTCGAGGCGTTGCGGCAGGCGGGCGTGCTGGAGGGACAGGCACTCCGCGTTCTCGCCCGCTACCACCGCCCGCAGCACCTGGATCCCCACGGGCGCACCGGCGCGGAGACGATCGCGGGCTTCGAGCTCGCGCCGGTGGGCGAGCTGGTCGGCTGACGGCCGGATCGCCGGCAGGCGGACGGCCAGCAGGTCACGGAGACAGCGTCCCATGACGTTCCAGGGAGATCCGTACCGGACCCTCGGCGTGGCGCCGGGGGCCTCCCTGAACGAGGTCCGCTCGGCGTACCGGCGGCTGGTCAAGCAGTACCACCCGGACGCCGCCGGCGACCGTGCCCTGCCGCGATTCCTCGCCATCCAGGCCGCGTACGAGCGGCTGGTGGACGTCGAGGGCCGGCTGCGGTCGCCGGGTCAGCGGGCCGGGCGCGCCGCCACGGGTGGCACAGCGCGGCCGGCCGGTGAGCCGTGGCGGGCGGATCCCGCTCGAGCGCGGGCGTCGCGGGACGCCTGGCGGGCTCGCCGGAGCGCCGGGTCCAGCCCCGGCGGCGGACCGGAGGCTGGTGCGGGCGCGAGCGCGGGAACGGGAACGGGCGCGGGCGCGGGAACGGGAACGGGCGCGGGCCCGAGCGCGGGCGCGAGCGCGCGAACGGGAACTGGCGCGGGGGCGCCACCGGGAACGAGCTCGCGAACGAGCGCGCCAAGGGACGCGGGCAGAGGCTCCGGCACGAGCGCGGGCGAGCCACGAGGCGCGCGAACCGGTCGGCCGGGGGAGGCCGATGCCGCCGGAGCGAGCTCGGGGACCGCGGGCGGCCGGTCCGACGATGGCGGCCGCCGGGGATCGAGGAGCGAGTCCCGGTCCCGAACGGGCTCGGGGGCCGATGACGGCGCGGGCCGCCGGGCTCGCGGCAGCCGTTCCGAGCGAGCCAGCCGGCGGGGTCCGAAAAAGGCGACCCAGGGTTCGACCACGTATGACGAGGCCGCGGAGCTCCCGCTCGATCCGGCGTGGGACGGAGGCGCCTGGTACGGGCCGTCCTCGGGCACGTACTGGACGCTCAACCCGCGCGAGTACGCGGACCCGCGCAAGCATGGCCCCGAATACCTCGCCCGCGCGCGACGGGCGACCCGGGGCTCCGGCGCCGCCGACGGGCGCTCCACGCGGGACACAGGGGCCCGCGATACGCCGGAGGCGGCCGGCCATGCGCCGGGTGAAGTGGATCCTGCCCCTGGGCCCGCGCCGCGGAGCGGTGTCGAGAGCGAGGGCGGCCGCTGGCGCTGGAGGGGCGACGAGGGGACGACCACCGATGGGGGCAACGCGAAATGGGGGACCCGCGCCTGGACCTACGACTCCTACGACTCCCGCCCGTTCCCGGGTACCGAGTGGACGGACGGGACGACCGGCCGGCGCGATCCGCGCCCCGTCGGCGGATCTGCCGGCCTCCGGGTGGACGACGCGTCGCCGCTGCCCGACCTCGAGAGCATCGCCCGTCGTGCGGCCCCCCGGAGCCTGCTCGCCCTGGCGCGCCGTCCGGGGTGGCGCTGGCGGTTGCTGCTCGCGCTCGTCGGCTGGCCGCCGATCGGGTTCGCTGCCGGGACCCTCATCGCCACCGCCACCGGCTGCGGGACATTCTCCGCCGGATGCCCGGAGCCGATGACCCTGCTTCCCACGGCCGCCCAGCCGCTCGTCGTGCTCGCGCTGTTCCTCGGAGCGCCGGCCGCGGCCGCGGCCGCCTTCGCGTCGCTGGTGGCGCTGGCCGTCGCCCTGCCGGTCGCCGCCGTGCTCTCGGTCGGGTCGCTGCCCGACTCGCGCGTCGGGGCACCCGTCCTCGGCGGGTTGACGGCCGGGGGGTACCTGGTCGCGCTGGTGGCCGGCGTGGTCGGCGTCCGGCGCGCCGGCCCGGAAGAGGCCGCTCGCGACCCGGAGAAGCAGCCCGCGGCCCGGGAGAGGGGCCGCTCGCGACCCGGAGACGCAGCCCGCGGCCCGGGAGGGGCCGCTCGCGACCCGGAGACGCAGCCCGCGGCCCGGGAGGGGCCGCTCGCGGCGCGGGAGGGGCCGCTCGCGGGCCGTAGACTTGGCGGCATGCAGCGCCGCCACGATCCCGCGAACATCTCCGCCGCCGCCCAGGAATACCTGCTGGCGCTCCGGATCATGGCCTCGGACGGGCGCGTCGCGACGGCGTCCCAGGTCGGACGGCAGGTAGGCGTCACGACCCAGGCCGCCAGCGAGATGTGCCGCCGCCTGGCGGCGGACGGCCTGCTCGAGACCGCCGCCGGCCGAAGCCTGGTCCTCACGACGGCCGGCCGCACCGCGGCGGACGCGATCTTCAAGCGTCACGCGCTGCTGGAGTGGCTCCTGACCACGGTTGTCGGGCTGACCTGGGCGGAGAGCGACGTGGAGGCGATGCGGCTCCAGGGGGCACTCTCGCCGCGGGTCGAGGCGAAGCTCGACGAGCTGCTCGGCCACCCGGAGACCTGCCCCCACGGCAACCCCATCGACCTCGAGATCGCCGGCCGCCGGCCGCCGGGAACCCCGCTGTCGGAGCTCGAATCGGGATCGAAGGCGACCGTGCTCCGGATCACCGAGGAGGCCGAGGAGGACGCTGGCCTGCTCTCCTACCTCGAGGCCCGCGCGCTGACGCCGGGCGCTCACGTGACGGTGCTCGCCCGCTCGGAGTCGCTGGATTCGCTGACGCTCGACGGGCCGCGCGGCCGGGCGACGCTCGGACTCCGCCCCGCCTCGCTGATCCGGGTGATCCCCGGCGAGGCGGACCCGGCGCTGTTCCACCGGGTCCCGGGGCCGCTCGCCGGCTGACGGGGCCGCTCGCCGGCTGACGGGGCCATCGCTCGCCGGCTGACGGGGCCGCTCGCCGGCTGACGGGGCCATCGCTCGCCGGCTGACGGCCCCATCGCTTGCCGGCTGACGGGCCCGCCCCACGCCGGCTGGGTCCGGACCCCGACGTCGGCCACCCTACAATCGGCGCATGGCCTCCGACATCCGCGTCCGCATCGCCCCCAGCCCGACCGGGCCCCTCCACATCGGCACCGCGCGCACGGCGCTGTTCAACTACCTGTTCGCCCGCCACCTGGGCGGCAGGTTCGTGCTCCGGCTCGAGGACACGGATGTCGCACGCAGCACGGCGGCGTTCGAGAAGGACATCCTCGACGGCCTCCACTGGCTGGGGATCACCTGGGACGAGGGACCGAGCGTCGCCGGGATGGAGGAGGCGGGACCCTACGCGCCCTACCGCCAGATGCAGCGACTGGACACGTACGCGGAAGCCGCCGCGCGCCTGCTGGCCGCCGACCTCGCCTACCCCTGCTACTGCACGCCCGAGGAGCTGGACGCGGATCGCAAGGCCCAGGAGGCAGCCGGGCTGCCGGCAAGGTACCTGGGCCGGTGCGCCAACCTGACTTCGGAGGAGCGCGCCGCGCGCGAGGCGGAGGGCCGCCGTCCCGTGACGCGGTTCCGCGTCCGGCCGGGGGTCGTGGGCTGGAACGACCTCGTCCGGGGCCGGGTGGAGATCGATACCGCCAACTTGGGCGGCGACTTCGTGATCGTCCGGGCGGACGGCACCCCGCTCTACCACTTCACGGTCGTGGTGGACGATGCCGCGATGGAGATCAGCCACGTGATCCGAGGCGAGGATCACGTCAGCAACACCCCCAAGCACATTCTCCTGTTCGAGGCGCTGGGGCACACGCCGCCGGTGTTCGGCCACCTGCCGCTCATCCTCAACCCCGACGGGACGAAGATGAGCAAGCGCAAGAGCCAGACCGCCGTGGCGGACTACATCGCCCAGGGCTTCCTCAGGGAGGCGCTCGTCAACTACCTCGCCTTCATGGGCTGGTCGCCCGGCACCGAGGAGGAGGTCTTCTCGCTGGCGGAGCTGGCGGAGCGGTTCGAGCTGGAGCGGGTCCAGAAGGGCGGTGCGCGGTTCGACCGTGAGCGCCTGGAGTGGATCAACGGCCAGTGGATCCGCCGCCTGGACGACGACGACCTGGTCTCGCGCCTGATGCCGTTCCTGGAAGCGGCCGCGGTCGCCGGCCAGATCGACCGAAGGCCCGCGGAAGACGAGGTCCGCGCGCTCCTTCCGATCGTGCGCGAACGCCTGCCGACCCTGGCGGCGATCGTGGACGTGGTGGGCTACCTGTGGGTGGACAAGCTGGCGGTGGATCCGGCGACGATCCCTCCCAGGCGCTGGGACGCGGCCGCGACCACGGCGGGGTTGACGGCGGCGCGCGACGTGCTGGCCGCCCATGACGCCGTCACCTGGGAGGCGGACGAGCTGGAGCCGCCGCTCCGGGCGCTGGCCGAGGCGCGGGGCTGGAAGGCCGGCGACCTGTTCATGGCGATCCGCGTGGCGACCACCGGGAAGACCGCCACGCCGCCCCTGTTCGACACGCTGGTCGCGCTGGGCAGGGAGCGGACGCTGGCCAGGCTCGACGCGGCGATCGCGCAGTTGGGCGCGGCCGCCGGCGCCTGAGGTTCCCGGGTGAACACGGCGTTAACAGGGGCCCGGCACGATGGGTCGCGCATGGCACGCACGATCCTCGTCGTGGACGACGAGACCACGCTGCGCGAGACCCTCGTCGAGGCCCTGGAGTCCGAGGGATACCGCGCCATCCCCGCCGCCGACGGCCGCGAGGCGCTCGCCCGGTTCCGAGCGGAACGCCCGGACCTCGTGCTGCTGGACCTGATGCTGCCGGAGCTGTCAGGAGTGGAGGTGTGCCGCATCCTGCGGGCCGAATCGGCTGTGCCGATCATCATGCTCACGGCGAAGGACTCCGAGGTGGACAAGGTCGTCGGCCTCGAGCTGGGCGCGGACGACTACGTCACCAAGCCGTTCAGCCTGCGCGAGCTCACGGCGCGGATCCGGGCGATCTTCCGGCGTGCCGAGCAGGTGGCTGCCGCGGGGACACCGCCGCTGGTGGACCTCGGCCGGGTGCAGGTGGACCTCGCCGGGCATCGGCTGCTGCGGGATGGCGAGACGCTGCCGCTCAAGCCCAAGGCGTTCGACCTGCTGGCCTTCCTGCTCCGTCACCCGGGCCAGGTGTTCACGCGTGACCAGCTGCTGGAGCACGTCTGGGGCTACGACTACGCCGGCGAGACGCGGACCGTGGACGTGCACGTGCACTGGCTGCGGAGCGAGATCGAGGCGAATCCCGGCGCGCCGCGGTTCCTGCACACGGTGCGCGGCGTCGGGTACGTGTTCCGGCGGGAGTAGGCGGCTCCGCGGGTGTCCCGCCGGGGTCCGGCGCCGTGACCGGGCCAGACCGCCCGGAGCATCGGTCCGCCCGACGACGCCCACGCCGCGCGCGTCCCGCCCGGCGGCTTCGCGCTCTCGTATGCGTACCAAGCGTAGCAGGGCGCCGTCGCGGCGCCCGTCGAGGGGTTCACCGCCCGGATCGGGGGGGTTGGGAGCCTGTCCATGGCCCACGGGCATCGGATCGGGCACAACGGGGCTGCGCGCGCACGAACGGCGGGCGGCTAAACGTGGTGCGCATAACAGGGACGACAGCGGGCTCGCCGTAAGCCGCTGCCACGCCGAACCCGGCCGGAGCCGCTCACGCCGGCCGACCAGCCGACGGCCGCCGCGCTCAGCCCTTGGCCAGGATCCGCTCGATCACCTCGGCGGCGTCCTCGGCGGCGTCGATCGTCTCCTCGAGCGTCGAGTACAGGTCGCGGAGCTTGATCACCTCGAGCGGATCGCGCTTCTCCCGGAACAGGCGCCCGATCGCCGCGCGCGACAGCCCGTCCGCCTGGTGCTCCAGGTCGTGGACCGTGGCCAGGTGGACGCCCACGCCCTTGCCGCGCTCGAGCTTCGTGAGCGTCTCCAGGAGCTCGACCGCCTGCCCGCCGGGGATCCCGACCAGCTGGCGGGCCGCGTCGTCCGGTTCCTCGATCCCGTAGATCACGAACGTCTCGGCCGCCGCCTGGATCCCGTCCACGACGTCGTCAAGGTGGATGACCAGCTCGTGGATGTCCTCCCGGTCGAAGGGCGTGATGAAGCTCCGCTCCAGCCGGATGGCGACCTCGGTGTCGATCTGGTCGCCGCGCTTCTCGAGTGCCTGGATCTCGGCCACGCGCTCGTCGAGCCGGTCGTAGCTGAGGAACCATGGCCTCGAGCTTGCGGGCGGCCTCGAGGAGGTTCTCGCCGTCCCTGATGAACAGCTCGAAGAACTTCTCGTCGCGGGGGATCAGACGGACCATCGCGGGCCTCCGGTGGCGGTCGGGTGGGGAGTGGCAGCCGTGGACGGGCCGCTCATCGGAGCCCGACGGTGTTGAGGACGATCCAGGTCAGCGCACCGACCACGGCCGCGGCCGGGATGGTGAGCACCCAGGCCACGACGATCCGCCGCGCGACGCCCCAGTGCACGCCGCGGACGCCGCGGCTGGTGCCGACGCCCATGATGGCGCTCGAGATCACGTGGGTGGTGGACACCGGCATGCCGAGGTGGGCCGTCGCGAGCAGCACGGTGGCGGCCGTCGTCTCGGCCGCGAAGCCGTGGATGGGCTCGAGCTCGACCACGCGCTGTCCCATGGTGTTCATGATCCGCCAGCCGCCGATCGCGGTGCCCAGCGAGATGGCGCTGGCCGCGATGATGATCACCCAGGCCGGCACGTGCGAGCCCTTCGGCAGCACCCCGGCCGAGATCAGGGCCAGGGTGATGATGCCCATCGTCTTCTGGGCGTCGTTCGAGCCGTGGGCGAACGCCATGTAGCCGGCGGAGAACACCTGGACCCGCCGGAACCGGGTCGCCAGCGGCTTGCGAGCGGCGTTGCGGAAGATCCAGGTCAGGGCGACCATGAGGACGAGCGCACCGATGAACCCGGCGATCGGCGACGTGACCAGCGGGACGGTGACCTTGTTGACGATCCCGTCGACCTTGAACGCGTCCGTGCCGACCGCGACCGTCGTCGCGCCCAACAGGCCGCCGATCAGCCCGTGGCTGCTCGAGCTCGGCAGGCCCAGCCACCCGGTGACCAGGTTCCACGTGATCGCGCCGATGAGCGCAGAGGCGACGATGACCTGGGAGGTGGTCTGCTCGTCCACCAGCCCCGCCCGATGGTCCTCGCGACGGCCGTGCCGGCGAACGCCCCGATGAAGTTGAACACGGTCGCCATGAGCAGCGCGTACTGCGGACGAAGGGCCCTCGTCGCAACGGAGGTCGCGATCGCGTTCGCGGTGTCGTGGAAGCCGTTGATGTAGTCGAAGACGACCGCCAGCGCCACGACGGCGAGCAGCATCGGCGTGAGATGTTCGATCGGAGGGGTCTTCGGGCCCGCGTCGGCGGCGCTGACATCCGGCGCCGACATCAGGATATCGGTCCCCGGGCCGGTCGTTAACGCGCCGTTGAGCCCATGGTGATCGGGACCGGTCATGCTCGGCGCGTGCCGATCGGCGCCGCGCCCGCGGCCGACTCCTCCCGGTCCGGGGCGCGCGCCCGGCATCCCCGTGGCGGGCTGATCGGACCACCGGCACGAGGCAGCCGCGCCGTCGCGGGGCGCCATGCGGGACCTGCCGGCGGGCCGTCTGGCCGCGGCCCGTGGATCCCGCGGCGCGCACCCTTGGACCGGTCTGGCCGAGCAGCGCTACCCCGGCGACGGCGTCGTGGCCGGGTTCGGCAAGATCAACGGCCGGCGGGTGGCCGTGTTCGCGCAGGACTTCACGGTGCTCGGCGGCTCGTCCTCCAAGGTCCAGTCCCACAGGATCAGCCGGATCCAGGACCTGGCGCTGGAGAGCGGCATCCCCCTGATCGGGCTCAACGACTCCGGCGGCGCGCGGATCCAGGAGGGCGTGGCGAGCCTCGCCGCCTGTGGCGAGGTGTTCGTCCGCAACGTGCTGGCATCGGGCGTCAAACCCCAGATCTCGCTCATCCTCGGACCGTGCGCCGGAGGCGCGGTGTACTCGCCGGCGCTCACCGACTTCGTGATCATGGCCCGTGACACCAGCTCGATGTTCCTGACCGGCCCCGATGTCGTGGAGGCCGTGACCGGTGAGCAGGTCACGATCGACGAGCTGGGAGGTCCCGCGATCCACGATGCGCGCAGCGGCGTGGCGCGCCTCGTCGCCGACACCGAGCGCCAGGCGCTGGAGCTCGTCAAGCAGCTGCTGGGATACCTGCCCCAGAACAACAACGAGGACCCGCCGCAGGTCATCCCGTACGACCCGGCGGACCGGGTCGAGGACTCACTCGACACGCTCATCCCGTCCGACGAGGGGGACGCGTACGACGTCCGCGACGTCCCGGCCCTGGTCTTCGACCGCGACAGCTCCCTCGACATCCATCCTGCCTTCGCGATGAACGCGGTCGCCGGCTTCGCGCGGCTCGACGGGTTCGCGGTGGGCATCGTGGCCAACCAGCCGGCGGTCATGGCCGGGGTCCTGGACATCGACGCCACCGACAAGATCGCGCGCTTCATCCGGATCTGCGACGTCTACAACATCCCGGTCTTCACGTTCGTGGACCGCCCGGGGTTCCTGCCCGGGACGGACCAGGAGTACCGCGGCATCATCAGGCACGGCGCCAAGAACCTGTACGCCTACAGCGAGGCGACGGTGCCCAAGATCTCCATCGTGACCGGGCGAGGATCGAGAACGAGCTGTTCCCGCTGCTCATCTTCATCGGCATCGGGGCGCTGACCGATTTCGGGCCGCTGACCGATTTCGGGCCGCTGCTCGAGAACCCGCGCATGATCCTGCTCGGGGCCGCCGGCCAGTTCGGCATCTTCGGCGTGCTGCTGCTGGCGCTGCTGCTCGGGTTCACGTGGGCGGAGGCTGCCTCGAGCGGCGCGATTGACGGGCCCACCTCGATCTACGTCAGCGGGATTCTCGCGCCCCACCTGCTGGGCCCGATCACGGTCGCGGCGTACAGGTACATGGACGCTGGTGCCGGTGATCCTGCCGCCGATCATGCGCGCCCTCACGACCCCGGCGGAGCGCCGCACCCGGATGGCCTACGGCGGCCGGCCGGTCAGCCGCCGGACCCGGTGGGGGAGCGCTTCCTGCAGCCGGGCACGCTCGCCATCCTCGGGCTGGGGATCGTCGCCTTCGCGCTCGACACCGCGACCGGCGTCCTGTTCGCGAAGGGCCTCAGCCGCCTGTCGGGCGGCACGTTCAATCCGCTGATCGGCGCGGCGGGGATCAGCGCCTTCCCGATGGCCGCGCGGGTCGTCCAGCGCGTGGCCCAGGAGGAGGACTTCGAGAACTTCCCGCTGATGCACGCGATGGGCGCCAACGCCGCGGGGCAGGTCGCGAGCGTCGTCGCGGGCGGGGTCCTGCTGGCGTTGGTGGCCGCCGCCTGAGGCCCGGGGGTGGCGGCCGCAAGAGGGCCGAGGGCGGCCGCCGGCGGCTCACTGGTGCGTCGCGGCGACGGCGTGTCCGTGAGACACGCGATCCGCGCCCACGCGCCGTCCGCCCGGCGCTTCGCGCTCCAGGCGTGTCCGCCAGGCACGGACGAGACACCAACACGGCGGAAGGATCGTCGGCGGGGCGCTTCGACCCGGATCTGTTGCCTGGGAGGCACGGGCCGGTCGTGTCCGGGCGTCTGCCGATCCGGTCGTATCCGAGCGTGCGCCGCTGCCGCCGCCGCGGGACGGGCCGCTCGTGTCCGAGCGTCTGCCCGATGCCGCCCCCAGGGGACGGGCGCATCCCCCACCAGCGACGCGCCCGGTATCCTTCGCGCCATGCGCCTCTCCCACCTGTTCTTCACCACCCTCCGCGACGACCCCGCCGACGCGGAGATGCCGTCCCATCGCCTGCTGGTCCGGGCCGGCTACGTCCGCCAGCTGGGGGCCGGCATCTACTCGCTGCTGCCGCTCGGCTTCCGCGTGAACAAGCGCGTGGAGCAGGTCATCCGGGAGGAGATGAACGCGATCGGCGGCCAGGAGATGGAGATGCCGGTCGTCCACCCGGCGGACCTGTGGCGCGAGTCGGGCCGCTACGACTCGATCGGCCCGGAGATGGCCCGCTTCAAGGACCGCGCGGACCGCGACATGGTGCTCGCGATGACCCACGAGGAGGTCGTCGCGGACCTGCTGCGCGACATCGTGCGGAGCTACCGCCAGCTGCCGATGATCGTCTACCACTTCCAGACGAAGTTCCGGGACGAGCCCCGGTCGCGCGGTGGCCTGATCCGCGTCCGCGAGTTCGTGATGAAGGACAGCTACACCTGCGACCGGGACGACGCCGGCCTCGACGTCGCGTACTGGGCGCACCACCGGGCCTACACCCGGATCTTCGAGCGCCTCGGCCTGGAGGCCATCCCGGTACGCGTCCGACGTCGGGATGATGGGCGGCAGCCTCGCCCACGAGTTCATGGTCCTCAACCCCGCCGGCGAGGACGTGCTGGTCATCTGCGAGGCCTGCGGCTACGCCGCCAACCGCCAGGTCGCGCCCACCGTGTCGCCGGCACCGGCGGCCGAGGACCCGCTCCCGGTCGAGGAGGTCGCGACGCCCGATGCGACCACGATCGACTCGCTCGCCGCCTTCCTCGGCGTGCCCGCCAGTCGCACGGCCAAGGCCACGTTCTTCGTCACCGGGGACGGCCGGTTCGTGGTCGCGGTCGTGCGAGGCGACCGCGACGTCAACGAGACCAAGCTGGTCAATGCGGTCAAGGCCGTCGGCGGGCTGCGGCCCGCGCAGGTCGACGAGATCAAGGCCCGGGGCATGGAGCCCGGCTACGGCTCGCCGATCGGGGCCCGGGACGCGGTGGTCGTCGTGGACGACCTGGCGGCCCGGTCACCGAACCTCGTCGCCGGCGCCAACCGGCCCGGCTTCCACCTGCGCAACGTCAACGTCCCGCGCGACTTCACGCCGGACGTGATCACGGACATCGCCAACGTCCGCGAGGGCGATCCGTGCCCCGAGTGCGGTGGCCCGGTGATCCTGCGCAACGGGATCGAGGTCGGCAACATCTTCAAGCTGGGCACGAAGTACACCAAGGCGCTGGGCGCCGAGTACCTGGGCGAGGACGGCGAGCGCCACCCCATCGTCATGGGCTCCTACGGCATCGGGCTGGGGCGCAACGTGGCCTGCATCGTCGAGGCGCACCACGACGAAAAGGGGATCGCCTGGCCGGCCGAGGTGGCGCCGTATCCCGCCCACCTGGTGGCGCTGGGTGCGAACCGGGAGCCGAAGGTGACCGAGGTGGCCGAGATGCTGGATGCGGCCGCGGCGGCTGCCGGCCCCGACCGCGAGATCCTGTACGACGACCGCGACGAGTCGCCGGGCGTGAAGCTCACGGACGCGGAGCTGCTCGGGATGCCGTGGATCCTCACGGTCAGCCCGCGCTCGCTGGCGGCCGGCGGCGTGGAGGTCACGAACCGCGCGACGGGGGAGCGTGCGGTCCGCTCGATCGACGACGTGACGGCGTTCCTGGAGGGTCGGGCGGCCACGCCGGCCTGACGGCGTCGGGCGCACCGGCTCCACCGGGTCCACCACCGTGCCGGGCCCGCTCGTCCCCGAGGACGACCTCTACGCCCGGCTGGAGGTCGGGATCGATGCCTCGCCGGAGGCGATCGAGCTCGCCTGGCGGGCGCTGCTCAAGCGCCACCACCCGGACGTCGCGGGCGACGACGTGACGGCGCTGGAGCGCGCCAAGCGGATCAACGTCGCGCACGACTGGCTGGGCGACAGGATCCTGCGAGCCCGCTACGACCGCGATCGGCTGGGGCTGCCGGAGCGCGCGCCGGAGGGCCCGGGGGCAGGCGGCCGCCACGGCGTCCGGGAGGGTCGCCCGCCGCGCGGGCCGCTGCGCCGCGGGCCGGCCACGTTCCGCGCCCCGCCACGCAACCCGCCACGACCGCGCCGCGCGGGCGCCCGGCCGGACCTCGTCCGCGGCGACCCGGCGGAACGGCTGGCGCGGTTCCTGGACCGCGTGGGGCGACTGACCCCGGACGAGCTGCACCGCCTCGCCGCCGCGGAGCCGCCGCCGATCGCGTTCCTGGCCACCGTGCGGCGTTTCCTGCCACCGGAGGCGCTGGCCTCGTTCCAGGCGGCCGAAGCGGCCCTCGCGGCCCGCGTACCGCGTGATCGATGGACCCAGGCCGGGCTGCGCGAGGGCCTGCTCGGCGTCGCGGCGGAGCTGGTCCTGGCAGGGTTCCTGGACGAGACGCTGGCCGAGCCGTTCCGCGGGCGGGCGCGTGAACGGCTGCTGCGCGCCTGGCAGGCCTCGCTGGACCAGCCGCGCCACGGCCCGAACGGGCCCGGGGTCGCGGCGCTGGAGGCCCGCGTCCGCGCGATGACCCCGGTCGAGGTGGTGGCGTTCGTCCGCGCGTCGCGGGGGATCCCCGGCGACGATCGCCCGTGGCCGGCCAGCCTCCGGCGGGACGAGGACGAGGCGCTCCGCGTCTCGGCGCTCCTGGCCGCCACGGACGTTGCCGCGGCGCTGCACGCGGACGGGCTGTCGCCGGCCATGGCCTCGCGGGCACGCAGGCTGCTCGGGCGGTTGGGACACGTGGTCGCGCTCCGGCATGCGTTCCCGGCGGCTGCGTACGCCGCGCTGCTGCAGCCGTTCACGGTGGCAACGGGCGGCGCACGGCAGGCGGGGGCTGTCGCGGGCCCGGGTGTCCGCCGGGCGCGCTGAGCCTCCGGGCGTCCGCGCCCGGTCCTGCCTGTGCGATCCTCAGGGCACATGGACGGCATCCTCGTCATCGCGGTCCTGGGGCTCGCGCTCGCGCTCGCGGCCGCCCTCGTCGCGTTGCGACGGCGCGCGGCGGAGCTGGACGCCCTCGTCGCCGCGGGCGAGGCCCATCGGGCGCTGCCGGCCGTCGGGGCGGCCCCCCCGGTGGTGCAGGGCCCGGGGGTCGGCCCGCTCGACGATGTCCTCCCCGTCGGCGTCCTCCACCTGGGGCCCGCCCGCCGCGTCGACCGCGCGAATGCCCGGGCACATGCGCTGCTGGAGGTCGCGCCGGGACGCCTCCTCGGGCGGAGCGTGATGGAGACCTTCGTGGACGCCCGCGTGGATGCGCTCGTCGCCGGCGTCCCGGACGGTGGCTCGGCGACGGGCGAGGTCCGGGTGGGTTCGGGCGAGCCGCGGACCGCGGTCGTCCGGGTCCATCGGCCGCCGGACGGGGGAACCTGGATCGTCCTCGAGGATGTGACGGAGCTGCGCCGCCTCCAGCAGATCCGGGCCGAGTTCATCGACAACCTCAGCCACGAGCTCCGCACCCCGCTCAGCACGGTCAGCCTGCTCGCGGAGACGCTCGCCCGCGACGCGGAGACCGCGGACGTGCCGCCCCGGATGCGCGACCGCATCGCGAAGGTGGAGGTCGAGACCGGGCACCTCGTCCAGATGGTCAACGAGCTGCTGGACCTGGCCCGGATCGAGGGTGGCACGCAGCTCCAGCTGGCCGACGACGTGGATCTCGCCCTCCTGGCGGCCTCGTCCGTTGAGCGCCTGCGCCTGTTCGCCGAGCGCCAGGGCGTCGAGCTGTCGGTCCGGGCACAGCCGGTGCCGGCCGTCCGCGGCGACGAGGAGCGCCTCGGTCAGGTGTTCGTCAACCTCGTCCACAACGCCGTGAAGTTCAGCCCCGACGGCGGCGAGGTCGTGGTCGAGGTTCGCGAGGCCGGCGGCGAGGTCGTGGCATCCGTCGCCGACCACGGGATCGGGATCTCGAAGGTGGACCGCGCCCGGATCTTCGAGCGCTTCTACAAGGCCGACCGGGCCCGCGTCCGGGGCGGCGGGACGGGGCTCGGCCTCGCCATCGCGCGCCATGTCGTCGAACGGCACGGCGGCCGGATCTGGGTCGAGTCCGAGGAGGGCCGCGGCTCCACGTTCTCGTTCGCCATCCCCGCCGCCGGGGCCGGCCGTCCCGAGCGCGGCAACAGCCTCGGCGAGGCCGGCCGGTGACGGCGCCGTCCACCCCGGGCGGATCGCCGGCGGCTGCCTCCGCCCCGCGACGTCCGCTGCGGCTCGCTCACCGCGGGGACTGGCGCCGGGCGCCTGAGAACTCGCTCGAGGCGCTGGTCGCGGCGATGGCCGTGCCCGGCTGCGACGGCGTGGAGTTCGACGTCCGGCTGTCGCGGGCCGGCGTCCCGGTCCTCCTCCACGACGCGACCCTCGCCCGGGTCCAGCATCACCCGGGGCGCGTGAGCGACATGACGGCCGCCGAGCTGGCGGTGGTCGGCGTTCCGGCGCTGGCGGCGGTCCTCCGCGCGCTGCCGCCGGCCGCGTTCCTGGACGTGGAGCTCAAGGGCGACGACCACGGCGATGCCACGGCAGCCGTGCTCCGGGCGGCCCGCGGCGACGCCCCGCGGCGGGCGGTGGTCTCGTCCTTCGAGCCACCGACCCTGGCCGCGATGGCCGACCGGCTGCCCGGCTGGACCCGCTGGCTGAACGCGGACGATCTCTCGCCCTCGACGCTCTCGCAGGCGGCGGGGCTCGGCTGCCACGGCGTGTCCGTGCTGTGGTCGGCGATCACGCCGGCGTCGATGCGGCGGGCGACCGCCGCGGGCCTTGACGTGGCCGCCTGGACGGTCCGGCGGCGGGCGACGTTCGCGCGACTGGGCCGCCTGGGCGTGGTGGCGGCCTGCGTGGAGGCCGCCGCGCTCGACGGCGATGCGGCCGTCGCCCGCCCGGACCGTGAGGACCGATGACGATGACGGTCCCGGACCCGGGACAGGACGACAGGCCGCTGGTCCTGGAGGCGGGCGACGCCCGGGTGATCGTGCGGCCGGCGGACGGGGGCAGGCTCGCGTCGGTGCTCGTGGCCGGCCACGAGCTGCTGGTCAACGAGGACCGGACCCACCCGATGCAGTGGGGCTGCTTCCCGATGGCGCCGTGGGCCGGCCGGGTCCGGCACGGGCGGTTCACGTTCCGCGGCCGCGAGCACCAGCTGCCGCTCGGGATGCCCCCGCACGCGATCCACGGCGTCGTGTACGACCGGCCGTGGCGCGCGGACGACGCGACCACGATCTCGATCGACTTCGACCAGCGATGGCCGTTCCGCGGCCGGGTCGTCCAGCGGTTCGCGTTGGACGAGGACGGCCTCCGGCTGAGCATGACGCTCGAGGCGGACGAACCGATGCCCGCCACGATCGGCTGGCACCCCTGGTTCCGGCGCGTCCTGGCCCCCGGGGACGTGCCGTTGGCGCTGCGGCTCGCCGCGGACGAGATGCTGCTCCGGGACGCCGAGGGCATGCCGAGCGGGGAGCGGGTGCCCCCGCCGCCGGGGCCGTGGGACGACGCGTTCACCGCGGTCCGCGAGGGCCCGGTGCTCGACTGGCCGGGTCGCCTGCGCCTGGAGCTGACCTCGACCTGCCCGTGGTGGGTGGTCTACTCGGAGCCGGCGGCGGCAGTCTGCGTCGAGCCGCAGAGCGGTCCCCCGGACGCGCTGAACACGGGTGCGCAGCTGGTGGTGCCGGGCGCGCCGCTGACGCACGAGATGCGCTGGCGCTGGACGCGCGCGTAGGCGCGGGGCCGTCACCAATCCGCGTTTCGCCGGGATGCGGGCCGGGATGGCGGTCGCCGCCGCTCGGCGTGACGCTGGACGTCGTGTTCACGGGCCGTTGATCGCGGGATCACCAAGCGGGTCGAGGATCGGCCTGACGGGCGCCGCTCGAGCGCCCGCAAGGGAGGACCCGCAGTCCATGTCGCGTCTCCATCTCATGCCACGTCGACCAGGCGTCCCCGTGATGACGGGCATCCTGGCGGCCGCCGTCCTCGCCGGTACTGCGTATGCCCTGGTCAAGGGCGACCCCGGCGCGGCCTACCAGGTCCAGCTTGGCAAGCAGAGCCAGGTGCTGTTCGGCTTCGGCCATCCACTCGACACCGCGGTCTCGGGCGAGTTCAGCGGTCCCGGCGACAGGGCCGTGGAGCTGGCGTCAGGACTCTCCGCGCGGGTCACGACGAGCTCCGTCGGCGAGGTCGCCGACATGATCGCCCTGTGGCCGGACGACGAGAATCCCACCCACGCCATCGTCTGCAACGAGATCGACGGATCCGGCCCCGGCAGCGCCGCGACGGTCCAGCGCGTCCGCCTGTCGGATGGGCAGGTCTCGGACATGATCTTCGGGCACGTGTCGTGCGACCCGGCCCACCGGACCGGGTGGGGCACGGTGGTCGTGGGCGAGGAGAGTGGCTCATCCGGACGGCTCTGGGAGATCCTCGACCCGCTCAGCGTGAACGGCGTGAGGGTCGATCGCGCGGCGGGCACGAGCTCCGACCCGTCGCATGTCGTGGCCCGCACGGCGCTCGGCCAGCTCAGCTACGAGGGCGTGGTGCTGCTCGACGACGGCACGACCTATTACGCGGATGAGCTCCGCCCTTCGAACGGCAAGCCGGGCGGAGGCATCTACAAGTTCATCCCGCAGAGGCCGTTCGCCGGCGGGACGCCGATCACGAGCCTGGACCAGTCGCCCCTCGTCGCCGGGACCGTCCATGTCCTGCGCCTCGGCCTGCGCAGCGGCGGGACCGACTTCGGCCAGGGCAGCAACACCGGTGGCGGGAAGTGGATCGCGCTGACCACCCCCGCCAATCCCACGACGTTCAACCTGGCCTCGGTTGCAGGCTCCTCAGTCGCCTCGGGCGGCGCAGGTGGGTACACGGGCTACTACCGCCCGGAGGACATGGACCTGGATCCGGTCGCATTCGAGGCCGGCCGCCTGCGAATGTGCTGGAACAACACCGGCAATGACACGCAGGAGAACTGGGGCGAGACCCTCTGTCTCGAGGACGTCGCCGATGCCTCGTTCGCGACCGGGCGCAAGCCGGTCGTGACGCCGTTCGTGATCGGCAACCCGGAGCTCCGCATGCCCGACAACCTGGACTTCCAGCCGGGGACCGGGATCCTGTACCTCGCCATGGACGCGACGACGTCCGCGGAGGACGCCGCGTTCACCAACGACCAGGTGTGGGCCTGCCTGCCGGACGGCGCCGATCCGGACACCCTGTCCGACGGCTGTGTCCGGGTGATGAACCTGCGGGACGGCGAGGCCGAGTTCAGCGGCATCACCTTCCTCGGCGACGGCTCGAGCTTCCTCATCCATCTCCAGCACCGAACCCAGGGCGGACGCGCCGTCCCGGGCACGACGGACCAGCTCCTGGTCACCGGGCTCACGGTGAAGTAGGGGCGCTCCCGACCCTGCACCACGCGAAGGCGCCCGACCTGCCGGTCGGGCGCCTTCGCCATGTGTGACGCGGCCACCTGCGTGACGGGGCAACGGGCCGCCGGAGCCGTGGGCTACCTCGTCGCGAGCAGCTCCGGCGGCAGCAGGTAGCGCAGGATCGCGCGGCCGGGGACGAGCTCCCGGCTGGCGACGTCGAGGCGCGCGATCCCGCCCTTGCGCAGCGGCACGGGGATCCCGAGGAGCTCGCCCAGGAGATCGCTGAAGGCCGGATCGTGACCGACGATGCACGGACGCTCGGAGTCGCCCGCGGCGAGGAGGATGGCCGTCACGATGCCGGTGTCAAGGATCTCGCCGAGCCGGTCGTCCACGATGACGCGCACGCCGCCCATCTCCCTGGCCACGATCTCGGCCGTCTGTGCGGCGCGGACCTTGGGCGAGGTGATGAACAGGTCGGGTGCCTCGTCATACCCGGCGAGGAGCCGGCCGAGCCGCTCGGCCTGGCGCCTGCCCTTCTCCGACAGCGGCCTGGCGGCGTCGTCGCCGGTCCAGCGCCCGGGATTGCCGGCGTGCGCGTGACGCAGCAGGTGGAGGGCGATCATGCGAGGTCCACGGGACGGCGTTCCGCAGCGAACCGTTCGGCGAGCGGCAGGAACTGGTGGATCCGGGACCCGAGGCCCGTCAGCACGGCGCGGAAGGCGGCGAGCTGCTCCGCTTCCGTGCCCTCGACCTTGACCGGGTCCGCGTAGCCCCAGTGCATGGACTCGACGACACCGGGGAAGACCGGGCAGGCCCCGCGGGCGTCGTCGCAGACCGTGATGACGTAATCGAATCGCTGGCCGAGGTAGTCGTCCACGGACGTCGACACGAGCCCGTCGGTCGGCAGGCCGGCCTCCTCGAGAACCCGGAGCGTCAGCGGATGGACGCCCTTGGGCTCGATGCCGGCCGAATGGACCTCGACCCTGTCGCCCCCCAGGTGGCGCAACATCGCCTCGGCGAGGATCGACCGGGCGCTGTTGCTCCAGCACACGACGAGGATGCGGACGGGTCCCGCGCCGGGACTCGCGTGGAACGCTCCGTGGTCGTGGTGCGCGTCGGTCATGGGTTCAGGTCCTCGACCTCGCCCGAGGCGAGGAACACGATGTCCTCCGCGATGTTCGTCACCCGGTCCCCGATCCGCTCCAGGTAGTGCGACGCGAACAGGATCCGGGTGCCGGGATCCACGTTCGCAGGATCGACCCGCATCAGCTCCAGCACCTCGTCGAAGATGGTGTGGTAGAGCGCGTCGACCTCGTCGTCGAGGGCGGCGACCCGGCGTGCCTCGTCTTCGTCGATGTCCACCAGCGCGCGGATGACGCCGTGGACCAGGGTCGCGGCCCGTTCGCCCAGCCGTGGCAGGTTGACGTAGTCCTTGAGCGGCGCGTAGGGCGCCAGCTTGCGCGCCTGTTTCGCGACCGAGCTCGCATGGTCGCCCATCCGCTCCAGCTCGTAGGACACGTGGTCGAGCGTGAGCAGGTAGCGCAGGTCGCGCGCGACGGGATTCTGCGTGGCGATGACCGCGGCGATCATCGCGCTCACGTCGCGCTGGACCTCGTTGATCCGGCGGTCGTCGAGGATGACCTGGAACGCGGCGTCGGCGTCGTGCGCGACCAGCGCGGAGAGCGCGGCCCGGATCTGGTCCTCGACGAGCGAGCCCATCCGCAGGACGTTGTCCTTGACCTCGCCGAGCTCGCGGTCGTACGTCGTCCGCGTCGGATGGCGTGGATCGCCGGGCAGCGGCGCGGTGCCGTCGCGAGCGCCCTCCGCGAGGGCGGCGACCTCCCGGTCGAGGTGCGACTCGCTGGGGGGCGTGTCGTTCTGGGTCATCGTCGCCTCCCGTCTCAGCCGAAGCGGCCGGAGACGTAGTCCTCGGTCAGCTGGTTGCCGGGGTTGGTGAAGATCGTGGTGGTGTCCGCCATCTCGACGAGGTAGCCGGCGCGATCATCGTCCATCGTGAAGAAGGCCGTCTGGTCGCTGACCCGCGCCGCCTGCTGCATGTTGTGGGTGACGATGACGATCGTGTACGAGGCGCGCAGCTCGTTCATCAGCTCCTCGATCCGCAGGGTGGCCACCGGGTCGAGGGCCGAGGCCGGCTCGTCCATCAGCAGGACCTCGGGGTCCACCGCCAGCGCCCGGGCGATGCACAGCCGCTGCTGCTGGCCGCCGGACAACGACGTACCGGGCTGCCTGAGCTTGTCCTTGACCTCGTCCCACAGCGCGGCCGAGCTGAGGCATCGCTCGACGGTCTCGTCGAGGAAGGAGCGCGGATGGCGTCCCGTCAGGCGCAGCCCCGCGACCACGTTGTCGTAGATCGACATCGTCGGGAAGGGGTTCGGGCGCTGGAACACCATCCCGATGACCCGGCGCAGCTGGACCGGGTCCACGTCGTCCGCGTAGAGGTCCACGCCGTCGAGCAGCAGGTGCCCCTCGATGCGCGCGTCCGGGATCAGCTCGTGCATCCGGTTGAGGGATCGCAGGAACGTGCTCTTGCCGCAGCCCGACGGCCCGATGATCGCGGTGACCGCATGTGGCCGGATGGTCATCGAGACGTCGCGAACCGCCCGGAAGGCCCCGTAGTAGGCGGACAGGCCCTGGACCTCGATTCGGCCGGTCGTCTCGGCGGTCTCGTCGCTGATCGCCATCCCGCGCGGCGCCACGCGCCGGATGACCGGCACGTCCCGCTCGGGGCCGGGCTCGAGGTCCGGGGGGGTGGTCAGGTTCACGGACATGGCTCCCTCAACCGGCCCTGCGGCCCCACGTGCGGAACCGCACCAGGATGTTGACCGCGAGCACGAACACCAGCAACAGGAATGCCGCGCCCCAGGCCTGCTGGTTCAGGGCCGGGAACGGCTGACGGGCATTCGTATAGATGAAGATCGGCAGCGCGTCCATGGGCCGCCCGAAGTCGCCCACGTTCACGAGGCGGCTGCCGAGCGCGGTGAACAGCAGCGGTGCGGTCTCGCCCGCGGCGCGGGCAATGGCCAGCATCACCCCGGTCAGGATCCCCGACAGGCCGGTGGGGATCACGACCGACAGCACCGTCCGCCACACCGGCACGCCCAGCGACAGGGAAGCCTCGCGCAGCGTCCCGGGCACGATCCTGAGGATCTCCTCGGTCGTCCGCATGATCACGGGGACCATGATCACGGCCAGTGCGACGCTGCCTGCGAACGCATTGAACTGCTTGAACGGGAGCACCAGGAACGTGAACACGAAGATGCCGACCAGGATCGACGGCACGCCCACGAGGACGTCGGCCGCGAACCGGATCAGCCGCGCCGAACGTCGACCGCTGAACTCGTTGACGTAGACGCCGGCGAGGATCCCGAACGGGACGGCCATCAGGGTCGCGAGACCGACCAGCTGCAGGGAGCCGAGGATCGCCGCCACGGCGCCGCCGCCGGTGCCCAGGGCCCTGGGCGGCCTGGTCAGCAGGTCGAGGTTCACGGCGCCGATGCCGTTCACGGTCACGAACACCACGATGGCCGCGAGCGGCACGATCCCGATGATGGTGGCGAGGAGCGACAGGCCGCGGAACAGGCGATCGACGAGGCCACGCCGACGGTCTGACGCGGACCGGACCAGCGCGCGGTGGACGGGAACGGCGGCCGACGCTGCGGTCACGGGATCACTCCGCGCCGACCGGGCCGGCGACCCGCCACACGAGCAGCCGGGCCACGATGTTGAGGGCGATGGTCATCACCAGCAGGATCAGCCCCAGGGCGATCAGGCTGGAGGTCTGGAGCCCGATCGACGCCTCGTTGAAGGTCGTCGCGACCTTGGACGCGATCGTCTGCGCCTGGTCGAACAGGGAGCTCGGGATGCCCTGGGCGTTGCCGATGACCATGGTCACCGCCATGGTCTCGCCCAGCGCTCGCCCGAGGCCGAGGATGATCGCACCGACGATGCCCGATCGCGCGGCCGGCAGCACGGCCTTGCTCACCACCTCCCAGCGCGTGGCGCCCAGGGCGAACATCGCCTCGCGCTGCGCCACCGGCACCGACGTGATGACCTCGCGCGACACGGATACGATCGTGGGCAGGATCATGATCGCGAGGATCACGCCGGCCGCGAACAGGCCGATCCCCAGCGGCGGACCCTCGAACAGCTGGATCGAGCTGCCCAGGGTTCCCACGAGGAACGACTCGACGGTCTCCTTGAGGAACGGGGTGAGGACGAACACGCCCCACAGGCCGATGACGACGGAGGGGATCGCGGCGATGAGCTCGATCAGGAACGTCAACGGGATGGCCACCCGCCTGGGCGCGAGCTCCGCGAGGTAGATCGCGGTGAGCAGCGCGATCGGGGTCGCGATCACCAGCGCGATCGCGGCCGACAGCAGGGTGCCGATCATGTACGGCAGCGCCCCGAACACCTTCGCGACCGGGTCCCAGGTCGTGCCGGTGACGAACTCCACGATCCCGAAATGGCCAATGGCCTCGGCGCTGCTCAGGGTCAGCATCGCGGCGAGGACGATCAGCAGCCCGATGATCCCGTAGGCGGCCAGCGCCGACGAGCCCCGGAACAGGCGGTCGGCCACCTTGCCGGAGCCGGCCGCGAGTCGTCGACCAGGGGTCTCGAGCGTCGTCATGCGTTGGTCCTCGAGTCGCGCTTGAGGGTCAGGTGCCTAGGGTACCCACCGGATGGAACGGACGACCGACCGGCCCCGCTCCGAGTGCGGGGCCGGTCGGCGGAGGAGGAAAGGCGGAGCCAGATGGCTCAGGGCCAGACGGCGGCCCCGCCGGAGGTGATCCTGTGGAGCTCGGCGATCGCCTTCTCCTGGATCGGTGCCGGGAGCGGTGCGTAGCCCAATGCGTTCTCCTCGGCCTGGCCGTCGGTGAGGGCCCAGTAGGAGAAGGCGACCATGGCCTTCGCCTTGTCGGCGTCCTTCCAGTCGACCGGGATGAGGAGGTAGGTGAAGGAGGCGATGGGGTAGGTGGCCGGGCCCGCGCCGTTGATGATCGGCTCCTGGCGGAAGTCCGCCGGGAAGGTCGAGGCGACGGCCTCGGCGGCTGCGGTCACGCCATCCGTCGAACCGGCGACGAACTGGCCGTCGGCATTCTTGATCTGGGCGGTGGTGAGATTGGCCTGGGCGGCGTAGTTGAGCTCGACGTACCCGACCGCGCCCTCGGTCTGCTTGACGCCGCCAGCGACGCCATCGTTGCCCTGTCCGCCGATACCGGTCGGCCAGGCGACCTCCTTGCCTGCGCCGACCTTGGTGTGCCAGTCGGGGCTGACGGTGTCGAGGTAGGCCGTGAAGGCGTTCGTGGTGCCCGAACCGTCGGATCGGTGGACGACCGTGATCGCCGTGCCCGGCAGCGTCGCGCCGGCGTTGAGCGCCGCGATCTTCGGGTCGTTCCACTTCGTGATCGTGCCCAGGAACATGCCGGACACGGTGTCGGCGTCCAGCTTGAGGTCCGTCACGCCGGGCAGGTTGTAGATGACGACGACCGCGCCGAGCGCCGTCGGAACGTGCAGCAGGGTGACGCCGGCCGGCAGGGCCGCGATCTCCTCGTCCTTCAGCGCGGCGTCGGACGCCCCGAAATCGACGGTCTGCTCGGTGATGGCCTTGATGCCGCCGCCGGAGCCGATCGCCTGGTAGTCGAACTGGATGTTGGCGTACTTGCCGGTGTACTTCTCGAACCAGACCTGGTAGAGCGGCGCCGGGAACGTGGCGCCGGCCCCCTGCAGGGTGAGGCTGGCAGTGCCGGGTTCGGGAGCGGTCATGCCGGCGGACGGGGACTCCGCGGGGGTGCTCCCGGCAGGCAGGCTGGCCGGTACCAGGGTCGGCGTGGCGGCCGGGGCCGTGGTCGCGGCCGAGCCGCCGCACGCGGCGACGAACATCGTCGCCGCGAGCGCGAGCCCGCCGATCCGCTTCGTGGATGCGAGTGTCACAGGGACTCCTCCAATGGATGTCGGCACAGGGCGCGCCGGGGGGTCGTCATGCTTCTCGTTGCGGTGCTCACGATCGAGGACCCTCGTCAACGGGCGATGTTCGAGGTGTTAAGGCGCGGTTAACGCCGGCGGCGTTGAGCCGGTACCCGACGCCGCGCACCGTGACCAGGGAGACGGGACGGCCCGGGTCCGGCTCGATCTTCGAACGGGGTTCGATGCGCCTTGCCGTCCGGGTCCGCACCTGCGGCGTCGTCCCTTCGAGCCGGATGACGCGGGCGGCCCGGCGGATCAGGTGCTCGTCATGGGAGGCGACGAGGATGCCCTTGCCGTCGACGGCGAGGTCGGCGAGGAGGTCGATCACGGCGTCGGCCGTGACCCGGTCGAGGTTGGCGGTCGGCTCGTCCACGAGCAGGAGCGGCGGATCGTTGAACAGGGCACGCGCGACGGCGACCCGCCGGCGCTCGCCCCCGGAGAGCTGTCGCGGAAAGTGAGTGTCGCGTGCGCCCAGCCCGACATCGGCGAGCAGTACCCCGGCCCGCCTCCTGCCGCTCTCGTGCCGCCCTCTGGGCAGGGCCGGCAGGGCGACGTTCTCGGCGGCGGTGAGCGACTCTATGAGGGCAGCCCCCTGAAACACGACGCCGAGGTGGCGGGCCCGCAGGGTCGCTGTTTCCCGCGCCCGGAGCGAGGTGATGTCGGTTCCGCCCCAGGCGACGGACCCGGCCGTCGGCACGAGCAGCCCGGCGGCGATGTTGAGCAGGGTCGTCTTGCCGGAGCCCGAGCGCCCGGCCACGACGATCAGCTCACCTCGGTGGACGATCGCCGACACGCCGTCGAGCACGCGCAACGGTCCCGGCATGCCATCGCGTGGGTAGACCATGCCGATGGAGCGCAGCTCAAGGACCGGTTCGGTGCTCATCGCGTTCCCCTCGGCTGCCGCAGGATCGGCGGCCGGCTCACGAACCCGCCCCACACGATCATGGACATGGCGAGACCGGCGGCCATGGCCGCGCCTGCAGCCGGGTTGGCCTCGGTGACCGGGCCCGCCACCGTCCAGGCCAGCCAGCCACCGAGCAGCGCGTCACGCACCGAGGAACTCACCTTACAGCCCCCACGTGCTGGGTAGGAGGCCCCAAACAGGCGCACCATGACGAGGTCGCCAGAAGACCCATCAGGCAGGCAGCGTAGATCGGGTTGTTGTCGAGGTCGGTCGAGCGCCTGATCCTGCGGGTACCTGTGGACACGGACGCGATGCCGACCTTCCGGGCTGATGGGTGCCGCGTCGCACCCCGGCGGCGTACCCCACAGTCACCTCGCGCGCGGCCAGTGTCAGCGCTCGGGGCGCCCTCGACGTCGCGAAAGGGCAAGGTAGGATCTGCCAGCACGGGGGCCTGACGAAGGTGCCGCCCGGCGCGACCCGAAGCAGCCCGAGGGACAGTGGTTGGATCCGGCGATGCGCGGCCCCGTGAACCGGGTCCCGCGAGGGCCTCAAGCCAGGCGGCCGCTTGCCGGCCGGACGACGCACGAGGGCACGCCCGCGCCCGCCATCGTCATCCCGGCGGACGCCATCGTCGGCGCGGCCGTCGACGTCGGCGCCAACAGCGTTCACCTCCTGGTCGCGGCCGTGGACGGCCACCGCGTCATCCCGCTCGTGGACGAATCGGTGTTCCTGGGCCTCGGCGACCGGGTGGCCTCGCACGGATACCTCGGTTCGGCTGCGCGGGAGGAGCTGGTGCTCGCCCTCGCGACCTACGCGGAGACGGCTCGCCGGCTCGGCGCGCGCGACATCACGTTCGTCGGCACCGAGCCGATCCGGCGCGCGGCCGACGCGGCCGCCCTGATCCACGAGGTGGCCGCCCGCTCGGGCGTGCCGCTGTACGTCCTGGACCACCAGGAGGAGGCGATCCTCAACCTCCTGGGCGTCACTGAAGGCCACCCGATCGGGCACGACATCCTCGTGGTGGACATCGGCGGCGGCAGCTCGGAGGTCATCGTGGCCGGACCGGGCCGGCGGGTCGCCACGGTCGGCCTCCGCATCGGCTCCGCCCGGCTGACCCGCGACCACGTTCGCGATGACCCGCCCACGGGGCTCGAGATCCGCGCGATGCGGGAGGCGGCCCGGCGCATCGTCGCGGCGGCCCCGGTCGTGAGCCCGGCGGAGCTGGTCGCCGTGGGCGGCACCGCCTCGAACCTCGTCCGGGTGCTGGGCGAGGCGGCGGCCGACCGGATGCTGACCCACGACCGGGTCTCGACCGCGCTCGCCATCCTCGAGGCGGAGCCGAGCGCCGGGATCGCGGCGCGCCACCTCCTGCGGCCGACGCGGTCACGGATCCTGGCCGCCGGCGCGGTCATCGTGGACGCGATCCTCGAGCGCTGCGCCGCCGACCGCATCCGGGTGGTGGACACGGGCATCCGCGAGGGCGCCGTGCTCGCCGTGGCCGTCGCGGGCCGCTCCTGGCGGGACCGTCTCGAGGCGCTGGCGGCCGGCTGGGGCGCGTAGCGGGGGTCAGAGCCCGGCGACGAGCCGCCCGAGCGCCCGCCGGAACGTGAGGCTGGACACGCCGCGCCAGGGCACGCCCACGGTCCGTCGCAGCCGGGCGAGCTCGCGCTCGCGGTCCACCAGGTACCGGCCGATGGCGGCGCTCTCGAGCTCGGACAGGTCGCCCGCGTGCTCGACCAGGAACTGCCGCGCCAGCCCCGACGCGACGTCCGCGTCGTGCAGCCAGCCGAGGTGGTCCTGGAGGGCGACCACCTTCTCGATGACGGGGCCCGCGTCCCGGCCGAGCGCCTCGCGCACGAACTCCAGCGTGTAGCGGAGCCACTTGGCCGCGATGCGCAGGTCATGGAGCGTGGTCACGTCGGCCCAGCGCAGGACCGGCTCGTAGGCTCGCACGCCCTCGTACGCGGCCCAGATGCGCGAGGGCATGGTGTCCCGGACCCGGTGCGGCTGCGTGGGCCCCACGGCCAGCACCCCCGCCCCTTCGGCCTGGACGAACGCGAGGTAGTCCTCCACCCAGCGCTCGTGGCGATCCGAGTCCAGCTCCCGGACGAGGATCACCCGCGCCGCGTCCCGCCGGCTGCGCCAGCCCTGGAGCAGGCGGTCGAACGCGGCGCCCTCCGCGGCGGACTGGCGGTCCCGGTAGGCCTCGCCGGCCTCGATCAGCACGTCCAGGTCGCGCACCGCGCCCAGGTCCGTGGCCACCTCGCGCAGGCGCCGCCGATGGCGGGCGGTCCGCTTGGGGTCGAAGGCCTCGCCGAACACGCGCCACGCCGCCCGCTGCCGCCGCGTGGCGACGCGCATCGCGTGCAGCTCCTCGGGGTCCTTGCCGGCCCGCGTCCCCGGCTCGCGGGCGATCATCCGCGCGAGGTGGAAACGCAGCACCTTGCGCCCCGCCTCGGCCAGGTGGTCGTCGGCGATGACGCCCGGCGACCTGGGCACGACGAGGCGGGGCAGCTCCGGCTGCCCATCGACCGCCGACCCGGCTCCCGTCGATCCGGCTCCCGTCGACCCGGCCGCGGGTACTGCCTCGTCAGCACCTGTCCCGATGCCCGCGCGCCGGGCGGCTTCGAGCGCCCGCTCCAGCTTCGAGGTCTCCGCCGGCACCAGCTCCTCGATCTCCGACAGGAGGTCCGCCAGCGGTTCCAGCGCCGCTTCGTCGCCCTCGCGCAGCTCGGCCTCCAGCTCCGCGAAGTGCTCCAGCACGCGTCCCTCGGCCACCACGTCGGCGTCGTCCACGGACAGCTCCACGACCGTGGCGTCGTGCCCGTACAGGCGCTTGCGGCGCGTCTGGCGGATC
This sequence comes from uncultured Chloroflexia bacterium, assembly GCA_963703575.1. GTDB lineage: Bacteria > Chloroflexota > Limnocylindria > Limnocylindrales > CSP1-4 > CAIXZV01. The sequence continues at coordinate 206,356 of CAVPEU010000030.1, forward strand.
GACACGAGGTCCACCAGCGGTGCCTCCCCGACCAGCGCGAGCAGCCGGTCCCGGGCCGCCGAGGGCGGCCAGCCGGCCGGCGAGGCGAGGTCCCCCGCAGGTCCCTCGAGCTCCTCGCGGCGGTGCATCCCACCGCCGTCCTCGATCCCGTGGAGCCCCTTGAGCGTGATCACGGTCTCCTCGGATCCGGCGCGCAGCCGGCCCGCGTAGCCGGCTGCGGCGAGCGCCCCGCCCGGGGTGTCCAGGTACCGGTCCTCGTGGACCACGGTCACCACCGGCCCCCGGGCGCTGAACCCGGCCAGGTCGTCCAGGGCCAGGAGCCGGTCGCCCGCGCCCGCGTCGGTCATCCGGAACTTGAGCTCCACCTCGACGGGCGAACCGCCGGGCGCGTGGGCGACGGGCGAACCGCCGGGCGCGTGGACGTCCGTCACGCCCGCGGATCCAGCGAGCCCATGTTGGCGTGCGGCCGGCGCGGCACGTCGGCCAGCGCGAAGGCGGACGCGGCATCCGCCTTGAGGACCGCGAACGTGTCCACCGCGCCCTCGGCGGACCGCAGGACCTCCGTCCGCTGCCAGCGGCCGTCGGGCTCCAGCTGCCACGAGCGGCGGTCGTCGCTCAGCATCACCTCGATGATCCGGGCCAGGCGTGCCTGGGCCTCGCGATCCTCGACCGGGGTCACGACCTCAACCCGCCGGTCCAGGTTTCGCTCCATGAGATCGGCGGAGCCGATGTACCACTCCGGGCGCCCGCCGTTGGCGAACATCCAGATCCGGGAGTGCTCCAGGAACTCGCCGATGATCGAGCGGACGCGCACTCGCTCGGAGATCCCCGGCAGGCCCGGCACGAGGCAGCAGGCGCCGCGCACGATGCAGTCGATCTCCACGCCCGCGCGCGACGCCTCGTACAGCGCCTCGATGACCTGGCTGTCCACCAGCGAGTTGACCTTGAGCACGATCCGGGCCGCCTTCCCGGCGCGGGCATTGGCGGTCTCACGCTCCACGAGCTCGATGAACCGCGAGCGGAGCGTCATCGGCGCCACCAGCAGCCGGCGGAACACGCTCTGGCGCGAGAGGCCGGTGAGGACGTTGAACAGGTCGGTCACGTCCGCACCCAGCTCCTCGCGGACGGAGAACAGGCCGATGTCCACGTACAGGCGCGCCGTCCTGGAGTTGTAGTTGCCGGTCCCGATGTGGACGTAGCGCCGCAGGCCGTTGCCCTCGCGGCGGACGACGAGCAGCACCTTGGAATGCGTCTTGAGGCCCACCAGCCCGTACACCACGTGGGCGCCCGCCTGCTCCAGCTTGCGCGCCCAGACGATGTTCGCCTCCTCGTCGAAGCGGGCCTTGATCTCCACCAGGACCACGACCTGCTTGCCGTGCTCCGCCGCCCGGATGAGCGAGCGGACGATGGGCGAGTCGCCCGAGGTCCGGTACAGCGTCTGCTTGATCGTGAGCACCTCGGGGTCGTCGGCGGCCTGGGCGATGAAACGCTCGACGGACCCCGTGAACGACTCGTAGGGGTGGTGGACGAGCAGGTCTGCGGAGCGGACCTGGGCGAACACGTCCACCACCTCGTCCTCGTCCGGGGGCAGCAGCCGCTGCGGGACGACCGGGATGTGGACCGGCGACTTGAGGTCGGGGCGATCCAGGTCCGCAAGCTGCCAGAGCGCCGTCAGGTCCATCATGCCGGCGATCTCGAAGCAGTCCTCCCCGCGCAGCCCGATGCCCTTGACCAGCAGCCCCCGGGTGAGCTCGGGCATCGATCGCTCGACCTCGAGCCGGACCGCCTCGCCGAAGCGCCGCCGCCGGACCTCCTCCTCGATGGCGAGCAGCAGGTCGTCCGCCTCGTCCTCCTCGATCGCGATGTCCGCGTCGCGGGTGACCCGGAACAGGTGGGTCTCGAGGATCTCCATGCCCCGGAACAGCTCGTCCAGGTTGGCCTCGATGACCTGGTCCAGCAGGACGAAGCGGTCCCGCTCGACCTCGAACAGCCGGGGCAGGCTCGGCGGGATCTTGACCCGCGCGAACCGCTTCTCGCTGCTGTCCGGGTCCCGGAGGCCGACCGCGATCGACAGCGACAGCGTGCTGATGTACGGGAACGGGTGCCCGGGGTCCACGGCCAGCGGCGTGAGGACCGGGAAGATCTCGTCGTGGAAGCGGCGGCGGAGGTTCTCGTGATGCTCCGGCACCTCGTCGTAGTCGACGATCTCGACGCCCTCCGCCGCGAGCTCCGCCCGGATCGTGGAGAAGATCGCCGAATGCTCGGCCACCAGCTCGCGGACGCGGTCCCGGATCTCGTCCAGCTGCTGGGCGGGCGTCAGGCCGTCCGATGACACGTGCCCTGAGCCGGCGAGGTTCTGGCGGCGGAGGCCGGACACGCGGACCTGGAAGAACTCGTCCAGGTTGGACGCGAAGATGGCCAGGAACTTCACCCGCTCGAGCAGCGGGTTGCGGGCATCGCGCGCCTCGTGGAGGACCCGCGCGTTGAACTCGACCCAGGACAGCTCGCGGTTGAGGATCGGGCCCCGCTGGTCGCGCGCGGCCCGGCGCCGGCCGCGGGTGGCGGCTCTCGGTCCGGGTGCGGGTCGAACGGCGGTCATGGTCCTCACGCGTGCACGCCCGGCGGGTGAGGCGCGGGACGCGGGGGCGTGACGTCCGCCACGTCACCCGAACCGGATCGGCCGCCGAGGATAGCATGCGCGGGCGCGCCGGCCGGGTCAGCCCTCCGGGACGTACCGCCGCTCGCCGGTGGCGGGGTCCACGTAGACGCGCATCGGGACGCGGGTGGTCGGGTCCACGAAGCGCTCCTCGGTCGGGCGGAAGCGCGGCTCGGGCGCCGCGTGCTCGCCGCCGCCGGGCCCGTGGCCGTCGCCGCTCGTCTCCGCGGCCAGCGACCGGTAGCGGAGCCGCTCGAGGATGGCGGCCGCGAGCAGCAGCGCGCCGGGCACGAACAGGAACAGGGCGCTCCACAGGTCCGCCTCGCCGCCCCCGAGCGCGGCCGCCCCGATGCCGCCGAGCATCAGCACGACCCCCAGCCCGCCGAGCAGCCCGCGGGCAATCGTGACGCCCACGGCGTTACTCGCGCGGCTGGGCGGCGCCGGCGTCGGGCTCGACGATGACGGCCGTCCCGTAGGCCACGATCTCGGACATCGTCCCCGCCAGCTCGGAGGAGTCGAAGCGCATCGAGATCACGGCGTTGCCGCCGACCAGCGTCGCGTTCTGGACCAGCCGGTCAACCGCCTGGCGGCGCGTGTCCTCGAGCAGGCTCGTGTACTCGTGGATCTCGCCGCCGGCGATCGAGCGCAGGCCGGCGACGAGGTTGCCGCCCAGGCCCCGGCTCCGGACGACGAGCCCGAACACCTGACCCTTGGTCTCCACGACGCGGTACCCGGCGATGAACGGTGCGGTCGCGATGATCATCGATCGCCTCCATGCCAGTGGCGGTCGCCGGGGTCATCGCCCGGCTGGCTCGCGGGATGCCCGTGATCCGCATGACGCTGCTCGCGCTCGCGCGTGCACTCGGGGCACGGGCAGAGGTCGCGCAGCAGCATGAACGTGTGGTACCCGGTGGCGTGGCCGTCCCCCCACGTGGGCTGGATGGCGTAGCTGCCGACGAGCGCGACGTCGACCAGGCGCGTCTGGTCAGCGGTCAGCGTGGGGTTCGTGTCCAGCCAGCCGGGCTGCCCGGCCTCTCCCCGGCAGTACGCGCAGGGGCACATCCCGCGGAGCGCCACGGTGTCGTACTCCGTCCGATGGCCGTCGGCCCACTCCAGGCGGAGGGTGCCGGCGGCACGGTCCGCGTCGATGCGGATGGGGGTCGTTCGGCGCGGGTCCTGCACCGCCCGATCGTACTCCGGATGGGGCGGCCGGCTCCCGGGCGGGCGACTGCCGGGCGCCCGGCTCCCCGACGTCGACCCGGACCTTCATCGGACGGCGGGGGACCTTCCCTCGATGGCTGATCGGGTGGGGACCGGTATGCTCGGCCCGATGGCCCTCGTCGTCGATCACGTGTCCAAGCGGTTCGGGTCCGTCGTCGCGCTCGACGACCTCGCCTTCGAGGTCGCGCCGGGCCAGGTGTTCGGCTTCCTGGGCGCGAACGGCGCGGGCAAGACCACGACGATGCGGATCGCCCTGGGCGTGCTCGAGCCGGACGCCGGGCGGGTGACCTGGCGCGGGACGGAGAGCCACCGGCTGCCGCGATCGACCTGGGGCTATCTGCCCGAGGAGCGCGGCCTGTACCCGCGGATGCGCGTGCTGGAACAGCTGGTGTTCTTCGCCGGCCTCCACGGGGTGCCGCCGGAGCGGGCGAAGCGCGAGTCGATGGCCTGGCTGCGGCGGTTCCGTGCCGAGGACCTCGCTCCGCGGCGCGCCGAGCAGCTGTCGAAGGGCAACCAGCAGAAGGTCCAGTTCATCGCCGCCGTCCTCCACGACCCGCCGGTCCTGCTGATGGACGAGCCGTTCACGGGCCTCGACCCCGTCAACCAGATGCTCCTGCGCGAGGCGTTCCTGGAGCTCCGCGACCGCGGCCGGACGGTCGTGTTCTCGACTCACCAGATGGACCTGGCCGAGTCCCTGTGCGAGTCGGTGGCGATCGTGGATCGCGGCCGGATGGTGGTCGGGGGGCGCCTCCGCGACGTCAGGCGCGCCACGGGCCGCCGGATGGTGCGCGTCTCGGTCGCGGACGATCACCGCCTGCCCTGGCTGGCGGGGGTCCCGGGGGCGCGGGTGATCCAGGCGGGGATGGACGTGTCGAGCATCGAGCTGGACCCGGGCGTGGAGCCGGAGGTCGTGCTCGCGGCGGCGGTCGCCGCCGGCGCACGGGTGGTCCATTTCGAGCTGGCGGATCCGAGCCTGGAGCAGGTGTTCATCGACTTCGTCGGGCACGCGGTGGACGAGGACGTGCACCTCGCCCCGGCCGAGGGGGTGCGTGCCGCGAGCGGCGCCGGCGGGAATGCCGGCGGGAACGCCGGCGGGAACGCCGCGTGACGGACGAGCGCGAGCCCATCGGCCGGACCTCGGGCGACGGCGGGGTGGCGAACGTGGTCCTCGTCGCGCGGCGCGAGTACGGCGAGCGGGTCCGTTCGCGCGCGTTCCTGTTCTCGACGCTGCTCCTGGCCGGGCTCGCGGTGGTCGTCGCCCTGATCCCGCTGGCCGTCCGGTTCGTGGACCGGGTGACGGTGACCCGGATCGCGGTCGTCGCCTCGGAGGCGGGGCTGGCGGACCGCGCGGTGTCGGTCATGGACGGGTTCCTCAACGCGCAACTCGAAGGTGGCGGCGGGCCGAAGCGGTTCCTGTTCGAGCGCCGGGACGACGGCGCCGCGGCCGCCGAGGCCGTCCGCGACGGGTCGCTCGCCGGCGCCGTGCTCGTCGGCCGCAGGTCCGATGGCGGTCTCGATTTCCGGGTGCTGGACGTGGGTGCCCTGGGGCAGGACCGCGCCCAGCTCCTCCAGGTCGGCGCGTTCGCGGTCGGCGTCCTGGACTGGACGGCCAGCCAGCCGCTGAGCGATCGGCCGTTCATCCCGCCCACGTTCGCCGTGGTCGATGCGGGCGCGGTGAGCGGCGGGACGGGCGGCGCCGAGCCGACGATCAGCACCGCCGAGTACGCGAGCCGCCGGATCGTCGGCATCGTGTTCGTCGTCCTCTCGTTCCTGACCCTCGTGTTCTACGGCATGTGGGTCGCCGCGGGCGTCGTGGCGGAGAAGGCGAGCCGGGTCATGGAGCTGCTGATCTCCGCCGCGACCGCGCGGCAGCTGGTGATCGGCAAGATCCTCGGGATCGGCCTGGCCGGCCTCACCCAGGTGTCGCTGGTGCTGGTGCCGGCGCTGCTCGCGCTGGTGCTCTCGGGACGGGTCGGCGATGCGCTGCTGGGCCCGGATCCGGGCGCCGGCACGTCGCTGGCGGGGCTGTCGCCCGGGCTGGTCGTCGCGTTCCTCGTCTACTTCGTGCTCGGCTTCTCCGTGTACGCGGCGCTGTACGCGGGGGCGGGCTCGCTCCTCAGCCGCCCGGAGGATCTCCAGATCGTGGCCCTGCCGCTGTCGATCCCGGCGATCGCCGGCTACCTGCCGGCCGTGCTGGCGCTGAGCGGCGGCTCATCGTCGTTCATCCGGATCGCGTCCTACATCCCGATCTGGAGCCCGTTCGTGATGCTGTCGCGGCTGTCGATCGGGCGGGTGGAGCCGTGGGAGCTCGCGCTCTCGATCGGGCTGCTGGTGGCGACGGTGCCGCTGGTGACGTGGCTCGCGATCCGCGTCTACCGGGCGGGCGTGCTCCTCTACGGCCAGCCGCCGACGGTGCGCACGTTCGTCCGCGCGATCCGCGGCGGGTAGCTTCCCGCAGGGGCCCACGCCGTGCCGGGCGGCAGGCCCACGCCGCGCCGGGCGGCAGGCACCGCCGCGCCGGGCGGCGTAACGCCGCCGGGAGACCGCGCCGCTTACCGTCAGCGTGCCTCCCAGTCACGCGTTCCGGGGTCTGGCGCCGGCCGCGACGCTCCTCGACGCGGCGCCGTGTCCGTGAGGCACGTGCCGGCAGGCTGGGCCCCCGAAACCCGCGGCGCGGGGCAGCCAACGTCCGTTTCGGTTGCCTGTGGGACACGGCGCGACCGGAGACGGCGCGACGAGCGGGCACGCCGCGACCGGGCACGCCGCGACCGGACACGGCGGCACCGAACCCGGCAGCGCCGCGCCACCGCAGGCACGAGCGGCCGCCTCACTCGGCGGGCGGCGGCTCCTCGTCGAAGGGGAGGCGGCGGAACAGCGCGAGCACCGGTGCCGTGCCGGCCGCCGGGTCGTCGGCACCGGGCTCGGCGACGTGCGCAGCGGGGCTGCCACCAGGCGCCGAAGGGCCGGCCACGATCGAGCGCCACAGCGCGCTGCGGACCCCGGGCAGGTACGGGCTCGACCGGCGCCGCGCGAGCACGCCAGCGATCCCCTGCGCCACCACCGCGTCGTACAGCGCCCGCCCGGCGCCCGCGATGGCGGGAACCACGACCACCTCGTCGCCCGGCCGGAGCACGCGCCGCAGATGCTCGCGACGCCGCTCCAGGGGCAGGTTGAGCAGCCAGCGCCCGTCGAGGTGGAGGATGTCGAACACGAGATAGGCGACCGGCCGCCCGGGCCGGCCGTTGAGCCGGTCGCGCAGGGCGTCGTCGTCCGCCCGGCCGCGCGTGTCGACCACCACCAGCTCCCCGTCCAGCACCACCGACCGGGCCGCGACCCGCACGGCCAGCCCGGCCAGCTCCGGCAGCCGGTCGACCAGCTCCTGCCCGTTGGGATCGACGATCCGCACCTCTCCGCCGCCGGCCCGGTCCGAGGGCTCCACGAAGGCAAGCGCCCGGTGACCGCCCCAGGTGGGCTCGAACAGGTAGTCCGGGGAGTCGAAGGGGGCGGAGGCCGGCGTCGGCCACATCGGGGCCACGCCGCCCGGGCGTGGCAGCGCCGGCTCGAGCCGGAGGGAGAGTTGCTCGGCCATCGCCGGACGATGGTAGCCCGTCGGCGGGGATAGACTCGCGCCACTGCCTCGCGCCCGCCGCGCCCACCGCCGCCCGCCGCCGCCCGCCGCGCCCACCGCCGCCCGCCGCGCCCACCCGGAGGATCCCGTGCCCCGACCCGCACGTCCCGACGACCTGTACCGCCTGCGCGTCCCGTTCGACGCCCGCCTGTCTCCCGACGGCCGTCTCGCCGCCTTCACCGTCACGACGACGGCGACCGGCCGCGACGGGTACCGCAGCTCGATCTGGGCGGCGCCCGTGGACGGCTCCGCGGACGCCCGGCGGCTCACGCTCGGGGCGCGGACGGACCGCCAGCCGCGGTTCTCCCCGGACGGCCGGACGCTCGCCTTCGTCTCCGACCGCCGCCTGTTCGTCGAGGACGAGCCGGCGTACCCCAAGGATCCCAAGGACCGCGAAGACTGCGTCCAGGTCCACCTGCTGCCGCTCGACGGCGGCGAGGCTCGCCGGCTCAGCGACCTGCCGCGCGGCGTGGAGTCGTTTGCCTGGTCGCCGGACGGCTCGACCCTCGCGGTGCTGACGTGCTCCGTCGGCGCCAGCCGCGAACAGGAGGCGCGCCGCCGCGGCCGCCCGGCGAAGCCCGGGCCCGGCGAGACGCCGCTGTCCGACTTCCGCTACATCGACCGGCTCGCGTACATGTACAACGGCGCAGGCTTCGTGGACGACCACGTCGCCCACCTGTGGCTGGTGGACGCGGCGACGGGCGCCGCCCGCCCGCTGGTGACCGGGCCGACCGCCGAGGCCGCGCCGGCATGGTCACCGGACGGCACCCGGATCGCGTTCACGGCGAACCGGCGGCGGAACCCGGACGTCGACTCCCGGTCCGGTGTCTACGTCGTGGACGTCGCGACGGGCGCGGTGACCACGATCGCCGGCGGCGACGACGCCCTGTTCTTCGAGCCGGCCTGGCTGCCCGACGGGTCCGGGATCGTCGCCTTCGGCGACCGCTTCCCGAGGGCCGGCTACCGGGCCGGGATCTGGCGCTTCGCCGCGGACGGGTCCGACGCCGGCCGCCACGGCGGGACGGACCTGCTGGCGACCAGCGAGCTCAAGGCCGACGCGGCGATGAACAGCGATATCACCATCGCCGATGGGCCCCACCTGCTCGTGACGGCGAACGGCGAGCACGTCCTGTTCACCGCGCCCGTGGACGGCAGCTACGAGCTGTGGCGCGTCCCGGTCTCCGGCGGCGAGCCGGAGCGCGTGACCGAGGATCGCCACTACCTGTCGGGCTGGGACGCCCGGACGGTGGACGGGCGCGAGGTCGTGGTCGCCGTGCGATCGGCGGGCGCCGCGTTCCCGGAGATCGTGGCCTACGAGACCGGCCCCGACGGACGGGCGAGGGACCGGCGCACGCTGTCACGGCTCAACGACGAGCTGGCCGCGGAGCTCGCCCTCGTCGAGCCGGTCGAGCGCCGCTGGCGGAGCGACGGGCGCGACATCCAGGGCTGGCTCCTGCCCGCGGGCGATGGACGGCGTCCGCTCGCGCTCGAGATCCACGGCGGCCCGCACACGCTGTACGGCTGGTCGCCGGTGCTCGAGTGGCAGATCCTGGCCGGTGCCGGCATCTCCGTCCTCGCCTCCAACCCGCGCGGGTCGGAGGGGTACGGCGAGGCGTTCAACCGGGCGAACCTCGGCGATTGGGGCGACGGGCCGATGGCGGATGTCGTCGCCGGCGTGGACCAGGCGATCGCCGACGGCCTCGCGGACCCGGACCGCCTGGGCGTCACCGGGGGGTCGTACGGCGGCTACCTCACGAACTGGATCGTGGGTCGGACGGACCGGTTCAAGGCCGCCATCACCTGCCGGTCGGTCGTGGACATGCGGACGCTGTTCCTGACCGGCGACATCTCGGGCGGGGAGTGGGCGTCGATCGAGTTCGGCCGCACGCCCTGGCAGGACCCGGCCTACTTCGACTCGATCTCGCCGCTGTCGCTGGCGGCCAACGTCCGTACGCCGCTGCTCATCCAGCACAGCGAGCGCGACCTCCGGACCACGATCGGCCAGGCGGAGACCCTGTTCACGGTCCTGCGCTCGCTGCGGCGGCCGGTGCGGTTCATGCGCGTGCCGGACGAGAGCCATGAGCTGACCCGCGGCGGGACGCCGTTCCGCCGGGCGGAGAACCTGGTCCAGATCCGCGACTGGTTCGAGCACTTCCTGGTCCGCGGCGAGCGCCGCCTGCCCCGGCCCCCGCGAAACCGCGCCGGCCGGTAGGCCGGCAGGGCGGCAGGTGTTGCCTCAGGACGAGGCGGCCGCCGGCAGCAGGGTGTCCACGCCGTCGAGCCGTTTCGCACCCGGCACCGTGCGGCCGAGGAAGTCCAGCACGACCGCGGCCTGGCGGATGCGCTCCTCGATGTCATACGAGGCGTGGCCGGTGGCGTACGTGTAGACCTGCGGCTCGATCTCCCGGTCCCGCAGCCGCCCCACGTAGTTCCACACCTGGCGGATCGGGCAGCGGCTGTCGTTCTCGCCGGCGAGGATCAGCAGCGGGGCGCGGACGTCGTCCACGTACGTGATCGGGTTGCGCTCCAGGAACAGGTCCGGGGCCGTCTCCGGCGACCCGCGGAACAGCGCGCGGTCGAGCGCCTGGAGGATCGGCGCCTCGTCCTCGTAGGCGGCGATGTAGTCCGCCACGGGCACGCCACCGATCCCCGCGACCCACCGCTCCGGGTGCCGCCCGAGACCCAGCAACGTGACATAGCCGCCCCATGACCAGCCGGCCAGCACGACCCGGGAGGGATCGCCGAGGCCGCGCGCCACGAGGTCGTCCAGGCCCGCCAGCACGTCCTCGAGCTCCAGGAACCCCACGTTCCCGGTCAGCTCGTCGCGCCAGGCCTGGCCGAAGCCCTCTGATCCCCGGTAGTTGACCATCGCCACCAGGAAGCCCGCGTCCACGTGCGCCAGCACGTCCGGCGCCCAGCGGTCCATGTCCGTGGAATGCGGGCCGCCGTGGACGCGCATCATGACCGGGTGCGGCCCCTCGCCATCCGGCCGCACCAGGAACCCGTGCACGCGCTGGCCCTTCGGGTTCCGGAACCACCAGGTCTCGAACGGGCGGCCCCCGGGCGCCACCGGACCGTCCGGGACCAGCAGCGGGGCGGGGGAGCCCACGGCGAGCAGCCGGGCGGGGTGCTCGCCGGCGTGGACGCGGTACCAGACCGCGCCATCGGGACGCACCGCCGCGTTGGTGATCGAGCCGGGCTCCGTGTCGAGCGTCGTGACGACGCCGGTCCCGAGGTCGTAGCGGTGGAGCCGATGGCGGCCCTCCAGCATCTGCTGCAGCAGCAGCGCGGACCCGTCCGGCCACCAGTCCGCGGGCTCCACGGGCCCGTCCAGGTCCAGGACCAGGTCCACGACCTCGTTGGTCGCGGTGTCCCAGAGCGCCGGTCGCCGCTCGCCGGTCCGCTCGTGGGTGATCGCCATCCGCCCGTCGCCCGGCACCGGCGAGAACGCGAAGCCCGCCAGCTCGAGCCCGGGATCGCGCAGCTCGGCCACGGTCCCACCGGTGGCTGTGTCGATCGCCCGCAGCGAGGGATGCAGGACGTCGCCGTCCGCCATGACCTCGAGGCAGGCGACCCGGTCGTCCGCCGACAGCGCGCCGCGGTCCACGGCACCGGTGAGGCCCCAGCCGCCGGCGAGCCGTACCGGCTGGTCGTGCTGGTGCAGCTTCCGCGCCCGCTGGCCGTGCTCCGCGACCCAGATGGAGAACCCGTCCCCGGTGCTGACGCCTGCGATCGACCGCGTCCGCCCGATGGCGAGGCCCTCGCTCCAGCCCGTGGGCAGCCCCTCGATCAGCGGCTCGGCCGCCGCGTCATCATCGAACGGCGCGATCACGTAGCTGCCGGTCTCCGCGCCGGTCTCGTCACGGAACCAGACCACGCCGCTGCCGTCGCGCGTGGGGCGGCCCTCGGTCACGCCGACGGGGTCCCGCGTCACCTGGCGGCGACGACCGGTGGACCGGTCCCAGGCGTGAAGCTGGTAGCTGCCGCTCTCGGTGGACGCCAGCACGAGGCGGTCCGGCGCGTCGGCGGCCCAGGCGGGGAAGGACAGGATGGGCGCCCGGAACCGGCGCTCCCAGGTGGGGTTGTTCGACATGGGCGCAGGGTACCGCGGTGCGCTCACCGCCCGGTCATCAGCGGGTGGTTGCGCCGCCGGCGAGTTCCACGTGGTCCACGATGCCGACCACCAGCGTTCGCACCGGCGCGTCCTTCGCGTCCAGGATCTGCCGGGCGGAGTTCCCCTCGTCCAGCAGCAGCACCGTCTCGCCGACGCCCGCCCCCACGGTGTCCACGGCGATCAGGTAGCCGCCGGCCGCCGATCCGTCCGGCGACAGGAGGTCGCACAGGAGCAGCTTGCGTCCATCGAAGACCGGGACGTTGATGGTCGAGACCACCGTGCCCACGACGCGCCCCAGCTTCACGACGGGCGCTCCCATTTCGCCGGGCCGGGCCCATCGACGGACGTGGCCGCGTCCACGATCCCCACGATCGCGTGGTCCACCGGCACGAACGGCTCCGGCATCGCCAGCGCCGCCTCGCGGGCCGCCACGATGTAGACCAGCTCGCCCGGACCGGCCATGTGCACCGCGTCGGCGGCGACGACCGGAGCCCCGGCGGGCGACCCGTGGCGGTCCAGCGGCTGCACGACGAGGAGGCGCACGCCCTCGAGCCCCTCGGACTTCGTCGTCGCGACGACCGTGCCGATCACGCGCGCCAGCTGCACCTCAGCCCTCCCCGCGCCCGGCGATCCGGTGCCGGAACCGCGCGTCCGCCTCGAGGTTCTCGCGCATCTCGCCGTGGAGCTGGGGGATGACCCGTGCGATCGCCCGGCCCGGAGCGCCGATCCGCGCCCGCCCGATCTCCACGGCCGCCTCGACGTCCGCCACGGTGCCGCCGAACAGCAGGTACGCCTTGCCGCCCAGGCCGTCCGCGAGCCGCAGCTCGAGCAGGCGGACGTCGGCCCCCTTCACGCCGGCGTCGGCCGCGTCGATGATCGCCGCCACGGTCTGCGTCTCGATGATGCCCAACGCCTCGCCGGTGGCAGTCCGCCGCTCGCCGCGCATCGCCGCCACGACGTCCGGGTGCACGTCCGCGAGCAGCACGGTGTCCAGGATGGACGGCCCGCCGACGGCGCGCCCGGCTTCGAGCGCCTCCTCGACGTCCGCGACCGCGCCCCCGACCAGCACCAGGTACTTGCCCGGGTGCACGGTCCCCGCGTAGATCACGTCGATGGGGGAGCGTTTGGCCATCGCATCCCCGGTCTCGATCCCGATGGCGATCGAGTCGAGCTCCAGGAGCGCGATCGCCGGCTGGAGCATCAGACGATCCGCAGCGCGCCGACGACGGTGATCCGCCGCTCGCGCGAGAACGTGCGCGGCCGGGTGAGGCCGTCGCCGGTGGGGCTGGCGATCGAGAACGAGCTGAAGCCCTCGCCGCCCTCGCCCAGGCCGGCGAAGTTGGGGCCGTTGGCCACGAAGATGCTGCAGTTCATCGCCCGGGCCATCCGGGTGATCGTGTCGACGTTGGTCGAGTGGATCGAGGCCGTGTGGCGGAAGCCGTGCTCCACGCGCACCGCCAGCTCGATCGCCTGGTCCACGGTGCCGACCCGTACGACCGGCAGCACCGGCATCATCTGCTCGGTCCAGACCAGGCTGTGCTCCCGCGGGACCTCCGCGATGAGCAGGCGCGGTTCGGGCTCCACCTGGACCCCGATCTCGGCCAGGATCTTCGCCGCGTCGCGCCCGATCCAGGCGGGGTTGATGACCCCCGGCTTGCCGGGTGCCCCGAGCTCCCTGAAGATCACCCGCTCCAGGCGCTTGAACTCGTGCTCCTTGAGCAGGTAGGCGCCGTGCTGGGCCATCGAGCGGACCAGTCGATCCGCGACCGAGTCCACCACCAGCACGACCTTCTCGTCGGTGCAGATGATGTTGTTGTCGAACGACGCGCCGCGCACGATGTCGCGGCCGGCGCGGTCGACGTCCGCCGTCTGGTCCACCACCGCCGGCGGGTTGCCGGGCCCGGCGGTGATGGCGCGCTTGTCCGTCTTGAGCGCCTCGCGCACGACGGCCGGGCCTCCCGTGACCAGCAGCACCCGGATCCCGGGGTGGCTCATCAGGGCGCGCGCGCTGTCGATCGTGGGCTCCGCGATGGCGGTCACGAGGTTCGGCGGCCCCCCGGCCGCCACGATCGCCCGGTTGATCAGGCGGATCGTCTCGGCGCCGCAGCGCTTCGCGCCCGGGTGGGCGTTGAACACGACGGCGTTGCCCGCCGACACGATGCTGATCGTGTTGTTGATGACCGTGGATGTGGGGTTGGTGACCGGCGTGATCGCCGCGACGACGCCGAACGGTGCGAACTCGGTGACCATCATGCCCAGGCTGCCGGTGACGGCCTCCACCTCGAGGTCCTCGGGGCCGGCCGCCTTCGTCGTGACCAGGCGGTTCTTGACGATCTTGTCCTCGTACCGCCCGAGGTGGGTCTCCTGGTGGGCCATCCGCGCCAGCTGCTCCGCGTGGTCCAGCATGGACTGGCGAATGGCCTCGATGATCACCCGTCGCCCGTCGAGGCCCATCGAGCCGAAGGCGCGGAAGGCGGTGTTCGCGGCCGCCACCGCATCGTCGATCGTGGCGAAGATGCCGTCGCCCAGCTCGGAGCCCGCCGCGGCCAGCTCCGCCTCGGCCCGCAGGGCGACGCCCGTGCGGCCGTCCGAGGCCGCGTCGATCCGCCGGCGGACCCGCTCGATGATGTCGGCGATGTCGCGTTCGGAAAGGTCGCTCATCGGTTACTTCCGGTAGACCTCGTGGCCGCCGATCTCCCAGGTATCCACGATCGCCATGATCACGGCGTCACAGGGCCGGTCCTTCGTGATCTCGGTCTGGCGGGCCGAGCTGCCCGTGGCGTACAGGACGACCTCGCCCACGCCGGCGCCCACGGCGTCCGCCGCGACGACGTAGCCGCCGCCCTCGTGGTTGTCGGTGTCGAGCTGGCGCACGAGGAGCAGCTTCCAGCCCTCGATCAGCGGTTCCTTGTGGCTGGCGACGACCGTCCCGGCCACCCGTCCGAGGAGCATGGTTTCCTCCAGGGTCCGGGCCGCGATCGCGGACGCGATCGCGGCCCCTGGTCGAACGTCAGTTGTCGCCGGTCTCGCCCCTGGCCTGCTCGGTGCGGCCGAGCGGCAGGACGAGGTCCACGTTGCTGTGCGGCCGGGCGATGACGTGGGTGGCGACGACCTCGCCCACCTTGGTCGCGGCCCGCGAGCCCGCCTCGACCGCGGCCTTGACCGCGGCGACGTCCCCCCGCACGACCGCCGTGACGTATCCGCCGCCGGTCTTCTCGTAGCTCACGAGCTCCACCTTGGCCGCCTTGACCATCGCGTCGGCCGCCTCGACCATCGCCGCGAAGCCGCGTGCCTCGATCATCCCAAGCGCTTCAGCCATTCGATCTCTCCTTCGCCTCGTTCGATCCGTGTGTCCGGTGGAGGGGCTAGCTCTTCGCCTCGCGGCCCTCGATCCCCTCGATGGCCGCCAGCGCGGCGCGCCATCCGACGTCGATGTCCCGTTCCTCGCCGCCCAGGTAGATCCGGCCCATCGAGCCGAACGACCTGACCTCGAGGATGTTGATGTGGGCGGCCTTCTCGGCCTCGTTGGCCGCCAGGGCCGCGTAGGCCGCCGGCTCCAGCTCCAGCACGTACAGCGTCTCGCCCGGGATGAGCATCTGGCCGTGGCGAGTGCGGTTGATCAGCTGGGCCTGGTGATCGTCGATCCGGCGGATGATCTGGCTGGACAGGACGCGGGGCTTGATTCGGTCCTTCTCCTCCAGCCCGATCTCGCCCAGGATCGCGGCACCCGCCGCCCGGACCTCGGCCTGGGCGGGGGAGTGGATCTCGAGCATGCCGTAGTAGCGCTCGATGATCTGCATCCCGGGCTTGACCGAGGTGGACTTCAGCGCGATGTCCGTCAGCCGGTTGATCTCGATGCCCGGCGAGACCTCGATCGACAGCGATGCGTCCCCGGCCAGCGGCAGGAAGCCCTGCGCGACAGTGCCCAGGAACGCGGCGTACTGCGCCTGGAGGCTGTCGAGGAAGACGTAGGCGCGAAGGTCAATATTGCTCACGCGCTCCCCTCTCTCCTGTGACGATCCTGACCCCGGCGGAGGCCCCGATCCGGGTCGCGCCGGCGGCGATCATGTCCTGGACGTCCTCGGCGGTGCGGATGCCGCCCGCGGCCTTGACCCCCATCCTGGGGCCGACGGTCTCGCGCATCAGGGCGACGTCGAACACCGTCGCGCCACCGGACGCGTAGCCCGTCGAGGTCTTGACGTAGTCGGCCTTCGCCTCCATCGCGAGGTGGCACGCGACGACCTTCTCCTCGTCGCTGAGGAGCGCGGTCTCGATGATCACCTTGTTCAGGGCGCCCGACTCGTGGCACGCGTCCGACACGCGGGCGATGTCCTCGCGTACGAGGTCCCGCATCCCGCTCCTGAGCGCGCCGATGTTGATCACCATGTCGATCTCGCGGGCCCCGTCGCGGACCGCGCGGCGCGCCTCCATGGCCTTGACCTCGGGCGTGCCGGCGCCGAACGGGAAGCCGATGACGGAGGCCACGGCGACGCCGGACCCGCGGAGCCGGTCCGCGGCGCGACGGATCCAGGTGGGGTTGATGCACACGGCCGCGAAGCCATGCTCCCGGGCCTCGTCGCACAGGCGGTCGATGTCCGCGGCGGTCGCGTCCGGGCGGAGCAGCGTATGGTCGATGTAGCGCGCCAGGTCCCGCGGGACGTCCCCGCCGCGGCCCTGGTACGCGATCCGCGACGCCCCGGTGGTGACGACGTCGCGCACCTTGTCCGAGCAGTGCGCCGCGCACGAGCCGCCGCAGTTCACGCACGTCTCGCCACCGATCGAGAAGGCGGCGAGCACCTCGCGGGTGATCGTCTCGATCAGCAGGTCACGGTCATCCATCGTCATCGCGTTCCATCCAGGGCTGTGGCCTTGCTGTATTGCCGCTCGATGCCGGTGATCTTGTCCACGCGGGCCGCGTGGCGGCCGGGTCCCCACGGGGTCGACAGCCAGGCGGCGACGATGTCGAGCGCGAGCCCGGGGCCGATCAGGCGGGCGCCGAGGGTCAGCACGTTGGCGTGGTTGTGCTCCCGGCTGTTGCGTGCCGTGGACAGGTCGTAGCACAGCGCGGCACGGACGCCGGGGACCTTGTTGGCGGCCATGCACGAGCCGATGCCCGCACCGTCCACCACGATGCCGGCCCCGCAGGTGCCGTCGGCCACGAGCCTGGCCACCGCGAGCGCGAAGTCCGGGTAGTCCACCGGGGCGTCGCTCGTGGTACCGCAGTCGTGGACGACGTACCCCTGCTCCGCCAGCGCGTGCCGGATCTGCTCCTTGAGCGGGAAGCCGCCGTGGTCCGCGCCGATGGCGATCGCCGGGCGGTCCATCCGGCCCGCGGCGTCGGTCCCGGGCGTGTCCGTCACCGGTCGGGCAGGGGATGCCGGCATGGGCGGGGCGGGTTCGACCGTCGCCTCGACGATCCGCCGGACGACCTCGCGGACCCGGGCCTCGGAGGGCACCTCGCGCCGCTGGTCAGCCATGGGTCACCAGCCACTGCGCGGTCGCCTCGTCCGTGACCAGGACGTTGACGCAGCGCGCGCGGATCGCGGCCAGGGCGATGGGCCCGCGCTCGGGGCCGGCGGCCAGCCCCACGGCGTGTGCCTTCGTCGCCAGCTCGCTCAGCGGGAGCCCGACGGTCCGGTCGTCCAGGTCCGGCAGCGCGATCCGGCCGTCCGCGGCGAGGAACCGGCCCAGCACGTCGCCCACCGCCCCTGCGTCCCGCAGCCGTGCCCGGTCCGCCTCGCCCACGAAGCCGGACTCCACGAGGACGCTCTCGGGGGTGGGGATGCCGAGGCTGAACACCGCGAACGGCGCCCGACGGGCGGCTTCCAGCGTCTCGCCCACGGACGGGTCCGCCTCCAGCGCCAGCCGGAGCGCGGCGGAGCCGACGATCGCCGGGGCCGCCATCAGCCTGATCGCGGCGCCGGTCGTGGCACCGAAGCGGTCCACGATCTCGTTGACGCGGGTGGGCGTGGCGGACCGCGAGGTGGCGCCGTTGAGCTGGACGATCTCCGTCGCCGTCGTCCAGCCGGGCTCGAGGTGCCCGGCCAGCTCCAGCATCGTGCGGCCCCAGGACACGCCGATCGCGCCGGTCGGTCGCTCGGCCGCGAGGTACCCGGCGGCGGCCCGCGCCACGGCCTCCCGGGCGACCCGGCCGGCCGCGCCATCCGCGTCGTCCGCGCCGGCGACCACGTCCGCGACCACGGCGGCCCGCAGGCCGAAGCGGGCGACGAGCGCGTCCTCCAGGTCGATCAGGCGGGCGGCGGGGTGGACGACCTCGATCCGCACGATCGACTCGCGCACCGCCCGGTCCAGCAGGCGGCCGACCTTGAACCGGCTGAGGCCGAGGCGGGCGCCGATCTGCTCCTGGGTGAGGTGCATCCCGTAGTACATCCGGGCGACGCGGACGAGGAGCCGCGAGTCGGCCGGGCCGCCTGTCGGAGCCGTAGCCGTCGCCGTCGCCACACACCTACCCGTCGTCACGTCCCAGCCCGTCTGCACATCTGTTTCGACCATTGCTCATATGTGCACCTCGTCAACGTAGCCGGGCAGGGCCCGGCTGTCAAGACCCGTGTCCAACGATGTCCAACGACTGCATCAACACCGTCGACATGCACCAACACCTGGTATTGACAGCCCTGCGGCCCGGCAAATGAGGGGCCCAAGAGGGCAGCGCGAGGCCAGCGGTCGCCACGAGATCTCGATGCGCTTCGCGGGCTCCGTGCTCGTGCTGGCGGGGGCGGTGGCGCTCGCCATCGGGCGCTGATGCGACAATCGGCGGCATATCGGAGGAACCGCATGCCCCATCTGACCTTCGGCTACAAGGCGTCTGCCGAGCAGTTCCCGCCCCGCCGCCTGCTCGACCTCGCGCTCGCCGCGGAGCGGGCCGGATTCGACTCGGTGTGGACCAGTGACCACTTCCAGCCCTGGCGCCACACCGGCGGCCACGCCCCGAACGCGCTGGTCTGGCTGGGCGCCGCGGCCCAGGCCACCAGCCGCGTCACGCTGGGCACCAGCGTCCTGACGCCCTCGTTCCGGTACAACCCCGCGGTCGTGGCGCAGGCGTTCGCGACCCTCGGCTGCCTGGCCCCCGGCCGCGTGATCCTGGGCCTGGGCACCGGCGAGTCCATGAACGAGGTCCCGGTCGGCGTGGACTGGCCGGAGCAGAGCGAGCGCTTCGCCCGGCTCCGGGAGGCGGTCCAGCTGATCCAGCAGCTGTGGCGCGAGGAGTTCGTCACCTTCGAGGGCCAGTTCTACCGCACCCGTGACGCGACGATCTACGACCGCCCGGACCAGCCGGTGCCGATCTACATCGCCGCCTCCGGCCCGGCCGCCGCGCGCCTCGCCGGCCGCGTCGCGGACGGCCTCATCTGCACCTCCGGCAAGGGCCGGGAGCTGTACACCGAGACCCTCCTGCCCGCGCTCGCCGAGGGAGCCGGGAAGGCCGGCCGCGACGCCGCCCCGCTGGGCCGGATGATCGAGATGAAGGTCAGCTTCGACCCCGACCTCGAGCGGGCGATGGAGGACACCAAGGTCTGGGCCGCGCTGGCCCTGCCGGCCGACAGGAAGACGGGGGTCCACGACCCCCGGGAGCTGGAGGTGCTGGCCCGGGAGGCGGAGCCCTACGCCCACACCCGCTGGCTCGTGGCCTCGGACCCGGACGAGCACGTGGCGCAGGTCGAGGAGTACGTGCGCTACGGCTTCACGCACCTCGTGTTCCACTTCCCGGGCGACGACCAGGAGGCCGCGATCGCCCGCTACGGGGCGCAGATCCTGCCCCGGCTCCGCGAACGCTTCGGCTGAGGCCCGGGCGTCCCCGCGGCCGGCTGAGGCGGGCTGAGGCCGGGCGTCCCCGCGCCCGGCACCGGTGACGCGGCTGCCGGGAAGCCGCCGCCGGCCGCTCCCGGCACGGAGCCCGTTCGCTAGGCGCGCCCGGCCCTCGCCGCCTCGTCCGCCCTCCGGTCCACCAACCGCCGGAGTGCAGGGCCGCTGCTGACGAGCGCGATGCCGGCGATGATCATCGCCATGCCACCGATCCGCGGCACCGTCACGGGCTCTGCCAGGATCGTGCCCATCAGGATCCCGACCACGGGCAGCAGGTACGAGACCATCGACGTGCGGGTGGAGCCCCAGCGCTGCAGGATCGTGAAGAAGCACAGGTAGGCGAGCCCGGACCCGAGGATCCCCAGCCAGGCGACGGCGACGATCGCCTCCGGCGCCGGGTGGACGTTCCCGAGCGGCCGGTCCACGACCAGGGCGAGCACGGTCACGATCGCGGCCGCGAACGTGACCTGGAACAGGGCCGGGATCATCGGCCGGAGGCCGTGGACGTAGCGCCGCGCGTACACGTTGCCCACGCCGTAGGCAAGGCTCGAGCCGAGCATCATCAGCTCGCCCGACAGGTCCGCGTTCGACGCG
>CAVPEU010000031.1:0-110011 GCA_963703575.1 uncultured Chloroflexia bacterium
CTATGCGTGCTTGGTTCGTTCGCGTATTGCTAGGCTCGGCGCATAGCGCGCGGACAGCGGCGCCGTCGGCTCCGGCAGCTCCGCGTACCCGATGCCGTGCGGCCCGTGCGTCTGGGGCGTGATCTCGAGCGGCCGGAGGAGCGGTCGCTCGCGCCCGACCGCCACCTCCACGTCCGGTCGGCCGGCCAGCTCCAGTACCGCGCGGCTGTTCCGCTGCACGTCATGCGCCGCCACGTTGCCCGACAGGCACGTGACCGCGACCAGCTCCGCGTCCGGGCTGGCGCAGGCGTAGAGGATCCCCAGGGAATCGTCGATGCCGGTGTCGACGTCCAGGATCAGGGGCGTCCGCTCGTTCGTGCTCACGGCGCGATCCTACTCGCCTGCGTCCCCGGCCTGCGTCCCCGGCCGGCGTCCCCCGGCCGGTGCCCTCAGCCGCCCGTCAGCCAGCGCCAGGCGCGGTCGATCGCCTCGAGGGCGGTGATGCCGTCGAACAGCTTCGCCCAGTGGAGCGCCCACTCCTGGAGCTCCTTGAGCGCGAGCACGCCGGCGAGGGCCGCCCCCAGCCGCCACGGGGCCCATGGCACCGGGTCCCAGCGGTGGTGGAGCGCGGCGACGAGCAGGAACCAGGGCTCGAACACGTTCGGGAACACGAGCAGCAGCGCTCGCTCACCGGTGAGTTCGAACGCCACGAAGCCGATCATCCGCCATGCGAACAGCGCGACGCTCACCCAGCGGTCCGGCCCGCTCCAGCGCAGGGCGACGAGCAGGAACGTGCCCATGTAGACGAGGTCGAGGATCTTGTCCAGGTGCTGGTAGTCCGGGACGCCACCGAGGTCCAGGATGTTCATCAGCAGCAGGTCGGACAGGTCCACCAGGATCGCGAGGATCCCGCCGGCCAGTGGCCAGCGCAGCACCGGCAGCGACCCGGCGACCCGGACCAGCGCGATGACGAGCACCTCGAGGGTCATCGGCGCGAGTGTGCGCCCCGGCGCCAGCCGGCGGTCACCACGCAGCCACGCCAGCCCCCGGGGCACTAGTACTAGCTAGCCCAGCGTCGCCATCACCGCGCGGTCGGCGAGGCCCAGCGGCAGCGCCCCCGACGACGTGATCGTGTCGTGGAAGTCGCGCAGGACCTCGATCGGGACGTCCCGCGGCGCGACCCCCGCGAACCCGCGCGCCGCCAGGTATCGGTCCCGGATCGCGAGGATCTCTAGGCACCCGGTGAGGTACGACGACGCCTGCGTCGGCCACGAGCAGTAGCGGCCCACTTCGGCCCGGGCGACCGGCTCGGGCATCGCGGCCCGGTCCATCATGAACTCGACCGCCTCGTCGAACGACATCTCGCCCAGGTGGAGCGAGGTGTCCACGACGATGCGCGACGCCCGGAACAGCGAGGCGTTGAGGTGGTGGAGCTCCTGGATCGGGGTCTCGAAGAAGCCGCGCTCGCGCATCACGCGCTCCGCGTACAGCGCCCAGCCCTCGGTGAAGTAGGGGGTGCCGTAGACCTTGCGGACCTCCGACGGGTTGCCCTTGCGCATCACGAGGTGCCAGTGGTGGCCCGGGTACGTCTCGTGGGCGGCGGTCGTGGGGATGGAGCCGTAGGAGTTGTTGGACAGGCGCCCCTGGATGTCCGCCTCGGAGGCACCGTCGGGGGCGAAGGGGACGAAGAAGAAGCCCTTCCAGCGATCCGAGAAGGACGGCGGCGCGTCGTAGGAGGCGACGCCCAGGACCGGGCGCTGGAACACCGGTGACGGGACGACGTCGCACGACTCGCCGGGCGGGAGGGTGACCAGGCCGGTCTCCGCGAGGAAGGTCCGCGCCTTCGCCGTCCACTCGGCGTAGGTATCGAGCATCGCCTGCTCCGTGGGCGGGTGATGCTCGTCGTCGTGGCGGAGGACCTCGACGTAGTCCGGGTTGCCGGTGGCGTCCGCCGCCAGGGCGCTCATCTCCGCGTCGAGCCGGTTCAGCTCGTCCCAGCCGCGGTCGCGGAGCGATCGGGCGTCGTCGCCCAGGACCTCGCGCTCGCGAAGGATCCGCGAGTAGCCGTCCTCGCCCAGCCGCCAGGTCCCGCGGGCGCGCGTGCGCAGGTCGTCCAGGTGGGCGACCCAGCGCTCCAGGTGGCGGGCGGCGTCGGCGCCCGCCTGGCGGAGCCGCGCGCGGCTCGTCTCGTCCTGCACGTCCAGCCAGACGAGGTCCCGGACGTAGCGGACGGCGCCCTTCGCGGCGTTCATGCCCCGCTCGACGATCAACGGATGGGCGAGGGCGGGGTCCAGGTTCGCGATGCCCGCGTCCACGGCCCGTCCGGCCTGCCCGAGCCGGGCGACGGCCGCATCGACGAGATCCGCCTCGGGGCGCAGCCTGTGGAGGAACAGGGTGAACAGGCCGTTGGTGACCGGGCCGGAGTAGACGACGGGGTCCCGTTTCCACTGCTCGAAGGGGGCAAGGACCAGCCGGCCGCGGAGGACCGAGCGCGCCAGGTCCCGATCGATGCTGTCGTCGGGGCCGAGGCCCTCGTCGTCGATGGCGTCCAGCCGCGCGAGGAACTCGGCGGTGTACGCGTTCCGGGCGCGGAACGCGTCGGCCGAGAGGTCGTCAAGGCGGTCGTCGTAGTCGGTCAGGCCGACATCGCTGGCGGCGACGGGCGAGGACGCGAAGTCCGCCTGCAGCAGATCGTGGAGGGTATCGGCGAGGCCGGACGCCGTATTGGGCTGGTTCACGTGGATCTCCCCGGCAAACGCGGTGTCGTAGTCGCTGCATGACTCCACGAAGGGGAACGCGCCGCCCGGATGCGGCAGTGCGGCCCCTTGCGACGGTCGGGCATCGCCTGCGGTTCATGGCCATGCATGGAGCGATTGTCTCTCGTGCCGGGGATCCGCTGCGACGTCCCTGCGTGCCCTGGTCGGGCGCCGCCGAACCCGCTTCCCGTGGGTGCAGGAATGGAGCGACTGCGGCATGCGGCGACTGCGGCATGCGGCGACTGCGGGAAGACACGATGCGGCCAGGCCGGTCATGGCGCCCGGGGACTCACGAAGCGGCACCGGTCGGCGACCGGGCACAGCTCGCATTTCGGGCGCTGCGCCTGGCAGATCGCGCGGCCATGGTGGATCAGCAGCACGTGGGCCGCGTACATCTCGTCGGGCTCGAGCAGCGCGAGGAACAGGTCGTGCGCCTGGTCCGCGGTCGCCTTCGCCGGGATCAGGCCGATCCGCTTGGACACCCGCTCGACGTGCCGGTCGACGGCCATCACGGGGGCGCCGAAGCAGAACGCGAGCACGATCGAGGCGGTCTTCTTGCCGATGCCGTCGATCGCGGTGAGCCAGTCGCGGGCCTCGAGCGCCGGCATGTCGCCCAGGAACGCGAGGCGGTAGTCGCCCCGAGCCTCCCGGATGTGGCGCAGGGTCGCCTGGAGCCGCGGCGCCTTCTGCGGGGCGAGGCCGCCGGGCCGGATGACGTCGACGAGCTCGGGGAGGGGCGCGTGCTCGACCATCGACCAGTCGGGGGGCGGCGCCGTGGACAGGCCGCCTCCACCCCAGCCGATGCCGGGGTTGTGGACCTCCGCCGGCCGGTCGCTTGGGTACTGTGTACGCAGCGCCTCGAACGCCTTCTCGGCGTTCACGTCCGCCGTGTTCTGGGTGAGGATCGTCAGGATCAGCTCGCTCGTGGGGTCCAGGCGGCTCTCCCAGCGCTGCTCGCCGTACGCGCCGGTGAGGCCGTCCAGGACGTAGCGCTGGAGACCCGGCCGGTAGCGACGCAGGTAGCTCGCCCATCGCCTGGCCGGGTCGGCTGGCTTGCGCGCGCGTCCGGCGGCGGCTGGCTTCGCCCGGGGCGCCGTCATCGGATCACGTTCCATGGCCAGGCCGTTGGAGCAGCCCGGCCGACACCGCCACCAGCCGCGCGATCCGCTCCCCGCAGCGCTCGAGCGGGGCGGTGCCGGCGGCCATCGCCTGGTCCACGGTCTGGGGCGCTTCCGTGACCGGGACGGCGATCGCGCCGGCGGCGAGCAGGGCCTCGATCCCCTCCGGCGTCACCCCGCCGCCAACGGCGATGCACGGCCTGCCGGCGGCCTGCGCCCGCCGCGCCACTCCCAGGGCCGTCTTGCCGAAGGCGGTCTGGGTGTCGATTCGGCCCTCCCCCGTGAGCACCAGGTCCGCCTCGGCGAGGGCGCGGTCGAAGCCCGCCTCCTCCATGATCAGGTCCACGCCGGGCCGCAGCTCGAGGGAGGCGAAGCGATCCGCCAGGCACAGCAGCCCGAAGCCGACCCCGCCCGCCGCTCCCGCGCCCGGGGTGTTGCGCTCCCGGCGGCCGGTCGCGGCCTCGAGGGCATCGGCAAAGCGGGCGAGCCGGGCGTCCAGTGCCGGGACGTCCGCGGGGGATGCGCCCTTCTGCGGGCCGTAGGTGGCGGCGGCGCCGACCGGGCCGAGGAGCGGGTTGGTCACGTCGCAGGCGATCCGGAGACGGGTCTCGCGGAGCCGCGGGTCCAGGCCGGCGAGATCGACCGTGGCCAGGTCCTCGCTGACGTCCGCGCCGAGCGCCCGGAGAAGCCCGGCACCGCCATCCGTCGTGGCGCTGCCACCGATGCCCAGCGCGATGTCCCTGATCCCGGCGTCCAGCACGGCCCGCAGGAGGTCGCCGGTCCCGTGGCTGGTCGCGCGCACGGCATCGCCCTCGGCGGCGTTCACGCGGGAGAGCCCCGACGCCGCCGCCATCTCGACGATCGCCGCGCCGCCGTCCTCGCGGGCGAGCCATCGGGCGGCGATCGGCCGGCCGATCGGGTCCCGGGCCACCGCCTCGCGCCATCTCCAGCCGCCGGCGGCCTCGATGGCGACGAGCGTTCCCTCGCCGCCGTCGGCGAGCGGCGCGAGGCGGATCCCGTCGGCCGGGCGCGCGCGGTGCCACCCGTTGGCGAGCGCGCGCGCCACCTGCACGCTCGTGAGCGAGCCCTTGAACGAATCCGGCGCGATCAGCACGCGCAGCGGCCGATCAATCACCGGCTGCCCCATGCCCTCGCTGCCCATGCCTTGGCTGCCCATGCCTTGGCTGCCTCATGCCTGCCGGGCAACGTTCCCGGCCCGAAGCCGCCGGCGACGGCATCGCGACGCTGCTACCTCGTCCGGCCATGCCAACCAGGCATCGACGGACCGGCTGTAACGGCCCTGGGCCTCGCTCGACCCGAAAGCAATGCCTGCCGGGCATTGCCCGGCCGTACGGCCCGAGCCACCACGTCAATCCGTTGGCTCGTCCCGGGACGCCTCGGACGCCGCGCGGGACGCCTCGGCGCGGGACGCCTCGGACGCCGCGCGGCGCTTCTCCAGGTACTCCGGGATGCGGATCATCGGCGGGCGCTCCTGGTCAGCCAGCTCCTGGATCTCCAGCGACAGGCGTCCGTGCCCGGAGCGCGGCAGCTTCATCGTGGAGCCCAGCTCCGCGAACAGCCGCACTCGGCGCCGCTCCTCCAGCCGCTTCATCACGGCCTGGAGGATCACGAACGACATCCGCGACAGCCCCTCGAGCTCCTGGTTCCGGTGCACCCGCCGTTCCAGGTCCACCTGCCCGAGGCCATCGAGCCCGGCCCGTTCGGCGACATCGATCAGGTGGCCGATCTCCACCGCGTAGCCCGTGAAGAACGGCAGCTGCTCCAGCAGCGACCGCCGGCCGGCATACTCGCCGGAGAGCGGCTGGATCAGGCCGGACAGCTCCGGGAAGAACAGGTTGATCAGCGGCCGGGCCACCAGCTCCGTGACGCGTCCGCCGCCGCCCTCCTTGAGCACGCCGCCCTCGACGATCGGGCGCTGGTAGTAGCCCTTCACGTACTGGAGGCGCGGCTCGACCAGCAGCGGCCCGAGCGTCCCGTAGACCATCCGGTGATGCCAGTTGCGCACGTCGGTATCCGCCCAGACCACGATGTCGCCGGACGTCTCGTACAGCGACTTCCAGAGCGCCTCGCCCTTGCCCACGAACGAGCCGTACCGCGGGAGCACGTCCGGGTGCTGGACGACGCGCGCGCCCTCCTCCATGGCGATGCGGCGAGTGTCATCGGTGGACGCGGAGTCGATGACCAGGATCTCGTCCAGCAGCGGATACCGTTCCTGCATCTCCCGGATCGCGCGGCGCACGATCGGGCCGATCGTCTCGGCCTCGTCGAGCGTCGGCAGCACGAGGCTGACCGTGACCCCCAGCTTCTCCTTGAGGGCCGTGAGCCGTGCGAGATCCGCGAACTCCGAGTGATGGAAGTTGGCCTCCGCGAACCAGCGATCGACGCGGGCCGGGACGGCGCGCGACTCCTCGGCCGCGCGATCCGCGGCGGCCAGGGTCTCCGCGCGCCCGGCCAGCTGCTCGAACGTCTGGCGGCTGATCGGCTCGCGGGTCTTGACGACGATGACCGTCGGCCGCGCGCGCTGGGCGATCGCCTCCGGCAACGCCCCGAACAACGATGTCTCGGGCTCGCCGGGCGGGGCGGAGGCGCCCATCACCACCAGGTCCGCCCGCTCGGCCTCGCGCAGGATGGCGGCTCGCACGTTCTGGCTCTCGCGGAGGATGGGCTCGGAGCGCGCCGTCACGTGCTGGCGGGCGAACGCCGCGAGGGCGTGCTCGGCCTGGGCCCGGACGGCCTCGGTGACTCCGGCGGGCACGAGGTGCATCACGGCGACGGTGGCGCCGTGGCGATGGGCCAGCGCGTCCGCGAACCGGAGCG
Organism: uncultured Chloroflexia bacterium; assembly: GCA_963703575.1. Lineage (GTDB taxonomy): Bacteria > Chloroflexota > Limnocylindria > Limnocylindrales > CSP1-4 > CAIXZV01. Next base: position 6,692 of record CAVPEU010000031.1, read on the forward strand.
CGAGCTCCGCGTGCGGGCCGCCGCGGACAGGGACGAGGATGCGGCGGATCTCTCTCGCGCCTCGCTGCTTGATGACCGCGATGTCGCACGGCGAGTCGCGCACGACCTCGTCGATGGTCGGGGAGATCGTCGGCCCGCGGCCGCCCTCACGTCGCGGGCTGGACTTGCCGCCCCAGCCGAAGATGATGAGATCGGCCTCCTGCTCCGCCGCCGCCTCCACGATGCCGGCCGCCGCGTGCCGCCCGATCCGGACCAGCGGGTGGATGGTCGTGCCCTCTGGCACGTAGTCGAGGACCTTCTGGAGCAGGCGCCGGGCCTGGCGTGCCCGCGTCGCGCCCTCGGACAGTGGCATTCCCTCCGGCACCTCGACGATGCCGAGCGCGGTCAGCTCCCCGGTCCGCGGCTCCAGGAGCGAGGCGCCGATCCGGATCAGCTCCTCCGCCGTGAGCGGGTTGGCGACCGGGATGAGGATCCTGGCCGGGAGTGGCTCGCCGGTCACCGCCCGGGCTCCCCGTCCGCCGCGCCCGCCGCGTCCGCCGCATCCGCCTTGTCCGCCTTGTCCGCCGCGGTCCAGCGTTCCACGAGGTACGGCTTCAGCAGCTCGAACTCACGAGCCTGCTGCTCCACGCGCTCCTCGGCGTCGGCCGTGCTCAGGTGCCGGTTCTCGATCACGAAGCTGCCCACGCGCCCGAAGTAGACCGGCACCAGCGCGGCGACCAGCCGGGCGGTGTCCTCCCCGGCCCGCCGCGCCGCGACCACCAGGTCGTAGATCAGGCGCGCCCACAGGTCGTCCGGGAAGTGGAAGCCCGTCAGCGCCTCGGCCATCTCGAGCGTCGTCGGGTGCGCGCTGTCACCCTCGCCACCCAGGCCCAGCCGCTGCGAGGCCGTGTCGGCCAGGCGGCCGGCCTCCTTCGCCAGCTCCAGCATGGCCTCCAGGTTGTCGGGGGCGAAGGTCGCGCGCCAGGTGTCCGCGAGGGTCAGCGAGCCCGCATGGAACTCGGACAGGAGGCGGATCGGGTTCACCTCGAGCGGCAGCGGGTCGACGATCCGCTCGAACCCGTACGCCGGCACGCCGTGGCTGCCGCGGATGTTGAGCCAGGCTTCGGGATGGGCGGCCGCGAGCCGGAGGATCGTGCCCACCACCTGGCGGAACATCGGCCCCAGGTCCGCGCCCGGATCCTTGGGGTCGTGGACCTTGGCGCCCAGCCGCGCCTGGCAGACCGCGAAGCCGCCGGTCAGCGCGGACGTCGTCATCCAGATGTCGATGCCGAACTTGCTGATGTCCCCGGTCCAGTCGTCGAGCTCGAGGTAGTGCCGGACGAGGTCGCCGCTGACGCCGAAGTCACCACCGATCGGCTGGCGGATCCGGTGGCCGTAGAGCGCCCGGGTGAGCGGGTAGGTGACGGTGTTGGTGATCGTGCCGTCGTACTTGTAGCGCGCGTAGAGCGGGGCGACGAAGTCGTAGCCGCCCTTGAGGATCGGGCCGGCGAGGAGCTCGATCCACTCGGGAAGGATGCTCCGCAGGTCGCTGTCCACGACGACCAGCGCCTGGACCTCGAGCGCGGCGGCGATCTCGAAGATCGTCCGGAGGGCCGCACCCTTGCCACCGACGCCGTCGATCTCGGGGTAGGTGATCGTCACGCGGTCGAGCTTGTTGGTGGGCCGGACGAGGAGGATCGACTCCACGTAGTCGGGCGGCTCCGTCTCCACGACGACGCGCTGGGTGCCGTCGGGGCTGCCCGCGTCCGAGTTGACGAGCACCGGCTTGAGGTCCGGGAAGTACTGGACCAGCCCGGCATGTGCCGCGCGCACCACGTAGCCGATCGTGGCCGCGCTCTTGAAGCTCGGGATGCCGACCATGATGTCGGCCCGTCCGAGGCGTGCGATCTCATCCCGGATGGCGGGCGTCAGCGTCGTCGCGGGCACGAGCCCACCGTACCACCGTGGAGCCGCAGGCGGCGAGCCGGATGTGCCGCCGGCCTGCCTAGCGAGGCGGTGTCGGCGGCTCGGCGGGTCCGTGCGGACCCCGGGGCGGCCGACCCACGGCCCAGTCCGGGTTCTCACGCCCGGGCAGGTAGCGGCTGTTCGCAGCCCGGTAGAACAGGTCGCCGAACCCAAGGGTCCCCCAGGTGACCAGCGTCACGATGGCGGACGCGCGCACGAACGCCGTGACCCGGACCAGGAGCGAATCCTCCAGCACGGTCTCCAGCAGCCGCTTGCGCTCGAGCAGCGGGATGTCCAGCAGCGACTGCCCGTCCAGCCACAGCAGGTCGGTGGCCACGAACGCGTGCCGGTCGCCGGCCTCGAGCGCCTCGAGCACGTCGGGCTCGGCGGCGAGCGCGGCCTCCCGGTGGTCCCGGGCACGCACGTACGGGTCGTCCCTGACGCTCTGGCGGAGCGCACGAGGGACCAGGAGCGGGGGTCGGTCGACCTTCGGCGGCGGCGGGAACGCCCCCTCCCCGGTGCGCAGCGCCATGGTCGTGAGGTTGCCCTCGATCACGGCATCCAGGGCTCCGAACGCGGCCCGGAGCGCCGCCACCAGCTCCTCCGGAACCGGGATCTCCTGCCCGTGAGCGAACACGGCGGCCGACTCCTCGGTGAGCGCGACCACCACGCGCACGCCGCCCCAGTCAGGCTCCACGATCGCGTCCGGCACGTCCCGCGTGGCGAGGCGGCCGGGCAGCTGCGGCTCCCAGGTTGCGGCGATGTCGCGGGCCGATGAGGGTTCCGTCATCGTCCGATCGTAACCGGGGTCTGTCCCGAACGCGGGGTCGGCGGCCCCTCAGTCCCCGTACCCCGCCCGGTGGGCCACGCGCCACGCCCACGCGGAGCCGATCATCGCCGCCAGCGTGGACCGCCTCGGCGTCCAGCCCAGCGCCTCTCGCGCCCGGGCGTTCGACGCCACGAGCACCGGCGGGTCGCCGGCCCGGCGCGCACCCACCGAGTGCGGGATCGGGTGCCCCACGATCGCCTCGGCCGACTGCAGCACCTCGCGCACCGAGAAGCCACTCGACGTGCCGAGGTTGCAGATCAGTGGCTCGTCCTGGGCCGGCCTGGTCGCCTCCAGCGCCGCGAGGTGCGCGTCGGCCAGGTCCTCGACGTGGATGTAGTCGCGGAGCGGGGTCCCGTCGGGGGTCGGGTAGTCGGCCCCGAACACCGTGAGCGGCCGGCCGCTCACGGCGGCGATGAGCACGTTCGGGATGAGGTGGGTCTCGGGCCGATGGACCTCGCCCAGCCGGTCCGTGGCGCCGGCGACGTTGAAGTAGCGGAGGATCACGCTCCGGAACCCGTACGCCCGGCCATACCAGCGGAGAGCGGCCTCGAACGTGCGCTTGGTCTCGCCGTAGGTGCTGATCGGCCGAAGGGGCGCGTCCTCGGTGATGGGCGTCGAGTCGGGCACGCCGTAGACGGCCGCCGTCGACGAGAACACGACCCGACGCACGCCGGCCGCCCGGGCGGCCTCCAGCAGCGCGATGCCGCCCGCGACGTTGTCGCGGTAGTACCTCGCCGGGTCCAGCATGCTCTCGCCGACGAGCGAGCGGGCGGCGCAGTGGAGGATCGCGTCGATGCCCCCGGCCTCCAGGAGGGCGCGCGTCGCGGCCTCGTCGCTGTACGACCCGACCTGCAGGCGCGCGGCGGGATTCACGGCCCGGGCGTGGCCCGTGGTGAGGTCGTCCAGGACGACGACGTCGTGGCCGGCCGCCAGGAGCGCGTCGACGGAGACCCCGCCGACGTAGCCGGCGCCGCCGGTGACGAGGACCCTCATCGTCGATTCCTCCGGAGCAGGCGGGCGAGGACGGAGCGTGGGGCGGCGGCCTCCGCTGGGGATGACGGCGCCGGCGCGGGAGACGAAGCCGGGGCGGGAGATGACGACGGCGCAGGCGCCGCCGGGGCGGGAGACGACACCGGCGCGGGCGCCGCCTCGGGCGCGACGAAGGCCTCGGTCCCCGGCACCGGCAGCCCGCGGTGCGCGTACACCTCCTCCAGGCGGTCGACCAGCCGCCGGGCGGCGACGTTCTCCGGATCGATGTCCAGCGCCCGCTTCGCCATCCGGTAGGCCTCGCCGTCATCGGCGTGCTCGAGCGCCACCCGCGCCAGCCCGACCACCGCGATCGAGTTGCGCGGATCGGCCGCGGCGGCCTGGCGGTACAGCCGCTCCGCCTGGTCCAGGAGCCCGACGGACAGTGCGCGCTCGGCCTGGAGCAGCAGCTCGATCACCCCTCGTCCTCGTCCGGCAGCATGTCGGCAAGCATGCCCTGTGCGAGCAGCATCAGGGTGGCGCGATCGTTGAGCACCGGATCGGCGATCACCCGGTCCACGAGCGCCTCCAGCACGCCGCCCAGCCGCGGTCCCGGCTGGAGGCCCAGCTCCCGCATCAGGTCCCCGCCGTCGACGGCCAGCGCATTGCGATCGAGCGGGACTTCCGCGGCCAGCTCCGCCTCGACCCGCGTCCGGAACGCGGCCTGGTCGGGATCGTCGGGCGTCACTCCGCTGCCGATATCGTCCGCCCGGCGCAGCTCGAACAGGGCGTCGAGGTAGCCCCGGCCGATGCGCCGGATGAACCGGCGGACGGCGATTTCGCTGGCGTCGGGATCGACCGTGAACATGTGGTGCCGGATGAGGTGCGTCACCTCCTCGGTCGTCGCCCGGGGGTAGCGGAGCTTGCGCAGCAGCGCGTTCGCCTCCGCGGCGCCCACGATGTCGTGCTGCTGGAAACGCCCGCCGGCAAGGGTCGCCGGCTTCCCGATGTCGTGGAGCAGCGCCGCCAGCCGCACCACCGGCCGGTCCGCCGGCACGGCGTCGACCGTCCGGAGCGTGTGGTCCCAGAGGTCCTCGCCCGGCACCTTGTTCTGGGGGATGCCGCGCTGGGCGGCCAGCTCCGGCGAGATGACGGCGAGCAGCCCGGAATCGAAGGCCAGCCGGAGCCCGACCGACGGCATGGGGGCCGCCAGCAGCTTGGCCAGCTCCGCGCCCACGCGCTCGCCGGAGAGGTGGCTGACGAGGCCGGCATTGGCCGCCATGGCCGCGAGCGTCGCGGGCTCGATCTCGAAGCCCAGGGTTGCGGCCAGGCGGACGGCGCGGATCATGCGCAGGGCGTCCTCGCGGAACCGCGCATCCGGGTCGCCGACGGCGCGCAGCCGGCGTGCCGCGAGGTCGGCGAGCCCGTGGAACGGATCCACCAACGTGTTACGAGGCTCGGCCGTCCCGGCCGCATCGTGCCCTCTCGCCGCGCGGCCCCAGGCGATCGCGTTGACCGTGAAGTCTCGACGGCCCAGGTCAGCCACCATGTCGTCGCCGAACTCGACCCGGTGCGGGCGGCGGAAGTCGGCGTAGTCGTGCTCGGTCCGGAAGGTGGTGATCTCGAACACGTCCTCGTCGCGCCGGACGGCCACCGTCCCGAAGCGGTTCTCGTACACGGATCCGGGGAACAGCGCCACGATCCGATCGGGACGCGCGTCGGTGGTCAGGTCCCAGTCCGCGGGCTCGCGATCGAGGAGCGCGTCGCGCAGCGACCCTCCGACCACGTACGCGGCGTGGCCGTGCGCGTGGAGGTGGTCCAGCAGCGAGAGGACGGCGGCGGGCATCCTGCGCTCGAGGCGCGCCTCGGCGTCCGCGGGCGCGGGCGGTGCCGGCTCCCCGGACACGCCGGGCTCAGCTCCGGCCGAGGAAGAGGTAGTCCCGCCAGGCCTCGTTCCGCTCGTCCGCCAGGTAGGGCGTGAACAGCGAGTAGATGTCGCTGCGCGGCTCGAACGGCGTCCGGATCAGCCGCAGGCGGGCCTCCTCGGGCGTGCGGCCACCCTTGCGGTGGTTGCACGACTTGCACGCCGCGACCAGGTTCTCCCACGTGTGCCCCCCACCGCGATGCCGGGGCATGACGTGGTCGAGCGTGAGGTCGTGCGCCTGCCTGCCGCAGTACTGGCAGGTATGCCGGTCACGCACGAAGATCTCGCGCCGGGTGAGCTTGACCCGCGGGCGCGGCCGGCGGATGTGGTGCTGGAGGCGGATCACCGACGGCGCACGGTAGACCTGCCGGACGGTCCGGATCTCGGCGTGGTTGTACTCGATGACCTCGGCCTTGGAGCCGAACAGCAGCCGGAACGCCCGCGGGATGTTGCAGACGTTGAGCGGCTCGTAGTTCTGGTTCAGCACGAGCACGACGCCGTCCATCGGCCGAACGATAGCAGGACGGTCGGTTGGGGCGGCGGGGCGCGGATCGAGGGTCTCGGCGGCGGTCTCCTCGTCAGACCCTGGGCGGGTCCATCAGCCGCTCCGCGCGGGCGATCTCGACCTCGATGCGCCCGACCTCGGCGGATGCCTGCTGCCATGCTGGGCTGCCGAGCTCGGCCGCATTGCGGCGCGCGCGGGCCTCGGCGTGCCGGACGAGGAGCTGCTCGCGGGTCTCGGCGGGGGCGGCGGGGGCCGTGTTCGGGGTGTCGGCCATGGTTCCTCCGATGCGCACGGCGGAAGGGTAGCGCGCCGCGGCGCAGCGCGTTGCCGCCTGGCCATCAGCCCTCGCGCCGCCCGGCCCTCGCGCCGGCCCGGCCCTCGCGCCGGCCCGGCCCTCGCGCCGCTCTGGCCATCCAACGATGGGATGCGTGGTATGGACCGGCTTCGCCACCGCTGACGGCGGCGCACTCCGAGGCGCGAGGGTTGCCGCTCGCGGTATCGCGGCGGCTCTCGGCCACCCAACGACCCGGCGCGTGCTGGGCCATCTGCAATTGGCCTTGCACGCGCCCCATCTTTGACGGGCCGGGTCCGGAGGCCTGGATCGTCGATTGTGCGCGTGGTGTCGTTGGATGGCCGCATTCGGGCACGGCACCCATGGATAGCACGCGTCCCATCTGTGACCGACCAGGAGCGACAGTCACCGGGAGGGACGCGTGGCCGGCCAGCCGGCACGTGTGACCGGCCGGGTAGAACGGTGTGGCCGACCGGCAGGGACGTGTGACCGACCGGGAGGGACGCGTGTCCGGCCAGCCGGGACGTGTGACCGGCCAGCAGGGACGTGTGACCGACCGGGAGGGACGCGTGTCCGGCCAGCCGGGACGGTACGGCCCCGCCGCCGCCCGGGACGGCTCGCGAGCTACTCCCCCGCGATCCGCCTCACGGCCATCCCGGGCGCCACCGGCCCCTCGCGCAGGACTCGCGCGTACCACCGGGCGTCCTCGGGGTGGACCTTCTGGCTGATCCGGGCGATCCGTTGCTCCACGAACCAGTGCGCGATCGTCTGGCACGGCGACGCCTGCTTCGTGAGCTCCAGGAGCGCCCCCTGCTCGCCGTCGCCGAGCGCCAGCCGATCGCCGCCGCGGAGCGCGGCCCAGTCGATCCCCAGCAGCGTGAGGTTCTCGCCATAGGCGCCGGGGAACGCGGCGTGCCCATCCTCGCGCACGCGCTCGATCGCCTCCTGCGCATACAGGGAGACGGCGGCGGTCGGCCCGCCGTGGACGGGCTCGGGCTCGGTGTGGCCGTCGCCCTCGAGGCCCAGCCCGAGGATCCGCGTCCCGGCGACCGGCGGCTTGGGCACCCCGCCGCCGTTCACGTTGACCGTGGCGACGATGCCGGCGTCGCCCGGCGCGATCGACCGCCGCGCCGCCCACATCACCTCGGTGTCGTACGGCAGTTCGACGACCTGGCGGCCGGCCGTGTCCGGGCTCGTGTCCAGCACGGTCGTGAGCCGTGCCAGCACCGCCTCGCGCGTGGCGGAATCCGCGGCCGCGACGTGGCTGATCGACCCCACCCGGTCCAGCACCCCGGCTCGCGTCAGCTGCTGCGCGTACCGGAAGGACACGGACCGGAGCGACTCGAACAGCGCGCAGGCCTCCAGCACCCCGCGCCACCCGCGCGGCTCGCCGGCCTCCAGCTCGCGGAGGAGGTCTCCCATTGCCCTGACCCAGGGGACGGACTCGTCCCGCCGGTTCCAGGCCAGCAGGAGGTGCCCGCCGGGCCGCAGGACCCGGTGGATCTCGGACAGGGCGCGGATCGTGTCGAACCAGTGGAACGCCTGGGCCACCACGACGGCATCGACGGAGACGGCGGGAAGCGGGATGGCCTCGGCCGCGCCATCGATCAGCTCCGCGGACGGAACGGCTGTCGCCAGCTTCGCGCGCATCGCCGGCACGGGCTCCAGGGCCAGGATCCGCACGCCGGACGGCACGAGCAGCCGGGTCAGCTTCCCCGTCCCGGCGCCGAGCTCCAGCAGGACGCGCCCCGGCCGGAGATCCAGCCGTTCCACGATCGCGGCGACGGCGTCGGCGGGATAGCCGGGGCGGGCGCGCTCGTAGGCGTCGGCGGCGGCGGTGAACCCGCGCGCGGCGGTGTCGTGGACGGTGCCGGTCATCCCGCGATGCTACGCGAGGGAGGCATAGATCGCGTTCGCGACGGCGTCGATCGGCTGGGTCGGCAGCCCCCACGCCCCGCCCAGGTACACGTACACGAGGTCGTATGCGGGATCGATCCACAGGCGCGTCCCGGAGGCGCCGCCGTGCCCGAACGCCGACGATGAGCCGGGGCTGGCGATCCCGGGCTTCCCCCAGCCGAGCGCGTAGTGGTCGTCCCGCAGCCGATCCGGGTTCACGCCGACCCCGTTGACCGTGACTTCTCGCGTCGCCAGCGCGACGAAGGCGGGCGACAGCACGCGCACCCCGTCCAGCTCGCCACCGCGGAGCATCGCGCGACCGAAGCGGAGGAGGTCGCCGGCGGTGCTCCACAGGCCGCCACCGGCGAGATGGTGGGCAGTGAACACGTCGGTGATCGAAACCCCGTGCTCGAGCTCCAGGGCCCTCGCCCTGCGCTCGTCGTCCGCGCCGGCACAGGCGATCGGGGCCGCGCGGTCGGCGCGGCCCGGCCGGGGGTCGAAGGTGGTGTCGGTCATGCCCAGCGGGTCCAGCAGCCCGCCGCGGAGCAGCGTCTCGAACGGCGTCCCGATCGCCCGCCCGATCGCCTCCGCCAGGAGGTCGAAGGTATACGAGGCGTAGTGGTAGCGGCTACCCGGGATCGCCACCTGCTCGGCGGCGAACATCCCGCGGAGCAGCGTCTCGCGACCACCGTCCTGCTCGACGAGCAACCGCTCCAGGTCCACGTCATCGATGCCCGTCGTGTGCGACAACACGTGCCAGGCCGTGAACGGAAGGCGGCCCGGGCGCTCCAGCTCCGGCAGCCAGGTCCGGAGCGGCACGTCGAGCGGGAAGCGCCCCGCCTCGACGAGCTGCATGGTCGCCGTCGCGACGATCGGCTTCGTGATCGACGCGATGAGGCAGACCGAGCTCGGACCGACGCCCGGGGCCCGCGGCGAGGTCACCGCCTCCAGCCGGATCACGCCGCGCGAATCCGCGACGCCGAGCACGACGAACGGGACGGTACCGGCGGCGACCTGGGCGGCGGCCAGGTCGAAGGCGCGGTCGAGTGCGCGACGCTGGAGGCGGGTATCGGGATGAGCTGGCATGGGCAAACCATAGCGGGCGGCGCTGGTTCGCAGGCGTGGAACGGGCGCGGCTGCCGCGACGCGATGCCCGATTGAAATCGGCTATCCTGCGGGCGCAGGTTTCCGGGCACCAGCCGCACCGGAGTAGGATCCGCACGTGACCGACGCAGCCCGCGAGCCCGAGCCGACGATCCGGCGCCCGGCCTCGCCCATGGCCGAGGAGATCCGCATCCGCCTCGCCGACGCGTGGGGCGAGATGGGCGCCGCGTGGGGCGTCGCGCCCGCCATCGCGCGCGTCCACGCGTACCTACTGGCTCGCCAGGAGCCGCTGACCGAGCGCGAGGTGCGCGAGGCCCTCAACCTCAGCCATCGCGCCGCCAGCCTCGCGCTCGCCGAAGCCGAGGCGTGGGGCCTGGTCGAGCGGGTCGCGGAGCACCGGCGGGTGGGGCGGCGTGGGCCCGCCGGCACCGCCTACCAGGCCGTCGGCGACCACTGGCGCTGGTTCGGCCGGGTGGTGGCGGAGCGCAAGGTCCGCGAGGGCGACCCGATCATCGTCGTCCTCGAGAGGACGCTCTCGGACACGACCGCGGCGCTCCGGGGCCACCCCGGCGACCCGGACCTCGTCCGCCTGCGCGACTGGCTGTCGACGTTCCTCGTGTTCGTCCGCCTGTTCGACCGGGCGGTCGGCCTCGTGAGCCGCCTTGAGCCGACCGAGCTGGAGCGAGCCATCCGCCTGCTGGGCGAGGTCCCGGACGACGCGATCCTGCGCCTCGTCAAGCTCCTGGACGGCCTCCCGGACGACGACGTCCTGGGCCTGGTCGAGGCGTTGAGCCGCCTGTCGCCGACATCCGCCCGCCGCGCCACGACGCTGATGTCGGGCGTGGTGAGGACCCTCGCCCGCTAGACCGGCGGCCAGACTGGGACCTCCCCGCGCCCCGTGCGATAATTCGGCTGTGACGCCGGACCGAACCGGTTCGAACGGGCGACGACCCCGGGGCCAGCCGGACGGCCGACCGCTCACGCGTCCTGTCGGAGAGCCCAACCAGCCATGACCGAAACCTCCACCTGGGCCACCAGGAAGGGCCTCGCCCAGATGCTCAAGGGCGGCGTCATCATGGACGTCGTCACCCCCGAGCAGGCCCGCATCGCCGAGGAAGCCGGCGCCGTCGCCGTCATGGCGCTCGAGCGCGTACCGGCCGACATCCGCGCCTCCGGCGGCGTCGCCCGCATGTCCGACCCCGCGATGATCGTCGGGATCATGGAGGCCGTGACCATCCCCGTGATGGCCAAGGCGCGCATCGGCCACTTCGTCGAGGCGCAGATCCTCGAGGCGCTCGGGCGTCGACTACATCGACGAGTCCGAGGTCCTCACCCCCGCCGACGAGACGAACCACATCGACAAGCACGCCTTCAAGGTCCCGTTCGTGTGCGGCTGCCGGAACCTGGGCGAGGCGCTGCGCCGGATCAACGAGGGCGCGGCCATGATGCGGACCAAGGGCGAGGCCGGCACCGGCAACATCGTGGAGGCGGTCCGCCAGCTTCGCGACGTGCTGGGCGAGATCCGCCGTCTCCAGGGGATGCGCGATGACGAGCTGTTCGTGGCGGCCAAGGAGCTGCAGGCGCCCTACGAGCTGGTGAAGGACGTCGCCGCCAACGGGAAGCTGCCGGTGGTCAACTTCGTCGCCGGCGGGATCAGCACGCCGGCCGATGCCGCGCTGGTGATGCAGCTGGGCGCCGAGGGCGTGTTCGTCGGCTCCGGGATCTTCAAGAGCGAGGATCCCGCCCGGATGGCCAACGCCATCGTCCAGGCGACCACGCATTTCCAGGATCCGAAGATCCTCGCGGAGGTCAGCAAGGGCCTCGGGGCGCCGATGCGGGGTATCGCCATGGAAGCCATTCCGGAGCAGGAGCGGCTCGCGGTCCGCGGTTGGTAGGCGGACGGGTCGGCGAGGCCGGCGCGATGCGGATCGGGGTGCTGGCCCTCCAGGGGGCCTTCGCCGAGCACGTCGCGACGCTGCGCGCGATCGGCGTGGAGCCGGTCCAGGTGCGCCTGCCGGAGCAGCTGGACGACGTGGACGCGCTGATCATCCCGGGCGGCGAGAGCACCACGATGCGCAGGCTCATCGACCGCTGGGGCCTCCGCCAGCCGATCCTGGACCTGGCCGGGCGCGGCGTGCCGCTGTTCGGGACCTGCGCCGGGATGATCGTGCTGGCGAATGAGATCGCGGGCGACGAGTCCCCGATCCTGCCGCTGCTGGACGTGACCGTGGAGCGCAACGCGTTCGGACGCCAGCTGGACTCGTTCGAGACGGAGCTGGATGTTCCGCTGCTCGGCTCGCAACCCGTCCACGCGGTGTTCATCCGCGCTCCGGTCGTCGAGCGGGTGGGCGAGGAGGTGGAGGTGATCGCGCGCCTCCCCGACGGGCGGATCGTGGCGGTCCGCGAGAAGAACGTGATCGCCACCGCGTTCCACCCGGAGCTCGCGGGCGAGACGCGGTTCCACCGGCTCCTCGCCACGATGGCCGCCGAGCACGCGGACCCGGGAGAGGGCGTCGGCCGCCGGCCGCACCCCACCCGCCGCCAGCAGGGACGGTGATCCCCCCATGGCCCGAAGCACGGGGAAGGTGCGCATGGCCCGCCTGACGGACCTGGCCGCCCTCGGCGACCTGTCGCGGCTGGCGCAGGCAGACGCCGCGGGGACCCGGTCGCTGGGACTGCCGGTCTCGGTGCCGCCGATCGGGATGTTCAGCCTGTTCCGGCTGCCGCTGGGCGCGTTCAGCCCCCACGATGTGCTGTACGTGTTCGACCGCGACGGGCAGATCGGCGGCCTCCTGCGCGCGGAACGCGAGGGGCTGCGCGACGAGTGGACGGTCGTGGAGCTGGACGCCGTTGGTGACCTGGACGCCGGCGAGGTCCGGTTCCGGCTCGTCCAGCACCTCCTGCGGGACGGGGCCAGGCGGGGCGCGATCCGGTTCCACGTCGCGTGCGTGGACGCGGACGACAACGTCGAGCTGTTCATGCAGGCCGGCTTCATCCGGTTCGGCGAGGAACGGCTGCTGTACCGCGAGCCGACCCGGTTCCTGCCGTCCCCGTGGAGCGAGGACGAGGCGCGCGCCGCCGGGATCCGGGCGGCGACACCGCTGGACGCCGTCGCGCTGTCGCGCCTCCACGCCAGCCTCACGCCGCCCCCGGTCCAGCGCCTGGAGTCCCTGCGGATCGCCGACTGGGAGCGCCAGGGCCGCGACCTGCGGGTCCCGCGGAGCTCGCTGGCGCCGATCCTGCGGTTCGCCGACGTCGACGCCTACGTCCAGCAGACGCCGGGCGGCGGGCCGGACGGCACGCAGCTGGACGCGTTCGCTCAGGTGGGCGTCGCGAAGGAGGACCAGCCCCACTACCTGAAGGTGCTGGCGCGGCCGGACGCGGACGTGACGCCGCTGGTCAGGTTCTCGCTGGGGGTCATCGCCGACCGGGCCGGGATGGGCGAGAGCCATCGCCAGGGCGTGCTCGCGCCCGTGCGGACGTACGAGCTGCCGCTCGACCGGCGCCTGGAGGAGGAGGGCTTCGAGGCGATCGCGACGGTGTCGCTCCTGATGAAGGAAACCCTGGTCCGTGTCGCCGAGCCGCGCCTCGTGCCGGCCGGCGTACGGTAGGCGGGCAGCAAGGAGGTAGGCGAAGCGTGGGATCCCAGGATCGACGGCGTGAAACGATGGACGATCTCGACGTGCTCCTCGCGGCGCTGCCGCCGGAGATCGTCGCGGCCATCCATGCCCTGCCGGATCGCGAGACCCTGATCGAGGTCGTGCTCGACCTCGGTCGCTGTCCGGAGGTGCGCTATCCGTCGACCGAGGTCAAGCTGCTGGACCGCGAGGTCGTCGAGGCGGACCTGCAGTACGTGGTGGACCACATCGGGTCGTTCGGCGACGACAACCGGGCGGGGATCGAGCGAACCCTCCACCGGATCAGCGCGATCCGCAACCGCAACGGCAAGGTCGTGGGGCTGACGTGCCGGATCGGGCGTGCCGTCTACGGGACCATCGAGATCATCGTGGACTTCATCGAGACCGGGAAGTCGATCCTGATCATGGGCCGGCCCGGCATCGGCAAGACCACGATGCTGCGCGAGGCCGCGCGCGTGCTGGCGGACGAGCAGGGCAAGCGCGTGGTGGTCGTCGACACCTCGAACGAGATCGCCGGCGACGGCGACATCCCACACCCGGCGATCGGGAAGGCCCGCCGGATGCAGGTCCGGACGCCCTCGCTCCAGCACCAGGTGATGATCGAGGCGGTCGAGAACCACATGCCCCAGGTCATCGTCATCGACGAGATCGGGACCGAGCTGGAGGCGCTGGCCGCGCGCACCATCGCCGAGCGGGGTGTCCAGCTCATCGGCACGGCGCATGGCAACAACCTCGACAACCTGATGCTCAACCCCACGCTGTCGGACCTGATCGGCGGGATCCAGAGCGTGACCCTGGGCGACGAGGAGGCCCGCCGCCGGCGCTCGCAGAAGAGCGTGCTCGAGCGCAAGGCGCCGCCCACGTTCGATGTCATCGTCGAGATCCAGGACCGGGAGAAGGTGCTCGTCCACGGGGACGTCGCCGCGACGGTGGATGCGATGCTGCTCGGCGAGCCGGGCGCGCCCGAGCTCCGCTGGCGCGACGAGGAGGGCGTGCACCGCTCCCAGTCCCGGCCGAAGCCGTCCGCGCGTGAGGCCAACGGGGGTGACCGCTTCAGCGGGCTGACGGGGTCGGGCGCGGGGGCGTGGGGCCGCGAGCCGGGGTGGCGCGGGACGTCCCAGTACCGGACCGGCGGGTATGCGGGAGAGGACCGGCTGCCGGCGCGGCCCGGGTTCCGGCCCGGGCAATCCGGTGGCTGGCGCTCGGGGCGCGGCGGGTCCCCGTCGGAGCATGGGTCCGAGCGCGGCGGGTCGCGCACCCAGGAGGGCGACCGACAGGGCCCGCTGAGCGTGCTGCCCGGGGAACGGTTCGCCGTCCCGCCGGGGACCCCGTTCGTGGCCGGTGACATCGCGGACCGGGGCCCGCTCGAGCGGGCGGAGGCGGCCGCGGCCGCCGAGGTGCGGGCGCGTGACGCGCGGGAGCTGCAGCGCCAGAAGGCGTGGCGCGAGGAGGCGTCGCGGGCGCTCAACACGCTGCGCGAGGACGAGGGCACGCGGCCGGTCAACGCCGCGGAGCTGGAGGCGGAGGAGGAGCGGCGCGTCGCCCTGCTCGTCCCGGGCGAAGACGGGGGTGCGGCCGGGACCGACGGCGAGGACGACGAGGCGCCGTTCGGGGCCGGCGCGCTCGAGGTCGAGGGCGGCACGCTGCCCACGCTCCGGGTCTACCCCCACGGCATCAGCCGCAAGCGCCTGGAGCAGGCGATCCGGGATCTCCAGCTGCCGGTGATCGTGGCGCGTGACGTGGAAGAGGCGGACGTGGCGATGACGCTCCGGTCCGAGTACCGGCAGAAGCCGCCGGCGATCCGCGAGGCGGAGGAGCGGGCGATGCCGGTCTACGTGCTCAAGGCGAACACCATCGTCCAGATGCAGGCGTCGCTGACCTCGATCTTCGCGCTCGAGGTGGATCCGCGGGAGGCGGCGCTGCGCGAGACCGAGCAGGCGATCGGCATCGTCATCAAGCAGCAGGAGCCGGTGGAGCTGGCGCCGCAGAACGCGTACATCCGCCGGCTGCAGCACCAGATGGCGGAGCGGGCGAACCTCGTCTCGCGCTCCCGCGGCCGCGAGCCGTACCGCCGGGTGCGCCTGTACCCGGACGCCGCGCGGACCGCCTGGCGGTAGCCGGTCCGGGCTCGCGCCTGGTGGCGCCGCGTATGCTCGGTCCGTGACGGCGACCACGGCACCCGCGGTGACGGCGGGCGGGAACGAGGGCATCCCGGGGAACCCGGACCTGCCGCCCACCCCGCCGACAGGCCTGACGGCCGCCGAGGTCGCTCGGCGTCGCGCCGCCGGCCTGGGCAACACCGCGCTGCCCCCCACGACCCGGACCTACGCGCAGATCCTGCGCGAGAACATCTTCACGTTCGTCAACGACATCCTGTTCGCGCTGGGCCTCGCGCTGGTGCTGGTCGGGCGACCGGTGGACGCCCTGGTGTCGCTGGTCGTGATCTCGACCAACGTGGTCGTCGGCATCGTCCAGGAGATCCGCGCCAAGCGGACGCTGGACCGGATCGCGCTGTTGACGCGACCGACCGCCTCCGTGATCCGGGACGGCGAGGCCGCCGAGATCTCCCCCGACGACCTCGTGCTGGGCGACCTGGTCGCCATCGACGCGGGCGACCAGGTGGTGCTCGACGGGCGGCTCGTGAGCGGGGCCATCGGGGTGGACGAGTCGCAGCTGACCGGCGAGAGCGACGTGGTCCGCAAGCACCCCGGCGACCAGGTGTTCAGCGGATCCTTCGCCACCACCGGCACCGGCCGCTACGTGGTCGAGCAGGTGGCCGCGGCCAGCCTCGCCAGCCGGATCACCGTGGGTGCCCGGTCGTTCCGGCGCGTGATCACGCCGCTCCAGGGCGAGATCAACCTCGTGATCCGGGTGGTGCTGGGGATCGTCCTCTACCTCGAGCTCCTGCTCGTGATGCGGGGGCTCGTCCAGGCCGTCGCCCTCGGCGACGTGGTCGCCGATGCCACGCTGCTGGCCGGGCTCGTCCCCAACGGCCTGTTCGTGTCGATCGCCGTGGCCTATGCGCTGGGAGCGGTCCGGATCATCCGGTTCGGGGCGCTGGTCCAGCAGGCCAACGCGATCGAGAGCCTATCCCACGTGGACGTGCTGTGCCTGGACAAGACGGGGACGCTGACGGCGAACCGGCTGGAGGTCGAGGCCGTGGCCGGGCTGGGCGGCGCGTCCGACGACGAGGTGGTCGCGGCCCTCGGCGCGCTGGCCGCCGCCGCGACGGTCCGGAACCGGACGACCGAGGCGATCGCCGCCCGCTGGCCCGCCGCGCCGCTCGAGCTGGCCGACGAGGTGCCGTTCTCGTCCGTCCGCAAGTGGAGCGCGGTCGCCTTCAGGGCGCCGCCGGACCGGGTGCCGCCGGCCGGGGCGCCGCCGGCCGGGGCGCCGCCGGACCGGGTGCCGCCGGCCGCGGTGCCGGTCATCGCCCTCGGCGCGCCGACATTCCTGCGCCCGTTCCTGGCGCCTGGCGCCGGGGGGGAGCCGGCCGGCTGGGACGAGCTGACCTCGACGGCCGGGGCCTGGACGGACAGGGGGCTCCGCGTCCTGCTGGTCGCCACCCATCCGGATGCCGCCGCCCTGCCGGCGCACGAGGACGAGGACGAGGACGATGCCACGCTGCCGGCCGGCATGCGCGCGCTCGGGCTGGTCGCGCTCAGGGACGAGCTGCGAGGGGACGCCGAGGAGACGCTGCGCGTGTTCCGCGATGCCGGCGTCTCGGTCAAGGTGATCTCCGGCGACGACCCGGAGACCGTCGTCGCGCTGGCGCGCCAGGCGGGACTCACCGACATCGTGGCCATCTCGGGCCCGGAGCTGGACCAGCTCGACGACGAGGCGTTCGCGAAGGCCGCCGGCGAGACCACCGTCTTCGGCCGGATCGCGCCCGCCCAGAAGGAGCGGCTGGTCGACGTGCTGCGGGCCCGCGGCCACTACGTGGCGATGATCGGCGACGGCGTCAACGACGTGCTGTCGCTCAAGAAGGCCAACCTCGCCATCGCGATGGGCAGCGGCAGCCAGGCGACCCGCGGTGTCGCGGACCTCGTGCTGATGCAGGACTCGTTCGCGGCCGTGGCGCAGGCCGTGGAGGAGGGACAGCGGATCCTCAACGGGATGCAGGACATCCTCAAGCTGTTCCTGACCCGGATCGCGACCGTGGGCCTGGTGGTCGTCTCGTCGCTGGTCGTGGTCACGTTCCCGATCGAGCTGCGCAACGCTTCCGCGCTGACCGTGTTCACGGTGGGCATCCCGACCGCGCTGCTCGCCGTGTGGGCCCAGCCGGGGCGCCGCGTGCGCGATTCGCTGGGCCGGACGCTGGCGCGCTTCGTCGTGCCCGCGGCGGTCGTGTCGAGCCTGATGGGGCTGTTCGTGTTCTACGGGTCGCTGGTGCTGGCGGGGCCGACGACGGACGCGTCGCTCGAGTCCGCCAAGACCGCGCTCACGGCCTTCCTCGTCTACGCCGGCCTGTTCCTGATCGCGTTCGTGGAGCCGCCGATCCCGTGGTTCGCGGTCGCCGAGCCGCTGACGACGGACCGGCGGCCGGCCTGGCTGGCGATCGGGCTGGGGATCGGCTTCATCGTCGTGCTGGCGCTGCCGTTCGCGCGCTCCTGGTTCGCGTTCAGCGTCCCGGCGCCCCGCGATGGCCTGCTGGTCGTCATCGCGGTGGTCGCCTGGGTGCTCCTGATCCGGACGTTCTGGGAGCGCCGACTGGTGGACCGCTTCTTCGGGATCCCGTGAGGCGGGTCCGAAGCCGGACCGGCCGAGGCGTGCCGCGAACTCAGCTCCGGCGCAGCGCCTCGCGCGCGGCGAGCATCCCGCTCATCCCGTGGACGCCGCCGCCGGGCGGGGTGGACGACGAACCCAGGAACAGGCCCGGATCGGGCGTGGTGTACGGGTTCCAGCGCACCACCGGCCGGAACAGGAGCTGGCGCCAGTCGCCGATCCCGCCGTTGATGTCGCCGCCGACGTAGTTGGCGTCGTAGGCCTCCATTGCCGGCGCGTTCTTCGCGGCCGTCGCCAGGATCCGGTCCCGGAACCCCGGTGCGAACCGCTCCACCTGGGCCTCGATGGCGGCGGTCATGTCCGTGGCATCGTCGTTGGGCACGTGGCAGTACGCCCATGCGACGTGCCTGCCCTCGGGCGCGCGCGTCGGATCCGCGATCGTCGGCTGGACGAGGATGACGAACGGCCGATCGGCGATCCGGCCCCGCCCGACCGCCTCCTCGGACGCCGCGATCTCCCGGTATGTCCCGCCCAGGTGGACCGTCGCGGCGCGCGCCGTCTGCGGGTCCCCCCAGGGGATCGGGCCGTCCAGCGCCCAGTCGATCTTGAACACGCCGGGGCCGTAGCGGAAGCCTTCGAGCTGGCGGCGGTAGCCGGACGGGAGCCGGTCACCGGCGAGGGCGAGGACCTGGCGCGGCGTGAGGTCCAGGACCACGGCGCGGGCCGGCGGCAGGTCCGCCAGGGCGTCCACGCGGTGCGACGTGACGATCTCCACGCCCAGGCCGCGCGCCTCCCCCTCGAGGGCGGATGCGATCGCGCCGCTCCCGCCGCGGGCCAGGGGCCACCCGACCGCATGGGCGAGGAGCCCCAGCACCAGCCCGAACGAGGCGCTCAGCGGTTGCCCGAGCCGGAGCATCGAGTGGGCGGCCATCCCGGAGAACAGCGCCCGGGCCGCGGGCTCGCGGAACGCGAGCCGAGCCAGGGTCGCGGCCGGGAGCAGGGCCGGCAGCCCGAAGCGGGCCATCAGGACCGGGTGGCGGGGCGGACGGATCACCGGGGCGAGCAGGCCCGGGATGAGCCGCTCCCACTCGCGCACCAGCGGCCCGAACAGCCGTTCCCAGGCCACGGCGTCACGGCCGAGCGCCTCGAGGAGCCCCCCGGGGTCGCGCTCCAGGACCACGCTCCGGCCCGGCGCCAGCGCATGGGCGACGGGCGCCTCCGGCTGGATCCACTCAAGCCCGTGTCGTCCGAGGTCCCGGGACCGCATGAAGGGCGAGGCGAGGGCCAGCGGGTGTACCGACGAGCACGGGTCGTGGACGAACCCCGGCAACGTGAGCTCGGCCGACCGCGTTCCGCCGCCGACCGCGTCCGCGGCTTCATAGACGCGTACCGACCGTCCCGCGCTGGCCAGCTCGATTGCGGCGGCCAGCCCGTTCGGTCCGGCCCCGACGACGATCGCGTCGAGGCCGCCTGCGTTGTGGGCCCGGCGCGTCATCGCGGCTTCCGTTGGAGGTCTGGCCCGTTCAGCTCGCGGTCCGCAGCGCAGGAGATGCGGCCATGCGCTCGTCGCCGTGTCGACCTCGCAAGCCGCACGCCTCAGCGCTCCGAGCGAACGACCTCGAGCCCGCGCGAGTGCGCAAGCGCGAGCACGTACGAGGCGGCTCCCTGGGCCGGATCGCTCTCGCGGTCCGGGGGCTCGTCGCCGTCGTCGGCCCGGGTGGGCGCGCCCAGCAGGCGCAGCGTGCCGCCGTCCGCCGCAAGGCGGTCCAGGATCCGCTCCAGGTCCTCGGCGTCCACCGCGACGTAACGCGAACCGGTATCCACCGTGATCGAGGCGTCCTCGTCCACGTATAGCGTGAGGTCCGCCGCGCGGGCGTCGCCGATCCCCATCGCGTCAGGCGCCAGCCGGACGCGCGGCCGTGTAGGCCGCCACGACCTCGCTCAGCCGCCGGCTCCGCACCGGCTCCACGACGATTTCGATATCGGTGAGGGCGAAGTCCCGGCCCTTGAACAGAAGCGGCTCACCGAGATCGCGCGCCGCGGCGTACGCGAAGCAGTCACCCATGTTGAGGCGCGCCGGATGGCCGGAGCCCCGCCCGAACTGCTGGTAGGCGAGCCGGGCGATTCGCGCCTGCTGGGCGGTGAGCGGGACGATCTCGATGCCGGTGGCCCGGATGACGCCGTCAAGGGCTCCGGAGAGCACCGGGTCCCGGCGCCCGTCGATGACGGCGGCGAGCTCAACGTACGTCGCCGCGGACATGAGCCGCACGGCCGCCGATGCGATGACCTGCGCGAAGGCGGGCGCGTCCGGCTCGCCCGCCACCAGGGCGACCATTACCGAGGTGTCGATGATCATCTCGGGAGGCCCCGCTCGTCGTACAGCAGTGCATCGAAGTCCTGGCTCAGGTAATCCTCGCCCAGACGGTCGCCCAGCTCCCCCCACAGCGCCAGGATCCGCGCCGCCTCGCCGTCCGTGTCCCGGTCCTCGGCGTGGAGCTGCTCGAGTCGGGCTCGTACCGCGTCCGTGACCGCCGCTGTGAGGGACACGTCGAGCTCGTCGGCCAGCTCCCGAATGAGCCGCACCGTCTCCTCGTTCTTGATGTTCAGGCCCATGGTGGCATTCTACCCCAAGCAGGGCAGATGTCCACCATCGGGCCCGAGTTCTAGCCTTCGGCCGTCGCGCCTGTGAACGAGAACGACGAGAGGCGGACCGCCGGAACCACGCTCCCGCCGAGGAAGCCCTTTATGCACCGTCGCTCGCGGCTCACGGCCTCCACGCCGGCCAGCGCGTCGAGGTAGGACATCGTGAACCGGAGGTTGCGGACCGGTCCGACGATCCGCCCGCCCTCGACCAGGAAGGTTCCGTCCCGGGTCATGCCGGTGATGATGACCTTCTTGGAGTGGACCGGGTTCGTGTAGTGGAAGCGGGTCACCAGGAGACCTCGATCCAGCCCGCCAACGAGGTCGTCGAAGGTCGCGTCGCCCGGGGCCATGACCATGTTGGTGGGGAACGGGCCGTACGGGTTCGGTGCGGGAAGCCCGTGGCCGGTCGAGCGCCGTCCGACGCGCGCCGCGGTCTGGGCGTCGAACGCGAGGTCCCGGCAGACGCCCGCGTCCAGGAGTGCCAGGCGCTGCTTGGGCACCCCTTCGGCGTCGAAGCCCATCGGCAGGCCGGCCGGGTCGCGGCCGTCGTCCGTGACCGTGACCAGCGGCGAGGCCACCCGCTTGCCGGGCTCGAAGAACGAGCGATCCTCCTGCACGGCGAGGGCCGAGAAGCCGAGGTAGCCCAGCATGTCCAGGAGGTCCACAACGGCGTAGTGATCCAGCACGACCGGGTAGTCGCCGGGATCGATGGCGACCGGGTCCCGGCTGGCGCGAGCCCGCTGCGCGGCCTCGCGGCCGATCGCGGCGGCATCGATCGTCGTCGCGTCCACGGCGCACTGCTCCGCGTAGCCGGTCCCGTCGTCGGGGCCCATCGTGACCGTGAGCAGCTGCGAGGTGGTCCGGCGCTCGGCGGCCCGGATCCCCTTCGAGCTCGCGACCGCGACGGCCTCCGCGTCCGTGGAAAACGAGCCGTAGGCGGTGACGCCGGCCTCGTCGGCGGCGGCGATCACGGCCCGGGCGCCGTCGGCGCGCAGCTCCGGTGTGGCGGTGGCGGTGCCCTCCGACCAGGCCTCGGGCAGGGGTGCTGCCACGCTCGCCTCGGGGAGGCCGGCCCAGTCCTCCAGCTCCTCCACGTTGCCGGCGATCGAAGCCGCCCGCTCCACCAGGGCGCGCAGCCCCTCCTCGTCCATCCGCCCGGACGAGGCGACGCCCACCCGCCGCCCGCGGACGAACCGGAGGTTGACGAGGATCTCGGCGCTGGCGACGTTCTGGTGGATCTCGGAGTTGGCGAACCGGGTCAGCGCGGACTCGCCGGCCACGATCAGGGCCTCGGCCTCCGTGGCGCCGGCCTTTCCGGCCAGCTCCACGACCCGCTCCGCGAGACGGAGCGCCTCGGCGGGGTCGCCGCCGATGCCGTGCCGCTCGCTCACCCCATCACCCCGACGCGGACGTTGCGGAACCGCGCGCCGGAGACGCCGTGGCCCACGTGACCGGTCTGGGTCGGCTCGCCCTTGCCGCAGTTCGGCGTGCCCCACATCCGCCAGCTGGACGCATCGCCCACGGCGTCCATGGACCGCCACAGCTCGTACGTGATGCCCGTGTAGGTGCCGTTGCGGTAGAGCCGGCCCGGCTTGCCGCCCTTGATCTCGCGACAGATCTCGGTCGAGAACTGGAAGTTGAGGCGGCGGTCGTCGATGGACCAGCTGCGGTTGGTCTCGAACAGCAGGCCGTCGTCCGTGTCGGCCACGATGTCCTCGAAGCTCATGCCCGGCCTGGGCAGCAGGTTCACGTTCGTCATCCGGATCAGCGGGATGCGGTTCCAGCCGTCCGCGCGCATCGCCCCTCCGGAGCTGCGGCCGATCCGCGGGGCGGTCTCGCGGGAGCTGAGGTAGCCCACGAAGATGCCCTCCCTGATCAGCGGCACCTGCTGGGCAGCGACGCCTTCGTCGTCCCAGCCGAAGGTGCCCAGGCCGCCCTCGACCGTGGCGTCGGCCACGATGTCGCACAGCTCCGAGCCGTATCGGAAGCTGCCCAGCATGTCCGGGGTCAGGAAGCTGGTCCCGGCGTAGCTGGCCTCGGTGCCGAACGCGCGATCGAGCTCGGCGGGATGGCCGCAGCTCTCGTGGACCTGCAGGTACAGCTGGCTGGGGTGGAGCAGGACCGTGCGCGTGCCGGCGGGCAGGGGCGGCGCGGTCAGGAGCTCGACGGCCTCGCTCGCGATGCGCTCGGCATTCGCCTCCAGGTCCATCGCCCGGATGAACTCGTAGCCCGCCGACCCCCACAGTCCGCCGTTGTCCGGGAAGCTGCGTCGCTGGTGCTCGTCGCCGTCGATCGCGTTCGCCTCCAGGCCGCTGCCGACGTGGGTGATGACCTGTTCGGTGAAGCTGCCGTCGCTGGCGGCGAAGGTCTTCCACTCGCGCTGCGCGGCGTAGAGGCTGTCCGTGAAGGCGACGCCCTTGACGCCGTTCAGGGCGCGGTCCGCGGCCAGGAGGTCCGCGATCTTGCGCTCGAGCGGGACCCCGAACGGGTCCTCGGCGACCGGGGTCTCGTAGCGGCCGTGGGCCGGCGGCCGGTCATCGAGCCGGACGGGGGTGCGCAGGGCCGTCGAGCTCGCCTTCGCGATGCGGACGGCCTCCGCCGCGACGCGGTCCATCTCGACCGGGGCAAGCTGGTGGCTGGCGGCGAAGCCCCAGGCCCCGTCCACGAGCACCCGGACGCCGAAGCCCTCGTTCTCCCCGCTCGAGACGCCCTCCACGCGCCCGGACTTGATGTTGATCGACTCCTCGAGGCGCCGGACAACCCGCACATCGGCGTAGCTGGCTCCCAGCGCAGTCGCCGTGTCGAGGGCACGGCTCGTGAGATCGCGCATCGGGCCGAGGGTAGCGTGTGCCCGCCCGGGGCGCCGCTAGGGCGATGGACGTAATGCCGCGCCGGGCAGTGTTCCCGGCGACGCCGCCCCCCGGCGGCGCCGACCCCCGGGCGGTGCCGCCGGGACCTTCGGCCCCCGGAGGCGGCCCCCATCGGCCCTTTGTCCGCGGCGGGTCAGTCCCGAGACTCCCCGCATCCGACGCTATCGACGTGGCGACCTGAGGGCGATCGCGGACGCCGAGCCGCCGGGCATGCACCGGACGCGCGGGCGAGCGCCCGTCCCGGTCAAGGGCCTGGAGGAGAACGACGATGGGCGAGGCCGGAGGGCTCCACGCGGGCCCGGACCTTCGAGCACGCGCGCACGCCGCGCCGCCGATCACGCCGCCACGCGACACGGATGAGCCCCAAGGCTGGCTCGCGACCGCACTGGAGCAGCGCGGCATCAGCCGCCGCCGCTTCCTGGGGTTCGCGAGCGCGATGACCGCGCTCCTGGCCCTGCCCACGACGGTGACCCCGCAGATCGTCAGGGCGCTCGAGACGAAGCCCAGGCCGACGGTCATCTGGATGGAGTTCCAGGACTGCGCCGGCAACACGGAGTCGATGCTCCGGACCTCCCATCCGGGCATCGCGGACATCGTCCTGGACGCGATCTCGCTCGACTACCACGAGACGATCATGGCGGGCGCCGGCTCTGCCGCCGAGGCGGTTCGCGACAGGATCGTCAGGAGCGGCCAGCCCTACGTCCTGATCGTCGAGGGATCGATCCCCACGGCCGAGAACGGGATCTACTGCACGATCGGCGGGCGGACCGCCCTCGACCTGCTCAACGAGACGGCCGCGGGCGCCGCCCTGGTCATCGCCGTCGGGGCGTGCGCCTGGGACGGCGGCTTCCCGCGCCTGGGACCGACCGGGGCGGTCGGCGTCGGCGAGATCATCGGCAACAAGCCGCTCGTGAACCTCGGCGGCTGCCCGCACAACGCCGCCAACACGGCCGCCACCATCGTCCATTACCTGACCTTCGGCTCCGCGCCGGCACTCGACCAGTACAAGCGTCCCCTGTTCGCGTACGGGCACCTGATCCACGACCAGTGCGAGCGCCGTGCCCACTTCGACGCCGGCCGCTTCGTCGAGGCCTGGGGCGACGAAGGCCACCGCAACGGCTGGTGCCTCTACAAGATGGGCTGCAAGGGGCCGCAAGCCACCTACAACTGCCCGGTCGTGCGCTGGAACGACGGCACCAACTGGCCGATCGGGGCCGGTCACGGCTGCATCGCCTGCGCCTCGCCGCGCTTCTGGGAGGCGATGAGCCCGTTCTACGAGCGGCTCCCCAACGTGAAGATGGTCGGGGTGGACGTCGACGCCCAGACGATCGGCCTCGCCGCCGTCGGATTCGTCGCCGTGGCCACCGCGGTCCACGCGGGAGGGGTCGTCGCGAGGCGGGCCGGCGAGCGGCGGCGCGCGACCGTCGGCCCGGACGGCACCGTCATCGCGAGCGCCGCGCCAGCCGCGCCCCCGTCCACCCCCGCCTCGCCCGGCGACGGCGACGGCACGAGCGCCTGAGGAGACGACGATGGCCGACAGAATCGTCATCGATCCCGTGACCCGCATCGAGGGCCATCTGCGGATCGAGGCCCAGGTCGAGAACGGCGCCGTCAGGACCGCGTACTCGTCGGGCACCATGTTCCGGGGCATGGAGCTGATCCTCCAGGGTCGTGACCCGCGCGAGGCGTGGATCTGGGCCCAGCGGATCTGCGGCGTGTGCACGACGGTCCACGCCCACGCGTCCGTCTACGCGGTGGAGGATGCGCTGGGCATCGAGATCCCGCCCAACGCCCGGCTGATCCGCAACCTGATCGCCGGGGCGCAGCACATCCAGGACCACGTCATCCACTTCTACCACCTGCACGCGCTCGACTGGGTGGACGTGACCGGCGCCCTCAAGGCCAGCCCGAGCGCGACGTCCGCGCTGGCGCAGTCGATCTCGCCCTGGGGCAAGAGCTCGACCGAGTACTTCAAGGGCATCCAGGCGCGCGTGCAGAAGCTCGTGGACTCCGGGCAGCTCAGCCTGTTCGCGAGTGGCTACTGGGGCCACCCGGCCTACCGGCTGCCGCCCGAGGCGGAGCTCATGGCCGTGGCGCACTACCTCGAGGCCCTCGAGTGGCAGCGCGAGGTGATCAAGGTCCACGCCGTCCTGGGCGGCAAGAACCCGCACCCGCAGACGTACCTCGTCGGCGGCATGGCGGCGGCCGTGGATCCCAACTCCCCCAACGTCGTCAACTTCGAGCGGATCGGCTTCCTCGCGGAGCGCATCAAGCAGATGCGCACGTTCGTGGAGCAGGTCTACGTCCCGGATGTCAAGGCCGTCGCCAGCTTCTATCCCGAGTGGTGGGGCTACGGCGCGGGGCACCGGAACTATCTCTCGTACGGCGGGCTGCAGCAGGGCAACCGGACGGAGGAGGCGAAGTTCGGGTTCAACCGCGGGATCATCGTCGGCGGCGACATCAGCAAGGTCGTCCCGCTCGACCAGACCAAGATCACCGAGGCGATCGCCCACTCCTACTACGAGTACGACGCGGGCGACCAGGTCGCGCTCCATCCGTGGAGCGGCGAGACGAAGCCGAAATACGCCGGCCCGCAACCGCCGTACGACTTCGTTGACGTCGACAACAAGTACTCGTGGCTGAAGTCGCCCCGATATGACGGCATGCCGATGGAGGTCGGCCCCCTGTCCCGGATGCTCGTCGCCTACGCCGCCGGCAACACGCGCGTCCAGGAGCTCGTCAACGGCGCGCTCACGGAGCTCAAGCTCCAGCCGACCGCCCTGTTCTCGACGCTCGGCCGGGTCGCCGCCCGCGCGCTCGAGACCGTCTACCTGCTGGACCTCATGGACGGCTGGCTCGACGAGCTGAGCCGGAACATGGAGTCCGGTGATCTGCGCATCCACGACGGCTCGAAGTGGGATCCCGCGACGTGGCCGGCCGGTGAGGTCCAGGGGTGGGGCTTCCACGAGGCGCCACGCGGCGCGCTCGGCCACTGGGTCAAGATCAAGGACCACAAGATCGTCAACTACCAGGCGGTCGTCCCGTCCACCTGGAACGCCGGTCCGCGGGACGCGCAGGGCCAGCCCGGGCCGTACGAGGCATCGCTGGAAGGCACGCCCGTCGCGGACCCGGAGCGGCCGCTGGAGCTGCTGCGGACCATCCACTCGTTCGATCCGTGCCTCGCCTGCGCGGTCCACGTGGTGGACGCGACGGGCCGGGAGCGGGTGCGCGTGGAGGTGCGGTGATGGCCGTCATCGCGCCGTATCGCGACCTCGACCCGCCGACGGACGCACCCGACGAGACCGTCACGGGGTCGCAGCCGATCTACGTCTGGGAGGTCCCGGTCCGGGTCACCCACTGGCTCATCGTGATCTCGATCGTGGTGCTCAGCGCCACCGGCCTGTACATCCATTCGCCGTTCCTCGTGCCCTCCACGCCGGTCGGCGCATCGACCCAGATGGCGACGGTTCGCTTCTGGCACGAGATCTTCGCGATCGTGTTCAGCCTCTCGATCGCCGTCCGGTTCTACTGGGGCTTCGTCGGCAACAGCTTCTCGAGCTGGCGCCAGATCGTCCCCCACCGCCGGGAGCAGTTCTACTGGCTGGGCGAGATGTTCAAGTACTACACGTTCCGGCGGCGGCATCCGGTGCCGTACACGGGTCACAACCACCTGGCCGGCCTGGCCTACACGGTCGTGTCCGCCGGGCTGTTCGGGCAGGTGCTGACGGGCCTGCTGCTGTTCGGCTGGATCATGCAGTCCGGCCCGGTCCACCTGCTGTTCGGCTGGGGCGGCTCCGTGCCGGGCGGGATCCAGACGGTTCGCATGCTGCACTACATCCTCACCTTCCTGTTTGCGGCGTTCGCGATCCACCATGTCTACTCCGCGATCCTGGTGGACATCGAGGAGCGCACCGGGGTCATGTCCTCGATCTTCAGCGGGTACAAGAACATCGGGACGGACCAGACGGTGGAGGCCCTCGGTCTCGTCGGCCCGGCGCCGAAGGAGCCGGCGGCCGCCGCCACGCCGGAACGCGCCGCCGCCACGCCGGAACGCGCCGCCGCCACGCCGGAACGCGCCGCCGCCACGCCGGAACGCGCCGCCGCCACGCCGGAACGCGCCGCCGCCACGCCGGAACGCGCCGCCGCCACGCCGGGCCGGGCCGCCGGCAGGGAGCGCGCCGCACGCAGGGAGCGCGCCGATGCATGAGGCCGGCCTGCTGGCCGCGGCGGTGGCGGACGCCCTCGTCGCGGCCGGTCCCGGCGCCGGGCGTCCAACGCTGCTCTGCGTCCGGGTCCGCGACCCGATCCACGTCGCGCCCGAGTCCGCCCGCCTCCATGCGGAGCTCGAACTCCGGGCACGCGGCTGGCCGGACGTCCCGGTCGAGGTCACGGCCGACCCGGTCGAATGCCTCGCGTGCGGGGTCTCGAACGAAGCCCGGGCCGATCACCCGTTCTGCGCCGAGTGCGGCTGGCCGCTGCCGGACAGGGGCGGCCACGCCGTTGAGGCGACGGTCACCTGGGCGCCGTCGGCCGAGCCGCCGATCGCGTCGGCCGAGCCGCCGATCGCGTCGGCCAAGCCGCCGATCGCGGACACGCCGGCCGGTCCCGCGCTTCCGGGCACCGCGCTGCCGGCATGAGCCGGTACGCGGTCCTCGGCCTGGGCAACCGGCTCGAGACGGACGAGGCGCTCGGAGCGATCATCGTCGAGCGGCTGCGGACCGAGCCGGCACTGCTCGCGTCCCTGCCGGACCCGGGATCGGTGGAGGTCATCGACGGCGGGACCGTCGGGCTCGGGCTGCTGCCGTATCTCATGGGACTCGACGGGCTCGTGGTGGTGGACGTGATCAACGCGGACCGCGAGCCGGGGACGCTGATCGACCTCGAGGGATCGTCGTTGATCCGGCACGACCAGGTGATGAGCGTCCACGACCTTGGCGCAGGCGAGCTGCTGGGCGCGCTCCACGTCCTCGAGGCATGGCCGCGGCGGGTGCGGGTCGTCGGGCTGGAGCCTCACCTGATCGGGCTGGGGCTGGAGCTGTCGCGGCCGGTCGCGGCGGGCGTGCCGGCGGTGCTGGCGGCCGTGGCCGCGCATCTCGAGGCATGGCAGCGGGCCGACGCCTGAGCCGGCGCGTGAGTCGGAGCGTGACTCCGTTATGTGTCGCCCCGGGCCTGGGCCGGCGCGTGACCCGAACATGTGTCACCGGGCCGATCCCCACGCTGGAGCCGGGCGGGAAACCGGGGTTCGGTGCTCTGGCCACGCTCAGCGATCCGCTCCGCGACACACTGTAGAGTCGCCGGAGCGCCGTGCCGGCGCATGGCCGTGCCGGCGCATCGCCGTGTCGCCGCATGGCCGTGTCCCCAGGTCGCACGGGCCCGCAGGCGCGCCGTCGCCCTCCCCTACACTCGACGCGTGAACGCGAGCAACCCTGTCAGGCCACGCGGCGTGTTCATCACGCTCGAGGGGCCGGACGGATCCGGCAAGTCCAGCCTGCTGCCACGACTGGCGGCGGCCCTGTGCGACGGCGGCTGCGATGTCGTGACGACGCGCGAGCCGGGCTCGACACCGCTGGGCGAGCAGATCCGGCGCCTCGTCCTGGACACGGAGCCGAGGATCGACCGCACCGGCCTCGCGGACGCGCTCCTGTTCGCCGCGTCGCGCGCCCAGCACGTGGCCGACGTGATCCGTCCCGCGCTGGAGCGGGGGGCGGTGGTCGTCTGCGACCGGTTCGCAGACTCGTCGCTCGCGTACCAGGGAGCCGGTTCCGGGGTGCCGATGGACGAGCTCCGTGCGGTCCAGCGGCTCGCGACGGGCGGCCTCGTGCCGGACCTCACGATCCTCCTGGACCTCCCGGTGGAGGCCGGGCTGGGGCGCAAGTCGGCCGAGGTCACGCGCTTCGAGGCCTACCAGGACCTCGCCTACCACGAGCGGGTGCGGGCGGCGTTCCTTGCCTTCGCCGCCGCGGAACCGGACCGCTACGTGGTCGTGGACGCGACGGGCGACGAGGAAGCGGTCCTGGGGGGCGCCGTCGCCGCCGTCCGGAAGGTCGCGGATCGGCTGCCGTGCCTGGCGGCGGTCGTCGAGTCGGGCGTCAAGCCCGGCGCATAGCGCGCTCGCCGACGCCTCAGGCGCCCCGCTCTCGCGACGCGTCGGCGCCCCGCTCGCTCGTCGCCTCGCCGATCGACGCGGGGCCGGATGCGCCGGCAAGCGCCGCCCGGGCCGCACCCAGGAGGGTCTCGGCGTCCGAGCCGTCCTGCGGGAACCGCGCGACCCCGGCCGAGACCGAGACGGACCGCCCGTCCACCGCCGTGAGCTTCGCGATTCCGTCCAGCACCCGTCGGGCGACGGTCACTCCGGCAGCCCCCGGGGCGACCAGCACGAACTCGTCGCCCCCGGTCCGCGCGATCGTGTCCACCACGCGGACGGTCTCGGCGAGCACGGCAGCCACCTGCCGCAGCACCAGGTCGCCGGCACCTGATCCGGCCGCCAGGTTCAGCTCCCGGAAGCCGTCGACGTCGAACAGCGCCACCGACACTTCGCTGCCCTGGCGCTGCGCCCGGGCGACCTCCAGGTCCAGGATCCGGGTCAGCGTGCGCGCGTTCGCCAGCCCCGTCAGCGGGTCCGTGTGGGCCACCCGCTCGAACCACTCGGCGCGCTCCTGGGCCAGGGACTGCGTCCGGAAGCCGGCGATCGCCGCGGCGGCAAGGTCCGCGATCCCGACCAGCAGCGTCTCCTCGTGGGCGTCCACCTCGTGGGCCCCCGGCCAGCCGAACGACACGACCCCCAGGCCCTCCTCGACCCCGCCGCCGGAGACGACCAGGGGCAGGTCCGCGCTCGTCATCGTCGTCCCGTCCGGCGCCCGGCCGGTCCGGCCCAAGGATCCCGTGCGCTCCAGCGCGGCGCGGTGGAGCGGGTGATCGGCGTCACCGATGACGTCGGCCGCGAAGGCAGCCACGGCGTCGTCCGCCATGCCCAGCGTGAGGAGGAGCTCCAGGGCGGCGCGCTCCGGGTCCACGACGAACAGCGCCGCGACCGCCGCTCCCACGGCTGCGGCACCCGCCTCCACGATGACCGAGAGCGCGGTGTCCAGGTCGTCGGCGCGAGCCAGGGCCGCGGCGCCCACGGCGAGCACGCTCAGTGAGCCGTCGCCGGCGCCGGCAGAGTCGGACACGGATACCTCCAGGTGATGCCGGAACCGGCGCGAGCCGCCGGGGTCCGCCGGCAGCTCCCTCGCGCAGGCGGCCGGGTCGGCATCGTACACCCGCAATTCGTGCCCCAGACGGCTCGCAGTCGCGGTGTCGCGCCGGGCGCGGTGGGCTATCCTCGCCCCGATGAAGCTCGTCGTTGCCATCGTGCACAACGAAGACGCCGGCGTCCTCGTGGACGCCCTGCTGGAACGGGAGTTCAGGGCGACGCGCCTGCACTCCTCCGGCGGGTTCCTCAAACAGTCGAACTCCACGGTCATGCTGGGCGTGGAGGACGACGAGGTGGACGAGGTGCTGGACATCGTCCGCGAGGCCGGCCACGCCCGGACCCAGATCGTGAACCCGATGCCCCCGATCATGGAGCCGGGCGAGTTCTTCATGCCCTACCCCCTGGAGGTGGAGGTCGGCGGCGCCACCGTGTTCGTCCTCCCGGTGGAGCGGTTCGAGCGCCTGTGAGGCCCTGAGTGAATCGCCTGATGCGCGGGGTGCTGCTGTGGTTCGCCCGCAACGCGTGGCTGCGCGCGCGGCTGCCGGGACTCCCGTTCATGCAGCGGGCCGTGCGCAGGTTCATGCCCGGCGAGGAGATCGACGACGCGCTCCGCGCCGCGGTGGAGTTCCAGGTCCTGGGGATCGGGACGATCTACACCAAGCTCGGCGAGAACATCGCCGAGGCGTCCCAGGCACAGGCGGTGGTCGATCACTACCTGGAGCTGCTGGACCGGATCACCGCCGACGGGATCGACGGCGAGATCAGCGTCAAGCCCACGCAGCTGGGCCTGGACGTGGACGAGGACGCGTGCTTCGCCCACCTGCGCACGCTGGCCGCCGCCGCCCAGACCGCGGGCTCTTACTTGTGGATCGACATGGAGGACAGCAGCTACGTGGATCGGACGCTGGACCTGTACCAGCGTCTCCGGGCCTCGTACCCGAGCACGGGGATCTGCCTCCAGGCGTACCTGCGGCGGACCGCGAGGGACGTCGAGCGGCTGCTGCCGCTGGGTCCGGCGATCCGCCTGGTGAAGGGCGCCTATGACGAGCCGAAGGAGGTCGCCTTCCGCTCGAGGAAAGAGGTCGATGCCAACTACGTGGCGGTCGCGGTGACGCTCCTGCGCGAGAGCCGCAACCGGTCGATCCGGCTCGGGCTCGGCACGCACGACGTGGGGCTGGTGGAGCAGATCGCCGGGCACGCGGCCGCCGCCGGCGTGGGCAAGGACGGGTTCGAGGTCCAGATGCTGTACGGCATCCGGGCGAGGGAGCTGCGGCGCCTCGCCCGGACCGGGTACCGGACCCGGACCCTGGTCGCCTACGGCGCGGCGTGGTACCCGTGGTACATGCGCCGCCTCGCGGAGCGGCCGGCGAACGTGCTGTTCGCGCTGCGCCAGCTCCTCCCCGGCTGAGCCCCCGCGCGGAGGCGCCGCCGTGAGCCTGCGACCGGACCTCGTCGAGTGCTGGGTGTTCCGGGTGGCGCCGCCGTCCTCGGTCGCCGACACGCGTCCCGACGCGGACCGGCTGGAGATCCTGCTGATCCGGCGCGCCCCGGACCGGATCTTCCCGGGGCTGTGGCAGTGCGTCACCGGTGGCATCGAGCCCGGCGAGCGGGTGCCGGTGGCCGCCCTGCGCGAGGTGCGCGAGGAGACAGGCTTCGGGGTCGAGGTGATCCAGGCGTTCTACGACCTGGACCAGGTCGCGCCGTTCTACGACGAGGGCGCCGATGCCGTCGTCGTCAGCGCCATCTTCGCCGTCCGCGTCCGCCCGGACGCGATCGTGCGGGTGTCGCACGAGCACGACGGCACACGATGGGTGCCGTCCGCGGAGGCACCGCGCCTGGCGATCTGGCCGTCGTACGCGGAGTCGGTCGCGCGGGTGCGCGATGCGCTGCTGGACCCCGCCCGCGCTCGATGGTTCGAGCTGGACCGCGACGGCCACCGGCTCGCCCGGCGGCCACTGGCCTGACCGCATCCGGTTAACGGTCCATGCGTCGGGCGCACCGTTTTCGGGGCGCGCCGTCGTTTCGATGCGCAGCACGAACGGAAACGACGGGAAATCGGGTGGATTCGGACGTCGGGGCGGCGTTGCGATGCGTCCGGCGCACGAGAGCGCGGGCCGGAGCCCGTTTCCATGCGTGGCGCGCACGGCGGCGCGCCTCGGGCGCCGGCGGCGCGCCCCGGCCGCGCCTCGGCCGCGCCACGGCGGCGCGCCTCGGCCGCGCACGGCGGCGCGCCTCGGCCGCGCCTCGGCCGCGCCTGGCGGCGCGCCCCGGCCGCGCCCGGCTCCGTTGGGCCGCGCCTGGCGGCGCGCCTCGCGAACCCGGACCCACTGCTGGAGCTTCGACAGCTCCACCTGGAACGTCGCCAGCTCCGCGAGGTAGCGCTCGTTGGACAGCGGCTCGACGCCCGGGGGCGGATCGTGGGGCGGGTCGTCCCAGCCGTGCGCCGGACTCTCGTCCGCGGGCGGCTCGGCGCCGGCCGCCGCCTTCGGTGCCTCCGACCTCGTCCTCGCCATCGCCGGACCCTCGTCTCGTGCCGGGTCCGCGCCCGGCCGCAGGTTCGTGCCGATTATGAGCCCGGCCGGGTGCCGGTAGACTGTCCCGACGATGGCGGGGCAGGGAGGATCGGGCAGTGGGCGAGAGGACGGCGGCATGACCGAGACGTTGGCGAACCGGCGGGTCTTCCGCTCCAGGGTGGACGCGATCCGGCCCACGTACGGGTTCGAGGACGTGTCGCTCGCCCCCGGGACGGACACCGCGGATCCCGCGGACGTCGTCCTGGCGCAGGACTTCTGCGGCATCCGGCTCGACATCCCGGTCCTGGCGGCCGCCATGGACGCCGTCGCGGACGTGCGGCTGTCGGGCGAGCTGGCCCGCCTGGGCGGGCTGTCCGTCCTTAACCTCGAGGGCGTCCAGGTCCGCTACGACGACCCGTCCGAGGTCCTCGCGCGGATCGCCACCGCGCCGGACGACCGGATTCAGGACGTCCTTGCCGAGGCGTACGCCGCCCCGATCCGGGAGGACCTGGTCGCCCGCCGGATCGAGGAACTCCACGCCGCCGGCTCGCGGGCCGCCGTCTCAGCGACGCCGGCTGTCGCACGCCGGTTCGGCATGTTCTGCGCGGACCACGGCGCGGACCTGTTCCTCGTCCAGTCGCAGGTCTCGTCGGCCCGCCACCTGGCAAGCGGTTACGAGCCCCTCTCGCTTGAGGAGTTCACGCGGTTCATGCCCATTCCGGTCGCGGTGGGCAACACGACCAACGCGGAGGCGGCGTTCCAGCTGATGGAGCAGGGCGCGGCGGCGGTGTTCGTGGGCGTGGGCCCGGGCGCCGCGTGCACCACGCGGGAGGTGCTGGGGATCGGCATCCCGCAGGTCACCGCGATCGCGGACGTGGCCGCGGCCCGCGACCAGTACCGGGCGGAGACCGGGCGCCACGTGCCGGTCGTCGCGGACGGCGGCATGAAGCGGGGCGGGGACATCGCGAAGGCGATCGCCGCCGGTGCGGACGTGGTCATGCTGGGCTCGCCGCTGGCCCGCGCCGCGGAGGCGCCGGGTCGCGGCACCAACTGGGGCATGGCAGCGCCGTCGCCGGTCCTGCCGCGCGGGACGCGGATCAAGGTCGGCACCGTGGGGTCGCTGGACCAGATCCTCAACGGACCGTCGCACGTGACGGACGGGACACAGAACCTGATGGGCGCGCTCCGGCAGTCGATGGCGGCGCTGGGCGCCCGGACGATCGCCGAGATGCACGAGGTGGAGATCGTGTACGCGCCGTCCGTGGTGACCGAAGGGAAGTCCTGGCAGCTCCGCGGGCGGTAGGGTTGCGGCGGCCGTTCCGCAGCTGGCGGCCGCTTCTCGCGCCCCGGACCGGCAGCCGGCCCAGTCACCTCCCAGCCGGGATGGTGGTCGCGCCTCGCAGAAACGCGGTCTTCTCCTGGCCGGCAGGTGACGGAGCCTCGGCAACGTCTCAGCCCAGGTGAGGTCACGCTCGCCCCGGCCCTGAGGATTGGCACTTGACGTCTTTCCGGGCACGGCAGAGGGTCGTCCCGGCATGCTGCATCCAGTTCGCCATCGTGCGTCTCAATGGGCACGGCGATACGGCGTCGTCGGCGCAATCGCCCTCGCGGCCACGGCAGCTGGCGCACCGGCCTCACATTGCCGCCCCCAGCGGGGCGCGCGCTGAGGAGGGCACGAATGTCCGAACAACCCCGCAAGGTCGCCGTCGTCGCCATCGGCGGCAATTCGCTGATCAGGGACGCGGGGCACCAGAGCGTCGAGGACCAGTACGAGGCGGCGAAGGAGACCACCCGCCATATCGCCGGGATGATCGAGGCCGGGTGGAATGTCGCGATCGGCCACGGCAACGGGCCGCAGGTGGGCTTCATCCTCCGCCGGTCGGAGATCGCCGCCAAGGTCGAAGGCATGCACGAGGTCCCGCTGGACGTCTGCGGCGCGGACAGCCAGGGCGCGATCGGCTACGCGCTGCAGCAGAACCTCCAGAACTGGCTGTTCCAGCGCGGCATCCGCACCAACGTCGCGACCGTCGTGACGCAGGTGCTGGTGGATCGGGATGACCCCGCGTTCCAGAACCCCACCAAGCCCATCGGGGGCTTCATGGACGAGGACGAAGCCAGGCGCCGCCAGGCCACGATGGGCTGGTCGGTGGTCGAGGATGCCGGCCGCGGCTGGCGGCGCGTCGTCGCCTCGCCACTGCCCAGGGAGGTCGTCGAGCTGGACACCGTCAAGGCGCTGCTCAACGCCGGGGTGGTCGTCATCACCGTCGGCGGGGGCGGCATCCCGGTCATCGACAGGGGCGGCGGCGAGTACGTCGGCACGGCCGCGGTCATCGACAAGGACTACGCCAGCAGCCTGCTCGCGCAGAGCATCGGGGCCGACCTGTTCCTGATCTCGACCGCGGTGGAGAAGGTCGCGCTCAACTACGGCCAGCCCGACCAGCAATGGCTGGACCGTGTCACCGTCTCCGAGGCCAGGCAGTACCTGGCCGAGGGCAGGCACTTCGCAACAGGCTCGATGGCGCCCAAGATCGAGGCGATCCTGTGGTACATGGAGGCCGGCGGCAGGCACGCGATCATCACGACCCCGGAGAACATCGATCGGGCGCTGCGCGGCGAGACGGGGACCCACATCGTCCCCGATTAGCGCGCGCGCGCACCGAAGGCGCCCGCTCTCGCCCCCTGGCGGCCGGCCCTCCTCTCCGCCTGTGGGCGTCGGCGTGAGCCGGCCGGCCGGCGTCATGGTCGCCTCGCATGGGAGCTCGGCCGGTAGACTCTGCGCACACCATCGCACGACCGCGCGGGAGGCGTCATTGACCGAGCCGGAGGAGTCACAGCAGCCCGCCACGGACGCGGCCCGGCAGCGCGGCAAGACCGTCCACGGGGAGGCCGCCAACGCCGGCCACCGGGTCCTGGCGCCGGACGACGCCGAGGTCGAGGCGTATCTCGAGGTCGCGCTCGACGCGCCGGCCCCGGAACGGACGCCCGCCGACCGCCCGCCCGCGCCGGCCGCGGCGCCCGAGCCCGGCATCGTCGCCGTCCTCGACTTCGGCTCCCAGTTCGCCCAGCTGATCGCCCGGCGCGTCCGCGAGCTCAACGTCTACTCGGAGCTGCTCCCCCATGACACGCCGCTCGCGGAGCTGGAGCGCCGCGGCGTCAGGGCCATCATCCTGTCCGGCGGCCCCAACTCGGTCTACGACGCCGGCGCCCCGAGGGCGGACGCCTCGATCTGGAGCGGCCGCCTGCCCGTCCTGGGCATCTGCTACGGCGCCCAGCTGATGGCCAGGGAGCTGGGCGGGGACGTGCTGCCGGCGACGAAGCGCGAGTACGGCCCGGCCACCGTCCAGCTCACCCGGGACGATGGCCTGTTCACGGGGATCGACCGCGAGCAGCCGGTCTGGATGAGCCACGGCGACTCGATCACGAGGCTCCCGGAGGGCTTCCACGCCACTGCCCAGACCGAGTCCACCCCGTTCGCGGGCCTGGCCGCCCCGGACCGGCACCTGTACGGCATCCAGTTCCACCCCGAGGTCGCCCACACGCCCCGCGGCCGCGACGTGCTGCGCAACTTCGTGATCGGGATCGCCGGCATCGCCCCGAGCTGGACGCCGGCCAACTTCGTCGAGTCCACCGTGACGCAGATCCGCGACCGCGTCGATCGCCACGCGCGCGAGACCGGCTCCGACGGCAAGGTCATCTGCGCCCTGTCCGGCGGCGTGGATTCGGCCGTGGCCGCCGCCCTCGTGCACCGGGCGGTGGGCGACCGGCTGACCTGCATCTACGTGGACCACGGGCTGATGCGCAAGAAGGAGTCGGAGCTCCTGCGCGTGACGTTCGAGGCCAACCTGGGCATGAAGCTGGTCATGGTGGACGCGCGCGAGCGCTTCCTGGCCCGCCTGGCCGGGGTCACCGACCCGGAGCACAAGCGCCGGATCATCGGCGACGAGTTCATCCGCGTGTTCGAGGAGGAGGCGGCGAAGCTCGGCCGGATCGACTTCCTGACCCAGGGGACCCTGTACCCGGACGTCATCGAGTCCACGACGTCGGAGACCAAGACCGCGCAGAAGATCAAGACCCACCACAACGTCGGCGGCCTGCCGGCGGACCTCCGGTTCCAGCTCATCGAGCCCCTGCGCTACCTGTTCAAGGACGAGGTGCGCCTGGTCGGCCTGGAGCTCGGCCTGCCGGCCGCGATGGTCCACCGCCAGCCGTTCCCGGGTCCCGGCCTCGCGATCCGGATCATCGGCGAGGTCACGGCCGAGCGGCTGGACACGCTGCGCGACGCGGACTGGATCGTGATCGACGAGATCAAGGCGGCCGGCCTCTACCGGAGCGTGTGGCAGTCGTTCGCCATCCTGACCCCCGTTCGCAGCGTGGGCGTCATGGGCGACGGGCGGACGTATGCCAACGTCGTCGCGATCCGCGCCGTGACCTCGGAGGACGGCATGACCGCCGACTGGGCGAAGCTTCCCTACGACGTGCTGGGCAGGATCAGCAGCCGGATCGTGAACGAGGTGCCCGGCGTGAACCGGGTCGTCTACGACATCAGCAGCAAGCCCCCGGCGACGATCGAGTGGGAGTAGGGGCGGCGGCCTAGGACGAACGGGGGAGCGATCCCCTGGATCTGGCGGGTACAGTGCGCACATGGCCGATGCGATGAGCGGTCCGATCACCCGGTGTCCGTGGTGCTCGGCCGCGCTCCCTGCCCCGGACGTCGAGCGGTGCCCCGCCTGTGGGGCGACGCTGACCAGCGCGACGGGGACCGAGCCGCAGCTCCCGGGGGTGACCACGCTCGACGCCGAGGCCATCATCAGGGGCCGGTCCGAGGTCCCGCGACCTCGGAACCGGATCCTCTCGTTCATCACCGGCGAGGTGGCGGTGGAGGCAGGCGATCCCGCCGAGGCGGCGTCGTTCGCCCCGCCGTCGGACGACGTTCGCCGGGAGATGCTCCGCCTGAAGATCGAAGCCGAGCGCGCGGACCTCGAGGCCGAGACGGTCGCGCTCAAGTCCGACGTGCTCGCCCAGCAGGGGATCCACGTGTCGCAGATCTCCCCCGCCGATGCCGGTGAGGACGCATCCGGCTCCCCGGCGGAGGACGCCTCCGGCGACCGCCCCGAAGACGGGGAGCCGGTCCGCCCCGAAGACGCGGAGCCCGCCGGCCCCGACGACGGGGAGCCCGCCCCCGGCGCCTGACCCCGCAACGCCGGTATCCTCGGCCTCGTGCCCGAGCGCCTGCCGCACCCCGGTCCCTCGTTCCTGCGTGAGCAGGATCTGCGCGTCGGCGACCGCCGGCTCCAGGCCGGCATGGCGAGACCCGTGGATGGCCCCGACGACTGGTGGCTGGCCGTGCTCTGGGTTGCGGACGACGACGGCGTCGTCAGCTTCCGGGAGGTGGCGCCCGCCGGCGGCCCCCCGCCCGAGCCGCCGCTGCTGCGCCTGGGCCCCTCCTTCGCCGGGTCCCTGTCCGGGCTGATCCGCGAGGAGAACGGCCGCCTGGCGATCAGGCTCACGCCGCTCGTGCCGCCCGAGGACGAGGCTCGCCCGTGGCGCTGTCCGCTGGCGATCCGCGCGGCCTTCCGCTGGGAGCCCGCCCTGGCCGCGACGCTCCGCCCGAACCAGCTCGCGGAGCAGGTGCTGTCCGGCTTCCGCCGATCCGTGGAGTCGCTGTCGCGTCCCTGATCCGTCGCGCACCGGAAGGGCCTAGACTCAACACGATGCGCGACCTGTTCGACGACTTCATGAAAGAGCTGGAGCGCCGCCGCGCCGAGGCCGAAGGGCGATCGCCTCGCCCGGATCCGGACGGCGTCGATACGCCCGATGACGCCGCTGACGCCGACGCGCCCGACGCGCCGTCCGAGGCCCCCTCCGGAGACACGGACACGGACGCGGTCAGCGGGACCGGCGCCGGCTCCGATACTGGCTCCGATACCGGCTCCGACGAGGGTGACCAGGGCTCCGACGAGGGTGGCGAAGACGCCGAGCAGCCCCCCGGCCGGGGGGCACCGGAACCCACGCCGATCCGCCCGCGCCGTCGTCGCATGGCCGCCGGCGGTCCACCGCGCGGCCCGCGGCCTCCCCGTCCCGTGGGCGGCCCGACGGACGGCGCCCGGCCGCCGTCCGTGCGCGGCATCCTCGGGCGCCTGGGCATCGGCGCGGTCATCATCATCATCGTCCTCGTCCTGATCCTCGGCGGGATCGCCGTGGATCTCTGGACGGACGTGATCTGGTACCAGAGCGTCGGGTTCGACAGCGTGTTCTGGACCCGGCTCGGCGCCCAGGCGGGGCTGTTCGTCGCCACGGTCGTGATCGCCGCCGTGGTGCTGCTCGGCAACCTGTGGCTGGCCGGACGCCTCGTCCCCCCGCCCGATCCCGAGCGACCCGGACGCCTCCGCTCGCTGGCGCAGCGCCTCGGCGAGGCGCAGCGCCAGGCGGATCGCGGGGCCAGGATGGCGGGCGGCCAGTTCCGCGGGCCGTTCGGTACCCCGCCCGGACCCCCCGGGCGCCGGGAGTCGACGTTCTCCTTCGAGCCCGAGGACCTGCCGGACCTGGTGCCGCTGGCGCGGTGGCTGATCGCGGGCTTCGCGGTCCTGCTCGCGATCGGTGTCGCGGGTGCGGTCTCCGGCGCGTGGGAGACGCTGCTGCTGTGGGCGAACCGCGTCCCGTTCTCGCCGACCGGCAGCGTCACGGATCCGGTCTTCGGCCGCGACATCAGCTTCTTCCTGTTCGAGCTGCCGTTCTTCCGTGAGATCCAGTCCGTGATCAACGGCCTGCTGCTGGCATCGCTCGCCGTCGCCGGCGCCCGGTACCTCGTCGCCACCACCGGCGGCAGCGAGGTCTTCGTCACCCGCGTCCGCGTCCATCTCGCGGTGCTGGGCGGGCTCTACCTGTTGTCGGTCGCCTTCGGCTACCAGCTGGACAAGTACGAGCTCGTGTACAGCAACGCCGGGGTCGCAACGGGCGTCGCGTACACGGACGCCAACGCGCGGTTCATGGCCTACGACGTCCTGACCTTCCTGTCCGGGCTCGCCGGGGCGCTGCTCGTGGCGGGCGCGTTCACCCGCTGGATGTGGCCGCTGGGCCTCATCGTCGGCGTCTGGTTCGTGGCCTCGATCGTGCTCGGCCGGCTGTACCCGGAAGCGATCCAGCGGTTCACGGTCGACCCCAACACGTTTGCGCAGGAGGAGCGCTACATCGCGAACAACATCGCGATGACCCGGCTCGCGTTCGGGATCGACGGCTGGGAGTCGAAATCGTACGGGGGGGACCAGGCCCTGACCCGGGCGTCGATCGACGCCGAGCCGGACACGTTCTCGAACGCCCGGCTGTGGGACTACCGGCCGCTCCAGACCACGCTCGACCAGCTCCAGACGGTCCGCCAGTACTACGACTTCGTGGACGTGGACACCGACCGCTACCTGGTCAACGGCAGCCTGCGGCAGGTGATGCTGTCCGGGCGGGAACTCGCGGTCCAGAAGAACCCGGACGCCACCAGCTGGGTGAACCAGCGGGTCATCTACACCCACGGGATCGGGCTCGCGATGGTGCCGGTCAACGAGGTCACGCCGGAGGGCCAGCCGCGCCTCTGGATCCGCGACCTGCCGCCCATCTCGCTGTCCGGCGCGCCTCCGGTCACCCAGCCGCGGATCTACTTCGGCGAGGCGGACGACCATTACGTCGTCGTGGGCGCCCGCCAGTCCGAGTTCGACTTCCCGCGCGACACCGGGGCCGGGAGCAGCGACGAGAAGACGTCGTGGACCGGGCAGACGGGCATCAAGCTGGACTCGACGCTCTCGCGGCTGCTGTTCGCGCTCCGCTTCCGGGACCTGGACCTGCTGATCTCGGACCAGATCCAGTCCTCGAGCCAGCTGCTGTTCCACCGGACGCTGTCCGACCGGCTGGGCATGATCGCCCCGTTCCTGCGCTTCGACAAGGACCCGTACCTCGTCGTGGACGGCGACGGGCGCCTGGTCTACGTCCAGGACGCGTACACGGTGAGCAATGCGTTCCCGCACGCGACGCCGTTCGACCCGGGCGGCCTGGGGGCAGGGTCCGGCCTCGCGGGAGGTGACTTCAACTACGTGCGCAACAGCGTGAAGATCACGATGGACGCGTACGACGGCTCCCTGCACTTCTACGTGGCCGACCCGGGCGATCCGATCGTCCGGGCCTGGCAGGGCATCTTCCCCTCGCTGTTCGAGCCGATCGACCGGATGCCGGCCGGGATCGCCGCCCACCTGCGGGTGCCCGAGGAGCTGTTCAACGTCCAGACCCGGGTGTTCGGCCGCTACCACGTGGCCAGCCCGCTGGTGTTCTTCTCCAACAACGACCGCTGGACGGTCCCCGAGGCTCAGACCAACGAGCAGACGCTCCCGTCCGAGGCCTACTACGTGGTGATGCGGATGCCGGGCGAACCCAGGGCGGAGTTCCTGCTGCTCCAGCCGATGATCGCCGCCAACCGGCCGAACATGATCGCCTGGGTGGCCGCGCGCAACGACGCGCCCAACTACGGCACCGTCCGCGTGTACCAGTTCCCCGCCGACACCACGATCTTCGGCCCGGCCCAGATCGAGGCGCGGATCGACCAGGATCCGACGATCAGCGCCCAGATCACGCTCTGGAACCAGAGCGGCAGCCGGGTCATCCGGGGCAACCTGATCGTGGTCCCCGTGAACGATTCGTTGCTCTACCTGCAGCCGGTCTACCTGCAGTCCACGTCCTCTGCCTTCCCCGAGTTCCAGAAGATCGTCCTCGCCAGCCCGACCACGGTCGTGTGGGCCAACACGCTGGGCGAGGCGCTGACCTCCCTGCTGCAGGCCCAGGGCGGCTCGCCGTCAGCCTCGCCCACGCCGGCACCCACCCCGTCGGCCGGCGCCTCCGCGACGCCGCCGCCGACACTGCCGCCCGGTGGCGGGCTCCCGTCCGACGTGAGCGCGCTCATCGCGTACGCGAACCAGCACTTCGAGGCCGCGCAGGCGGCCCTCCGGAACGGCGACTTCGCGACGTACGGGACGGAGATGCAGAAGGTCCAGGCCGCGCTCCAGCGGCTGGGCGAGCTGACGGCTTCCCCGGGAGCCAGCCTCCAGCCGTGACCGCGGTGCCGGCCGGGCGTCCGGCGCGGATCCCCTGGCGCGCCTCGATCGCCGCCGCGTTCGTGGTCACCCTGACGCGGCCGGCATCGTGGGCGTTCGGTCTGGCTGGGTTCCTGGCCGGCGGCGGCCTGATCCTGGTCGCGTGGCCGATCCTCGTGCTGCCGACGCCCACCGGCCTCCAGAACGCCCTGGGCGGCCCGGTGAGCACGCTCGTGTTCGGGGGCCCGTCGGCGTCCCTGGTGGCCCTGATCGCCGCGGCGACGGTGGGAGTCGTGGTCGTCGTGGCGCTCGGGACGTGGATCGGAGGATGGGCGGAACGGCAGGGGATCGCGGTGGCCCTGGAGGCGGCGGCCGACGAGGGGCTGGCCGGGCCGGCGCCGGAGCTGGTCGCCGCGCACGGGGCCGGGCGGATCGCCATCGTCCGCTTGCTCGCGCTGGTGCCGGTGGCCGTCGCCGCGCTGGTCGCCTGGCGTCCGATGTATGACGCCGCGTACCACGAGCTGGTCCTGCCGGGCGACCTGGCCACCCCGCTGCCCGTCCGCGTGATCCTCGCCGTCCCGTGGTCGATCGCCGGGGTGTGTGTCACGTGGCTGCTCGCGGATGCAGCGGCGGCCGTGGCGGTCAGGCGTCTCGTCCTGGAGCGGCGGAGCGTGGTCGCCGCGTGGCTGCTGGGCTGGGCGGACATCGTCCGCCGGCCGCACCGGATCCTGCCCACGGCGCTGATCGGGCTCGGCGTGGTGCTGCTGCTGGTCGCGCCCACCCTGCTCGCGTCCGCGACCGGGTGGGCGCGCGTCCGCGAGCTCCTCGAGGACGGCCGGCAGCCGCTGGCCGTCCTCGGGGTCGTGGCGACCTGGGTCGCGATCTGGCTGGGCGGGCTCGTCCTGGTCGGGGTCGGGGCGGCGTTCCGCGCCGCCGCCTGGACGCTCGAGTCCGCTCGCCGCTGACGCCGCGTCACCAGCGCGGCGCGCGGCGCGTCTGTGAGCGCGGCGCAACGGTGGACCGGGTGCGCCCTGTTACACTGCCGGTCGCCGCTCGGCCGCGGCCGCATCCCGCCCCCGCTGGGAGGCTGCACCCACCGCATGCAAGACATCCTGAACACGATCGGCGACACGATCGGCGGGTTCTTCGCGAACCCCATCGTGCATCTCACGGCCCAGGCGATCGCCGTCTACGTGGTGATCGTCTGGCTCGCCGCCGCGTACTGGGCGTTCCGCGACATGCAGCTGCGGACCGACAACCCGGTGATGCCGTACATCGCGGCCGCCCTGATCGTGCTGTTCACGCCGGTGGTGTTCCCGTTCGGGATCATCGTCTACCGGATCATCCGGCCGCAGGAGAAGATCGGCGAGGTCTACGAGCGCAATCTCGCCGAGGAGGCGCTGCTCGCGGAGGTCGAGTCGATCCGGACCTGCCCGACCTGCGCCCGCCGGGTCCACGAGGACTGGATCATCTGCCCCACCTGCCGGACCCGGCTCAACCGCGTGTGCGCGAACTGCGGGCGCCTGGTGGGTCTCGACTGGTCCCTGTGCGCCTGGTGCGGCCGCGACTTCGAGCGCGCCGACCTCGCCTCGTTCGAGCCGATCTCGGGTGGCCTGGCCGGGCCCGAGCGACTCGAGCCGACGTCCAGCCGACCGGCGGTCCGGTCCACGAGCCGCACCGCCTCGGTCCGGCAGACCCCGCGCTCCTCGCCCGGTCCGCGCAGCGCCCCGGGCTCCATCCCGGAGCCTTGACGGCCCCCTCCGACCACGACCCCGATGCGCCGACCCCCGGCCCGGAGGTCGACGCCGCGGCCGGCATGACGCACGCGGTCCCGCCCCCCTCCCTGTTCAGTCTCGAGGGACGGGCGGTGCCGGCCTTGTACCTGGTCGGCTGGATCGGCACGGTGATGGGCCTGGCCGTGATCCTCGTGTCCCTCCTGGCCGCGGGGAGCGGTGCCGCCGCCTGGATCTTCCTCGCCGGGGCCCTGGTGCTGGGGCTGGGCCTGCTGGCCGCCGGCGGCTCCCAGGCGGTGGAGCGCGGGCGGCGCCTCGATCTCGCCTACCGTGGCCCGTCGCCCGTCCTGGCGTTCATCACCGTCATCGTCCTGACCCTCGTCGCCATCATCCTCATCCTGGCCCCCCTGTCGGCCCTGGGGCTCGATTCCCGCTCGCCCGTCGCGACCACGCTGTCCCTGGTCCTCACGACGCTGATCTACGTCGCCGTGGTGCGGCTGCTCGTCGTGGGTCCCGGAGCCCTCTCGTGGGCCGACATGGGGCTCCGGGTGTCCGTGCGCGGTGCCGTTCGTGACCTGGCGGTCGGGGCGGTGCTGGCCCTCCCGGTGCTGGCCGTGACGATCGCGCTGGGCGGGGTGCTG
This sequence comes from uncultured Chloroflexia bacterium, assembly GCA_963703575.1. GTDB lineage: Bacteria > Chloroflexota > Limnocylindria > Limnocylindrales > CSP1-4 > CAIXZV01. Next base: position 51,172 of record CAVPEU010000031.1, read on the forward strand.
GGGCGGTTCGTGCAGCCGGCGCCCAGCGCGCTGCCCGAGTCCGGCGACGCGCTCGGGCTCCTCGCCAACCTCGCCTCGGCGGCGGTGCTGGCGCCGATCGGCGAGGAGCTGTTCTTCCGCGGCTTCGCGACGACGGCCTGGGCGCGCGCGGCGGGCGCCCGGTCCGCGATCGTGCGGGGAGCCGTGTTCTTCGCCATCGCACACGTCGTCACGCTCAGCGACGCCTCGTTCGCGGAGGGCGCGCAGCGGGCGCTGTTCTCGTTCGTGGCGCTGCTGCCGGTGGCCCTCACGCTGGGCTGGGTGTTCCTCACCCGCCGTTCGCTGTATGCCGCGATCGGGCTGCACGCGGTGTTCAACGGCCTGCAGGTGCTGGCGCTGTTCGCGGCGGCGGGAGCCGGCTGACCGGCGCCGGGGCGTCCCGGAGAGCGCGGCCCCGGGCGCAAGTGGCGGCGAAGTCGCCGATGAGTGCGGGGTGAGCGCCGCTGCGTAGGCTTCGTCGTGTTCCCGGGTCCGGATGGCGGGGGAAATCGGCGGGCTTCCGTCGTCCGGGCCCCGGGGACGCCTCGCCCGCCCGTCCATGATCCCCCTCACCCGCCGTCCCCACGGGAGGTGGGCCTTGACCGATCGGGACGTCCCGGTGGCTGCCGCCCCGGCCCATCGAACCGCGTCGCGCTCGATCCGCGACCTGCCCGCCGCCGAGCGTCCCCGTGAGCGGCTCGCCCTGCGCGGGCCCGGGGGCCTCTCGGCGGCGGAGCTGATCGCGCTGATCTGGGGGACCGGGTCGGGCGGGCGGAGCGCGGTCGAGCTGGCGGAGGAGGCCCTCCGGCGTCACGCGAGCGTCGGCGCCCTGGCACGCGCGACCGACCTGGAGCTGGCCGCGATCCCCGGCGTCGGCGAGGCCAAGGCGGCTCGCCTGGCGGCGGCGTTCGAGCTCGGACGGCGGTCCGTCGCGGACTGGCCGGCAGGCCGCTGGACGATCCGCTCGCCGCGCGACGTGGCGGACCGGCTGATGGTGGAGATGGGACGCCTCGAGCGGGAGGAGCTGCGGGTGCTGAGCCTGAACGCGAAGAACGTCGTGCAGCGGGTGTCGACGGTCTACGTCGGCAACGTGTCGGCCTCGCTCGTCCGGGTCGGCGAGCTGTTCCGGGACGCCGTGCGGCTGGACGCGTCGGGCGTGGTGCTGTGCCATAACCACCCGAGCGGCGACCCGACGCCCAGCCCGGACGATCTCCATCTGACGGCGGAGGCGATCGCCGCCGGCCGACTGCTGGACGTGGACGTGCTGGACCACGTGGTGATCGGGCACGACGCCTGGGTCTCGCTTCGCGACCGGGGCGTCACCTTCGACCGGGCCGGGTCTCCGCGCGCCGCGTAGCTTGAGCCCCCGGGGGCGGCTCCGTCGGGTATCCGTGGGCCCGCATCAGCGCCGCAAGGCGCTCGCCGACGACATGCTCGGCTCGCCGCGGCCGGTCCAGGTGCTCTCCCGATCCGCCTCGCTCCCGGACGTGCCGAACCAGGTTGTCCACCGCCGGCGGCGGCAGGTCGGGCCACAGTCGAGCCGCCAGGAACCGGGCGCGTTCGCCGTCGCCATCGACCCCATCGCGCTCGATCGCATCCCACACGCGTTCGCAGGTGACCCATCGCTCGTACGCGCGCCGCGCGGCCCGCGCCTCCGGTGCCTCCCGGAGCTCGCGCGCCAGCAGCTCCCGTTCCCCCGGGGCCTCAGCGAGCATGGGCCAGGACCTCGTCGAGCAGGCCGTCCAGCCTCAGCGACGCCGTGTGGGACCGCACGTATGCCAGGTCGATACGCGGGAAGGCCTGGACGATCCGGATGCAGTCGCGGCCCTGGAGCCCATCGAGCGTGCCACCGGTGAACTCCAGCTTGGCGATCAGGAGGTCCTCGACCGTCGATACCCAGACCTCGCCAAGGGCCGGGTCGCTCCATCTCAGCCGGCGGTCGAATGCGGCCGCCCCCCAGCGGTCACGGTCTCGCACGATCAGGTCGGCCTTACCCACCGCTTCGATGTGGATCACGCTGCCCAGCCATCTCGCGGGCACGCGGAGCAGGTCGTTCACGAGGTACACCGGCTCGAACAGCGGCCGGATGAGCGACTCGTAGCCGGCCGGTTCGATGTCCAGGAGGATGTCGATGTCGTTGGTGGCGCGGTAGGCGACGCCGTGGATCGCAAGCGCCTCCGACCCGGTCACGAAGTAACGGACCGATCCGCTCTCGAGCCGGTCGATCACGTCACGGCGAACGTCCATGCGAGGATTGTCGCCCGCGGGGAACCGTGCGTCGAGGCGGACACGGCGGGTGTCGCGAGCGTCCGGCGGGTCGGAGCCTGCCGGATCCCGGCCGTCGTCAGTGGGCGCAATCAGGTCAGTCGCTCGCTGGCGTCCAGGTCGCGCTGCCGTATGGGTGGAACCGGATCCCGGGATCCGCCTGGCCGGCCTTGCGCGCCTGCTTCGCGGCCTGCATCTCCCCGTCGGCCCATTGCATGAGGGTGGCCCTGGACGGAATCTCGGCCGCCGGCCGAATGATGATCGCCCCGATCGACACACCCACCTGGACATCGCCGGCCGATGTCGCGATCGGCCTCCGGATAGCGGTCTCGACGCGCGCCGCCAGCCGCCGTGCGGTCGGCAGGTCCACGGCCCCGACGTAGAACATCGCCAGCTCGTCGCCGCCGAGCCGGCCGGCCAGGTCGGTGCTGCGGATGAGCCCGCGCAGCCGTTCCCCGATCTCCGCCAGCACCTCGTCGCCCACGTGCTGCCCGAGGTCCTTGTTGACCTGGCCGAAGCCGTCGAGATCCAGCGCCAGCAGCAGGCCACCGCGCGCGAGGCCCCGCCGCGTCCGGGCCAGCACGCCGTCGAGCTCTCGCTGGAAGGTCCGCATGCGCGGCAGCTTCATCAGCGGATCGATGAACTCGACACCCTCGTGTGGCCAGACGAGCAGGACGAGGCCCGCGACCACGATCGGCGCCCACCAGCCGGTCGTGGTGAACAGGGCGACGAACACCCAGGCCAGCCCGATCTCGGCCAGGGTGATCGGGCCCAGCGACTTGAGCAGGATCTCGAGGACGCTGAGCGGCGACAGATGCTCCCGCAGCACGATGGTCCCGGCGGCGACACCGTCCGCGATGACCGCCAGGACGACCGTGCCGAGGCCCGTCGTGACGAGCCCCGTCAGGCCCGGATCGGCCCCGATGTTCGAGAGCGCGGCATGCGCGGCCTGGACCGTGAGCCCGCCGGCGACGGCCGCCAGGGCCATGACCGAGTGGTTCGCGAGCACGCCGTACCAGGGCTGGGATTCGAGCTCCCGGAGTTCGATGGTGGACAGGAAGGCGACCCATGCGCCGGCAGTCGGCCCGCCGAGGGTCATTGCCGCGGCGATGAACGGCAGGTGGAATGTCCACACCGCAAGGCTGCCCGGTACCGGCAGGATGCGCAGCGAGCCCAGGAGACCGAACGCGATCCACAGCAACGTCCCGCCGACGCTGCCGCCGAACACGGTGCCGGCGAGACCGGGATCGATGCCGGGAAGGATCGGGACCGTGAGCGTGGTCCAGGCGACAGCGCCCAGGCCCGCCGCGATCGACGCCGCCGTGTAGGCGAGCAGCACGAGAGCGGCGACCGGTGTCGCCGGGCGGCGCGGCCACGGGACGCGGCACATCGTGCCCAGTGCCGGGCTCCACGCGGCGGATGTTCCCGGGACCGGGCACGCCCGTGGTCAGCTCGAGCGCCTGGACCTCCATCAGCGGCACAACCTGTGTTCGACCTCTTGCGCCGGGCTACGGGGCGGTCCGACGAGCTGGGCGGGACAGATCGCGATGCGCGCGATTGCCTACCCCGCCCGAGGTACCCTTCCCTGTCGCCGCTCGCACCGGCCATACTCGCACCGATGGGCCACCCGGTCACGCCGCGGAGCCGCCGGCAGCAGGAGGATTCGCGAACGATGACCGCCACGACCGCCATGACCGCCACGACCGCCACGGCCGACGCCATCGTCATCGGCGCCGGCGTCCAGGGGGCCAGCCTGGCCTTCCACCTCGCGGAGCGCGGCGCACGCGTGCTCGTCGTGGAACGGTCGGGGGTGGCGGCCGGCGCCACCGGGCGGTCGAGCGGCCTCGTCCGGATGCATTACGACCTGCTGGCGGAGACGAAGCTCGCGTGGGCGTCGTTCCCGTACTTCCGGGACTGGGCCCAACGCGTGGGAGGCGAGTGCGGGTTCACGAAGACCGGGTTCCTGTGGGTCGAGCCGGCAGAGGGCGAAGCGAGGCTGCGGGCGAACGTGGCGGCACACCAGGCGCTGGGAATCGAGACGTCGGTGGTCGACGCCGACGAGATCCGGCGGATCGCCCCGGCGGTGGCCGTGGCGGACGGCGAGCTGGCGGCCTTCGAGCCGCAGTCGGGCTACGCGGATCCGTCGGGGACCGCGGCCGGCTTCCTGCGCGCCGCCCGGGATCGCGGGGCCACCCTGGTCCGGGGCGCGGCGGTCACCGCGATCCCGGTCGCCGGCGGGCGGGTCGCCGGGGTCGAGACGACGAAGGGCTCGTTCGCCGCGCCGGTCGTGGTCGACGTCGCCGGCGGCTGGGCCGCGCGCGTGGCGGCGCTGGTCGGGCTGGACATCCCGGTCACCGTGTGGCGCCACGACACGGGCTACGTGGGCGTGCCGGCGACGGTGGCGCGGCCGCTCCCGGTGGTGATCGACAACCCCAATGCCCAGTACCTGCGTCCCGAGGGCGCCGGGCTCGTCCTGGTCGGGCTCGAGGATGAGAACGGCATGGGCGGCGACCCCGACCGGGACACCGCCGAGGCGGAGCCGGGCTTCGCCCTCCGGGTCACCGAACGCGTCATCCGGCGGGTGCCGGGCCTCGTGGACGGCACGTTCCAGTCGGCCCACAGCGGGCAGGACGGCCTGACGCCGGACCAGCGGCCGATCCTCGGGCAGGCCGGCCCCGACGGCTTCTACCTCGACTGCGGCCACAGCGGCACGGGGTTCAAGACTGCGCCTGGGATCGGCCTGGGCATGGCGGAGCTGATCCTGGACGGTGCCGCACGCTCCGTGGACATCGCGCCGTTCAGGCTCGGGCGGTTTGCCGAGGGGCGGCTGCTGGTGGGCGAGCATGGGGGCCAGCCGATCTGGCGGTAGCCCGGCACGACGAGGGCGGGCTCCTCGCCGCGACGGTGGCCCCCGGGATGGACGCTGCCCGGGGCCGCCCTCCGGGCGCGGGTATACTGCACGGGCTCGCTCGCCGATCTCGCGTGTGGGCCCCGACCCCCGCCTCAGCCGCGGCCGTCCCGGTCGCCGCGCCCGCGCCGTCGCAGGCGCCCGAGTCCACGCAGCAAGGATCTGCCCGCCAGCATGCTCGACCGTCTGTTCGGCCTCTTCTCCCGTGACATCGGCATCGACCTCGGCACGGCCAACACGCTGGTGCACGTCCGCGACCGGGGGATCGTGATCTCCGAGCCGTCGGTCGTGGCGATCGATGCCAAGACGAAGCGCGTCCTCGCCATCGGCGCCGAGGCGAAGCGCATGGTCGGTCGGACGCCGGCCTCGATCATCGCGGTGCGCCCCCTCCGGGACGGCGTGATCAGCGACTTCGACGTGACCGAGCAGATGATCAAGTACTTCGTGCACAAGGTGCACGACCGCGTGGGGCTGATTCCGCGACCCCGGATGCTCCTGGGGATCCCGTCCGGCGTGACCGAGGTCGAGAAGCGCGCCGTGCGTGACGCCGCGCTCAATGCCGGTGCCCGCTGGGCCCGCCTGATCGAGGAGCCGATGGCGGCCGCGATCGGCGCCGGGCTGCCGGTCTCCGAGCCGTCCGGCTCGCTGATCGTCGATATCGGTGGCGGCACCACGGAGGTGGCCGTCATCTCGCTGGGCGGCATCGTGGTCAGCCGCTCGATCCGGATCGGTGGCGACGAGATGGACCAGGAGATCGTGGCCTTCGCCCGGCGCGAGTACAACCTGTTCCTCGGCGAGCGCACGGCGGAGGACATCAAGATCGCGATCGGGTCCGCCTACCCCGGCGAGTGGGACAGCCAGCGGGTCCAGCTCCGCGGGCGGGACCTGCTCACCGGCCTGCCCCGCGCGGTCGAGGTGGGCGCCGACCAGATCCGCGAGGCGATCGAGGGCTCCGTCGCCCAGATCGTGGACACCATCAAGGACACGATCGAGGAGACGCCCCCGGAGCTCGTGGCCGACATCATGGACCAGGGGATCGTGCTGGCCGGTGGCGGCGCGCTGCTGTCCGGGCTGGACCGGCGGGTCGCCGAGGCCACCCAGATGCCCGTCCACGTGGCGGACGATCCACTGACCTGCGTGGCGCGTGGCACGGGCGTGGTGCTCCAGGAGCTGTCCAGCCCGGCGATGGAGCGCGTGCTCGTCGCCGAGACGTACAGCCGCCCGCCCCGCTGACCGCCGTCCTGGCGGGCCCCGGCTGGCCGGTACCCGCACCCGGAGCTCGCGTCATGACCTCGCTGCTCGCCAATCGCCAGGCCAGACGCCGGGGGATCGTGTTCGTGGTCCTCATCGCGATCACCCTGCTGCTCATGGCGTTCTCCGCCAATCCCTACGTCCGTGAGCTCCAGAACGGGATGTCGTTCGCGCTCCGGCCGCTGCAGGGCGCCATCGCCGGCGTCGCCGACGGGGTTGCGGGCGTCGTGGGCGCGTTCACCGAGATCGACCAGCTCCGGACCGACAACGCGGCGCTCCGCGACGAGAACGAGCGGCTGACCAACGAGAACGCGCGCCTGGAGCCGCTCAAGCGCGAGAACGACCAGCTGACCGCGCTGCTCCAGCTCCAGAGCGGCTTCGATCACGCCACGGTGGCGGCGCGGGTCATCGGGCGCGAGACGATCGAGAGCCGGCGGCTGGTCACCCTCGACAAGGGCAGCCAGGACGGGATCGAGCAGGGCGACGTCGTGATCGTCCAGGGCGGTGCGCTGGCAGGGCGGGTGACCGACCTGGGCCCCAACTTCTCCACGCTGACGCTGATCAGCGACGGCACGTCCGTCGTGGTCGGGCAGCTGCTCAACAGCGGCGCCACCGGCGAGATCGTGGGCCAGTCGGGCGGGGTGCTGATCATGGGCAAGATCGACTCGTCGGTGCCGATCAACCTCGGCGAGGAGGTGTTCACGGCCGGGATCGAGCTGGCCGGCGGCATCCGCTCGCCGTACCCGAAGGGCCTGGTCCTGGGCTCCGTGGTGGACGTCCAGCGGGATGCCAACGCCGTCGTCCAGACGGCGTTCCTGGCACCCGCCGCGAACCTCGACACGTTCGAGCTGGCGCTCATCATCACCGACTACCAGGGTGGCCTGCCGCCGGTGGACCAGCAGCCGGTCCCGTGCGGCACGAGCGGGACGGTGCCGGACGGCGAGGTGCCCTGCTACACGCCGACCCCGGCCCCGAAGCCGACGCCCCGGCCGACGCCCGCCGCGTCCCCGGGATCCTGACCCGCGCCCCGGCGCGCCGTCCTGCTAGGCTCTCGCCGATGAAGGGCATCGTCCTCGCGGGTGGCACCGCCAGCCGGCTGTTCCCGCTCACGATCGTCACCAACAAGCACCTGCTGCCGATCTACGACCGGCCGATGATCTACTACCCGCTCGACACGCTGGCCGGCATGGGCATCCGCGAGGTCATGGTCATCGTCGGCGGCAAGAGCGTCGGCGACATCGTGGAGCTGCTCGGCGACGGGCGGCACTTCGGCCTCGACCTCACGTACCGGTACCAGCGCGGCGCGCTGGGCATCGCCCACGCGATCGGCCTGGCCCGCGACTTCATCGGCGACGACGCCTTCTGCGTGGTCCTGGGCGACAACATCCTCCGCGGCTCGGCCCAGGCGCAGACGGCACGGGACTTCGACCAGGGCCCCTGGGGCGCCGGCACGCTGCTGTACCGGGTCCCGGACCCGGAGCGGTTCGGCGTCGCGGAGCTGGACGCGGCCGGGAACGTCGTCGGCTTCGAGGAGAAGCCCGCCCATCCGAAGAGCGACCTGATCCCCATCGGCGTCTACTTCCTCCGTCCCGACGCATTCGACGTCATCGAGACGCTGGCGCCCTCCGGCCGCGGGGAGTTCGAGATCACGGACGTCCTCAACCACTACATCCCGCGCAGCGGCCTGTTCACCCGCGTGTACGACGGCCAATGGGCCGACGCGGGGACCGTGTCCAGCCTGCTGCGCGCCGCGGAGCTCGCGTCCGCCGACGACGAGGCGGGCACGCTGCCCCCGCCGCCGGCCCACCCGAACGACGCGAAGTGAGCACCGACCATGTCTCCCCGGGCGCCCATCTCCTGATCACGGGCGGGGCCGGCTTCATCGGCAGCCAGCTGGTCCGCGACATCCTGGCGCGGCGTGACGGCACCCGGGTCACCGTGCTCGACAAGCTCACGTACGCCGGCAACCGGGCGAACCTCGAGGCGGTCGAGTCGGACCCCGAGCAGGCCGCCCGCTTCGCCTTCGTCCGCGGCGACATCGCGGATCCGGAAGCCGTCGAGCCGCTGGCCGCGCGGGCGGACGCGATCGTCAACGTCGCCGCCGAGACGCACGTGGACCGCTCGATCCTGGACCCCGAGGCGTTCCTGCGCACGGGCGTGATCGGCGTCCACGTGCTGCTGGAAGCCGTCCGACGCGAGTCGGAACGGGCCCGGGCCGGCGGCCGCGCCACGCCTCCTCGTCTCCTCCAGGTGAGCACGGACGAGGTCTACGGCTCCGTCGAGCAGGGCCGGAGCGTGGAGACCGACAGCCTCGCGCCCCGCAGCCCGTACGCCGCGGCCAAGGCGGCCGGCGAGCTCCTGGTCCGCGCCTACCACGTGACCTACGGGCTGGACGTGGTGATCACCCGCGGTTCGAACACCTACGGCCCGTACCAGCACCCCGAGAAGCTGATCCCCCTGTTCGTCACCAACGCGCTGGCCGGCGAGCCGCTGCCGATGTACGGCGACGGGATGCAGATCCGCGACTGGCTCCACGTCGCCGATCATGCCGCCGGCATCGAGTTCGTCCTGCACCACGGCACGTCCGGCGAAGCGTACAACGTACCCGGCGGGACGGAGCTCCCGAACCGGGACGTGATCCGGCGCCTGCTGGGCGCCGCGGGTCGCGACTGGTCGCTGGTCCGGTCCGTGCCGGACCGGCCCGGGCACGACCGGCGGTACGCGATGGACGGGTCGAAGCTGGCGGCGCTGGGCTGGCGTCCGCGGGTCCCGTTCGACGACGGCCTGCCGGCGACCGTCGCGTGGTACCGGGATCATCCGGAATGGGTCGCCCGGGCCCGCACGGGCGACTGGGACACGTACTACGCCCGCCAGTACGCCGACCGGCTGGCCAACGGCCGGGGCGTTTCGGAGGAGGCGCCGGCGACGGACGGCGCGGAAGCCTGACGATGCGCGTCGCGGTCACGGGCGCCGGGGGCCGGCTGGGCCGGGCGCTGATCGAGGCGCTCGAGGAATCGCCGTTCACCGGTCCCCTGGGCCCGATCGCCTGGTCCCGGCCGGCCTTTGACCTGGACACGCTGACCGCGGACTCGGTGGCGGCACTCATCGAGCGGGACCGGCCCGAGGCCGTCGTCCACGCGGCCGCCTGGACCGATGTCGACGGCTGCGCGCGGGACCCGGATCTCGCGATGCGCCGCAACGGCGCGGCCGCCGGGCTGCTCGCGGGGGCGTGCGCGGCATCGGGCGTGGACATGGTGCTGGTCTCGACCAACGAGGTGTTCGACGGCCGCCGCACCGACGGGCTGGGCTACGCGCCGGATGACGATCCGAACCCGATCAACGCCTATGGGGCGAGCAAGCTGGCGGGGGAGCGGGCAGCGTCCGCCGCGTTCCTGGGCGCGAGTTCCGGCGCCGGCGCCGCCGGCGGCGCGAGGCCGCGGCTGGCGATCGTGCGCACCGCGTGGCTCCACGGGCCGCCGGGCAACGACTTCCCGGCCAGGATCACCGCGGCCGCCCTGCGGGCACGCGATGCCGGTGAGCGCCTGCCGGTCGTCGCGGACGAGACCGGGACCCCGACGTATGCGCCGGACCTCGCCGAGGCGATCTGCGAGCTGCTGGGCGCGGATGAGCTGGCCACGGCCGGAGGCCGCGTCAGGGTCCACCACCTGGTCAACGGCGGGCGCGTCTCCCGGGCCGGCTGGGCCCGCGAGATCCTGCGCGCGGCGCGGATCGACGTCCAGGTCGTCGACGTGCCGGCGTCCACCTGGCAGCGCGCGTCCACGCCACCGCTGTGGGCCGTCCTGGAGCCCACGCCGCTGCCCGGCGGGGAGCCGATGCGCCACTGGCGGGAGGCCTTCGCCGACGCGGTCCCGGCGCTCGTCCGTTCGCTCCGGGGCGCCTGAGCCGGGCGGCGCGCGCCGCCGGTCCGCTGAACGACCCGCGCTGAACGACCCGCGCCGTCGACCCGCGCCGCCGGTCCGCCGCACCACCCGCGCCCTGCGCCGGACCGCACCGGACCCGACGGCTCCGGACCCCGTGGGTCCGAAAGGGCCACGCCGCGGGTGACCATCCCGCGATTGGCCCGGAGGGCTCGACCGGCGACGCTGTGGAGGCGTTCATGCGGGCCCGGATGCATCGCGCCGGGCGCATCGCCTCCACCGGAGCCACCCCATTGCGCAAGATCCCGTTCGCCCTGGTCGCCGCGCTGCTTGCCGGCATCGGCGCCTTCGCCCCGGCCGCCGCTCCCGCCGCCTTCGCCGCGGCGAACCCCAAGGTCGCGATCATCGTGGGGGCGGTGCACGGCCTGACCGCCAACTACCGCTCCTACGCTGACCAGGTCTACGCGGAGGCGACCAGGTACACGGACAACGTGGTGCGGGTCTACAGCCCCAACGCGACGTGGACGAATGTGAAGGCCGCCGTCAACGGCGCCTCGATCGTCGTGTACATGGGCCACGGCAACGGCTGGCCGAGCCCGTACGCATACGACGCGAAGTACACGACGAAGGACGGCTTCGGGCTCAACTACGACGTCAACGGCGACGGCAAGCTCTCCGACTACGAGCTCAAGTACTACGGCGAGCCGTCCATCGCCACGCTGACCCCGGCCCCCAATGCCGTCGTCCTCCTGTTCCACCTGTGCTACGCGGGCGGCAGCTCGGAGCCGGGTCTCGCGGAGCCGACACTCGACGTGGCCCGGCAGCGCGTTGACAACTACGCTTCCGCGTTCCTCAAGGCGGGCGCCCGCGCGGTCATCGCCGATGGGCACAGCCACGCCGGCTACATCAGCCGGCTGTTCACCACGCGGCAGACCGTGGACCAGCTATGGCGCACGATGCCGGACGCCAACGGGCACCTGATGTCGTATCCGTCGGTGCGCTCGCCCGGGTACACGTATCAGCTGGATCCCGACACCACGGCAGGTGACTACTACCGTGCGATGACGGGGTTGCCCAGCCTCACGACCGCGGACGTGACGGGGGCGACGTACGCCGCCACGGACACCGACCCCGCGACCTTCCAGGCGCCCGGGTCGGCGAGCACGGCGGTGGACAACGTGCCCGTGTACGCCACAGCCGACGACGCCGCGGCCGGGGGCGCGATCGACGGCTCGACCACCGACACGGCGGCCCAGCCCGTGTCGCCCGCGCCAATCGCGACGCTGCCCCTGGGTGCGCGGCTCCGTGTCTCGGCCGTCGCCGCCGCGCCCGACGGAGCGGAGCTCCTCGACATCCAGTCCCTGGACGGAGCGACGACCGGCTGGATCGCCGGCGGCGACGCGACGCCACGGGACAGCGTGTCACCTGCGGTGTGGTCGGTCAGCGACGGCAATGCCCTGTTCACGCCCAACGGGGACGGCGACCGGGACGTCTACCGGCTCTCCGTTGCCCTGTCGGAGTCGACGACGTGGACCCTCGCGATCGAGGATGCGTCCGGCTCGACCCTCGAGACCCGGAGCGGGACGGGAAGGACCGCGGCAACTGGCTGGGACGGGTTCGCCGGTGGCGCCCTCGCTCCGGACGGCACCTACCGCTGGCACCTGACGGCAAGCGACGGCTGGGGCAACCCGCCCCTGAAGGCGACATCCACGTTCCGCCTCGTCCGGAACCCGACGCCCGTCAGCCGGCTGGCGGGGAGCACCCGGTTCGATACCTCGGCGGCGATCAGCGCCGCCAGCTTCGCCCCGGGCGTCCCGGTCGTGTTCATCACCAACGGGTTCAGCTTCCCCGACGCGCTCACCGCTGCCCCCGTCGCCGGCAAGCTCGGCGCGCCGCTGCTCCTGGTGAGCCAGACCAGCGTGCCCCCGGTCATCGCCGCCGAGCTGGCCCGGCTCAAGCCCGGCCGGATCGTCGTCCTGGGCGGGCCCGGTATGGTCAGCGACGCCACGATGCGCTCGCTGGGCGCCTACACCGGCGGCACCGTGAGCCGGCTGGCGGGGATCACCCGGTTCGATACCTCGGCGGCGATCAGCGCCGCCAGCTTCGCCCCGGGCGTCCCGGTCGTGTTCATCACCAACGGGTTCAGCTTCCCCGACGCGCTCACCGCCGCCCCCGTCGCCGGCAAGCTGGGCGCGCCGCTGCTCCTGGTGAGCCAGACCAGCGTGCCCCCGGTCATCGCCGCCGAGCTGGCCCGGCTCAGGCCCGGCCGGATCGTCGTCCTGGGCGGGCCGGGCATGGTCAGCGACGCCACGCTGCGCTCGCTGGGCGCCTACACCGGCGGCACCGTGAGCCGGCTGGCGGGGAGCACCCGGTTCGATACCTCGGCGGCGATCAGCGCCGCCAGCTTCGCCCCGGGCGTCCCGGTCGTGTTCATCACCAACGGGTTCAGCTTCCCCGACGCGCTCACCGCTGCCCCCGTCGCCGGCAAGCTGGGCGCGCCGCTGCTCCTGGTGAGCCAGACCAGCGTGCCCCCGGTCATCGCCGCCGAGCTGGCCCGGCTCAGGCCCGGCCGGATCGTCGTCCTGGGCGGGCCGGGCATGGTCAGCGACGCCACGCTGCGCTCGCTGGGCCTCCAATGAGCCGGTGATTCTCAGGCCGGCGGTCATGGCGGCACGCCGAGGACACCTGCACACCTGGTTCGGGCGTTCCCCGGCCGCTTGCCCATTCGACCGCACCGGAGCACCATCAACCCCACCGTACCGGGCGCGATCAGGACTTTGGTCGGGTTGTCGAGCGGGCCCACGCAGGTCACCGTGGACGTCCCACCACTGGGGATCTCCGAAACGGACGCCCGGTGACGCATCGTTGCGGTCAGGCGACCACGCACCCGCGGCCGCGCTTGGAGGATGGTCGTGACCCGACTTCGCTTCGCGCCTCGCTCCCGCCGGCTCGCCACGGTCCTCCTCGCCGGGCTGTTCCTGGCCGGCCTGGTTCCGGGCCCCACCGTCGTCGCAGCGCCCGACGTACGGCATGCGGCGAATCCGGACGCGACCTCGCCCCGCGCGACTGGTCCATCGCCCCATGCCCAGCCCTCGGCGCCGGAGACGGCTCCGGACCTCGCCGCCGTCGACGAGGTCGGCCGCCCGTCGCCATCGATCGTGTACGAGCAGGCGATGGCCCACGCGAACGACCGGATCGCGTTCACGCCGGGTGGGCGCGTCGATACCTCGTTCGTCCCTCGCTCCACCGACCGCTGGCCTGTCGGCGGCCAGGCGCCGAAGCGGCTGCCGGCCGGGCGCGCGGGCGGGGACGAGATGGCGCGCAGCCCGCAGGGCAGCGCGTGGACACCGATCGAGGGCGACCAGGGCCCGAAGCCGCCCGGCGTGTCCGGTGCAGGGACCGAGTACCCCGTCGACGCCCCCGGCGGCACGAGCCCCGCCGCGGCCAGCGGTGCCAGCTGGACTGCGGAGCCCGAGACGGCCCCCCTCGACCCCTCGGTCGCGGCGGGGCTGCGTCGCCAGGTGTTCGGGTTCCTCCCGTACTGGGAGGTGTCCGGCGCCGCATCGTCCCTGAACTACGACGACCTCTCGACCATCGCGTACTTCTCGGTGGGGGCGGACAGCTCCGGCAACCTGCTCAAGAAGACGAGCACCGGCGCCATGACAACCGGCTGGGCAGGCTGGACGAGCTCGAGCCTGACGTCCGTCATCAACGCGGCGCACACCCGGGGGACGCGTGTCGTGCTGACACTCTCGGTGTTCGCGTGGACGACCGGCCAGGCGAATGTCCAGGCGGCTCTCCTCGGCAGCAGCACCGCCCGCCAGCACCTCGCCACGCAGGCCGTGGCGGCCGTGCGCGATCGGGGCGCCGACGGGATCAACCTCGACTTCGAGCCGCTCGTGAGCGGCTCCGAGGACGAGTTCGTCGCCCTGCTCAGGACGATCCGCACCGAGCTCGACAGGATCGCGCCAGGCTACCAGCTCACCTACGACACGACGGGCTGGATCGGCAACTACCCGCTCGAGGCCTCCGTCGCGGCGGGCGCGGCCGACGCGATCTTCATCATGGGCTACGACTACCGGACGTCCTCCTCCTCGTACGTCGGGTCGATCGACCCGCTGTCGGGTCCCGCCTACGACCTCACCGACACGGTCCGCGAGTACACGTCCCGGGTGAGCCCATCGAAGGTCATCCTCGGTCTGCCGTGGTACGGGAGGGCCTGGTCGACCACGACGGACGCCGTGAACGCGGCCAACCAGAGTGGGGCCAGGTACGGCTACAGCACGGCCGTCAACTACGAGAACATCGTGGACCTGGTCGCCCAGTACGGGCGCCGCTGGGACAGCCGCGAGCAGTCCCCGTGGTTCGCGTACCGGCGGCAGAACTGCACCACCGCCTACGGCTGCGTGACCAGCTGGCGGCAGGTCTACTACGACGACGCCCAGTCGATCGGCCTCCGGCTCGGCGTCGTGAACAGCTACGGGCTGCGCGGCGCCGGCATCTGGGCCCTCGGCTACGACGGGGGTCACCCCGAGCTGTACAAGGCGATCTCGACCGCCTTCCTGGTCGACTCGACCGGTCCGGTGACCGGTGTCCGCATGCTGGACGCCGTCCAGCGCGATGAAGGGTTCACCGTGACGTGGACCGGCAGCGACACCACCGGAGTGGCCTCCTACGACGTACAGGTCTCGACGGACGGCGGTCCGTGGGTGGACTGGCTGAAGGGGACGACGGCCACGTCCGGGGTCTGGCTCGGGCGGGACGGTCACGGGTACGCGTTCCGCACGCGCGGCCGGGACCCGAAGGGGAACCTCTCGACCTGGAACGTCACCGCCACGTGGACGGCGACCCCGACCCTGGCCGTGGGCGGGTTCGGACGGGTGCAGGTCGACGGCCTGTCCTACCGCACCGGCCCCGACACCTCGGCGACGAAGCTGGGCACCATCGACACCGGGACGGTCATCGCGATCACCGGCGGCCCGATCACGGCCGACGGCTACACCTGGTGGCAGGTCACCGAGCCGATCCACGAGTGGGCCCCCGTCTCGTTCGCCGAGGCCGGCGTCTGGGTCGCGTCCGGACCCTCGGCGACACCGAACGGCTACGTCACCGCCTACCGGGCGCCGAACTCGACCACCGTGGACGCGGGCATCCGGGGGCTCGGCTTCAATGGCCTCGGCGCCGCCAGCGTCGGCGCGTCGGGTGGTGCGCTCCGCTTCGTGTCGCCCAACGGCGACGGCGACAGGGACGCGATCACGCTCGACTGGGAGTCCACGCTGTCGCTGGGCTCGGCGACCCTGCGCATCTTCCGTGCCGACGGCACCCTGGTGGGCACGCGCAGCCTCGGCACGGTCGCCGCGGGCGTCCACCACACGGCCTGGGACGGCACCGCCGGCGGCACGCGGTTGGCGGACGGGACGTACCTGCTCCAGCTCAGCGGGGTCGTGGGCTCGACGACCTACAGCGCCCCGTCGGTGGCCCCGGTGACGCCTGCCCAGGTGGCGGCCTTCGGCATCACCGTGGACCACCTGCCCGTGAGCCGGCTGGCGGGGAGCACCCGGTTCGATACCTCGGCGGCGATCAGCGCCGCCAGCTTCGCCCCGGGCGTCCCGGTCGTGTTCATCACCAACGGGTTCAGCTTCCCCGACGCGCTCACCGCCGCCCCCGTCGCCGGCAAGCTCGGCGCGCCGCTGCTCCTGGTGAGCCAGACCAGCGTGCCCCCGGTCATCGCCGCCGAGCTGGCCCGGCTCAGGCCCGGCCGGATCGTCGTCCTGGGCGGGCCGGGCATGGTCAGCGACGCCACGCTGCGCTCGCTGGGCGCCTACACCGGCGGCACCGTGAGCCGGCTGGCGGGGAGCACCCGGTTCGATACCTCGGCGGCGATCAGCGCCGCCAGCTTCGCCCCGGGCGTCCCGGTCGTGTTCATCACCAACGGGTTCAGCTTCCCCGACGCGCTCACCGCTGCCCCCGTCGCCGGCAAGCTGGGCGCGCCGCTGCTCCTGGTGAGCCAGACCAGCGTGCCCCCGGTCATCGCCGCCGAGCTGGCCCGGCTCAGGCCCGGCCGGATCGTCGTCCTGGGCGGGCCGGGCATGGTCAGCGACGCCACGCTGCGCTCGCTGGGCGCCTACACCGGCGGCACCGTGAGCCGGCTGGCGGGGAGCACCCGGTTCGATACCTCGGCGGCGATCAGCGCCGCCAGCTTCGCCCCGGGCGTCCCGGTCGTGTTCATCACCAACGGGTTCAGCTTCCCCGACGCGCTCACCGCCGCCCCCGTCGCCGGCAAGCTGGGCGCGCCGCTGCTCCTGGTGAGCCAGACCAGCGTGCCCCCGGTCATCGCCGCCGAGCTGGCCCGGCTCAGGCCCGGCCGGATCGTCGTCCTGGGCGGGCCGGGCATGGTCAGCGACGCCACGATGGCGGCGGTCCGAGCGGCGGCGCTCCGGTAGCCGGGCACCGGCGCCCGACATTCTGGCGACAGCCCGACGGGTACACTCGGTCGCGATGAGCCGCGATGAGCCGCGATGAGCCGCGATGAGACCGCACCCGACCCGAATGCCGGCGCGGTCCCGGGTGCCGGGGCCTGGGTCGTCCTGCCCACGTACGACGAGGCCGAGAACCTCGAGGGGATCGCGGCCGCGATCCTGGCGGCCCTGCCCGGGGCCACGCTCCTGGTCGTGGACGACGGCTCGCCGGACGGGACCGGGGACATCGCCGAGCGGCTCGCCGCGGCCGACCCGCGGGTCAGGGTCAGGCACCGGCCCGCCAAGCAGGGCCTCGGGCGGGCCTACCTGGACGGGTTCCGGGACGCGATCCGCGGCCACGCGTCGGTGGTGATTCAGATGGATGCAGACTGGTCCCATGACCCGGGCGTGCTGCCCGCGCTGATCGCCCCGATCGTGGCCGGTAGCGCGGACCTCGTCATCGGGTCGCGCTACGTCCGCGGCGGCGGCGTGACCGACTGGGGGCTCGTCCGCCGGATCATCTCACGCGGCGGCTCCGTGTTCGCCCGGACCGTGCTCGGCCTGCGCCCCCACGATCTGACCGGAGGGTTCAAGGCCTGGCGGAGCGCGACGCTGGACGGCGTGCCGTTCGAGGGCGTGCGCGCCGGCGGCTACGTGTTCCAGATCGAGATGACGTACCGCGCGTCGCGCCTCGGCGCTCGCGTGGTCGAGGTGCCGATCACGTTCCGCGATCGTCGGGCGGGTCGGTCCAAGATGAGCCGCCGGATCATCGTCGAGGCGCTGTTCGTGGTGATCGGCCTTCGCTGGGAGGAGCTGCGCGGACGCGGACCCCGCCGCCCCGCCCGGTGACGGGCCCGACCGGGTCCGGCTGGCGTCCCGGCAGCGCCGCCCCGACCCCCGCCGCGAGCCCGGGCGTCCGCGTCGTCCTGGATGCACGCCCGCTGCAGGACCCGGATCGCGCGCCGCTCACGGCGGCCTATCTCGAGGGCCTCCTGGGCGCGCTGGACGCGGATCCGCAAGCCGGCGAATCGTTCTCGTTCCTGCTTGCGTCCGACCAGGACGACCCGACCGACCGATGGCCGAACCTCCAGGTCTCGGGGCGGCGCCTGCTCCCGCCGACGCGCCTGCTGCGCTCGGGTGCCCTGACCGTGGACCCGGTCCTGTTGCGCGGCGCCTCGCTCGGCGCGGGCTGGCGGGCGGAGCGCGATGGCGCCGCCGGCGCCGTGTACCATGCGGCCGCCGGCGCGCTGCCGATCGCCTCGCGGATCCCGGTCGTCGCGGCGCTCCTGGACCTCGCGCCCTGGCAGCTGCCCGACGCGTACCAGCGTGGGACGGTGACCCGGTTCGGCCAGCGGATCCGGGCCCGGCTGCTGCGGGACGCGGCGGCCGTCGTGGTTCCCAGCCGCGTCGCGGCCGGCGAGGCGCGGCGCCTGCTGCGGGTACGACCGTCCCGGCTGCGGGTGGTGTCCCTGGCGCCTCGTCCGGCCTATCGACCCGAAGCGGCCGCCGGCGCCGGCCGCGAGCGCGACCGGCTCGGCCTGGGCGAGCGATACGCGGTCTACGCGGGCCGGTACGACGCGCGCCAGGACCTGCCGACGCTGCTGGGCGCCCTGGCGGCGCTGGCCGCCGAGCCCGCGCCGGCCGGCATCGCCACGTGGCCGCCCAAGGTCTGCCTGATCGGCGCGTCGCCGGAGGACCGCGCGGCCCTGTCGCGGGCGGCGGGGCGCGCGGGCATCGCCGACGCCCTCGCCTACGCGCCGCGCCTCCCGGAGGAGCGGCTCGCCGCCCTGGTGGCCGGCGCCCGGTTCCTCGTCCAGCCGGTCCGGTCGGAAGCGTCCGGCCTGACGGCGATGGACGCGCTCGCCGCGGGGGTGCCGGTCGTGGCATCCGCCGTGGGGGCGTTGCCGGAGGTCGTGGGCGCAGGCGGGATCCTCGTCGAGCCGGGGGACGTGGCGCGGTTCGCGTCCGCGCTGCGGGCCGCCTGGACGGACGACCGCCTCCACGCCTCCCTGGTGGCCGCGGCGCTCGATCGTGGTGAGCGGACGCGCACCTGGGCGGACGTCGCGCGCGAGACCCGCGCCATCTGGGCCGAGGTCGCCAGGCCGGCGCCGCTCCTGTAGCCGCGCCGCCGCTCCCGTAGCCGCGTCACCACTCGGCCGTCGGCCGGGCCCGCCTACTGGGGCAGCGGCCCGTCCGGGCCCGGGTTGCGGAACAGCGGCCGCAACGGAAGCGGCGGGACCGTGCCGTCCCTGATCGTGATCGTCGTGCCGCGCGGCACGACCTGGACGAAGGTCTGGCCGATGGTCAGCGTCACGGGCTTGCCGTCCGGGCCGTAGAGCAGCGTGGGCGCGGTCATCGACTTCTTCTTCCAGGTGCCCTTCACGGTGTGGCCGTTGGTCGCGATGTACGCGACGCCGCTGCCCGTGAACTGCGCCTCGAGGCGCTGCTTCTTCGACCCGTCGTTGAGGGGCGCGAAGCTCATCACCATCACGACGACGTTCGTGGGCGCGATGCGCTGCTTCGTCCCCGCGTCCTGCTGCTTGCCCTCCCCGGATACCGAGCGCAGGTAGCGGTTGCTCGCCCGGTCGTACGCGTAGGTGATCCGGTTCTCGAGGTACGGGACGACGATCGAGCCGCCCTTCGGCCGGACGGCCGGACCGGCGTCTGGGGCGAACTGCCAGACCGGTGCCGCGTTGGCCGGTTTCGCGCCCACGGCCTTCGCCAGTGCCTGGAGATGCTCGGCGTCCGAGTAGACGTTGTGCGGCGCGTTGCGCGTCCTGACCCGCCACAGGTACCGGCCCCCCCAGCGGATCTCGTCCGCGTCGAACACGACCTTTCCCCTGCCCTGGCTGGAACGGAGGAGCGCCAGCGCCTGGGGTGAGCCCCCGACATGGACGTAGACCGCGTGCCATTCGGCCGCCCACGCGATGAAGTACAGGCGCGAGCTGCGGACGGGGCCGACCGCGGGCGGGTCACCAGTCTGAAACAGCGCCATGTAGCGCGGGATCCCGCTTTCCGCCGGAGCCTGCCACACGATATCCGCCACGCTCAGCCCGGACTGGGGACGCGCGGCGGCCAGGTCGTCGATCATGACCGCGATGACGTGCCGCCGGGCCAGCGACGGGGCGACCGGTTGCCCGGTCAGGGGGGCGGCGACCAGGACCGGCGTCGGCGACGGCGATGGGGTGGGCTGGGGCGTGGGTTGGGGCGTCGGCGTGGGTTGGGGCGTCGGCGTGGGCGGGGGCGAGGGTGTCCCGGTGGCGGTCGGCGCGGGCGAGGGCGATGCGCCGCCCGACGGCAGCGATGTCGCGCCGGTCAGCCCGGTGTCCGGCGCGGTTGACGACGACTTCAGGCCGCCCGCCGAGGCGCCGATCAGGACACCGATGACGAGCGCCGCGCCGAGGAGCAGGCCGGCGGTCCTCCGGCTCAGCATCCGGCCGATGTCCGCTTCGTGGAGCTGTCGATGTTGGCGATCCTCCCGCGGCGCGCCCGGTGACGCAGCCGTGAACCGGCCACCGGCACCCGGCCAGTTCCGCGCGGAGGATAGCGGAAGTCGGGCGGACCGTCCGGGCGAATCCGACCGGGGCCAGCCGGCCGTGGGCGGCAGGTCCGCCCTGGAGTAGGCTGCGAGGCCACGGCCGCCCGCCGTCCGGCCAGCACCGAGGACCGCTCCGAT
Source organism: uncultured Chloroflexia bacterium (assembly GCA_963703575.1). Classification (GTDB taxonomy): domain Bacteria; phylum Chloroflexota; class Limnocylindria; order Limnocylindrales; family CSP1-4; genus CAIXZV01. The sequence goes on from CAVPEU010000031.1 coordinate 71,626, forward strand.
GACCGACGAGACCCCCGCACCCCGCCGCACCCGCCGCCGCACCGCGCCTTCGGCGGCCACGCACCCGGCCCCCGCCCCCGCGGGGGCCCCCGAGCCTGCCGCGGCCCCCGAGCCTGTCGAGGTGCCCGACGAGCCCGCCGCTCCCTCGCAGCCTGCCGCTCCCGCGGCGGCCCCCGTCGAAGGCGAGGGCGGTCCCGGGACCGGGTTCCGTCTCGAGCGCGGCGGCATCGCCGAGGCGACGGCCGGCAGCGTCGACGTGAAGCTGGGCGGGATCGGGCGCCTGGACGCCGAGGAGGTGTTCGTCCAGTGGGGCGGCATCGGGGCCGCGCGCGCGGACCGGCTGGGCGTGGAGTTCGGGAGCGTGGGCGCCGGCCTGGCCGGCGACCTGAAGGTGACCCAGGGGATCGCAGGCAACGTGCTCGCCCGGGACGCCACGCTGGAGCAGAGCTACGTCCGGACGCTGGTCGCCCAGCGGGTGACGGTGAACCGGCCGACCGGCGTGCTGGTGATGATCGCCCAGCACGTCTCGGGCGAGGTCCGGCCGCTGCTCGACTGGCGCGGTGCGCTGGCCGCGGGGTTCGCGCTGGGGCTGGTGCGCGTGGTCGCGAAGGGGTTGCGCGGCGGGCGCTGACCAGGCGGCCGGTATACTGCGCGGGGCCCCCATTCGAGCCCGGCCATCGACCCGGCCGGGCCATCGTCGCCTGTCACGGTCGACGCGGGGGGATCGCCAGCGACGAACGGAGTGCACAGACCCACGTGATCGACCCCACCGCGCGGATCCACCCGACCGCGGACCTCGAGGCCGAGGTGACGGTCGGACCGCGGACCAGCATCTGGCATCGCGCGCAGGTCCGGGTGGGAGCTCGCATCGGTGCCGAGTGCGTCATCGGCCGTGACGCGTTCATCGACGAGGGGGTCACCCTCGGCGACCGGGTGAAGGTCCAGAACCTCGCGCTCGTGTACCACGGCGTGACCGTGGAGGACGGCGTGTTCATCGGTCCCAACGCCATCCTCACCAACGACCGGTTCCCCCGCGCGATCACGGCCGACGGCTTGCTGGCCCGCGCGGACGACTGGACCGTCTCGCCGATCACGCTCCGCCACGGCTGCTCGATCGGAGCCGGCGCGGTGGTCGTGGCCGGCATCGACGTCGGGCGGTTCGCCACGGTGGGTGCCGGCTCCGTGGTGACCCGCGCGGTCCCGGATCATGCCCTCGTCGCCGGCAGCCCGGCCCGCCGGATCGGCTGGGTCTGCGCCTGCGGCCAGCGGCTCATCGGGGAGGATGGCGCCCCGGCCCGGGCAGACCATGACGGGCCGGCGCGGTGCCCGCGCTGCGCCGCCGGCTACGACATCACCGGCGACACCTGCGTCGCCCGCTGAACGGAGGCAACCGATGATCCCCATCTCCAGGCCGGACATCGGGCCGGCCGAAGAGGAGGCCGTCCTCGAGGTCCTCCGCTCCGGGATGCTCGCCATGGGAAAGAAGACCGTCGCGTTCGAGGAGGCCTGGGCGGCCTACTGCGGCGTGCGGCACGCGATCCTCATGAGCAACGGGACCGTGGCCCAGGAGGCGGTCCTGCACGCGCTGGGGATCGGGCCGGGGGACGAGGTCATCACCGTCTCCTTCAGCTTCAACGCCACCGTCAGCGTGGTCCTCCGGGCCGGTGCGACGCCCGTGTTCGTGGACATCCGCGCCGATGACTTCTGCATGGACCCGGCGCAGGTCGAGGCGGCGATCACGCCCCGCACCAGGGCGATCATGCCGGTCCACCTCTACGGCCTGATGGCGGACATGGATCCGCTGGTCGACATCGCCCGCCGTCACGGCCTGGTGATCATCGAGGACGCCGCGCAGGCCCACGGCGCGACCTACAGGGGCCGGCGCGCGGGCCAGTTCGGTCCCGCCATGTTCAGCCTGTACGCGACCAAGAACCTGATGACCGGCGAGGGCGGCTTCGCGACCACCGACGACGACGACGTCGCCGACAGGCTCCGCCTGTTCCGCAACCACGGCATGCGTGTCCGCTACCACCACGAGTCGCTGGGCACGAACTACAAGCCCAGCGACCTCGCCGCGGCGCTCGGGCTGGCCCAGCTGGCGCGCCTCGACGAGCGGACCGAGCAGCGCCGCCGGAACGCCGCCTACCTCACCGCGCAGCTGTCCGGCGACTACCTGACCCCGACCGTGCCGGCCGGACGAGAGCACGTGTGGCACCAGTACGTGATGCGCTTTCCCGGCCAGCGACAGCGGGTCATCGACGGGCTCACCGAGCGCGGCGTGGGCACCCTGATCTACTACCCGGTGCCCATCCACAGGCAGGCGTACCTCCAGGACTTCGTGCCCGGGGCGGCGGACCTGTCGCTGCCGGTGACGACACAGCTCTCGGACGAGGTGCTGGCGATCCCCGTCCACCCCAGGCTGAGCGACGCCGACCTGGCGACGATCGTCGCCGCGATCCGCGATGTCGCGGCGCCGGTGGCCCGATGAGCGACGGGGCCAGGCTCAGGGTCGGCCTCGCCGGCCTGGGCTCGATGGGCAGCAACCACCTGCGCGTCATCGCCGGCCACCCCGAGACCACGCTGGCCGCGGTCGCGGACCCGGATCCGGCCACCCTCGCGGCGGCCACCGCCCAGACGGGGGCGGCCGGCTGGGCCGATCCGCTGGCGATGATCCGCGAGGCCGACCTCGATGCCGTCGTGATCGCGGCGCCCACGACCTTCCACCCCGGCCTCGCCCATGCCGCGATCGAGCGGGGCGTGCCGGTCCTCGTGGAGAAGCCCCTGGCCGCGACGGCCGAGGAGGCCTGGGCCATCGTGCGGGACGGCCGCGAGCGCGGGGTGCCCGTCCAGGTCGGTCACGTCGAGCGCTACAACCCCGCGGTCCTGGAGCTCGGCCGGCTGCTCCGCCAGGGCTGGCTGACCACGATCTACGCGATCGTCTCGCGGCGGGCGGGTCCGTTCCCGGCCCGGATCCGGGATGTCGGCGTGACCGTCGACCTCGCGACGCATGACGCCGACATGCTGTGCTGGATCGCCGGCGAGCGCCCGTCGCGGGTCTACGCGGAGCTGGCGCAGCGGATCCACGCCACCCACGAGGACCTCCTGTTCGGTCTGCTCCATTTCCCGTCGGGGGCGCGCGGCATGCTGGACGTCAACTGGCTGACCCCCGCCAAGCGGCGCGGGCTGACCGTGGTCGGCGAGGAGGGCATGTTCGAGCTGGACTACCTGACCCAGCGCCTCACGTTCACGAAGTCGGATCTCGCCCACCCGCAGCTCATCGCCGGCTACGCGCCCACCTTCAGCGGCGACGTCCTCGAGATCCCGGTGCAGACGCACGAGCCGCTCAAGGCACAGCTCGACGCGTTCGTCCTGGCGATCCGGACGGGCGAGCGGCCGTACGTCGACGGCGAGGACGGCGCGTGGGCGGTGGTCATCGCCAACGCGCTCCTCAGGGCGGCCGCGGAGGCCAGCCCGGTGACCCTGGCGACCGCCGACCCTGCAGGAGTCCCGGCATGACGATCGTCCGTCGCCCCTCGGTGGGCGCCTCGATGCTCGGTGGCTCGATCACCGTGCCGCCCAACAAATGCACCCACGCTCCGGCCCGTGCGGTCCGCCCCTGGACCGGGGAGGATGGGACCGCCGGTACGGTCGCGGTCGTCGGTGCGGGCAAGATGGGCCTGCCGCTGGCCGCCCAGTTCGCCACCCACGGCTGGACCGTGATCGCGGTGGACGTCAACCCGGCGGTGGTCGAGGCGATCAACGCCGGCCGCTCGCACGTCGGCGAGGAGCCCGGGCTGGCGGAGATGGTCGCGTCGGTGCATGCCGCGGGCCGCCTGCGCGCCACGCTCGATGCCGCCGCCGCCGCACGGGACGCCGACGTCGTCGTGCTGATCGTGCCGGTCATGCTGGACGCGGAGCACCGGCCCGACTACCGGTACATGGACCCGGCCGTCGCCTCGATCGCCCCCGGGATCCACGCCGGCAGCACGGTCATCTTCGAGACCACGCTCCCGATCGGCGACACGCGCCGGCGGTTCACGCCGCTCCTGGAGCAGGCCTCCGGGCTCGTCGCGGACCGGGACCTGTTCGTCGCCTTCTCGCCGGAACGGCTGTTCTCGGGCGCGGTCCTGCACAACCTGGCCGCGTATCCGAAGCTCGTCGGTGGCGTCGGCGCCGCCTCCACGGATCGAGCCGCCCGCTTCTACGCCTCCGTGCTGGATGCGGAGATCGTGGCCATGTCCTCGTCCGAGGCGACCGAGTTCAGCAAGCTCGCGGACACCACGTACCGGGACGTCAACATCGCGCTGGCCAACGAGTTCGCCCACGCGGCCGACGCGCTGGGCATCGACGTCCAGGAGGTCATCGCCGCCGCCAACAGCCAGCCGTACAGCCACATCCATCAGCCCGGCATCGGCGTGGGCGGGCACTGCATCCCCGTCTACCCGCACCTCCTCCTGTCGCGCGCCCCCGGCCTGCGCCTGGTGGAGACGGCGCGCGAGGTGAACGACTCGCAGTCGGACCGGGCGGTGGCCGCCATCGACGCGACCCTCGGCGGGCTCGCGGGCGTGCCGGTGCTCGTGCTCGGGATCACCTACCGGGAAGGGGTGAAGGAGCTGGCGTACAGCCGCGCGATCCCGCTGATCGCCGCCTTGCGGGCGGCCGGGGCGGATGTGGCGGCGTACGATCCGCTCCTGGACCCCGGTGAGATCGAGGCGCTCGGTGCCCGACCCTGGGCCTGGGGCACACCCGGCCCGTTCCGGGCCGTGGTCACGCAGACCGGTGACCGGCTGTTCGGGACGCTCGACCCCGCCTGGTTCCCGGACCTCGCGGTCGTCTACGACGGGCGCAACAGCCTGCGATCGCTGGCGCTGCCGGACCATGTCGGCTACGTGGGCGTCGGCGTCCAGGCGGCCACCCGCGGCGGCCCCGCGTAAGCGGCGACCGGGCGAACGGACGTGCGGATCGTCAGCGTCGTCGGGACACGCCCGCAGCTGATCAAGGCTGCCGCGCTCCTGCCGGCGCTTCGGCGGCGTCACGACGTGGTATTCGTCGACACCGGCCAGCACTACGACGAGTCGATGGCCGGCGCCTTCTTCGCGGAGCTGGATCTCCCGAGACCGGACCACTCGCTGGGTGTGGGCGGGGGCTCCCACGCCCAGCAGACCGCGCGGATGATCGAGCGCCTGGAGCCGATCCTCGTCGCGGAGGGGCCCGATGCGGTCCTCGTGTACGGCGACACGAATTCCACCCTGGCGGGGGTCCTCGTGGCGGCGAAGCTCGGGATCCCGGTGGCGCACGTGGAGGCGGGCCTTCGCAGCTTCGACCGGCGCATGCCGGAGGAGATCAACCGGGTCGTCGCCGATCACCTGAGCCGGTGGCTGTTCGCGCCGACGCCCACGGCCGTGTCGAACCTGGCGAACGAGGGGATCACGGACGGTGTCAGCCTGGTTGGCGACGTGATGCAGGACCTGGCGGCTCGAGTGGCGCCCGAGGTACGGGATCCCGGCAGCATCGCCGGACTTGGCCTCACTCCGGGTGGGTACCTCTTCGCGACCATCCACCGGACGGAGAACCGCCGCGAACCGTCGATTGCGGCATGGGCGTCGCTGCTCGGGGCGGTAGCAGGCGCGGACCGGCCAGTGGTGCTCGCCCTCCACCCCGGCACCCGGGCGGCACTCAACGCGACAGGCATCGTCCTGCCCCCGACCGTTCGCGTCGTGCCGCCCCAGGGCTACCGGACCGCCCTCGCCCTGCAACTGCACGCGGCCGCCGTCCTGACGGACTCGGGCGGCATCCAGCGCGAGTCTTCGTGGCTGGGCGTTCCGTGCCTCGTGCTCCGGGGATCCAGCGAGTGGACGGAGGCGATCGAGGGATCCGCTGGCACGCTCGCCCTGGTCGGGCTCGATCGAGATCGGGCCGTCGCGGAGCTTGCTCGTCTCGCGCCGACCGACGCACCCGCCCTGGCGGCGAGGCGCGCGCGGGACCTCCGTCTCCGCCCGGTCGGCGCGGACCTCCGGATCGCCGAGGCGATCCGATGAGTCGCGTCGTCATGTTCGTCATGAACGACGTGACCCGCGACTCCCGCGTTCTCCGCGAGGCGGGAACCCTGACCGCTACCGGGCATCAGGTCACGATCATGGGGATCCTGCCGGGCCGGGGTGACGTCCCGGCCACGCAGGTTCGCGATGGCTTCGAGATCGTCAGGGTGGCGGCCCCCAGCACGTGGCGGCTGGGATGGGCATGGATCCACTACCCGTGGCGCCTCCGGGGACGGGCTGTTGGGGCGCTCAAGCGGGCTTTTGGGCAGGGTCCATCGGGCTGGGTCCGCGGCGTTCTGATCGTTGCTGTCACGATCGTGTCTGTCCCGTGGGCGGTGGTCAGGTTCGCACTGCATGTCGTCGGCGTGCGCCCGCCCGCGAAGGGCAACGTCGAGTGGTGGCTCTCCTGGCAATTCACCAGGCTCGGCTGGGGCCGTGCGGCCGGACGCGCGGCGCCCGTCGCGGATGTTTACCACGGCCACGACATGACAGGCCTGGCCGGGGCCGTCGCGGCGGCGGACCGCCACGGGGGCCTGGTCATATACGACAGCCACGAGCTGTTCCTGGAGTCCGGGACCTATGCGGAACGGCCGCAATGGATCCGCCTGCTGATCGGCCGCCAGGAGCGTCGTCTCGCGGCCCGAGCTGAGGCCATCGTCACGGTCAACCCGGCGATCGGTGCGGAAATCAAGCGGCGGATGCCGGTGCGCCGCCTCGTCATCGTCCACAACTGCCCGCCGCGATGGACGCCCCCGCCCGTGCCGCGGGACCTGCTGCGCGCGGCAGCCTCGATCCCGCCGGGCGTCCCGCTGCTCCTGTACCACGGCGTATTCGCCAACCACCGCGGCCTGGAGCAGCTCGCGCTGGCGAGTCTGGAGCCGGGCCTCGAGCGGGCCCACGTCGTCTACCTCGGATACGGTGCAGCGCGCCCGGTGCTGGACGCCCTCATCGCCGATCCGAGGTTCGGGGGACGACTGCACGTCGTGGACGCCGTCGATCCCTCCGTCCTGCTGGAGTGGGTCAGTGGCGCCGACGTCGACGTGATCCCTGGACAGCCGTCAACGCTCAACCACCTGCTGTCGAGCCCGAACAAGCTGTTCGAATCGATCGCCGCGGGCGTGCCAGTGGCGATCATGGACTTCCCCTACGTCCACGAGCTCGTGCTGGACAACCCTGACGGGCCGCTCGGGACGGTCTGCGATCCGGCCGATCCCCGCTCGATCGCGCTTGCGGTCCGGGCGATCATCGAGCGCCCGACGGACGAGCGGGAGGCGCTCCGGGCGCGCTGCCTGCGTGCGGCGCATGAGCGCTGGAACTGGGAGACCGAGTCAGCCCGACTGGTGGCGCTGTATGCGCAGCTGACGGATCAGGCCGGTTTGTCGCCGAAGACGGGCACAGGGACCTCCCAGTCCCGGTATTGACCGTCACGTCCGCGCGAGTAGAACCGGATGCCCTGCCGGCGCAGTTCATTGGTGAACCGATCGCTGATGCCGTCCGCGACGCCGGCAATTCGCCGCGTCCGGGTGTCGAGCGCCGTCCAGCCATCCCGGTCGCCGTCGCGCACCGTACCGGGCCCGACAACGAGGACGCGCCCGGCGGTCCCGACGGACTCGCGCCCGCGGCGATCCCACGCGACCTCGTCCACGACGCCGACATAGGTTCCGGCAGGAGTGGTCAGGCTGATGACGCCGAGGTCCGGCTGAGAGGCAGCGGTGGCGGACACGCCCAGCAGAGTGGCGTACTGAGTGAGGAAACCAACCCAGAAGTCGACGAGGCGGGCGCCGGTCAGAGGGCTTGGATATGCACCGGCGCGGATCACCGTCGCCGGCGAGCCTGCGGCCAGGCTGCCGTCCGGGATGTCCCTGGTGACGAGCGAGTTCACGCCGATCACGCAGTTGCGGCCGATCCGGACGCCCGGGTTGATGGTCGCCCCGGGAACCCAGGTGAAATCTCCGATCTCGACGCTCGCGTACGACACGGGGTATCCCATCAGTCGCGACGGATACGCTCCGTGGGTATAGACGCTCGTTCGGGTGCCAAGGCCCACCTCGTGGCCGATGACCACCGGCCGCGCCGTGTTGACGAGCGTCTGAACCCCCAGATGTAGATAGTGCCCGGCGTCGAGGCTCGATGGCGCCTCGAGTGCCGACCCGCCGCCGATCTTGGCACCGGGGAGCATCCACAGCTCCTGGCCGATCCGGACATTCCGACCCGAGATCTCGCACGCCTCGCCCACGGTGCCATGGGCGCCCAGCTCCAGCAGCTCGACCACCCGGATGGTCGCGTGGCGGACGAGCCGAACCTCATCGTCCAGCCGGATCGTCCCGCCATCGATGCGAACGGCCCTGCCGATCTGGACGCCCGCTCCGGCCTCGAACCGTTCGACCCTGATCCGCACACCGGGCGGGGTGCGGAAGTCGTCGCCGTCGGAGAAGCCAATTCGGCTCCCGGGTCCGATCACGACCTCATCGGCCTCGATCACGACGTTTTCGCCGAACTCGCAGTCCTCGGCCACTTCGATTCGGCGCGCGCGGATGATCGGCTCGGCCATGTCAGCCAGCGAGCATTCGGATAACTTCGAACGCCTCGGCGGCGGGCCGGTTGACCTGCACGCCGCGCACCCGAGCGAGGCCGCGGAGGAAATCAGGGTTCATGTACGGCCGATCCTGCTGCGAGGCGTAGCACGCTGCATGGGCGACCTTGATGTTCATGTGCCGGTCTTCCAGGGGCACGAAGCAGGCGTGCCGGAAAGAGATCGTGTTCATCGGCAGCTCGTACCCGAGGATGGTGGCGTTCTTGAACGCGCGAACCCCCTCCGACGCGATCACCTGGTGATCCTGGTGGATGTCGGAAGACGACGGGATCAGGACGAGGTCGGGCTCGATTGCCTGCCGCAGCACGACGAGCTCCTCGAGGATCTCCTGGCGGTGGGCGGGAAAATGCCGCACCCGAAAATCGTAGAGGCGGAACCGGGCCGGTGCGACACCCAGTACCGCAGCTGCGGCCCGGGACTCGCCTTTGAGCACGTCGGGCGCATACCCCTGCGGCACCGACTCCTCGCACCAGGAGAAGGCGGCCAGGTGAACCTCGGTTCCCTGCTCCACGAGGCGCGCGATCAACCCGGCACAGCCGAACTCATCGTCCGTGTGGGCTGCCAGGACGAGGGTCCGTTCGCTCTGGAAACGCAATCGCTGTCCTTCCCGCGCGACCTGCCGCGGCCGGATTGGCCTCCGGACGATCGTGGCAAGCTCATCATCCCGCTTACTCTTGCCTCATGCAACAACGAGCCGGCGGGTCCGGTCGCCCGATCCATGGGTCGGCGGCGGTCGGACCAGACGATGGACGTGGCCGGCGGACGGCAGGTGGTCGACTCCGATGAGCCGGGTCGTGATGTTCGTGTACAACGACTGCCGGACCGACGCCCGCGTGCTCCGGGAGGCGTCATCCCTCGCGTTGATCGGTCATGAGGTCACCATCGTCGCCCGGACGGTGGACCCGTCGGCAACGTCGGTCGACCGGGAGTCCGCCGACGGGTTCGAGATCGTCCGCGTGCCGATCCCGCCGCGCCGTCGCCAGGCGTGGACATGGCTCGTCGCGCCCTGGCGACTGCGAGGATCCTGGGCGGGGGCGGCTCGCTCGATACCGGCCCGTTTGCCGGCGTCGCTGCCGATCGGGCTGGGCCTTGCCGCGGCGGCCGCGGCATCGCTCCCGTGGGTCGCCGTCCGGCTCGCGACTCGCGCCTTGGACAGGCGTCTCGATCGGGGCGGTGGGCGCTCGAACTTCGACTGGTTCGTCTGGTGGCAGATGGTTGTCCTGGGCTGGGCCGGTGCCGCCGCCGCGGCAGCCCCGCGTGCCGACATCTACCACGGCCATGACCTGACCGGCCTCGAGGCCGCTGGGCGGGCCTACCGCAGGCGCGGTGGGACCCTCATCTACGACAGCCACGAGATATTTCTGGAGGCGGGGTCGGCGGCGACCCGCAACCGATTCGTCAGGTGGTGGCTCGGCCGCAGCGAGCGTCGCTGGACCCGTGCCGCAGCGGCGCTCATCACGGTAAACCATTCCCTTGCGCAGGAGCTGGACCGACGTCTCCGGCCGGCGAAGGTGGTCGTCGTCCACAACGCCCCCGAGCGTTGGGTGCCCCCATCCCCTCGCCCGGACCTCATTCGGGCAGCGACCGGAGTCCCGCCAGATGCTCCGATTGCGCTGTACCACGGCGGCTTCTCGGCACACCGTGGGCTGGAGGAGCTCGCGGCGGCGGCGCTGGAGCCCGGGATGGAGCGCGTCCACGTCGTATTCCTCGGCTACGGGTCGCGGCGCGGCCTGCTGGACAGGCTGGCTGCGGACCCACGCCTCGGCGGTCGGTTGCACGTTCTCGATGCTGTCCCACCTGCCGAGCTCCTGCCCTGGGTGGCCTCGGCCGACGTCGGCGTGGTGGCCATCCAGCCGTCGACGCTCAACCACCGGATGGCGACGCCGAACAAGCTGTTCGAGAGCCTGGCAGCCGGATTGCCGGTGGTGGTCACCGACTTCCCGGAGATGCGCCGGATCGTGTGTGACGACCCGTTGGGACCCCTCGGAGAGACCTGTCGCCCGGGTGATCCGGCTGACCTCGGTCGGGCGATCCTCGCGATCGTCGGGCGACCCGTGGACGAGCGCGAGGCCCTACGGGCTCGATGCCTGGCTGCGGCAGACGTCCGCTGGAACTGGGAGACCGAGTCAGCAGGGCTGGTCGAACTGTATGCGGGCCTGGAGCGAGCCGCGTGACCGGTCACGGAGGCGGGAAGGAGGATCCGACGATCGTTCCACAGCGGGCGGTCCTCGTGCTGCCCTCGACCGGTGAGTTCGACTCCCGGTCGTGGCGGATCGCCGGGTCCCTCGCTGCGAGGGGTCACGCGGTGACGGTCGTGGCTCGCGCTGCGCCCGGCCTGCCGGTGGACGAGCGGGCTGCCGCCGGCTATCGCGTCCTGCGGGTCCCGGTCTCCTCCGCCGGCGGCCTTCCCGGCCCCCTGCGCCGCCTCACCAGCCGGCGAGGCGGGTGCGAAGCAGTGCCCCGCGGCAGGATCTCGCGCAGTCCTGAAGTCGGCGCCGCCGCCCCTCGGCGCGCCGCCTCCGGCGGTGGGTCCCGAAGTCCGCTGGGGGTTACCCGTGGCCTGGCCGGAGGTCGCCGGTTGGCGGCCATCGGCCTGACCATCCGCTCGCAGCGCCGCGCGACGTTGCGCGTCGCGCCGACCACGGACATCGTCCATGCGATGGCCTACATGGGGATCCCGGTCGGGCTCGCGCTCGGGAAACGGGACGGTGCGCCGACGGTGTACGACGCCCGCGACATCTACGTGGACGCCCGCAACATCGCGCGCCTGCCCCGTCCTCTCCGACGCCTGTTCGGCCGGATCGAGCGGAGGTGGGCACGGGATGCAGCCCGCGTCCTGACCGTGAACGACCCCTACGCCGACGTGATGGCCAGGCGCTTCGGCACGGAGCGCCCGCTGGTGGTGATGAACTGCTCCTCGATCCGTCCTCCTGCTGTCGGCCGGCCGCGCCGCTTCCACGAGCGTCTCGCCCTGCCCGGCGGCAGCAGGGTGGTCCTGTACCACGGCGGCCTGTCGCGTGACCGCGGGATCGAGCAGCTGGTCGAGGCGATCCCGGCGGTCCCGGGCGCCGTCCTGGTCCTGATGGGCTACGGGGACCTCGACGAGGAGCTGCGCAACCGAGCCGCGGATCCCGCGAACGAGGGTCGAATCCGCGTGCTCCCCGCCGTGCCGCCGGCCGATCTCGTCGAGTGGGTGGCTTCGGCCGATGTCGTGGCGATGCCGATCCAGCCGACGACGCTCAACCATCGCCTGACCACCCCGAACAAGCTGTTCGAGGCGATCGCCGCCGGCGTGCCGGTCGTGGCCTCCGACCTGCCCGGGATGGCGCCGATCGTCCGCAGCACCGGCTGCGGGGTCGTCGTGGATCCGACGGACCCGGCCGCCATTGCCGCGGCGCTCCGCGACATCCTCGACGCCTCGCCCCAGCGGCGGGCCGAGCTTGACGCCGGGATCCGCGTTGCGCAGGCCGAATACCACTGGGAGCGCCAGATGGACAAGCTCCTCGCCGAGTATGGCCGGCTGACCGGGCGCCCGTGGTGACCGAACGGGACCCGGGTGCGGGTCCGATCGCGGACGCGGGAAGAGCGGTGGTCCTCGTGGGCGGTACCGCGAATCCCTACTCCCGCGGCCTCCGGATCGCGCGCACGCTCGCGGCCGACGGATTCAACGTGGAGATCGCGGCGGTGGCCGCCGATGGCGTGCCGGAGGGCGAGCGGGATGGCGAGATCCTGATCCGCAGGTACCGTCCATCCGGGCCTTTCACGTCGATGGCCGCGACCCAGGGCGACGGTGCAAGCGCATCGCCGGGACGGTCCGACCGCTGGCTCGTACGGGTTGCTCGCCGGGTGCTCGCCGTCGGGGGACGCTGGCTCTTCTGGCCTCACACCGTGCGCGCCTGGTGGGCCACGCTGGGCCGGGACCTCGCCCCGGCCGACCTGTATCACGCCTGCGGCAGCCTGACGGTATCCGCCGCCCTGGCCGCACGGGATCGGCACCCGACGGGGCCCGCGGGGCGACGGGCGACGGTCATCTACGACGCGATCGACGACGTCATCTCGTCCAACAACATGCTTGGGACACCGTCGCCGGTGCGACGGATCCTCGCCGGGCGCGAGCGGCGCTGGGCACGTGCCGCCGATGCTCGCATCACCGTCAATGATGCTCTCGCCGCTCGGCTCGGGGCTCGCTGGGGGACACCGCCGCCGATCGTCATCCCGAACCACCCCGAGCTGCCGACGCTCCCGGCGGGCACCGTCACGAACCGGATCCGGGCGCGGCTCGGCCTGCCTGCCGACACCCGAATCGTACTGTTCCAGGGCCGGCTCGCACCCAACCTCGGCCTGGACGAGGCGGCCGAGTCGGTCCTCCTGCTCCCCGACACGGTCCTGGTCCTGATCGGGTTCGGGCGACGCGCCGCCGAGTCCCGCGCCCGAGACCTGGAGCCTCGCTACAGGGGCCGTCACTTCACGCTGCCGCCCGTGCACCCTGATGAGCTCCCGGAATGGACGGCGTCGGCGGATGCCTCGCTCGTTCCGCTACCCCCTGCGTCCGAAAACCAGCGCCTCTCCACACCCAACAAGCTCTGGGAATCCCTGATCGTGGGAACGCCGGTCGTCGTCCCGGCCGACCTCGCGGTCATGGCGAGGATCGTGCAGGCGGACAACCTGGGCGTCGTCGCGGCGTCCGCCTCGCCCACGGACCTTGCCGTCGCCCTGCGGCAGGTCCTCGATCGGCCGCTCGAGGTTCGCATGGCCGAGCGGTTCCGCATCGCGTCTCGTGCGCGCGCCGCCTACAGCTGGCCGGCGGCGGCCGCGCGATACCGGGAGCTGGTCCGGGCAATCGCCGGCCCGCAGGTTGAAGCGGCCCCGCAGGGCGAGCCGGCTGATCGGCCCGCAGGTTGAAGCGGCCCCGCAGGGCGAGCCGGCTGATCGGCCCGGCGATGATCGGGCCTAGAGACGCGGCGCCAGGGCCTCGGGAACGGTCGCGTGTGCGGCGGCGATTGCGGCCGCGCGGGCGGCTCGATCGCGCTCGCTGTGCTCCTGGTGGATGGCGACGACCTCGGCCGGATCGCCCTCCGCCACCACGTGACCATGCTCCAGGAGGATGGCCCGGTTGCAGAACTCGGTAACCCAGGTCATGTCGTGAGTCACGAGCACGACCGCCTTCGCGGCCGCCGCGATCTCCAGCACCCGGGCCTTGCTCTTGGCGCGGAACGCCTGGTCGCCGGTCGAAAGGACCTCGTCCAGCAGCAGCACGTCCGGGTCCACGGATGTGGCGATGCTGAACCCGAGCCGCGCGCGCATGCCGGACGAGTAGGTCTTGATCGGGGCATCGATGAACTTGCCGATGTCCGCGAACTCGATGATGCCGCTCAGGCGGCGCTGCATCTCATGCCGGTCCATCCCGAGGAAAGCGCCGGCGAGGAGGATGTTCTCGCGGCCCGTGAGCTCCTGGTCGAACCCGGCTCCGAGCGTCAGCAGGCTGGAGATCTGGCCCCTGACCTCGACCGACCCAGCCGACGGCGTGATGATCCCGGCCAGGACCTGCAGCAACGTGCTCTTGCCCGCTCCATTGGGCCCGATGACGGCCAGCGACTCCCCGTGGACGAGCTTGAACGACACGTCCTTCAGGGCCCAGAAGTCGCGTTCACCGCGGTCACGCGACCCGAGGTTGCGAAACGACTGGCGCAGCGTGTTCCGGCGAGTCAGCCGGAGGTTGTACTTCACGCCGACGTCGCGGGCCTCGATGGCCGGGAGGGGATCGGACGGCGAAGGGAGGCCGGGGATGCTCACAGGACCTTGGCGAACGTGGGCTCGATTCGCTTGAAGAAGACCGTTGCGACCACGAGCAGAGCCACCGAGACCACGAACAGCACGCCGAGCGCGGCCAGGTCGGGCGCCGAGGGAGGCACCGATCCGCCGTTCACCGTCTCGGTCCCGTAGATCACGGCGCGGTAGGCGTTGAACAGCGTGAAGAAGGGGTTGAGCTGCATGAGCTGGTGGAGGGTCGGGTGTTGATCGGCCAGGCTCGCCATCGTGACCGGGCCGTACAGCGCCGGCGAGAGGTAGAACCAGAGCCGGAGCACATGCCGGCTGATGTTGCCAACGTCCCGATAGAACACGTTGACCGTTGCCACGACGTACCCGAGAGCCGCCGTGAACGCCAGCTGTACCAGTGCGATGACCGGCACGTACAACAGATACGGGGACAGCCGCTGCGGATACCAGAGCAGCATCAGCACGAACAGCGGGATGAAGCCGAACGCGAAGTTCGCGATCCCGGACGCGAGCGCCGCCGTGGGCAGGACGAGCTTCGGGAAGTGGACCTGCTTGATCAGGCGATCCTGTGACGAGACCGACGTGATGGCGTCGCCGATGGAGCTCGTGAACCACTTCCACGGCAGGATCGCCGCGAAGATGAACAGCGGGTATGCCTCCTGCCGGCGCTGGAAGATCACCGACACGAGGACGACGTAGACCAGCATCTGGAGCAGGGGATCGAGGACCCACCAGAGGTTCCCGAGGATGGTGTCCGCCCCCTTCTTCTTGAGGTCCGCCTGCACCAGGTAGCGGACGAGCTCACGTCGGGACCAAAGCTCGCGGATGGCCTCGCGGACGAGGCCGATGGGCCCCGGTCGATCGGCACTGCTGCTGTAGCTCGGGGCGGCCCCGAGAGCGGTCTCCATGACCGGGGTACGTTAGCACGGTGGTGACCCGGCTCCGGCCGACCGGGCCGCCCGCCCGGTCCGGCTGGCTGTCCGCCCGGACGGTAGGATGCCTCCTGATGGCATCACTGACGAACGACGCCCGGGAAGCGCCAGAGGGCCCCGGGCCGCACGTGCTGTTCGCGACACGCTGGTACCCGGGCTTCGATGCCCCGGGACGCGGCATCTTTGTGGCCGACCAGGCAACCGCCATCGCGGCCGCCGGGGCGGTCGTCAGCGTGGTGGCGTGGGATGGTGTGTACGCGCGCGAGACCTATGGCCGCGCCGCCGGCGCCAACGCAGGGCCCGGACCGTGGCTGGATGCGATTGCCGCTCGGGCGCGGCCTACCGCACCGGTGGCCTGGGGCGCCCGCGGCATCCCGGTGGCGCGTCTGCCGGCTGTAGTCTCGTCGAGCCCCCCGCCGGACCTGCTCGCGTCCGCCGACCGCCAATCCGAGGCGCTCCTGCGCTTCGGACTCTCGCTGGCGGAACGCCAGCGGATCGATCTCATCCATGCTCACACCGGCATGCCCGACGGGAGTGCGTCGGTCGCGCTCGCCGACTGCCTCGGGGTGCCGCTGGTCGTGACCGAGCATGACAGCATGCTGCTGACCAAGCTCCAGGACGAGGCGGTGCGAGCGGCCTACCGCCGGCTCGTGGGGCCCGGCCGCTGCCTGATTGCCGTAAGCGAGACCGTGCGGCAGTCGCTGGCCGATGCGCTCGGCGTCTCGGCGGACGAAATCCACGTCGTCCCGAACGCCGTCAACGTCGATTCGTTCCGCGCGGTCGGACCCGAGGCACGCGATCCGGACGAGCTCCTGTGGGTCGGTGGCCGGAAGGCGAACAAGGGGACGGACGTCCTGCTGGAGGCCTTCCGCGAGCTGCGGGCCGAGACGCCCTCGTTTCACCTCAGGCTGATCGGGCGCGCACCCGGCGAGGCGGAGGAGGCCCGCCTTCGGGCCCTTGCCCGCAATCTCGATGTCGCGGATGCGGTGACGTTCGAACCGGACGCGGATCGTGCCGGCGTTGCCGCCGCGATGGCCAGGGCGGCGGTCTTCGTTCACCCGAGCCCGTACGAGACGTTCGGGGTCGTGGCCGCGGAGGCGCTCGCGGCGGGCCTGCCGGTCGCGGCCATGCCGTCGGGCGGCGTCCCGGAGATCCTGGGCGACGACGGTGCGTGTGGCGTTGTCGCCGCGGGAACGGATGCGGCGGCGCTCGCCGCGGCGGTCCGCGAGGTGTTGCGCCGCCGTGCCGACTTCGATCCAGACCGCCTTCGGGCGAGGGTCGTCGAGCGGTACGCGCCGGCTACCGTTGCCCGGCGGTTGATGGGCCTCTACGTTGACGCGATGGCCGGCCCTGCGGCCGCCCAGGCGAGGCAAGGCATCCCGCGCCCCACCCGGACCGAGAGGCTGGAACTGGACGCGGACTTCGGCCTGCTGCCGCTGGTCGTCGGGCTCCACCGTGCCTCTGCCCACGCGCGGCTCGGTCCGGTCCCCGATGCGCTCGCCACGGGGATGCTTGCCGTCACATCGATGCAGCGTCGGATGGCCACGGTCTCGGACCCGGTTGGCCGCGTGCGCTGGGTGGAGATCGACACCGAGCGCGGCCTCAGCGATGCGCGGGCGCGTGCAGGTGGTGCGTTCCCGCCCCGGACGGGGATCCGACGCGTCATCCGGGCGGTCCGCCACCCCGTCCGGGTCCTGCGGCTGCGACGAGTGGCGGCCCAGCGTGACGACCTCGTGCTGGAGACCGTCCGCGCGGCCCTCCGCGATGTGCTTGCGGGGCTGGCGCCCCAGCACCCGACGATCGAGATCCTGCCACTCGACCTCGACGACGCGATCCTGGTCGAGCCGTTCCTCAGCGAGCGGGTGCGGCTCTACCCGTCCACCATCCGTGGCCTGGTCGACCGCTGGGATGCGGCGGGTCGCCCACCGGTGCCGCCGGCACCCCTCCCTGGCGCTGGCGGAGCGTATGACCCGGCGCGGCTTATCCACCGCGGCCACCTCAGCGCCGTGGGCCAGTCGGGGTTCCCGCTCGAGATCGACGCCCGGGCTCCCGCCCGCAACTTCCGGGCCTTTCTCAGGAGGTGCCGGCTGAGCCGGCCGGCACCCGGCTTGCTGGTCGACGCCGGCGTCGGGCGCCGCCCGGGGCCGCTGCCCTCGCGGCGTGGCGCTCCGTGAGCCGACCGCGTCCGGTCGCCATGATCGTCCACGCCTACTACGAGGAGGACCCGCGTGTTCGCCGCGAGGCCGAGGCGGTGGTCGCGAGCGGCCGGGAGGTGGACGTCTTCGCGCTCCGCAGGGACGGCGCCGAGCGGCACGGGCGGCTCGAGGGCGTTCGCGTGCATCGGCTGGACGTCCAGCGGCACCAGGGGGCCGGCCTCGGCACCTATCTGCTGGAGTACGGCGAGTTCCTGCTGCGCGCGACGTTCGCCCTTGCCCTGGCCCACGGCCACCGGGGCTACGCGCTCGTCCAGGTCCACACGATCCCGGACCTGCTGGTGGCCGCGGCGCTGCCGGAGCGGCTGACGGGAGTGCCGGTGGTGATCGACCTCCACGAGGCGATGCCCGAGTTCTTCCGGATGCGCTTCCCGAGGGCGTCGAACCCCGTCGTCCACGCGGCGCTCATGGCCCAGGAGCGGCTCTCGATCGCGATGGCGAACGCGGTGATCACGGTCAACGACGCGCTCGGGGATCGCCTGGTGGCGCTGGGCGTCCCCCGCGACAAGGTGACGATCGTCCGCAACAGCCCCAGCCTGGCCCGGTTCGACGCCCGGGCGCATCCCGTTCGGCCGTTCATGGCGGACGGCACCCTCCGCCTGGTGTACGCGGGCGCCCTGTCGCCGGTCTACGAGCTGGACGTCGCGCTGGCGGCGGTGGCCCGGATCGCCACGGAGCGTCCCGACCTGCCCGTGGTGCTGGATCTCTACGGCCGGGATTTCGCCGAGGTCCCGCTCCACGACCGGGCCGCCGCCCTCGGGATCACCGACCGGGTCACGTTCCACGGCCGCATCCCGATCGAGGCCGTCCCGGCCGTGCTCGCGGCGGCGGACATCGGGCTGGCGCCCACGCGCCGCACCGAGTTCACGGACTTCAGCCTGTCCACGAAGATCTTCGAGTACGCGGCCATGGGCAAGCCCGTCGTCGCCTCGCGGCTCCCGATGGTCGAGGCCCTGTTTCCGCCCGGGACCGTCGTCACGTACGGCGCCGGCGACCACGCGGACCTCGCGCGCGCGATCCTCGCCCTGGTCGATTCGGCCGGCGACCGCGAAGCCCGCGTCGCCGCCACGGGCGTGATCGTCCGGGAGGTCGCGTGGGAGCGGGAATCGGTCCGCTACCTCGACCTCGTCGAGCGGCTCGCCCGGGACGGGATATCCTCGCCGACGGCCCCGGCCCCGGCCCCGGCCCCGGCCCCGGCCCCGGCCCCGCCCTCGCCCACGGAGGCACCATGAACGCGGACACGCGCGTCACCGTCATCGGGCTCGGCTACGTCGGCCTGCCGCTCGCGCTCGCGTTCGTGGATGCCGGGTGCGTGGTGGTCGGCGTGGACCAGAGCGAGTCGCGCGTCGCGGAGCTGCGCGCCGGGCGATCCCCGATCGACGACATCCCGGACGAGCGCCTGGGCGCCGCCCTGGCGGGCGGGTTCACGGTCGTCCACAGCAGCGCGGCGGATCTTGCCTCGGCCGACGCGCTGTTCGTGTGCGTGCCCACGCCGATCACCGACTCCAAGGACCCCGACCTGGGACCTGTGCTGGCGGCGGCCGAGCGAATCCGCACCGAGCTCCGCGCCGGGCAGCTGGTCGTCCTGCAGAGCACGACCTTCCCCGGGACGACGATGGGCCCGTTCCGGGAGAGCCTGGAGCGGTCCGGGCTCACGGCCGGAACCGACTTTTATCTCGCCTTCGCGCCGGAACGCGTCAATCCCGGCGACCCCGCCAGCGCGATGCGTACGGTACCCCGCCTCGTTGGCGGCCAGACGCCCGCCGCCACGGCGCGCGCGGGAGCCCTCCTGCGGCGCATCAACGATCACGTGCTCGAGCTCTCGTCCCCGGACGCGGCGGAGCTGGCGAAGCTGCTCGAGAACGTGTTCCGCAACGTCAACATCGCCCTCGTGAACCAGCTCGCGCTGCTGTGCGAGCGGATGGGCCTCGACGTGTGGGAGGTGATCGACGCCGCCGCGACGAAGCCGTTCGGGTTCATGCGCTTCACGCCGGGTCCCGGCGTCGGCGGACACTGCATCCCGGTGGACCCCTACTACCTGTCGTGGCGCGCCCGGCAGTTCGACTTCGTGGACCGGTTCGTGGAGCTGGCGGGTGACATCAACCTCGGCATGCCCCGGCACGTGGTGGACCTCGTGGCCCAGGCGCTGAACGAGGACGGCCGGTCGCTCAAGGGCTCGCGGGTCGGGGTGCTGGGCGTCTCGTTCAAGCCGGACGTCCGCGATGCCCGGAACTCACCGGCCGCCGAGGTGCTGGCTGGCCTGGCGGCCCGGGGCGCCGAGGTGACCTTCCACGATCCGCATGTCCCGCAGTTCCGCGACGCGGCCGGGGTGTCCCGGGCGTCGGTCGAGCTCGACGACCTGCTCGCCACGAGTGACGCGGTCGTGATCCTGGTGCGCCACGCGCTCATCGACTGGGACCGCGTGTTCGGGGACCCGCGCCTCGTCGTGGACACCGTCGACGCGTCGCGCCGGTACGCCGGCGGGGCCGCCCGCGTCCTGCGGCTCGGTGCCGGGTGGGGCGCCCGACGGGCCCCGGGCTCGCCCGTGGCGCCGGGACCGTAGCCCCGGGGCGGTACGGCCCGGGCGATCTCCCGCCCCGCGTCCGTCCGGGCACCCGTGCGCATGGGGTACCATTGCGCGCCGCGCCGTCCGCTCACCGACCCGTTGCCGCGACGGCCGCCACACCGAGGTTCCACCGATCACATGACGTTCCGCGCACGGTCCGGCTCGAACCGGCCCCGCACCTGGGACGATCGGGACCGCCGCACGCTCCTCATGAACGTGGGCTTCGGCCTGACCGTCGTCGCCGCCCTCCTGCTCCTGCTGCTGGCCGTCGGCATCTCCTGGTACGGGGATC
The DNA here is from genome assembly GCA_963703575.1 of uncultured Chloroflexia bacterium. Classification (GTDB taxonomy): domain Bacteria; phylum Chloroflexota; class Limnocylindria; order Limnocylindrales; family CSP1-4; genus CAIXZV01. The sequence goes on from CAVPEU010000031.1 coordinate 92,038, forward strand.
ACCTGTCCGCCGCGGCGACCGTCAACGGCCAGACGATCACCAGGGACGCGTTCAACAAGCAGCTGGCGGTCAACGCGTTCCGGCTGGACTACCAGGCCCGCCGGATCCGGACGCTCCTGACGGCCGGCCACATGCGGACGACGGACGCACAGGGACGGCTGTCGATCCTCGACCAGCGCCGGCAGCAGGCAAACGCCATCGCCCTGGAGCAGCTGATCGACGGCAAGGTGATGGAGTCGCTGGCGCCGGACCAGGGCGTCACGGTCACGGACGCGGACGTGGACGCGCACTTCACGGAGGAGGCCACCACCCCGGAGCTGCGCCACGTGTGGATGATCGCCGTGCAGCCCACGCTGGCCACGGGTGAGTCCACGCCCACCGACGCCGAGAAGGCCGCCGCCCGGGCGAAGGCGGTGCAGGCGGTCGCGGACCTCAAGGCGGGCCGGGACTGGGCGACGGTCGCCAAGGCCGTGTCCACCGACGCCAGCAGGGACCAGGGCGGAGACCTCGGCTTCATCGACAGGAACGCGGCACTCGACCAGCCGTTCGTGGACGCGGTGGTCGCCACCGCCAGGGACACCCCCACGGATGTCATCGAGGGCGCGGACGGCACGTACCGGATCGGCCGCGTGACGGAGATCATCGCGCCGGTCGTGGACGCGACGCTCGAGCAGCAGGTCAAGGACGAGGGCATCAGCCTCGACGACTTCCGGGCGGCGCTCCGCCGCGAGGTCGTGCGCACCAAGCTGGGCGACGCGATCCTCGCCGGGTACCTGGCCCCGGGGCCCCAGCGCCAGGTCCAGGAGATCTACATGCAGGAGGGGTCCAGCGAGAGTGGACCCGGCGCGATCCGCGTCCGGCACATCCTGTACTCGCCCAACGGTGATCCGGCCAACGCCTCGAAGGTGCCGGACACGGATCCGGCCTGGGCGGCGGCGAAGGCCAGGGCCGACGCGACGTACGCGACGCTGAAGGGCGACATCGGGCTGTTCGACTCGATCGCCCGTGCGCAGAGCAACGAGTCGCTGGCGAGGGTGAGCGGCGGCAAGCTGCCCTACTTCTCGACGGCCGACGCCATCGACCCCGCGTTCTCGAAGGCGGTCTTCCAGCCCGGCCTGCAGCCGGGCCAGCTGCTCGCTCCGGTCAAGTCGGTCTTCGGCTGGCACGTGATCCAGGTCATGCACTTCCCGACCGACATGGAGTGGGCGAACAAGCTCAAGGCGGCTGCGGAGAGCGGCCAGGACTTCGCCATCCTCGCCCGCGACAACTCGGACAAGGCCGAGGCGGCGAAGGGCGGCGACATCGGCTGGGTCGGCAAGGGCCAGCTGGCGCAGGAGCTCGAGGATGCGATCTTCGCCACGAAGGTGGGCGGGATCAGCGACCCGGTCCAGGTCCCCGGGGACGGCGTGTACCTGTTCAAGGTGAACAAGGAGGAGACACGGGCGCCCGACGCCGACCAGAAGAAGGCGCTCGAGAGCTCCGCGTTCTCCACCTGGTACTCGAAGCAGAAGGCCGGGTTCGACATCACGCGCGACGTCCCGGTCACGAACGCCGCGGCAAGCTGACGCCCCAGGGCGGCCGGACGATGCTGGACGCGCTCCTCGCCGAGGCCCGGCTCCGCTGGGGCCTCGACCCGGCGGCCGGGCTGGCGGTGATCGTGGCGGAGCGGCTGATCGCCACCCCGATCGAGCCGTCCCGGCCGGTGCTGGTCGTCCCGGCGGCGCGCCTGCGGGCCGTGTCCGACGCGCCCCCGGCGCCGCTCCCCGGGCGTCACGGGCCCACCGGCCGTGCGCCGCTCGACGTCCTCCGCCGCCTGTACCCGGCCGATCACCCGGTCGGGCGGTTCGGGCTCGCCGACGGGACCACGATCGGGGCGCTGACCGAACCGGATCTCGGCGGCCCCCTGTACCTCGCCCCGGTAGCGCCGGTGGCGAACGCCGCCTCGCCGTGGGGCATGCCGTGGATCTCGGACCGGCTCCGGGCACCGGACGGATGCCCGTGGGACCGCGAGCAGACCCACGAATCGCTCCGCAAGCACCTCCTCGAGGAGACGTACGAGGTCTACGACGCCCTCGCGGACGGCGCGACGCCGGAGCTGGCCGGTGAGCTCGGGGACCTCCTGCTCCAGGTCGTCCTCCACGCGCAGCTCGCCGCCGAGGCGGGCGTGTTCGACATGACCGACGTGTGGGCCTCGATCGCGACCAAGATCGTGCGCCGCCACCCGCACGTGTTCGGCGAGTCGGAGGCCCGCACCGCGGCCGACGTCAACCGCCAGTGGGAGCGGATCAAGGCGGCGGAGCGGGCGGCCGTCGCCGACGAGACCGGCGCCGATGCGCCCGGGAGCGCGCTCGACGGGATCAGCCGCTCCCTGCCCGCGCTCGCGGCCAGCCAGGAGATGCAGGAGCGCGCCGCCAACCTGGGCTACGACTGGCCGTCGATCGACGGGGTCCTGGACAAAGTGCGCGAGGAGGTCGGGGAGCTGGTGGAGGCCGAGGATGCGGTCCACCGCGCGGAGGAGCTGGGCGACCTGCTGTTCGTGCTGGTCAACGTGGGGCGCAGGACCGGCATCGAGGTGGAGGCCGCGCTGCGCGCGGCCAACGAGAAGTTCCGCCGGCGGTTCCGGCACGTGGAGCGGGCGGCCGCGGCGCGCGGCGTCGCCCTCCGCGATCTGTCCTTCGAGCAGCTTGACGCGCTCTGGGACGCCGCCAAGGCGACCGAGCGCGGGGAGGCAACGGCATGAGCATCGGCAATCGGCCGCCGGGTGGCAGGGTCCCCGGCGGGAGCGGCAGCGGGGTCCCCGGCGGGAGCGGCAGCGGGGTCCCCGGCGAAAGCGGCATCGGCAATCGCGGGCACGTGCGGGCGGATGGTCGGGGGCCGAACGACCTGCGCCCGATCGAGATCACGCTCGGCGTCCAGAAGTGGGCCGAGGGGTCGTGCCTCATCCGGTTCGGGGACACCCAGGTCCTGTGCGCCGCCACCATCGAGGACCGCGTCCCGCCGCACCTGCGGGGCAAGGGGACCGGCTGGGTCACCGGCACCTACGAGATGCTGCCGCGGGCCACCGCCGAGCGCTCCGAGCGCGAGAGCGCGAAGGGCCGGGTCGGCGGGCGGACGCACGAGATCCAGCGCCTGGTCGGCCGGTCGCTGCGCGGCGTCGTGGACCTGGCCCGCCTCGGGGAGCGGACGGTGACCGTGGATTGCGACGTCATCGTCGCCGACGGGGGCACGCGGACGGCGTCGATCACCGGCGGCTACGTGGCGCTCGCGTCGGCCCTCATCACGTACGGCATGGAGCGGCACCTGGTGGGGCACGTGGCGGCGGTCAGCGTGGGCATCATCGACGGGATCAACATGCTCGACCTGGACTACAGCGAGGACTCCCGCGCCGACGTGGACTTCAACGTGGTCGGCACGGACGCCGGCGCGTACGTCGAGCTGCAGGGGACAGCCGAGGGCAAGCCGTTCGAGCGAGCGTCGCTGGACCAGCTGCTGGATCTCGCCGGCGTCGGGCTGGGCCGGCTGTTCGAGGCGCAGGCCGCGACCCTGGCCACGGTCCGGCGCTAGGGGGCGGAGTGGGCGACGCGCCTCGCCGCCTCCTGGTCGCGACGCGGTCGCGGCACAAGCTCCGCGAGCTGCGCGAGCTGCTGGACATGCCCGCCGGCGTGGAGCTGGTCTCACCGGACGATGTCGGGATCTCCGGCGAGCCGGAGGAGACGGGCGAGACGTTCGAGGCGAACGCCCGGCTCAAGGCTCGCTGGTACGCGCGCCGGTCCGGCCTCCCGACGCTGGCCGACGACTCCGGGCTGGAGGTGGACGCCCTGGGCGGCGGCCCCGGTGTTCGGACGCGCCGGTACGCCGGCCCCGCGGCCACCGACGAGGAGAACAACGACAAGCTGCTGCGGGAGCTGGCCGGGCTGCCGGCCGCGCGCCGCGGCGCCCGCTACGTGTGCGTGCTCGCGCTGGCGCTCCCGGACGAAGCCGGGCCGCGCGGGGGCCTCGGGACGATGACCCGCCGCGGGACCTGCCGGGGCCGGATCGCCGAGGCTCCGAAGGGCGGCGGCGGGTTCGGCTACGACCCGATCTTCGAGCCCTGGTCGGAGCCGCCGGGCGGCGAGACGCTGGGCCTCTGGTCCGCCGAGGCGAAGAACGCGATCTCGCACCGGTCGCGCGCCGCGCGCCGCATGGCCCCGGTCCTGCGCTCGCTCGGCTTCTAGCTCTCGCTCCGGCCAAGGCGGTCAACGGGGCGTCGCCACGGGCACTCACCCGCGACGGCCGGCCCGAAGACCGGCCGTTCCTCACCTGACCGTGCGGCTCAGTGAACGGGCACGTGACGGCTGTACGAGCCGTGGGTCGTGTGGCGGATGAGCGCGTCCACGTCCTCGACTCCTTCCGGCGACCTCCCGGGGCGCGCCGGCGGCCCTGGCCCTGCGATCGACGGCCGCCGGCGCCCCGAACCCGTCTGCCTTCGACATCGACTCAAGCACTCGCACCTGTCGCGGGGAAGTGGCATCTGTCCCGATTACGGCGGCAGGTCCCGATTACGGCGGCAGGTCCCGATTGCCGTGAACGCCCTGCTGCCGTCCCCGTCCCCCCGTGCCGCGCGGTGTAGCATCGGCCGGCGACGCCACGAGGTGCTGCCGGAGCCCCGGTGGCGATCGCCTGGACCGGCCGGGAGGTGGACCGCATGAGCGTGGAAGACGTCGTCGCGCAGGTCAGGGCGGACGAGGTCAGGCTGGTCCGCTTCCTCTACTGCGACCCGTCCGGCGTCATCCGCGGCAAGAACGTGCACGTCGACCGGCTGGCCGGCAAGATCCGCGAGGGCATCGGCCTGACGCGGGCCCAGAACTCGCTGAACATGCTCGACGTGGTCGTGCCCGTCGACGGGATGGAGCCGGTCGGCGAGATCCGCATCGTGCCCGACCCCGACACCTGCTCCAGGCTCCCGTGGGTGCCGGACCGCCGGGATGGTGTCCGACCAGCTGGGCCATGACGGGCAGGACTGGGGCGCGTGCCCGCGGAGCTTCCTCAAGCGGGCGATCGCGGCCGCCGCCGAGATGGGCATTCGCGTCCAGGCGTCGTTCGAGGACGAGTTCTACCTGGTCGAACGCGTGGACGGTGAATACCGGCCGTACGGGGACGGCCCCGTGTATTCCTCGGCCGGGATGGATCGGGTCGCTCACGTCATGGACGACATCGTGGCGGCGCTCGAGGTGCAGGGTCTCGAGGTCGAGCAGGCGATCAACGAGTACGGGCCGGGCCAGCAGGAGATCGCGATCCGGTACGTGGATGCGCTGAGCGCCGCGGACAACCAGCTGAAGCTGCGGGACACGGTCCGGGGCGTCGCCGAGGTGGGGCATGGCCTCGTCGCGTCGTTCGCCGCCAAGCCGTTCGCCGAGGGCGCGGGATCCGGCGCCCACATCCACTTCAGCCTGTGGTCTCCGGATGGCTCCACGAACCTGATGTACGACCCGGCCGCCGGCGACCGCCTCCTGTCGGTGACGGGTCGGCGGTTCGTCGCCGGCGTGCTCGGGCACCTCCCGGCGCTGGTGGCGCTCACCTGTCCCAGCTACAACTCGTACGAGCGCCTCATGCCGCAGTCCTGGGCCAGCTCGACCGTGTCGTGGGGCCCCGACAACCGCGAGGCGTCGCTGCGCGTCGCGTCTCCGTTCTGGGGTCGCGAGGCCGAATCGACCAACGTCGAGCTGAAGGCGTGCGATCCGTCTTGCAACCCGTATCTCGCGCTCGGGGCCCTGATCCTGGCCGGGCTCGACGGCATCCGCCGGGAACTGGAGCCACCGGATCCGGCGCTGCGCGACCCGGCCCGGATGACCGAGGAGGAACGCGCGCGCTGCGGCATCCGGCCACTGCCGACCAGCCTGCGCGAGGCCCTCGGCCACCTCGCCGCGGATGACCTGCTGATGGCCGGTCTCGGCGACCTGCTGGCAAGATGCATCATCGCCCTGCGGACCGCGGAGGCAGAGGCATTCGACGCGATGTCGCCCGACGAGGTGCGGCTTGCGCATCTCCGCGTGTTCTGAGCCGTCAGGCTCGGACAGACCACCCGTGTTCCGGACCAGCGAGGAGGCCCTGATGATCGGCCAGATGCGCGTCGTGGACCTGACGCAGCCCCTGTCACCGGCGACTGTCATGTGGCCGGGCGCACCCGCACCGGCCTTCGAGACGATCCTCAGGGTCAACCCCGATGGCTTCTACAACCGGCGCGTCACCATGGTCGAGCACACCGGAACGCATTTCGACGCCCCGAGCCACATGGTGGAAGGTGCGGCCAGGCTGCACGAGATCGACCCGGCGACGCTCATCCGCCCCGCGGCCGTGATCGACATCAGCGTGGACATCGCCGGTGACCCGGACGGCCTGCTGCTGCCGGCCCACGTCGACGCGTTCGAGGCCCGCAACGGCCGGATCCCGGACGGCGCGATCGTCCTGGTGCGGACCGGCTGGGAGGCATTCAACACCGACCCCGCGCGGTACGCCGGTGCCCCGGGCCCGCTCCGGTTCCCGGGCTACGGCGCCGATGCCGCCCGGATCCTGGTCGAGGAGCGGCACGCGGTGGGGCTGGGCATCGACACCCTGGGCATCGACGCCGGGGTCGCCACGGACTTCCCGGTCCACCGCGGGATCAGCCACCCGCGCGGTGTGTGGCACCTGGAGGGCCTCGAGAACCTGGCGGCGCTGCCGCCACTCGGGGCCTGGGTGTTCGTCGGCGTCCTCAACCTTGTCGAAGGGTCCGGGAGTCCCGCTCGTGTCCTCGCCCTCGTCCCGTAGCGCGGTCGTCGACGGGCCGTCCGCCGAGGTCAATGCGCTCCTCGCGGAGACCCCGCTCATCGATCACCACGTCCACAGCGTGGTCCGCGGCACCGTCGAGCCCGACGCGTTCGTGGCGATGGTCTGCGAGTCGAACCGGCCGGGCGCCGCCGACGCCGCCGGACTTGACACCCAGGTCGGATTCGCGATCCGCCGCTGGTGCACGCCACTGCTCGGGCTCCCTCCCGGTATCTCCGCGGCCGGGTACCTCGACCACCGCCGGGCCATGGACAACGAGGCCGTCGCCGCGCTGCTGCTGCCCGAGGCGGGCGTCGAGCACCTGCTGGTGGACACGGGCTACCGCGCGGAGGAGCTCCTCTCGCCCGACCGGCTGGGGCAGGTGTCGGGTGCCCGGACGAGCCCCATCGTCCGCCTCGAGGGGCTCGCGGAGGAGGTTGCCACGGCCGGCACCACGGCGGAGGGATTCGCGGCCGCATTCCGCGCGACACTCGCGGCCCGCGCGTCGGAGGCGGTCGGCCTCAAGTCGATCATCGCGTACCGCCACGGCGGCCTGGACTTCGACCCATCGGCACCCACCGACGGCGAGGTCGTCGCGCGGGCGGGCGCCTGGCTGCGCGAGATCGGCACATCCGGCCACGCCCGGCTGTCCGACCCCGTCCTTCTCCGGTTCGTCATCTGGGAGGGCGCCCGGACGGGCCTGCCGCTCCAGATCCACTCGGGGTACGGGGACGCCGACCTCGACCTCCAGCGGGCGGACCCGCTGCGGATGACGGGCTTCCTGCGGGCCACGGAGGGCCTGTGCCCGATCGTCCTGCTCCACAACTATCCCTTCCACCGCCAGGCCGGCTACCTCGCCCAGATGTTCCGGCACGTGTACATGGACGTCGGGCTGGCCATCAACTACCTGGGTCCCCGGAGCGTGGACCTGGTCGCCGAGAGCCTCGAGCTGGCCCCGTTCACGAAGGTCCTCTACTCCTCCGACGCGTGGGGCGTGCCGGAGCTGCACCTCCTCGGGTCGTGGCTCTTCCGGCGCGCCATGGCGCGCGTCCTCGGCGCCTGGGTCGCGGACGGCGACTGGTCCCTGGAGGACGCCCGGCGGGTCATCGGCCTCATCGGTCACGAGAACGCGCGCCGGGTGTACGGGCTCACCTGAACCCGCCCGCTGCCGGCCGGCGCGACCCTGCCGCCGCCGTCGCGCCTCGCGCGATCCACTTCTGTCGCGCGATCCACTCTCGAATCTCGTGCGCCATTGCGTTACCCTTCGCGTCTCCCACGCTGCCCTGGGTGGGCAGGCGGGTGGGGTGGGGGTATGCCAGCGGGACACGAGGAGAGCAGATGAGGCAGAGGTTCCTGGTCGTCGTCGTCGCCGTCGCCGCGAGCCTGGCGGTGGCCGCGTGCGGTGGATCGACCGGCTCCGGTGACACGATCAAGATCGGCGGGGGGTTCGCGCTGACCGGTGACGAGTCGGCGCTCGATGCGCCGGCGGCGAACGGCGCCAAGCTGGCGGTGAAGGAGATCAACGCGGCCGGCGGCGTGCTCGGGAAGCAGATCGAGCTCGTCATCCACGACAGCCAGTACAAGATGGACGTCACGGCGCAGACGGCCAAGCAGTTCATCGAGCAGGACCACATCCAGGCGATGATCGGCTACACGGACACCGATTCCGTGCTCGCCGCCGGTCCCACGATCCAGGCCGCCGGGATCCCCTTCATCACCGTCGGCGCAACGTCGCCCAAGATCCCGTCGCAGGTCGGCGACCAGATGTTCCTCGCCGCCTTCGGCGACAACGTCCAGGCGGCGGCGGGCGCCGAGTTCGCGCTCAAGAACTTCGGCAAGAGCGCCTACCTGCTGTGGGACAAGGGCGTCGAGTACACGACCCTGCTGGGGGCGTACTTCAAGAGCCGGTTCACCGAGGCGGGCGGAACCATCGTCCTCGAGGACTCCTACGACGACAAGGCGACCGACTTCTCGGCGCAGATCGCCAAGATCAAGGCCCTCTCCCCGCAGCCCGACTTCTACTACGTCGCGGCGATGCCGTACAACGTCGGGCCGCTCGTGAAGCAGATGCGCGCTGCCGGGATCACCGGGCCGGTGATCGGCGGTGACGGCTACGACACGCCGGACCTCATCTCCGTCGCCGGGGCCTCGGCCGACGACGTGTACTTCTCGACCCACGCCCTGATGGACATCGATGGCGGGACCGACGGCATCAAGAAGTTCATCGCCGCGTACAAGACCGAGTACGGCCACGACCCGGAGAATGCGTTCGCGGCCCTCGGCTACGACACCGTCTACCTGCTCGTCGACGCGATCAAGCGCGCCGGATCCATGGATGACAAGGCGCTGAAGTCGGCGATCGAGGGCACCAGGGACTTCGCCGGCATCACCGGGTCCATCACGTTCGGTGACTCGCACGTCCCGCAGAAGGGCGTGACGATCATCAAGGTCCAGGACCAGAAGTTCACGCTCGGCGCCGAGGTGGTGCCGGAGAAGGTCCCCGCCCCGTAAGGCCGGTCCGGGCGCTCCGTCGCCCGCCCGTCGGTCCATCCCCCGCAAACCGGCAAACCCGGCCCGCCCCCGACCCCGTCGAGGGCGGGCTTGCTGTCTGCGGGCGCGTCAGGCGGCGTCGTCCGCGGTGCCCGGCCCCGGGCGGCGACGAGGCCGCCAGGCGAGCAGCCGGTCGACATCGATCTCCCCCTGTCCCAGGATCCCCTCGCGGCGGAACAGGATCACGGCCAGGAAGAAGCTCGCGAGCAGGATCCCGCCCAGCCCGTAGAGCAGCGTCGCCTCCTCCACGCGGCGCAGGATCTCGGTCAGGGCCAGGACCACGAGCACGCCCAGGAACGATCCGCTCACCGAGCCCATGCCGCCGATGACCAGCATCGTGATCACGCGGAACGTGAGGTCGAAGTAGAACACGGTCGGCGAGAAGGACGTGATGAAGTGGGCGTAGAGGGAGCCGGCCACCGCGGTCAGGAACGCGCCGGTGACGAACGCCAGCAGCCGCGGCCGGAGGATGGAGATCCCGACCGACCTGGCCGCCCAGCGGTCCGCCTTCTGGGCGAACATCGCGCGCCCGAAGCCTGAGAACTTCAGGCGCCAGGCGACACCCGCCGCGATCAGCGCCCAGCCCCAGGCCCACCACAGGTTCGTGTACGCGGTGACGTTCGAGAAGGTCCGTGACCCGCGGGTGATGTCGTCGGCGTTGAACAGGATCACCCGGACGATGACCAGGAAGCCGAGCGTCGCCACCGCCACGAAGTGGCCGGACAGGCGCATGAGCACGGCGCCGACCAGGGCGGCGACGACCAGGACCAGCAACCCCGCGACCACGGTTGCCGCGAGGAAGCCGACCGGGAACGGGCCCACGACCTGGTCCAGGTGGACGCCCGCGAGCCAGCTCGGCAGGTTCGGCAGGTACTCCGCCTTCGTCGCCTCGGGGAGCGTCAGGATCGCCGCCGTGTAGGCGCCCAGGGCCATGAAGCCGATGTGACCGAGCGAGAACATGCCGGTGAAGCCGCTGGATATGTTGAGCGCGACGACCAGGATCACGAAGATCGCGAAGTTGATCGCCAGGCCCTGCCAGAAGGCCTGTCCGGAGGCGTCGAGAAGGGCGATGAGGACGCTCAGGACGAGCAGCGCCACCACGGTGCGCGCCGCGTTGGGCAGGCGGGTCACGGCACGTCCTCGCCTGCCGCGCCGCCCAGGATCCCGTTGGGGCGGAACAGGAGGACCAGGATCAGGACCACGAACACGATGGCGTCGCGATAGCTGCCCAGACCGGCCGGGAACACGGTGGCCAGCACGTCGTGGACCACGGGTGGCACGGAGTCCCGCGGCAGGATATCGGCGATCCCGGCGAGCGCGGTCGGCAGCACCTCGAGGAAGCCGAGCACATACGCGCCCACCGCCGCGCCGGTGATGCTGCCGAAGCCGCCGATGACGGCCGCGATGAACGCCTTGAGGACCGGCGTGAAGCCGAGGTACGGGTTGATCTGTCCGGCCTGCGACGCGTACAGCAGCCCGGCGACCGCGGCCAGGCCGGCCGACAGCGCGAACGCCGTCGCCACGACACGGTTGACGCGGATGCCCATGAGCTGTGCCGCCGGCAGGTCCTCGGCGGCCGCGTGCATCGAGAGCCCGGTTCTCGTCCGGTTGAGGAACAGCATCAGCAGGATGAGCAGGACCACGCCCACCACGAACGCGATGACGTTGACGCGGGGAACGGTGACCGCGCCGAGCGCCTCCACTCCGTCGAGCGCGGCCGGGGTGGGGAACGCGATCTGGATGGGCTGGCCGGCGAGACGGGTCAGCAGGAGGGTGGCGTTCTGGAGGACCTGGCCGACGGCGAACGAGGTCAGCAGCATCGCCACCTCGGGCCCGCCCCGGATCGGCCGGTAGGCGATCCGCTCCATCACCAGGCCGACGAGGATGGTCCCGGCGAGCATCGTCATGACGACCACGGGCAGCGGCAGCCCGGCGAACAGCGAGAACGCCGCGAGGTACGCGGCGACCATCATCACGTCGCCGTGGGCGAAGTTGATCAGGCGCAGGATGCCGAAGATCATCGCCAGGCCGACGGCCATGAGCGCGTACAGGGTGCCCGCGCTGAGCGCGTTCGCGACCTGCTGGACCGCATAGACTCCCATGTCACTGCCCCAGGTAGGAGTGCTCGACCTGCGGGTCGTGACGCAGGACATCGGCCGGGCCCTCCAGGGTGATCCGCCCCGACTCCAGGACGTAGGCGCGGTCCGCGACATCGAGCGCGTGGTGCACGTTCTGCTCCACCAGCAGGATCGTGAGCCCGTCGCGCTTCAGGTCGCCGATGGTGTCGAAGATCCGCTCGACCATGATCGGGGCCAGCCCCAGCGACGGCTCATCGAGGATCAGCAGGCGCGGCCGGCTCATCAGCGCGCGCGCGATCGCGAGCATCTGCTGCTCGCCGCCCGACAGCGTCCCGCCGAGCTGTCCGATCCGTTCGCGGAGGCGCGGGAACAGTTCCATCACCCGCTCCATGTCGGTGCGGACCTCGGCCGCGGGGCGGGTGATGCCGCCCAGCGTGAGGTTCTCGCGCACGGTCAGGCGGCCGAAGATGCGGCGGGCCTCGGGGCAGTGGGAGATCCCGAGGGACACGATCCGGTCGGTCGACGCCCGGGTGATGTCCTGTCCCCGGAACAGGATCGATCCGCGGCTGGGTCGGATCAGGCCGGACACGGCCTTGAGGGTGGTGGACTTGCCGGCCCCGTTGGATCCGATCAGCGCCACCAGCTCGCCCTCGTCGACGCGGATCGAGACCCCCTCGAGCGCCCGGATGTTCCCGTAGTAGACGTGCACGTCCACGAGCTCAAGCATGGCGCGCCCTGCCAAGGTACGCGGCGATCACGTCCGGGTCGCTCCGGACGACGGCCGGCCGGCCGTCCGCGATCAGCACGCCGTAGTTGAGGACCTGGATCCGCTCGCACAGGTTCATGACCAGCGGAATGTCGTGGGCGATGAGGATGATCGTGAGCCCGAGCTCGTCCCGCAGGCGCTGGATCAGGTCAAGCAGGGCGGCCGTCTCCGTCGGGTTCATGCCGGCGTTGGGTTCGTCCAGCAACAGGATCCGGGGGTTGGTGGCGATGGCTCGCCCGATCTCGAGCCGGCGCTGGTCGCCGTACGGCAGGCCGGCCGCGAGCCGGTCCGCCTTGCCGTCGAGGCCCACGCGTTGCAGGACCGCGTGAGCCCGCTCCTTGATCTCGCGTTCCCGGCGACGGAAGGCAGGCGTCCCCAGCAGCGTGGGCAGGAGCCCCATCGGCATCGCCTGCTGCACCGCGACGCGCACGTTGTCGAGGGCCGTCATGTCGCCGAACAGCCGGATGTTCTGGAAGGTGCGGGCGATGCCGAGCCGGGCAACCGTGTGGGGCGGCAGGTTCGTGATGTCGACCCCACCGAGCCGGATCGCGCCCGAGGTCGGTCGCACCATGCCCGAGAGCAGGTGGAACAGCGTCGTCTTGCCGGCGCCGTTCGGGCCGATCACGCCGTGGATCGTCCGCGGGGCGAGGTCCAGGTGGTAGTCCGACAGCGCGACCAGGCCGCTGTACCGCTTCGTCAGCCCGGTCACCTCGAGGGCCGGCGGCGATGATTGCGGCGACTCCAGGACAGGGGCGGGCGCGGTCACGAACAGTCTCGCGTGGGGGACGGAGGCGCCACACTGCTCCTCGGGCTCGTGGTGCTGGTCACGGTCGATGGGCGACGATGCTGGTCCGCGCATGATATTCGGATGCGCCGCAGGGCGGAGGCCGGCGCGAACGGATCGCCGACACCGTCGAGATCACCCCGCGTCGACTGGCCAGGATCACGCGCTTGACTCCGGGACCGATAGGCGGTTACGCTCCGTCAGCGGGACAGAAGCTACCTGTTCCCACAACGGTTCGTATCTGACTATCTATCGGTGCCGATCATGCTGTTCTCCGCTCCCTCTCTGGGCCCGCACGAGGAGTGGGTTCTCCAGAGCGTGTCGGACCTGCGCCAGCGCCTGAGCTCGCACATCCGAGAGCAGAGGCGTTGGCTCGGGCAGCTGCGAAGAGTCTCGTTCGCTCGGGCCATTCAGGGCTCGAACAGCATCGAGGGGTACCTCGTATCCCTCGATGATGCGGTCGCAGCCGCTGACGACGAGGAACCGATGGACGCCGCTGCGGAGACGTGGGCGGCGGTGCTCGGGTACCGGGACGCGATGACGTATGTCCTGCAGGTTGCCGATGATCCGACCCTCGAGGTCAATGAGAGCCTGATCAAGGGACTGCACTTCATGATGCTCAAGTACGACTTGAGCAGGAGCCCCGGGCGGTGGAGGCCGGGCGCCATCTACGTCCAGGACGACGCCACCCGCGAGCGCGTGTACGAGGGGCCCGACGCCGGGATCGTCCCATCGCTCATGAGAGAGTTCGTGGGCACCCTCGCCGGCGAGTCGTCTGAGCCGGTCATGATTCGCGCGGCCATGGCGCACCTGAACTTCGTGATGATCCACCCCTTCCGCGACGGCAACGGCCGGATGGCACGGTGCGTGCAGACGCTCGCGCTCGCCCGCGACGGGATCCTGTCGCCTCACTTCTGCAGCATCGAGGAGTACCTGGGTGAAAACACCGAGGCGTACTACCGGGTGCTCGCAGAAGTTGGCGCGGGGTCGTGGCATCCCGAGCGCGACGCCCGGCCCTGGATCAGGTTCAACCTCACCGCTCACTACCGCCAGGCGCAGACCCTGCTGCGCCGTGTCGAAGACTCAGAGATGCGGTGGCAGGAGCTCGAAGGGGTCGTCGTCAAGCTGGGCCTTCCGGACCGGGCGATTGGTTCGCTCTTCAACGCCTCCCTGGGGTTGCGACTGCGCAATGTGGGATACCGCAGCGGGGCCGGCGTATCGGAACAGGTCGCCAGTCGCGATCTTCGACTCCTGGTCGAGGCCGGCCTCCTCGAGGCCCGAGGCGAGCGGCGGGGACGCTTCTATGTGCGGTCGCGGACGCTTGTCGAGCTGGACGAGGCCATCCGTCGGCGGAGGCCGCCGCGTTCCCACGACGACCCATTCATCCTCGCGCAGCAAGCCGTCGATCAACAGCGATTGTGGCCAGCGGGCGCGCTGGACGCCTGAACGACCTCCCCTGGTTCGGGCAGGGCGCGCGGCCGCCCGTCCGCTCGGGCGCATGACGCGACGAGGGCCTCGAGCTCGGAGATGTCCGGGGGGCCGTAGAATGGCCAGCGGCGGTGGTCGCTTGCATCGCTCGTCGCTCCTGCTGTCCGAGGCCCGGATCGACAGCACATGCGCATAGGAGCGGTGCAGGTCCAGGCTCACCTGGCTCGCGAGGCGCTCGTCATGTACGCTTCCTGATACGTGAATAGCCTTTGGCGATGCGACCTCCTGGCTCAGGCGGCGTCGAGACTGACCCGGTAGCCGAGTTTCTCGAGTTGGGCGACGGCACGAGCGCGGGCGCGCTCGGCGTCGCGCTGGCCGAACCAGTCGCCCCCGAGTTCCTGGTACGTGCAGTTACGCGACAGCAGGTGCCAGACGATCACGAGGATCGTGTGGGCGACGGCGACCGCGGCCTTCTTCTTGCCGATCCGCCGGGCCAGGTGCCAGAACTGCGCAGCGAGGTACGTGTCACGGGTCCGGGCCGCGGACCAGGCGCACTCGACGAGGATGCCGCTCAGCCATCGATCGCCCGGGCGCCGCTTGCCCGAGCGGCGCTTGCCGCCCGTCACGTTGTTGCCCGGCGCGAGGCCGGCCCAGGATGCGAGGTGGGCGGCGTCCGGGAAGACCGTCATGTCGGCCCCGATCTCGCCGAGGATCGTCTCGGCCGCCCGGGTGTCGATGCCCGGGATCGTGTCGAGCAGGTCACGGGCATGGGCGAAAGGGGCGATGGCAGCGTCGACCTCCGCATCGAGCGCCGCGATCATCGCCTCGAGCTGCTCGAGGTGCTCGAGCGCGAGGCGGACGAGCACGGCGTGGTGGGCGGTGAAGCGGCCGGCCAGGGCCTGTTCGAGCTCGGGCAGCTTGCGGCGCAGGCGGCCCTTGGCGAGCTCGGCGAGCACCGCCGGATCGCGCTCGCCCGCGAGCAGCGCCCGCAGCATCGCCCGGCCCGACGCCCCGAGCGGGTTCGAGGCGACCGAATCGAGCCGGATGCCGGCCTCGGTGCAGGTCTTTGCGATGCGCTGGATCTCCGACGTCCGGGCCTCGATCATCCGCTTGCGGTAGCGGGTGAGGTCGCGCAGGACGCGGATCGCCTCGGGCGGCACGAAGCTGCCCCGTAGGAGGCCGTGGGAGAAGAGCTCAGCGAGCCAGGTGGCATCGCCCACGTCGGTCTTGCGCCCGGGCAGGATCTTGACGTGTCGGGCATTGACGAGCAGGAGCTCGAAGCCGCGCGCCTCGAGGGCGTACCAGATCGGCTTCCAGTACTGGCCCGTCGCCTCCATGACGACGTGGGTCACGCGCTCGGCCTCGAGCCACTCGGCGAGGGTCGCGAGGCTCGCGGTATACGTCCGGAACGTGCGGGTCGTGACCTGCGGCCGGGCACCCTCGGTGACGCGGAGGCTGGCGACCACCTCGTCCTTGCCGACGTCGAGCCCGGCGCAGCGGGGATAGAGAACCTCCATCCGGCACCTCCACTGCGATGTCGCGCCCGGCAGGGCCGTCCGATGCTGACGAAGCTGATACTCGTGCTGGCGGCGAACAATTCGTGGTGCCGGGACGGCCCCCGCATCAGTCTGAGCAACGGGCTCTCACGCACCAATGAAAGTCGAGCTGTGCCGAGCGGACGCCCATTCTCATCCTTCGTGGCGGCCATGGCCATGGGGGTCTGAGCACGAAACAGGCCGCCGCATGGATCTCCAGAGCCAATCTGCATAGATACACGCCTGCGCGTGTTATGCGTGGACGTGATAGATAGGCTCTGGTATGATGCCGGCATGTACCTGCGGACGACCCGGCGACGCAACGGCGACGGAACCGAGGTGCGCTACCTGTCCCTCGCCCACAACGAGTGGGATGCGGGCGCGGGCCGCTCGAAGGTGCGGATCCTGTTCAACTTCGGACGCGAGGACGGGCTCGACCCCGCTGCGATCCGGCGCCTGATCAGCTCGCTGTCCCGGGCGCTGCCGCCGGACGAGGCCCTCGCGGCAGCGGCGCCGGCGGAGCTGCGCTTCTGTGAGTCACGCCCCCTGGGTGGCGCCTGGCTCCTCGACGGGCTGTGGGCGAGGCTCGGGCTCGGTGAGATCCTGGCCCGCCTCCTGCGCGGCCGGCGCCTTGACCCTGCGGCCGAGCGGGCCCTGTTCGCGATGGTCGCCAACCGGGCCCTCGCCCCCTCGTCCAAGTTGTCCTGTGCCGCCTGGGTGAGCGAGCGGGTGACCATCCCGGGCCTCGAAGCGCTCTCCGACGATGCCTGCTACCGGGCGATGGACTGGCTGACGGAGATCGAGCCCGCACTCGCCGAGCAGGTGTACTGGTCGGTCGCCAACCTGCTCAACCTCGAGGTCGACCTGCTGTTCTTCGACACGACCTCCACCTACTTCGAGACCGACGCGGCCGACCCGCCCAGCGACGGTGCACCGGCCGGCTTCCGGGCGTACAACGGCCACTCCAAGGATCACCGGCCCGACCTGCCGCAGGTCGTGATCGGCCTCGCGGTGACCCGAACCGGGATCCCGATCCGGGTCTGGACCTTCCCCGGCAACACCGCCGACATGGCCCTCATCCGGCAGGTCAAGGACGACCTCCTCGCCTGGAAGCTCGGGCGGGTCGTGTGGGTCACCGACCGGGGCTTCAGCTCGGCGGAGAACCGCCGCTATCTCCAGCGCGCGGGCGGCCACTACATCAGCGGCGAGAAGCTGCGCGGCGACTCCGCCGAGGCGAAGGCCGCCCTCGCCCGAGCTGGCCGCTACCAGGTGGTGGCCGGCAACCTGCAGGTCAAGGAGGTCGTGCTCGACGAGGGTGTCATGCGTGACCGCTTCGTCGTCTGCCGCAACCCCGATGAGGCCGTCCGCGACGCCGCGATCCGCGAGCGCCTCGTCGGGCAGCTCGAGGCGGCGATCGCAGGCAGCGACGAGCTCGACTCCGCGGCGCGAGCGACGCTCGCCTGCGACCTGCGTGCCAAGCCCACCAACCGGCGCTTCCTGCGCACCACGGCCGCTGGGCTGCTGCGCATCGACCGGGCGGCGGTCACGGCCGACGCCAGACTCGACGGCAAGTTCCTCCTGCGCACCTCCGACCCGACGCTGTCCGCCGCGGACGTGGCGACCGGGTACAAGCAGCTGCTCGAGGTCGAGCGGGGCTGGCGGGACATGAAGACGACGCTCGACCTGCGCCCGGTCTATCACCGCAAGGAGCAGCGCATCCGGGCCCACGTCCTGCTCTGCTGGCTCGCCCTGCTGCTCATCCGGCTCGCCGAGCAGGCGACCGGCGACACCTGGCGCAATCTCCGAAACGAGCTCGACAAGATCCATCTCGGGCGCTTTGTCGGACCCGCCGGCGAGGTCGCCCAGCGGACCGAGCTCACCTCCCGTCAGGTGGCCATCTTCAAGGCCGCCGAGGTCGCCGAGCCGCCCCGCTACGTCCGGGTGGCCACGCCGCAGGCTGCACCGGCCACCGTCACCGGCTGACCTGTCCCGCCCGCACGCGTCGAACGTGTCATAGGTACACGTTCGTGCTCCAGCTGCGGAACTCCGG
>CAVPEU010000032.1:0-53603 GCA_963703575.1 uncultured Chloroflexia bacterium
TGTCAAGTCCGACGTGACGAGCGGCACTACCCCGGTCGCGCCGCAGGGGCCAAGCTCAGAGCCTCCTAACCCGCTGGGGACTTGACACCATTGGCAACCTTCGCGGACGCCGGCTCCGCATCGTCGGCGCGACTGGAATCCTGGTGGCTTTCGTCCTCGCCGCTGGGCCGGCTCTTGCCACGCAGTACTCTCCGCCCTGGGCCGACGTGTTCAGTTTCACCTATTCCGACCTGAACACGACCCGAGCCGGTGACTGGGCGGTTGCCGAGCCGGCGACGGGCGGCTACCACTCCTTCGACGACACGAACAAGTCCGCCAGCGTCTCGATGGGCTCGGCGTACGCCAAGTCGGATGCCGTGTGGACCGCAATCGGTCACGGGAACACCGCCGGCGGCGGAATGCTCTTCTGGAACGGCACCAGTAGCAGCTGGCTCTGGGCCACGACCCACTGGTCCGGCGGCGGGGCCTACCTCACGAGCCAGACCTACTCCGAGTTCCACGACATTCGGCTCATGGCGTTCCTGGGCTGCGACACGGCGAAGGAGGGCGACCTAGGCGGCAGCTATGGCGGGAGCCTGCTTCGCGCCGCCTACTCAAAGCTTGGTGTCGACTCGGTGCTCGGCTTCAAGGACACGATCTGGTTCCCGGCCTTCGACTGGTGGCCCAAGGCCTTCTTCACGCGTACACGCATGGGCGACACCGTCAGCCAAGCGGCCGCGATGGCGGTCGACATGACCATCTACTCGGTTGGCTGGGACGCGGGCAGCTCGAGTTGGTACGTCTACGCGGGTGGCAGCGTGAAGCTCAGCCCGGCCGCTTACGGGAGCTAGGAAGACCGAGATGAAGAGCCAGCACAAGCGAGTCATTCTCGCCGCCTCGGCGGCGATGGTCCTGGTCGGCCTGATCTCAGTCGCGGCTGCTTGGTCGCTCGACACGAGCGACCCGCGACGCATGCCGGCCGTGTCCGAAGGAGACGCGGTCGCCGCGGTTCGCGCGTTCGCGCCGTCCGCCCGTGACGCCAAGGCTGAGGGAACGATTGATGGGGCTCTCGGCCGCGCATACCAGGTGTCCGGGTCGGATGTTCGAGCCCTCGTCGATGTTGCGGACGGTCGAGTCGTCCTGTATCAGCGGCCCTCGGCTGTCGCAGCCGTCGAGGCTGATGGGCCACGCCCGGAGTTCGTGAACCCGGCCGAGGCGCTTGCCGCCGCGGCCTCATTCCTGGAAGCGCACAAGGTCTCTGTCTCGGGTCTGGGCGCTCCGGACGTCGAGCTGCTCGACCACGGTGCCTCAGTCGAGTACGTGATCACCTGGCAGAAGACGAACGCGGACGGCGTCCTGTTGCCCGACTCTCGAACGGTTCGGGTGAATCCAATCAGCCGCGAGGTCTTCTCCTACCTCGACCTTCAACGGCCCTTTGTCGCCCCGGGCCTCGCACAGGTCAGCAGCGACGAGGCAGTCCGCGTGGCGCGAGGGAGTTCAGGCGACGGAGAGGTGCAGGCATCGCGGTTGGCGGTCAGCTTCGATGCCGCCGGACACCAGATGCTGATCTGGCGGATCACGTTCGAGAAGACCACCGTGGAGGGCGCCCACGTGGCCTGGGTCGTGATGGTTGATGCCAGCAGCGGGCAGGTGGTGGCGCCCGATGGAGCGCCGTAGAAGCTCATCGGCGATCGCGCCGCGGGACCTCGCATGGGTCCTCGTCTTCGCGATCGCCGTCATCCTGATCGTCCTGCTCGGATTCGCAGCCGTGAACGGCTTGCTCAATCCTCGGCCGTACGCACAGGTGGTGATCAACAACAAGACGGCTGCGGATCTGGTCGCTCAGATTGACATTGGGGCCCAACCCCGAGCATTCGTCATCCCGGCCGGTAACAGCAGCTCCATTCCGAGCGGTGACTACTCGGAGATCCTGCTGCTTGATCGGAAGTGCCGGCAACTGGCGACCGAGAAGCACGGCGGCCCGACCGAGTGGCAGATCGTGACAGTCAGTGACGACGGGGTGACCGTGGAGTATCCGGCGAGTTCACCACCGCCCTTCGAGGAAGCAGGCCCAACGGAGGTGTGTCCCAGCGCCTCACCGTAAGACCGACAACACGCCTCGTGCGTGCGCGCTTGGGCGCCGGTCCTGCTTGGCTTGGCGCTGGCCGGCTGCACCGCCGAGCCGGCCACCACCCTGCGGTTCAACGTCTTCCGCTACTGACGCGGCCCCGGGTTCGGACGGGACTTCGGGGCATGTTTACGCACATCTTGACGAGAGCTCCGGTCCGCAACGCGACCCTCAACGCGTTACACGCCGCCTTGGGTGACGACGAGCGCGACACGATTCGTGTGCTCAGGCCCGGCGTTACCCGAAACCTGACTCGCTTCGCTCTTCGCCGCCGCGCGGCTGGGCGGGTCGCCGCCCACCGCTCCTTGCTGTTGCCTGCACTGTGACAGGAACTGTGACAGCCGTCACAAACCTGGCGACCGAGGCCGGCGTTACTTGGTAGCTGCCCCATCCGAGAGCGGTGGGATGTCCAGGCCTAGGTGGTGGCGCAGCGCGGCGCGGACTGCCGAGCGGATCCGAGAGTCGGTGAGGTAGGCGATCCCGCCGTCGGGCAGGATGCCAGTCGCCCGGACCCGGCGGACCGAGATCGTCCGAACCTGGGCGCAAAGGATCAGCCCGGGCTTCGTCTGGCCGGCCTCGCCGGCGGGGATGGCGACCTCGCCGGGATAGCGGGGCCGCTCGCGGGCGGCGCTGATCGGGCAGACCGTCAGGAGCCCCGAGCGATGGAACGCCTCGTAGGACACGACGAGGGCCCGTCGCTGGCCGGCCTGATCGCGGCCCTCGACGGGGTCGAGGTCGACGATGACGACCGCCCAGCGGAGCGGTGGCAGCCCTATGGCCTGGGCCACGTCGCGGGGTCGGGGTCGCCGTAGACCGCCTCGAGCTCGTCGGCCTCGGCGACGAACTCCGGATCGGCCGCCGCGGCCGCCCAGGCCTCGGCCTCGTCGGCGTCGCGGACGTGGCGGGCGAGCTCGTCGACGGCGAGCTCGACGAGGGCGTCCTGGGTCGGCGCGACCTGGCGCTCGGCGAGCGCCTGGACCGTCTCGATCGTGCGGCGGCTGAGGTTGTACGTCCGCTTCGTCTTGAGCACGATCGGAGCGTTGCACACGTCGTCCTGGGTGGTCAATCAGGACGTGGATTGCTCGCGAATACACAGAATCATACACACGAACCCGGTTCCCACCGCCGGCTCGACGGGCCAGGGTCGGATGAGGCGGCTGGCTTCCCGGTCGACCGCCCGACCACCGTCTCGGCGGGGCCGCTGCCAGCGCAGGGGTTCGTCGCGTCGGTCAGGCCAGGAGCCACCGCTCCGCTGATCGCTGACGGGGGACCGGGCGACCGAGCGGCGAGGTCCGCGCCGTGGCTCGTCGGGCGCTGCCCAGCGATCGATCGGCTGTCCCGTCCCTGCGCGACGGCGTCACCGGCGATCGCGGACCGGCGCGGACCGGTCGCGACCTGCCGCCGCAGCTTCATAGACCGGGCCGCTCTCGAAATCGAGGGATCGAGGCCCCAGCTTGAGGTCGCCCTGATTTGGGAAACACGAACAGGCAACGTAGAGGGCGAGCCATCGATCGCGAGACCCACCGGATCCGCGTTGGGTCGGTCGTTTGGTCACTCGCGGGATGGGGTCTTCGGCGCCCCGATCCCTGCCCCCGGATTCGTGCGTGGCTGCGGCTCCCTTCGGGCGGGACCACTTACCCGTGATCGGTGCATTCGTTTCCGCTGCTCCACTCGATCGTCGGGTCATCGTCGATCCCGGTCTCCTCCGCTATCGAGATCGAGCCTGCCTCCGCATCCTCTACCGCACCGACGTCGCTACGACGGCTCAGCTCACGACTCTCGTCTACCGTCGTCGC
Organism: uncultured Chloroflexia bacterium; assembly: GCA_963703575.1. GTDB lineage: Bacteria > Chloroflexota > Limnocylindria > Limnocylindrales > CSP1-4 > CAIXZV01. Next base: position 3,904 of record CAVPEU010000032.1, read on the forward strand.
CAGACCGCCCAGGAACGCCTGTCCGCCCTCTACGAGCTCGGCTACCTCGACCGCGCCGTCCTGCCGCCAACGACTCGCGGTGGAGCTCCCGTCGCCTTCCGCGTCTCGGCCAAGGGTCGTCGCCGTCTTCACTACGACTCGCTCACCCGCTTCCGCGCAGGAACGCAGCTCCGTCACTCGCTCAACGTCGTCGAGACCGTCTGCGCCCTCGTCCGAGCGCCGACGGCCGACGACCGCCCGCTCGTCCAAGTGTGGTTCCCCGAATACCTCGCCGCCAATCTGCTGCCCGGCATCTACCCCGACAGCGTCGTCGCCCTCCAGGCGCCGACCGGCTCGGCCGTCCACTGTCTCGAGATCGACGAGGCGACCGAGCATGGCCCGCAGATCCGCGACAAGCTCGCCCGCTACGGTGACGCACTCTACGGCCGCCCGGGCTGGCAGGTCGTCTTCGTTTCGCCGAGCCGCGAGCGCGTCGCATTCCTCGCCCGGATCGCGAAGCGCGACGGCCGCTACCCCGGCCTTGCAGGTCGGGCATGGGCGCTCGTCCTCGGCGAGCTACCGGGCGTCGGCCTCGCCGCGACCGCTGTTCCGCTGTTCCCCGGTAGCCACCGGACGACCCTTCGCGGACTCATCACCGATCCGACGCCGCGCCGTTGCCCGACCCCGGTCGCGACGGACGCATGGCTCCGGGTCCTCGGGGACGGCGGCGCCGAGGAGACCGACGAGGCGCTGCGGTGAGGCGTGGCCAAGAATCCGACGGGCGAGACCTCCCACTGGAGGGCGTGAGGCACCCAGCTCGCGCACGGTCGGCCTGGGGTCGGATCGGTGGCTTGACGACCAGCGCCCGCCACGGTGGGCAGGCGATGACGACGCCAGCTCGACGAGCATTCCGCCGGCGTCTCGAGGTGGAGGTCGATCCGGACGCGCGCCTCGAGCCACGCGAGCGAGCCAGGCGGGCCGACCGCGCGCTCCGTGCCTACAAGCTTCGCCTGGCGCAGGCGAGCGCCGCCAGCAGGCGGCGGGATGCCGACGCCGCGGCACGCGGGCCCCGCGCGAGACCCGGCGAGCCGCGGCTCAGCGCTCGTTCGCGAGTCGATCGACGGGGCTGAGGGACCGCGCGGCGGCGATCGCCCGCTCCGCGCGAGTCGACGCGGCATAACGGGCGACCATGTCGCGGCTCCGCCAGCCGACGACGGCCATCAGGTCGGTCTCCTGCATCCCGCTGGCCAGCATCATGTGGGCGTAGGCGTGGCGGAACATGTGCGGGTGAACGCGCCCGGGGATGCCCGCCTGGAGGCCGCGGTCGCGGACCAGCTCAGCGAGGCCAGACTCGGCAAGGCGGCCCTTCTTGCCGATCCACAGCGCCGCCAGCTCGGCTCGTGGATGCTTGGCGCGGGCACGCAGGTAGCGGTCGACGGCCCGGACCGTCTGGGCGCCGAGAGGAACGAACCGCGTCCGGGCGCCCTTGCCGGTCACCCGGAGGAGGCCCTGCTCGAGGTCGACGTCGCCGACTCCGAGATTGAGGACCTCGCCGCGACGGGCACCGGTGTCCATGAAGATCCGCAGGACCGCCTCGTCTCGCCGACCAGCGAAGGTCTTGTCGCGCTCGCAGGCCGCAAGCAAGGCCCGCAACTCGGGCGCCCGGAGAACCGGCGGCGGCTCCTCTGGAAGCCGAGGTGGCTTCATCCGTTCCATCGGGTTGTCGCGGATCTCGCCCTCCTCAATGAGCCAGCGGAAGAAGGCGTGGCAGCCGCGGTAGCGATTGTGGGCGGTCGCCGGCTTCCAACGCTCGAGGATGGACGTGATGAACGCCTCCACGTGCTCGCGCCTGACGGCCAACGGCGAGGTCGGCATGCCCTGGGCATCGAGGAACGCTGCAAGCTGCTTGACGGCGGTCGAGTAGGTCGAGATCGTCGCCGGGCTGATCCGCTGGGCACGGAGGTGGCGGCGCCAGCTCGCGACGAGGGCCTCGAGCTCGGAGATGTCCGGGGGGCCGTAGAATAGCCAGCGGCGGTGGTCGCTTGCATCGCTCGTCGCTCCTGCTGTCCGAGGCCCGGATCGACAGCACATGCGCATAGGAGCGGTGCAGGTCCAGGCTCACCTGGCTCGCGAGGCGTCATGTACGCTTCCTGAGCAGAGAACCGATCGGGGTGTGGCGCAACGGTGGCGCACGTGCTTTGGGAGCACGAGGATGTGGGTTCGAATCCCACCGCCCCGACCACTCAGGGCTGCCGGGCCCAGGAAGGTCTGGCCGCCGGTGGCGGGTCACCCGGCGGCAAGGTGAGGGTCCGGCGACGGAGTCGTCGCCGGGGGCAGGGCTCCGCGCCAGAGGTCCCGGAAGGCGCCAGAGGCGCCCGGCCTACGCCCGCGCTTCGTGATGCCGGGTCGCGGCGTGGGGATCGATGCCATCGTGGCCGCACGGGTTCACGTGGACCATGACGGTGTCCAGCCGCGGCACCTCGTGGAGCAACCGGTGGCGGACCTCCTCGGCGACCCGGTGGCCCTGGCTGACGCTCAGGTCACAGTCCACGGTGATCGCGAGGGAGGCCTCCAGCACGTGCCCGAGCCAGCGCAGCCGCACCCGGGACACGTCCTGCACCTCCGGGGTCGCGGCCGTGGTCCGCTCGACCTGCGCGACGAGGTCGGGCTCCACGGCGTCCATGAGCCGGCCGAGCATCTGGCCCGTCGCCTGCCGGAGCACGACGAGGATCACGCCGCTGATGAGCAGCCCGACGAGCGCGTCGGCGACCGGGTAGCCGAGGGCGACGCCGAACGCGCCGGCGACCACGGCGAGCGACGTCAGCCCGTCGGTACGGGCGTGGTACCCGTCGGCGACGAGCGCCGCCGAACCGATCCGCCGCCCGACCCGGAGCCGGTACAGCGCGACCGCCTCGTTGCCCGCGAAGCCGATCACGCCGGCCGCGACGACGATCGGGATGTTGCTGATCGCCACCGGGTGGGCGAGACGCGAGACGGATTCCCAGGCGGCGAGGACGGCGGACGCGAGGATCATGACCAGCACGAACAGGCCGGCGAGGTCCTCCGCGCGCCGGTAGCCGAAGGTATAGCGGCGGGTCGCCGCCCGGGACCCCACGGCGAACGCGATCCACAGCGGGATCGAGGTCAGCGCATCCGAGAAGTTGTGGATCGTGTCCGCGAGGAGCGCGACCGAGCCGGAGACCAGCACGACCGCCAGCTGGGCGACGGCCGTGGCCCCGAGACCGAGCAGCGAGAGCTTGACCGCCCGGATGCCGCGGGCGTCGCCCGCCAGGGCGTCGTCGAGGGAATCGGCCGGGTCGTGGCTGTGACCGGCGAACCGCGCGACCAGGCGCCCGAGCGGGCCGCCACCGTGCTCGTGCTCATGCTCGTGCGGGTCGTCGTGCGGATGCTCGTGTCCGGTCATCAGCGGGACCTTACCCGGGCAGGTGCCTGCGACGGGAGCGCGGTCCGGCCCACCGATACCGGGACCTCCGGCCCGTGGATGACATGGGCCTGTCCATCGACCATTGCCGCATGAATGTCCTGCTCATCCTCAACGACCCGCCGTACGGCACCGAGCGCTCGTACAACGGCCTGCGCCTCGCGCTCGCGCTCGCGAAGGTCGACGGGACGACCGTCCGGGTCTTCCTCATGGCCGACGCCGTGGCCTGCGCCAAACCCGGCCAGGCGACTCCCGAGGGCTACTACAACATCGGCCGGATGCTCAAGGGACTGACCACCAGGGGCGTCGAGGTCGGCGCCTGCGGCTCGTGCATGGATGCCCGCGGCTACTCGGACGCGGACCTGGCGGAGGGGGTGCACCGCTCGTCGATGCCGCAGCTGGCCGAGTGGACGTTCGCAGCGGACCGCGTCATCACGTTCTGACCGGCCAACGGGCCGCCTGTTCACGCCGCGTCCAGCGAGCGGGCGGCGTGGGCAGTGGCGGTCACCGGCCCGGCGCCGCCTCGATCCCGGTGTGTCATGCGTGGCTCCGATCCTCGAGGCGGCGGCGGTCCACCGTTTCCAGCTGGAACGTCGAGTGCTCGATGTCGAAGTCGTCCGCGAGGCAGGCACACAGGGCGTCGAGCGCGGACGCCTCGTCCGCGCCCTCCGCGAGCACGACGTGCGCGGACACGGCGTTCATCCCGGACGTGATGGTCCAAGCGTGGAGATCGTGGCAGTCCACGACGCCCGGCGCGTCGATGATGTGCTGGCGGACGTGGTCGAGGCTCACGCCCTTGGGCGTGCCCTCCAGCAGCACGCCGGTGGCCTCGCGGAGGAGGCCGATGGTCCGCGGCAGGATCAGGAGGCCGATCGCGGCCGACGCGACGGCGTCGGCCTGCGCCCAGCCGGTCAGCGCGATGACGAGGGCGGCCACGATCACGGCCATGGATCCCGCGAGGTCGCCCATGACCTCGAGGTACGCGCCGCGCATGTTCAGGCTGGCGCGTTGCGCGTCGCGTAGCAGGAACAGCGAGACGGCGTTGGCCGCCAGGCCGAGGACGGCGACGGCGAGCATGAGCCCCGAGGCGACCTCCGGCGGTGCGGCCAGGCGGCGCCAGGCCTCGATGAGCACGAACGCCGCGACGCCGAACAGGAGGACCGCGTTGGCGACGGCGGCGAGGATCTCGAGCCGCAGGTAGCCGAAGGTCCGGCCGTTGGTCGGCGGGCGGCCGGCGAACCAGATCGCGAGCAGGGCCATCACGACCCCGACGACGTCAGTCAGGACGTGGCCTGCGTCGGCGAGCAGCGCCAGGCTGTTGGCGAGGATCCCGCCCACGACCTCGACCACGAGGATCGTGAGGCTCAGGCCCAGGACCACCGCCAGGCGTCCCCGGTGCGATGCCGCCGCGGACGCGTGAGCCTGCGCCATCATGACCCCTCGGCCACGTGCTCGGCCACGTGCTCGGCCACGTGCTCGGCCGCCCCCAGGACGAGCCCCCGGAGGTGATCGTCCACGAGGCGGTAGTAGACGTTCCGGCCGGCCTTGCGCCGCGCCACGGCACCGCGCTCGCGCAGGTGTCGGAGCTGGTGGGACAGCGCCGAAACGCTCATGCCCGTCACCAGCGCCATGTCGCAGACGCACAGCTCGTCCTCGCTGATCGCCAGGAGATGCACGATGCGGGCGCGCGACGGATCCGCGAGGGTCGCGAACAGGTCGCCGACCGCGCGCGCGCCGTCGCCGCCGAGCGAGCGGCCGAGCAGTGGCCGGATGGTCCCGGGATGGATGCACGCCACGGCGCAGCCGTCCGCATCGATCTCCGAAGCGAACACTTGAGCCATGGCTCAAGTATAGGCGGAAAGGCGACACGCGCCCGCGATCCGGTGGACACTTCAGGCATGAACCACCGCATCGCCCCACGCTCGTGACGTCCGAGCCTTCCCCCAGCCGCCGCGAGCGGTGGGACGAGCGCCACGCGGCGCACGATCCCATCGAGTCCGCCGAGCCCGATCCCACCCTGGTGGAGACCTGCGCGGCGCTGCCCGCGGGCCGGGCGCTGGACCTGGGGGCCGGGGACGGCCGCAATGCCATCTGGCTGGCCCGCCGGGGCTGGCGCGTGACCGCGGTGGACTTCTCGCCGGTCGGGCTGGAGCGTGCCCGGACGCGCGCGATCGCCGCGGGCGCGGAGGTCGACTGGCAGCTGCACGACCTGCTGGAGTGGCGTCCGGACCCCGGGGCCTTCGATCTCGTGGCGCTCGTGTTCATCCACCTGCCGGCCACGGAGCGCCGGGAGGTGTACGCGAACGCCGCCGCGGCCGTGGCACCGGGTGGAACCCTCGTCCTCATCGGGCACGACCGGTCGAACGTCGCCGACGGGGTCGGCGGGCCCCAGGATCCCGAGGTCCTGTTCACCGCGGACGAGATCGCGGCGGACCTGCCGGCCGGGTTCCGGGTGAGCCGGGCGGAGGCGGTCCGCCGGGGGACCGGCGCGGACCTCCTGCCCATCGACGCGGTGGTGGTGGCGCGCCGCGGGGACGTCTCTAGCGCAGGACGAACAGGCTGAGCAGCAGGATCGTGAGCACCACGAGGGTGATCCCGGCGTAGAGCCGGTCGCCCTCCAGGACGAACCCGACGACGGACGCCCCGACCCGGACCACCGGCGTCGCGACGAGGACCACCAGGCCCAGCTGGGCGAGGCCGACCGGCCGCAGCGCCAGCAGGTTCGGGCCGAGGGCGCCGAAGTCGGACGTCGCCGCCGTACCGGCCGCGGCCCCCAGCAGCGATCCCTCCCAGCCGACGAGGAGCGAGCCGGCGAAGCCCGCCGCGATCAGGACGGCGCTGATGCTGACCCCGACGATGAGCACCATGCTCACCACGAGGCGGAACCGCTCCGGCGTCACAGCCCGATCCCCAGGCCGCGCGCGAGCGTCTGCAGCCCGATGACCAGGAGCACGGGCAGGAACACGAGGCGCACGTGCCGGTTCGACAGCCGGGGCAGCAGGCGCGCGCCGACCGTCGCCCCGGCCAGCACGCCCAGCGCGACCGGTGCGGCGATCGTCGGGTCCACGTCGCCGCGCCCCAGGTAGATGCCGGCGGACGCCGCGGCGGTGACCCCGATCATGAAGTTGCTGGTCGCGGACGAGACCTTCATCGGCAGCCGCATGGCGCCGTCCATGGCGAGGACCTTGAGCGCGCCGGACCCGATGCCCAGCAGCCCGGACACGACCCCCGCCCCGGCCATCAGCACGAACCCCAGCGGCACCCGCTGCGCCGCGTACGGGACCTCGCGCCCCAGGCGGGCGTCCGGGTAGCTCCCGGCAAGCCCCAGCCGGGCGGCGAGCGGCGACGCCCGGGCGCCGGGCGGCAGCTCCTCGCCCAGGCGCAGGACCTGCTGGACGGCCGAGAACAGCAGCACGAGGCCGAGCAGGACGTAGAGGAACGCGGGCGCGACGATCGCCGCCAGCACCGCGCCGGCCACCGCCCCGCTGGTGGTCGCCAGCTCCAGGAACATCCCCACCCGCATGTCGGTCATGCGATCGCGGACGTAGGCGGCGGCCGCTCCGGAGCTGGTCGCGATGACGCTCACGATGCTGGCGCCGATGGCGAGCCGGATGTCGATGCCGAACAGGATCGTGAGCGACGGGACGACGATGATCCCGCCGCCGACGCCCGCGAGGGCGCCGATGACCCCGGCGGCGAAGCTGATCGCGAAGACGTCGAGGTCGGTGCCGATCGTCATGGCCGTGCGGCGAGGAGGGCGGGACGCGGCGGCACGAGCGGAGGATGCCACAGGCCGAGGGCACGGCGCGGGGGGAGAGCGACCCGGGATCCTAATGGTTCGTCACTTGCGCAAGTATGCAACAAGAGCTATCGTGGGGTCACGATGCAGTCGACGTCGATTGAGGAGCGTGCCGCCCGATGATCCCTGCCGCCGACGCGATGGAGCGCTACCGGCTGCACGCCGAGGTGTGCAAGGTCCTCACGGATCCGAAGCGGCTGATGCTCCTCGACGCGCTCCGCCCCGGCGAGCGCTCGGTGGGCGAGCTGGCCGCGATGATCGGCGTCGCCCTCCCCAACGCCAGCCAGCACCTCGCGGTGCTCCGGTCAGCGGGGCTCGTGGACGGCCGCCGGGTCGGCACCACCGTCCTGTACCGGCTCGCGGAGCCCGGGATCATCGACGCCTGCGACATCATCCACGCGATCATCGAGCGCCGGCTGGAGGCGCGGCCCGCCCGCGTCCCTGTCCCCGCCCCACGGCCTCCCATCGCCGCCCCGCGGCCGGCCCCCGTCCCCGTCCCCCAGCTCGTCCAGAGGTGACCTCCATGACTACCGTCCAGACCAGCTACACCTTCGGCACCCGCCTCCACGGGTCCATCGCCGACGTCCGCCCGGCCGTCGAGGCCGCCCTGAAGGCCGAGGGCTTCGGCGTCCTGACCGAGATCGACGTCCAGGCCACGCTGAAGACGAAGCTGGGTGTGGACCGGGACCCGTACCTGATCCTCGGTGCCTGCAACCCGTCCCTCGCCGATCGTGCGCTGGGTGCCGACCCGTCTGTCGGCGCGCTGCTGCCGTGCAACGTCGTGCTGCGCGCGGATGGGGCGGACACCATCGTCGAGGCGATGGACCCGCTGGTTGCCCTGGGCATCGTCGAGACCGAGGCCGTTCACGTGGTCGCGGAGGAGGCCGCCGCCCGGCTCCGCCGGGCCGTCACCGCCCTCGAGCCCACGGCCTGACGCGCCAACCGCCCCGGGAGCGCATCCATGGCACTCAAGACCGCGACCGTCACCCTCGACGGCGGCGACCTCCGGTTCGTCGGCACGGCCGGCAGCGGCCACTCGATCGTGCTCGACAGCGGCACCGGCAACACCGGTATGCGGCCGGCCGAGCTCGTGCCGCTCGCGCTGGCCGGCTGCACGGCGATGGACGTGATCTCGATCCTGCGCAAGAAGCGCCAGGACGTGCGGCGGTATGTCGTCGAGGCGAACGGCACCCAGATGGACGGTCATCCCAACGCCTTCACCCGGATCGACGTGGTCCACGTGATCGAGGGGACCGTGGACGTCGAGGCGGTGCGCCGCGCGATCGAGCTGTCGGCCACCAGGTACTGCGCCGTGGGCGCGACGCTCGCGAGCGGGATCACCGAGATCCACCACGGCTACGTCGTCCGCGACGGGGCCGGCAACGAGCAGGCGGCCGAGGTCATCGTCCTCGGACCGACCACCGATCCGGTCGGGGCGGTTCGCCTCTCGGCGGCAGGCTGAGGAGCACCAGGGGCAATGGCGAGCGCAAGGGCACGCCAGCAGGGCACCGGCAACCGATCCTCGAAGGCGAAGCAGAAGTCCACCGCCGGACCCAGCCGGCTGGGCACGTGGGCCTGGGTGGCGGGCGGCATCGTGGTCGCCCTCGTCGCCGTGGCCGTCGCCGTGGCCGTCGCGTCGGGCGGCACGGAGTCGACCTCGAAGGGCACGGTCGTCCAGGGCAACGGCGACACCTGGACCAACATCCCCGCCAACGTGCTCGCCGCGAAGATGAAGACCAAGCGACTTCACGCTCCTCAACGTGAAGACCCCGTACATCGGCGAGATCCAGGGCACCGACCTCTACATCCCGTACAACCAGCTCACGGCGCGGGCCGCGGAGCTGCCGGCGGACAAGACCGCGCCCATCGTCGTCTACTGCCGCACCGGCAACGAGAGCGCGATCGCGGCCCAGACCCTGCTGGACCTGGGCTACACGAACATCGAGAACCTTGACGGCGGCATGACCGCCTGGGTGGCCAGCGGCCGGCAGCTGGTCCGGCTCAACCGCTCGTGATCGACTGCCTCGCCTCGCTCCAGCTGGACCGGCGGTTCTTCGCCTGGGGCGCGGCCTGGGGCGCCGCGGCGCTGATCGCGTTCGGGCTGGTCAGCGCCATCATCCCGAACCCGGTCTTCGGCCGGCAGATCCGGCCCGAGCCGTTCGCCTACTGGGTGTGGCTCGCGTCCGCGCCCCTGATGGGGATCGTCGGGGCGACGTACTCGGCGCCGTTGCGCACGGACGTGCAGGTGGCGGCGACCCCGCTGGTTCCCGCGGACGAGGCGGGGGAGCGGAGCTCCGGCACCCTCGGCACCCTCGCGGGCCTGGGCGCGTTCCTCGCCATCGGTTGCCCGGTGTGCAACAAGATCGCCCTCGTGCTCCTGGGCGCGAGCGGCGCGCTGACGATCTGGGCCCCGCTTCAGCCGGTGATCGGCGGGGCGTCGCTCCTGCTCCTGGCCGGCACGATCGCCTGGCGCTTCCGCATCCGGCGCCGTGGCGGCACCTGCGCGGTCTGACCCTGCGGCGGCGGCGCCGCTCGCCCCGGCGCCGCCGCATCCGCCCCCCGGGATCCGCACCGCCGCCGCGGCGGGATCGGCGAACCTCCGCACGGTCTCCACGAACGCTCCATCGCCCCTCCACGGGCGGCCTCGAGCATGAGACCCGGCACCGAAGGCGGTGCCGCCGGGGAACCGGCACCATCAGCCCTCGGAGGCCGACCATGAAACGACTCACCATCTCACTCGCCATCGCCGCGATCGCGATCCTCGCCGTCGTCGCGACCGTCGCGGCGGCGGGTCCGCGCACCCAGGCCGGCGACCAGGTCCGGTCGCAGGACACGACGGCGGAGATCCTCGGGCTGACCCAGGCCCAGGTCATGGAGCTGCGCCAGGACGGGCTGTCGCTTGCGCAGATCGCCGAGAAGCAGAAGGTGGACCCGCAGAAGCTGATCGACGCCCTGGTCGCCCAGTGGAGCGTCCGGATCGACGCTCGTGTCGCCAACGGCGCCCTCACCACGGCCGAGGCCACCCAGCTCAAGACCGAGCTCGCGCTCAAGGCCAAGGCGATGGTCAACCAGACCACGCTGGGTGGCATGCGCGGAGCGGCCGTGGGCGCCGGCCCGGGCGCGATGGGCGGCAACGGCCACGGCGGCGGCATGGGTGGCCGCGGCAACGGCAACGGTGCCTGCGACGGCACCGGCGCCTCCTCCTGACGCGAACCTCCTCACTCCCGACGACGACCGGACCTGTTCGCGGGTCCGGTCGTCTTCGTATCCTCCTCACACCATGACCCGCATCCTGGTCGTCGACGACGAGCCGCACATCGTTGCCATCGTGCGCGCGTATCTCGAGCGCGACGGCTACGAGGTGGTCACGGCGGCCGACGGGGACTCGGCGCTCGTCATCGCGCGGGACGGCGTCCCCGACCTCGTCGTCCTCGACGTGATGCTCCCGCGGCGCTCGGGGTTCGAGGTCCTGCGCGAGCTGCGGGCGGCCGGCAGTACAGCCGCCGTGGTGATGCTCACGGCGCGCGACGACCTGATCGACCGGGTGGCGGGCCTGGAGATCGGGGCGGACGACTACGTGACCAAGCCGTTCGAGCCCCGCGAGCTGGTCGCGCGGGTCGGCGCCGTGCTGCGGCGGACCGCGGCGGCCGCATCGGCCGCGGCTGCCGGTGCCAGCGGCCCCACGCCGGGTGGCGGGCCGGACCGCTGGTTCGACCTCGAGATCGATCTCGCCGCCCGCGAGGTGCGCCGCTCTGGAGAGGCGCTGCCGCTCACGCGCGCCGAGTTCGACCTGCTGGCCGCCTTCGCCGGCCACCCGGGGATCGCGCTCACCCGCGAGCAGCTGGGCGAGCGCGTGTTCGGCGAGGCGTTCGACGCCTTCGACCGGACGATCGACAGCCACATCAAGAACCTGCGCCACAAGCTGGGGACGCGGCCGGACGGGCAGGGCTACGTGGAGACCGTGCGCGGGGTGGGCTACCGGGGAGCCCGGCCGTGAGCCTCCGCCTCCGTCTTGCCGTGGCCTTCGCGCTGGTCGCGATCCTGACGGCGGTGGCCGTGGCGGTCACCGCGCCCGCGATCGTCGGCCGCGGCTTCGCGGCGATGCAGGCCGATGGCGGGTCCCCCGGGATGGGTCGTGGGCCCGGCAACGGCCAGATGGCCGGGATCCACGCGGCGCAGATCCAGCAGGACACGACGGTCACGCTGATCCTGGTGGCGGTGATCGCGGCGGGCGCGGCGTCCCTGCTCGGGCTGGCCATCGCGAGCCGGATGGCACGCCCCCTCGCGAGCCTGGAGCGGACGGCGGCGGCCGTCGCGCGCGGCGACCTCGAGGCGCAGTCCGGGCTGGGCGACCGGAGCGACGAGATCGGTTCGCTGGGGCGGTCGTTCGACGCGATGGCCGCGGACCTGCGCGGAGCCGAGCTGGCACGGCGCCGGATGTTCCAGGACGCCGCCCACGAGCTCAAGACCCCCCTGGCCGTCATCGACGCCACGACGACCGCCGTGCTCGACGGCGTGTACGCCCATGACGACCGGCACCTCGAGACCGTCCGCGATCAGGCCCGGCTCCTGACGCGGATCGTGGATGACCTGCGGACCGTGAGCCTGGCGGAGGCGCGCGTGCTGCCGCTCCGGCGCGAGACGGTCGCGATCGGCCCGCTGCTGGCGTCGGTGGCGCGCGACCTCGACGCGCGGGGGACGGCCGCCGGGATCTCGATCGGCGTGGGCGACGCCGGCGACCTTGCGGCGGGCGCGGACCCCGACCGGATCCGGCAGGTCATGGCGGCCCTGCTCGACAACGCGATCCGGCACACGCCCGCAGGCGGCCGCATCCGCCTCGAGGCTCGCCGCGAGACGACGGGGCCGATCGTGCTGTCGGTGATCGATTCCGGGCCCGGGATCGCGCCCGCGGATCTTCCCTACGTGTTCGATCGCTTCTACCAGGCCGATCCGGCGCGCGACCGGGCGACGGGCACCTCGGGGCTGGGCCTCGCGATCGTGCGAGCGGTGGTCGAGGCCCACGGCGGCCGCGTCCACGCGGCCAACGAGCCCGGTGCCGGCGCCCGCTTCGAGATCGAGCTGCCGCCGGCCTCCTGACGGGCCGGACCGGCCGGACGCGATCACCCGCCGCGCGTCGGCGCCCGTCTGAGGGGCCCGCAGCCGCGCCTGCGGGCGGGCCTCGTGGTGGCGCGCGCGCCGCCGGCGTTCTGCGAGTCCGCCTGACTTTGGGGGTGAGTCAGGGCACGTTCGAGCGTGCTCGCTGACTCAAACATGTGTCGAAAAGGCGATGCCCCCGCACGAGTCGAGCCGCGAGACCCGGCATTCGGTGCGTGAGCCCTGCACGCAGCTGCCCGATCTGACACGCACGTGGGTCAGCGGTCGGAACGGGAGCAGGTGCCTGCGCCCGGGCCTCCCCGTGCCGTTGTCCCCGCCCCCGACCCGGGACGTCCCGAACGACACGTGACCAATGGATCAGGGCTAATACATGTCGGTGACATATAGATATGCACGACAGATACGAAGGCGCGGTCATGCCGCTACGTGGAGTTGTGCCGGTGCCGAACGCGGTGAACGAGATCGACATCATCCAGACGTCGCTTCTCCGCGCCCTGGCGAGCCCGCACCGTCTCCGGATCATCCACCTCCTCGGCGAGCGCCCGCGCGAGGTCCGGGAGCTGGTCCAGGAGCTTGACCTCGGGCAGGCGGCGGTCTCCCAGCACCTCGCCGCCATGCGCAGCGCGGGGCTCGTGGAGGCGACCCGGGACGGCCGCTCCGTCCGCTACGAGCTCACCGACCCGGAGATCCTCGCGGCCTGCTCCCTGATGCGCGCCGTCATCGTCCGCCGGCTGTCGGCGCTCGGCAGCCTCGCCGCGGCCGCCGGCGATGCCCCGGGCGAACCTGGACCGGTCACGTCGACTGCCTTCGCAACCCCATCGAGCAGGTGATCCCACCCATGAGCGACGACAGCCTCTCCCTCGTCCTGTTCTCCGGCACCGCGGACAAGCTGCACGCGGCGGCGACGCTCGCGGCCGGTGCCGCCGCGATGGGCCGCCCGGTGAACGTGCTGCTCCAGTACTGGGCCCTGGATGCGTTCCGGACCGACCGGATCGGGATCGACCACGGGCTGGCCTGCGACGCGACGGCGCCGGGTGCGAGCCTGCCCGTTCACGGCACGGCCTCGATTCCCTGGCTGGAGACGTTCCGGATGGCCAAGGAGCTGGGCGAGATGTCGATCCTCGCCTGCGCCGGGTCGTTGGAGGTGCTCGGCATCGACATCACGACCCTGGACCCCCTCGTCGATGCCTCCGGTGGCATCGCGACATTCCTGCTGGCCGCCGAGGACGGCCAGATCCTGTTCATCTGAGGCTCCGGGAGAGTCAGCCACCGAGCCAGCAGCCTCGTCCACCAGGAGAACCGTCACATGACCGCAACCCTCACCGAGCTCGAAGCCCTCATCGCCGACAGGGTGATCGACGCCCGCGGCGCCGCCTGCCCCGGCCCCCTCCTGGAGGCCAAGAAGGGCATGGCCACCGTGCCCGTCGGCGCCACCATCGAGATCATGTCCACCGATCCGGTCACCAAGACCGACATCGGGGCATGGTCGACCAAGGTCGGTCACGAGTTCCTGGGCGCCATCGCCGCCGAGGGGTACGACCGGGTCTTCGTCATCCGCCGCAAGTAGCTGTGCCCACCGGCCGCCGCGGGCGCGAAGCCGACGCTCCCGTCCGGCGGGCCGGCCCATTGGACTGACAGGAGCCACCGTCCGATGATCGCCCCCGTCGCCGCTGAGCCACGAGCCCCGGACCGGACGTTCGTCCCCCGGATCCTCGTGTTCTCCACGAACAACATCTCCGACCCGGGCATCGACCTGGCCGGCAGCTCCCACATGCACTACTCGCCGGGCGTCAGGGTCATCGGCCTGCCCTGCACCAGCGGTATCCGGCCGTCATGGATCGTCGGCGCGCTGGAGACCGGGTTCGACGGCGTGTTCGTGGCTTCCGACGGCGACGAGTGCGCCTACCTCAACGACTGCGCCAAGCGGTCCTCGAGGATCGTCGCCGACGCCCAGGCGCGGATGCGCGAGAAGGGCATCGACCCCCAGCGGCTTCGGTTGGCCGCGATCTGCTCCGTGTGCTCGGAGCCGTTCACCAAGCACGTCCAGCAGTTCTCGAGCGCCCTGGTCGATCTCGGCCCGGCGCTGGCGAGGTGATCCCCATGACCGAAGCGTGCGCCCAGCCGTCCGCGAAGGAGCACTACGACGTCCTCGTCGTCGGCAGCGGCATCGGCGGCATGGAGTCCGCCCTCAAGCTCGGCGACATGGGCTACAGGGTCCTGCTGGTCGAGAAGGAAGCCAGCGTGGGCGGGAAGATGATCCTGCTGTCCAAGGTCTTCCCCACGCTCGACTGCGCGAGCTGCATCTCCACGCCCAAGATGGCTGCGACGATCCACCACCCGAACATCACGGCACTGACCTACAGCCGGGTGGACGGGATCCGCAGGACGGCGGACGGCAAGTTCCGCGCGGCCGTCACCCGCAAGGCGCGGTTCGTCGACGAGGCGACGTGCACCGGCTGCCAGCTGTGCGAGACGGCGTGCACGGTGGCCGTGCCCGACCAGTTCAACGCGGACCTGGTCGCCCGGCGCGCCGCCCACATCACGTTCCCGCAGGCGGTGCCGAAGAAGGCGGTCATCGACCGCGCCGGCAGTTCCCCGTGCTCGTACGCGTGTCCGGCCGGGATCCAGGCGCACGGCTACGTGTCCCTGATCCGGAGCGGCGAGTACGAGAAGGCCCACCGCCTCGTCCTCGACGCGACGCCGCTGGTCGGCACGCTCGGACGAGCGTGCTACGCCCCGTGCGAGTCGGAGTGCACGCGCGGCTCGCTGGAGGGGACGCTGCCGATCCGCCGCCTGAAGCGCTTCGTCTCCGACGCCCACAATGCGGGCGAGGAGGCCCTGGGCATCGAGGTCGCGCCCGCCAACGGCAAGCGCGTGGCGATCGTCGGGTCCGGGCCCACCGGCCTGACGGCCGCCTGGCAGCTGGCGCGCAAGGGCTACGCGGTCCGGATCCACGAGGCCGCTCCGGAGCCCGGCGGGTTCCTGCGCCTGGCGATCCCGTCCTACCGCCTCCCGGTCGAGACCGTGGAGCGCGACATCGACAACGTCCGCGCGCTGGGCGTGGAGATCCTCACCGGCAGCCCGGTCCGCGACCTCGCCGCCCTCAAGGCGGACGGCTTCGACGCCGTGCTGGTCGCGACCGGGACGCATCGCTCCAGCAACCTGGGCGTCCCGGGCGAGGATCGCCTGGGGGTGCTGGGCGGCACGGAGTTCCTGCGCCGGGTCAAGCTGGACCAGCCGATGGACCTGACCGGCAGGCGGGTCGTGGTCGTGGGCGGCGGCAACGTGGCCATGGACGCCGCGCGGACCGC
Organism: uncultured Chloroflexia bacterium; assembly: GCA_963703575.1. GTDB lineage: Bacteria > Chloroflexota > Limnocylindria > Limnocylindrales > CSP1-4 > CAIXZV01. Next base: position 19,550 of record CAVPEU010000032.1, read on the forward strand.
GCGGCGGCTGGGGGCTGCGTCCGTGACCGTCGCCTACCGGCGAGGCCGGGACGAGATGCCGGCCCACCACGTGGAGGCGGACGACGCAGAGCGCGAGGGCGTCGCCTTCAGCCTCCAGGTCGCCCCGCTGGAGGTGCTGGGCGACGCGCAGGGCGCCGTCGGCGGCCTGCGCTGCACGCGGATGCGCCTGGGCGAGCCGGACGGCTCCGGCCGCCGCCGCCCGGAGCCGATCCCCGGCAGCGAGACCGTCATCCCGTGCGAGGTCATCATCGCCGCCATCGGCATGACGCCCGAGCCGGGCGCCTTCGCCGGCCAGCTGGCCGCGAAGGCCAACGGGATCCTCGAGGCGGACCCGACCACCCGCCGGACGTCGCTCGAGTACGTGTTCGCCGCCGGCGACGCGGTCAACGGCGCGACCGACATCACCCGGGCCGTGGGCGAGGGCCGGCGCGCCGCGCACATGATCGACCGCTGGCTCACCGGCGGCGTCATGGACGGGTTCGACGACCGGCTCCCGGCCGTGGACAAGTCGCAGGTGCTCGCCCGCCAGAAGGCGTACGCGTTCCGCTCCCCGACGGCCGAGGGCACTACGCTCGTGGGCGTCCCGACGGACTTCCGCGAGGTCGAGGCGCCGCTGGCCGAGGCGGAGGCGCGCACGGCCGCCGGCCGATGCATCGACTGCGCGGTCTGCTCCGAGTGCAACGAGTGCGTGGCCGCCTGCCCCGTGGACGGGTGCATCGACCTCCATGCGCGCGACCAGCACCTGGAGGCCGAGGTGGGCGCCGTCGTCGTGTCCACCGGCTTCAAGCTGTTCCCGGCCGACCTCAAGCCGGAATACGGGTACGGCAGGTTCAAGAACGTCATCACCGGCATGCAGATGGACCGGCTGCTGGCGCCGACGCGGCCGTTCAACACGATCCTGCGCCCCGGTGACGGCAAGGTCCCGGAGCGGATCGCCTACATCCTGTGCACCGGCTCGCGCGACGAGACCGTCGGCAACCCGCTGTGCTCGCGGTTCTGCTGCATGTACTCGATCAAGCAGAACCAGCTGCTCATGGGCGCCCTGCCCCTGGCCGACATCACCGTCCACTACATGGACATCCGGGCGCCGGGCAAACGCTACGACGAGTTCTACGAACAGGCGAAGGCGATGGGCGCCACCTACGTCAAGGGGCGCGTCGCGGACGTCACCGAGAAGCCGGACGGCAACCTCGTGCTCAAGTACGAGGACATCGAGAACGGCGGCCGGATCACAGAGGCCGAGTACGACCTGGTCGTGCTGGCGGTGGGTGTCCAGCCCAACCGGGACGCCGAGCAGCTGTTCGAGGTCGGCGAGCTGGCGCTCGACGAGTGGAACTACGTGGCCGAGCCCGAGGAGGACCTCAACCCGGGCGCCACGAACATCCCGGGGGTGTTCGTGGCCGGGGCCGCGTCGGGCGCCAAGGACATCACCGACTCGATCCTCCACGCCGGGGCGGCCGCGGCCCAGGTCGCGGCCCACCTCGAGCGCGCGAGGGTCGAGGTCCCCGAGATCGCGATGGTGCCCGCATGAGCGAGCAGCCCGTTCCCGCCCCTGTGGACGCCGGCGAGCCCGTCCCGCAGGCCGACGGCGCACGCCGCATCGGCGTCTATGTCTGCCACTGCGGCGGCAACATCTCCGACTACGTCGATGTCGAGAAGGTGATCGCGGACATCCGCGACGCCGGCGACGTCGTTGTCGCCAGGACCGCGATGTTCGCCTGCTCGGACGCCACCCAGCAGGACATGGTCGCGGACATCCGGGAGCAGGGTCTCGACGGCCTGGTCGTCGCCTCCTGCTCGCCCAAGCTCCACACCTACACGTTCCGCGGTGTGGCCGCTCGCGCGGGCCTCAACCCGTACGAGTACACGCAGGTCAACGTCCGCGAGCAGTGTTCCTGGGTCCACACCGACGACCGCGACGCCGCCACCCGGAAGGCGATCTCCCTGGTGCGGGCCGGCATCTCGCGGACACGCCTCACGACGCCCCTGGAGCCGATGGTCGTGGAGACCCTGCCCCGCACGCTGGTCATCGGCGGCGGGATCGCCGGCCTCCGGGCCGCGATCGGTCTCGCCGACATCGGCCTGGGCGTGACGCTGGTGGAGCGGGAGCTGGAGCTCGGTGGCCGGGTCCGCCGGCTCGGCGCCATGTACCCCCACGGCAGGGACGGCCGGGAGCTCATCGGGACGCTCGTGGCGGAGGTCCGCCGCCGGCCTGCGATCACGGTGCTCACCGGGGCCGAGGTCATCGGCAAGTCCGGCAGCTTCGGCAACTACCACGTCAGCGTCCGCATCGGTGACCCGGGCGCGGCGGCGATCGACGTCGCCGTCGGCTCCATCGTCGTGGCCACCGGCTTCGACGAGTACCGGCCCGAGGCCGGCGAGTTCGGCTACGGGATCGAGGGCGTGGTCACGCTGCCGGAGTTCAAGGAGCTCGTGGACGGCTCGACCGGGCCGCTGACCCATCACGGACGGCCGGTCCGCAGCGTGGCCTACGTCTACTGCGTCGGGAGCCGCGGCACCAACGGCTGCTCGAACGCCTACTGCTCGCGCTACTGCTGCGCGGCCACGGTCCAGGCCGCCGTCCAGGTGTCGGGTCTCGACCCCACGATCCGGCAGTTCCACCTGTACCGCGACATGCGGACCTACGGCAAGTTCGAGCCGCTGTACACGGATGCCCGCAAGGCCGGCTCCGTGTTCCTCAAGTTCGACAACGACGAGCCACCGGCCGTCGCCCGCGGCGAGGACGGGACGCTCACCGTGACCGTCCGCGACCTGCTGACGGAGCGTACGGAGCTGGCGCTCCCGGTGGACCTCGTGGTCCTGGTGACGGCCATGGTCCCGCGCGCCAACGAGGCGCTGGTGGGCGTGCTCAAGCTCCCCGCCGGCACCGACGGCTTCTTCAACGAGATCCACCCCAAGCTCCGTCCGGTCGAGACCGTGGTGGACGGGGTGCTGATCGCGGGCGCCTGCCAGGGCCCCAGGACCTCCGGGGAGAGCGTGGCCTCCGGGCTGGCCGCGGTCACCCAGAGCGCCGCGGTCCTCAAGAAGGGGTACACGGAGCTCGACCCGCTGGTCGCGATCGTCCATCCCGACGCCTGCACGGCCTGCGGCGAGTGCCTCACGGTCTGTCCATACGACGCGATCTCGATGGCCGAGGAGGGCGACCGCCACGTCGCGGTGATCAGCCCCACCGGCTGCAAGGGGTGCGGCGGATGCGTCCCGATGTGCCCGGAGAACGCGATCGACCTGCTGGGCTACACCGACGCCCAGGTCATGGCCATGATCGAAAGCCTCGTGGAGGTTCCCGCCTGATGAGCACGACCAACAGGGATGTCCGCGAGGTCATCCGGGAGGAGCCGGTGATGCGGTCCCGGATCCTGGCCGCGCTGCGCGACGGCCCGCTCACGGTTCCCCAGATCGCCGATGCGATCGAGGCCCCCACGCACGAGGTCGTGTTCTGGGTCATGGGCATGCGCCGCTACGGGTGGCTGGCCGAGATCAAGGGCAACACCATCGACGGCTACTTCCAGTACGAAGCCACCGGGCGGGTGTCCTGATGACCGCCGTGACGACTCCCCTGCCGACCACCGTGGACCTGGGGCTCTATCCCGAGATCCGGCGCTACGGCGCGAAGGACGTGAGCGCCTGCTTCAGCTGCGGCACGTGCACGGCCAGCTGCCCGCTGTCGCAGACCGACTCCACCTTCCCCCGCCGGATCATCCGCTACGCCCAGCTGGGGATGAAGGACGCCCTGCTCTCCAGCAAGGAGCTGTGGGCCTGCTACCAGTGCGGCCAGTGCGCGGAGACCTGCCCCACGCAGGCGGACCCGAGCGAGTTCATGGCCGCCACCCGCCGCTACGCGATCGCCTCGTACGACCGGACGCGGATCGCCCGGACGATGTACACGCGGCCCATCGTCGCGACGGTGATGGCCGTCCTGATCGCCGCCTTCTTCGCCCTGTTCATGTACGCGGCGCACGGGCCCCAGAGCGGCGAGTCGCTCGCCATCTTCGAGTTCATCCCGGCGGAGCTGATCCACAGCACGGGTATCGTGGTGATGATCCTCGTGGTCGTCGCCGGCCTGTCCGGCGTCGCGTCGATGGCGCGCCGGGTCGGCCGCCGCGAAGGCGTGGGCTGGGCGGACGTGCTCGGGAGCCGGGCCGCGCTGGGACGGTCCGCGCGAGCGGCCTGGTACTCGATCGGGCGCGAGTCGCTCGGCCAGGCCCGGTTCCGCGAGGAGTGCGACACGGGTGACGCCGCGCTGCCCTGGTACCGCCGCCGCGGGCTGGTCCACGCCGTGACCGTGTGGGGCTTCCTGGGCCTGCTTGCCGCAACCGGGCTGGACTACGGGCTCGCCCTGCTGGGCATCAAGGAGACGGGCACGCCCGTCCCGCTCTGGTACCCCGTGCGGCTGCTCGGCACGGTCGCCGGCCTGCTGCTGGTCTATGGGACCAGCGTCCTGATCATCGATCGCTACCGGACCGCCAACCGTTCCGTGAAGCGGTCCACCACGGCCGACTGGATGCTGCTCGGCCTGCTCTGGATCACGGGCGTCACGGGCTTCGCCCTGGAGCTCGCGCTGTACCTGCCCAGTGCCCCGGCCTGGGGGTACTGGATGTTCCTGCTCCACGTCGCGGTGGCGATGGAGATCGTGCTCCTGGCCCCATTCATGAAACTGGCGCACGCGGTGTACCGACCCGTCGCGCTGTTCTACGTCGCCCTTGCCAAGGAGACCAAGCCATGACCCAGACCCTGCCGCAGGTGGCGCACGAGCACCACGAGCGGCTTCTCCACCACGTCGACCGGATGCCCGAGATCGCCGACTCGCTGCTCACGTCGAAGGCGGACGAGGCTCACCGGAGCGTCGGCGAGATGGCGGCGTTCCTGGCGGGGACCCTCATCCCGCACGTCGACGCCGCCGAGCGGACGCTCTACCCGGAGCTCGAGCGGATGTTCCAGAACCGGCATTCGATGGCGCCGATGCGCCGGGAGCACCAGGAGGTCCGCCGCCTGGTGACCGAGCTCGACACCCTGGTCGGCGCTGCTGACCCGAGCCGGTTCACCATCGGCCGGACGCTGGCGCTCCGCCGCGTCATCTTCCAGCTCTACGCGCTGCTCAAGATCCACCTCGCCGAGGAGGAGGCCTACCTGCGGATCGTCGAGCACGGGGTGACGGCGGACGTGTCCGACATGCTGGCCGCCGCCATGGACCATCCGGGGATCGCGACCGCCTGAACCGGGGGCTGGCCCGTGGCCTGACCCGGGGCCTGACCCGGTCGTCGCCGTGGCCGACGTCGCCCGGTGTCTGCCGCCGCGCGGCGCATCGAGAGTGCCCCGAGCCTCTATGCTCCGGAGACACATGAGTGCGTCGAGCGAAATTCCCGAAGCGGGATCGGAGTCGGGCCCGGAGCCGTCGCGCGGGATCGCGACCGGCCGGGACCCGGCCGGCGGGCCCATCCATCGCGGCTGGGCGCCCGTCGGCGGCCACCGGTGGATGGAGCCGTTCGTGATGGTGCTGCTGGCCGGCGGGGCCGCCCACGGATACGCCATCGTCGGCGAGCTTGCCCAGCTCGGGGTGACCAACGGGCCGGTGGACGTCGGACAGGTGTACCGGTCCCTGCGGGACCTGGAGGAGTGGGGACACGTGCGTTCGTCATGGACCACGGGCACCGGCCCCGCCCGCCGCGACTACGAGCTCACCGAGGCCGGACATGCCGCGCTCGACGAGTGGGCGGCGGTGATGAAGGAGCGCGCGCGCCTGGTCGCCGAGTTCCAGGCCCGCTACCTGGAGTGGGTGGCGGTCCGTCGCCGATAGCCGCCGCGGGGAGCCCGGCCTACAGCGGCTCCGCCATCGCGTGGTCGAGGCCCCGCGCGAGCCGGTCCTTCTCGGCGTCTGTGAGGTTCTGGTCCAGGACCCCGAGGTACAGCTCCTCCTCGGCGAGGTGGACCTTGAGGATCGCGTGCAGCCGGTACAGGGCACGTCGCAGTCCGAGGCCCTCCACGGCGGTCCAGCGACAGCCGTCGACGTGACGTCGGTAGCGCGAGAGCTCCTCCACCAGGTGCCGCATCGCCTCGTGCTCCTGGCGCATCGGCGCCATCGAATGGCGGCGGCCCATCAGCTGCTCCAGCCGGTCGTAGAGTGTCCGCTCGATGGTGTCCATGTGCGGCACCAGCTGCCCCACGATGAACGCGTACTCCTCCTCGAACAGGGCGTGGGTCGCCTCGCAATCGACATGCCCGACCATGTCCGCCAGGTCCAGCAGCCGGTCAACGTGGGGCAGCAGCCTGGCGTGGTGTTCCTCGCTCGTGAGCCGCAGCGACAGCATACCGTCCTCTCGATACTGCGCGCCGCCCGCGCGCTCGTCCAGCATGCCACGGGTGCGGAACGGGTTCCTGACGCCGGTGCGATCCCGCGGTCGCAGGGTCCGCGGAAGCTGCCCCGGTCGCGGTAGGATCTCCCCGGCGTCCCCCATGTCCGCGCGCATCGAAGGCACCGATCCATGACGTCCACCGTCGCCAGGCTCCGCAGCATCCACCCCGGCTGGATCCTCGCCGTCCTCGACGTGATCGGGCTGGGGATCGCGATGTACCTGTCTGTCGTGGAGCTGGGCGGGGGCGTGCCGTACTGCGGACCGCTCCAGGGCTGCGAGACGGTGGCCCAGAGCCAGTACTCGCGGATCGGCGGGATCCCCGTCGCCGTGTACGGCGTCGGCCTGTCGCTGATCCTCCTCACGCTGGCCATCGCCTGGATCCGCACGGACCGCAACGGCCTGCTCGACGCCCACTACGGGCTGTCGCTGGTCGGCGTGATCTTCGAGGTCTACTTCCTCGCGCTCCAGGTGCTCGTGATCCACGCCCTGTGCGTGTGGTGCACGGCATACGGGGTGTCGCTGATCCTGCGCTTCCTGGTCGCGATGGTGATCTGGGTCAGGCGGGGGAGGCTGGCCGCGCTGCGCTGATCAGCGCGGCGGCCCGGCGAGGATTCGCCGGCGCAGCGCCTCGGGCGAGGGATTCGCCCAGTCCGCCTCGATCCACCACGTCGCGCCCGCGTCCGCGTGGGCGCGCCCGATCGCGGCGGCGGCGGCGGCGGTCCGCCGCGCGCCTACCGGGGCCGTCCGGCCCGCGGATTCGGGACGTCCTGCCGGTGGCGGCGTTCGGGCCGCCTGCGACGCTCGTGACGACCCTCATCGGGTCGGTGTCGCTGCGTGCCGCGAGACCGCCACCACGGCCACGGGTCGGGGCGGCCCGTCTCGCGCAGCCGGGCGATCATGGGACCGTGCCCCAACCCGGAGACCGACCAATGACCTCGCGCCGCGGCACTCTCCTCGGATCAGCCGCTCTTGCCCTCGCGTTCGCGCTCGCGGCCTGCTCGTCGTCCCCCGTCCCCATCGTCCTCGTCGTCCGGCGGGGGCGGCTCGGTCACGGTGACCGACGCCTGGGCCCGCACGTCGATGAGTACGGGCACGGCGGGCGCCGCCTACCTCACGATCACCAACGGCACCGGCCGGGATGACGCGCTCACCGGCGTCTCGACGCCCGCCGCGGCCAGCCCGGAGATCCACGAGACGTCCGCCGCCGGCAGCGGCATGCTGGGCATGCACCCGGTGGACAGGATCGCGATCCCCGCCGGCCAGACCGTCAGGCTGGAGCCCGGCGGCTACCACATCATGCTCATCGGCCTGACGGGTGAGCTGGAGGCGGGTGCCACGATCGAGCTGACCCTCACGTTCGAGCAGGCCGGCCAGGTCGAGGTGACGGCGGAGGTCCGTGCCGGCTGACATGACCGAGCGTCCCGTCCCCGAGCCCCTGTCCCCGGTCGTCGGCACGCGCCCCGCGACCGCCGCGCACCCGTCACCCGCGACCGGCCCGTTACCCGCGACCGGCCCGTCCCCCGCGCCCATCGATCGGCGCGCGGCGCTGTTCGGCGGCGTGGTCCTCGCGGTCGTCGGGCTCCTGGCGGCCGGCCTGGTCGCCCTCGTCGCGCTCGACCGGAGCGGCAACCTCCCCGGCGCCGGCGCCGGGGCGACGGCGCCGCCCGCGGGCGCCTTCGCGTACGCGGACGTGCGCGCGGCGCCGCCCCTGGAGCTCACTGACCAGGACGGGCAGCCGTTCTCGCTGGCATCGCTGCGGGGTCGACCGGTGCTCCTGTTCTTCGGCTACACGCACTGTCCGGACGTCTGCCCCACCACGGTGGGCGTCGTGACCCAGGCACTGGGCGCCGTCGGCGAAGGGCCGCGGGTGGTCTTCACCTCGATCGATCCCGAGCGCGACGACGTGGCCGCGATGCACTCCTACCTGCGGTACCTGTCGCCGGCATTCATCGGCCTCAGCGGGACGCCACCGCAGGTCCGGACGGCCGCCGACGCCTGGGGCGTCCGGTACGCGAGGATCGAGACCGACTCGGCCGGCGGCTACGCGATGGCGCATACCGCGGACCTGTTCCTCGTGGACGCCCAGGGCCGGCTGCGCGCCCACTTCCCGTTCGGCACGGATGCCCCGTCCGTGGCCGCCTTCCTCCGGAAGCTCATCGCCGAGACGCCGATCCCGCCGGCGGGATCGGCCGCCCCGACCCCGGGTCCCGCGGCCTCCGCGCCGCCGGCGGCCGGCGCGCCGACCCCGGCCGCCTCCACGTCCGCGACCGGAGGGCTGCTCCCGATGGTCGTGTCCTCGTCGGTATGGGCCGGCGGCCGGAGTCCCGTGATCCTCAGGGTCGCCGGCGCGGCCGGAACGCCCCTGGACGGCACGGTCGCGATCCGGGCCCGGGCGGTGTCCCTCGAGGACGGCACCACGGCGGGCCCGGAGGTGCGGGCCGTCGCGATCCGGCCGGCGGGCGAGACGGAGGTCTCCTTCGTGGCGAGCATGGACTTCCCGTCGGCCGGATCGTGGCGCATCGACGTGACCGCATCCACGGGCGCGACCGGGTCGGTGCCGGTGAACGTGCTGGCCCCCGGATCGACGGCGCCGCTGGGCGGCCCGGCTCCGGACGTCCACACGCCCACGGTCGACGACGTCGGCGGCCTCACCCTGGCCGTGACCACCCAGCCCCAGCCGGACCTGCGCCTGTCGCAGACCTCCACCGCGGACGCGCGGGCAGCCGGCAAGCCGTACGTGCTGGTCATCGACTCGGCGCGGTTCAAGGTGTCGCCGGCCTGCGGCCGGGCGCTGGCGATGGTCCGCTACCTGCTGGACCGCTGGCCGGACGTGGCGTTCATCCACCTCGAGCCGTTCGAATACTCGATCGTGACCAGCGAGCCGGTCCTCAGCGGGGACCTCGCGAACCCGCCGCTCAACAGCTGGACCCGGGCATGGGGGATCGGGGACGCAACGTGGTCCGCCCTCGACATGCCGTGGGTGTTCGTGGTGGACGGCTCCGGCGTGGTCCGGGCGAAGTACACGGGGATCGTCGGCAGCGCGGACGTGGACCTGATCCTGTCGATGATCACCGGCGAGGGTGTGCTGCCGGCCCCCTGACCGGGACGCTGGACGGCGCGCGCCCGGGCCGGGCGCCAAGCCCGGCCGAGGTCAGGCGCGACGGCCGCCCGCCGTGACGACGGCCCGCCCGTCCGCGAGCCGGGAGAGGCGGATCGGCGTGCCCAGGATCTCCCACTCGTCCGGGAGCGCGGAGTCCACGGCGACGTTGACGAGCACCACGCGGGTGGCCAGCCCCCGGCCGATCAGCTGCGCCGCGGCATACACCTGGTTGTCGAGGAGCAGTGTCTCGGCGCGGACGCGCGGCAGCAGGGCGGGGGGAACCACTGTCGCCGGCGCGTCCGCGCCGATGAGCTGCGAGGCCGCCTCCGTCGAGGCTGGAGCGGCCGCGACGGCCGGCGCCGGGACGGCCGCGACGGCCGGCGCCGGGACGGGCGCCACCACGGGCACCGGGACGGGCGCCGGGACGGGCGCCACCACGGGCACCGGGACGGGCGCCGGGGGCGGGACGCGGACGGAGATCGGGGCGTCTACGGCCACCGGCGCCTCCACCGACGACCCGCCGCCGGCGTGCATCCGCCGGCTGTCGGGCGTGACGACGGCGGGCGCGGCCAGATCATCCACGTCCATGTCCATGGACTCAACGTACGCGCGTGCGCCAAGCGTGAATGGGCCCGCCGGAGGCCCGGCACGCTCAACAAGCGCTCAACAATCGGCCTCGACACCCCCGATCCGGTACCCGATGCCGGGCTCAGCCACGATCAGGCCGCTGGCCGCCCCGGACGGGTCGGCGACGTCCAGCTTGCGCCGGAGGCGGCTGACGTAGACGTGGAGGTAGTGCGCCTCCTCGCTGTAGGCGTTCCCCCACACCGCGCGGAGCAGGCGACCCCTGGTGAGCAGCCGGCCGCGATGCTGGATCATCGTCTTGAGCATCTCGTACTCGCGCGGGGTGAGATCCAGCGGCTCGTCCGCGCAGGTCACCACCCTGCGCGCGATGTCCAGGACGAGCGGGCCTGCCCGGACGAGACCGGACGCGTCCGTCTCCGGCCCCCCGGCGCGGCGCAGCAGCGCCGCGATCCGGGCCCGCAGCTCCGCCAGCCCGAACGGCTTGGTCACGTAGTCGTCCGCACCCAGTTCCAGCGCGGCCACCTTGTCGGGCTCCTCGCCGCGAGCCGAGATCACCAGGATCGGAACCGTCGACTCGCGGCGGACGCGCCGGATGACGGTGCCGCCGTCGGCGTCCGGGAGGCCGAGGTCGAGGAGGATGATGTCGGCGCGATCCGCGGTCCAGGCGGCCAGCCCGTCGCCCGCGGTCCCGGTCGCCGTCACGCGGAAGCCGTGCTCGCGCAGGCTGGCGGCCGTCGGCTCCCGGACCGCGGCCTCGTCCTCGACGTACAGGACGTGCGCGCCGGGGCTCATCCCGGATCCCGCGGGGAGATGAGATCGCGCGGCCCCGTGCCGGCGGACGGCGGCGCGCCGGTCCCCTGGTCCGCGCCCGCATCGTCGCCCGGCAAGGGCATCGCCCGCAGCCGGAGGCTCACCAGCAGCCCGCCCCGCGGTCCCCGACCGGCCTCGACCGTGCCGCCCATCGCCTCGGTCAGCCCGCGGACGACGGTCAGGCCGATCCCCATCCCGCTCCCCGGCCGCCCCGTCCCGCCGGCCCGGTAGAAGCGGTCGAACAGCCGGCGCGCGGCCTCGGGGTCCACGCCCGGCCCGTCGTCCTCGACCGAGACCTCGATCCACGGTGGCGGTGCGACATGGGCCGGCATCGCGGCCGTGGCCGATGGCGTGCCGGCCGTGGCCGATGGCGTGCCGGCCGTGGCGGACTCGTCCGGCGTCTCCGGGAGCAGCCGTGCCCGGATCGCGAGCGATGCCGTCGGAGGTGTGTGCCGGGCCACGTTCTCCACCAGGTTGGCCAGGCACTGGTCCACGAACACGGCGTCGCCAGCGAGCGGCGGCAGGTCCGGCGGCACGTCCACCTCGACCCTGCGCGCTCCGAGCAGCGGTCGCAGGCGCTGGACGACGGGACGGATCATGCCCTCGACGTCGAGCGCCTCGAGGTTGGGGCGGATCGAGCCGGCCTGGATCCGGCTCAGGTCGAGGAGGCCGCCGACCAGCCGGTCGAGGCGCTGGGTCTCGGCCTCGATCACCGCCGCCGTGGAGCGGACCTCCTCGGGGCCGCGCTCCTGGGCCGGATCGGCGAGCCTGCCGGCCGCGGCGCGGATCCCCGCCAGGGGCGTCCGCAGGTCGTGCGACACGGAGTCCAGCAGCGCGGTCTTGAGGGCGTCGTCGCGCCGGGCCACCTCGGCGGCCACGGCCTGCTCGCGGAGACGGTCGCGCTGGATCGCCAACCCCAGCTGGTCGGCCGCGAGCGCCAGCAGCCGGGTCTCCTCGTGGGACGGCTCCGGGCGGTCGGGCGCGCGGGTGGCCCACAGCGTGCCGACCGGGTGACCGTCGGCATCGAGGCGGATCCGGTAGCGGATCGGGCCGCCGGGCCGCCGGTCCACCGGCGTTCGGCCCACGTGCGTCCGCATCCAGGACGGCTCGCCGCCGCCCGGCGTCAGCGACCGCACGACGGGCGGGGCGGCGCCGGGATCTCCCTCGCCGCTGTCGGCCATCGTCCGCTCCGTGCCGTCCGCGTCCACCGTGCACCACACGCGCTCCATCCCCGCGTCGATGACCAGGCGCCGCACGACGCGCGGCAGCGCCTCGCCGAGGCCGGCCGTCGCGAGGGTCCGCGAGATCTCGTACAACGCGGCGGACTCCCGGGCGCGGCCCTCGGCCTCCGCCGTGCGGGCCGCGCCGACGCCCGCCAGGCGCCCGATGGCCACAGCCACGAACAGGAACAGGACGAGATCCAGCCACTCCCGGAGATCCGACACGATCAGCGTGAACCGCGGCTCCGTGAACAGCAGGTTGTAGATCGCGAACGAGGCGAGCGCCGTCGCGATCCCGGCCGCCGTCCGGTAGCGGGTGGCCACGACGACGACCGCGACCAGGTACAGCGGCGCGGCGTTCAGGCCGGCGCCGACCGCGCTCTCCACGACGGCGATCCCCGCCGTCGTGACCGCCAGCACGACGACGGTGAACAGGACCGCACCCACCGGCTCGGCGAGGCGGTCTACGGCCGGAGCCGTGCGGGGCGAGCGATCGGTCATCGGAGGCATCGTAGTCCCGCGGGAGTGCCGCGCAACCCCGTCGAGATGGGGTAGCGTGGCCACATGATCCCGCGACGACCCGGCCGGCCCCTCGGGGTCGGCGTCCAGCTGCCGGAAGTCGAGCGCGAGGTGCGCTGGCCCGAGCTGCGCGCCATCGCCCGCACTTCGGAGCAGGCCGGCTTCGACTCGATCTGGCTCGGCGACCACCTGCTGTATCGGTATGCCTCCGGCGAGACGCGGGGCCCGTGGGAGGCGTGGACCGCCCTCGCCGGCCTGGCCGAGGCAACCGAGCGGGTCACGCTGGGCCCGCTGGTGGCCGCGACGGCATTCCACGCGCCGTTCATGCTCGCCAAGCAGGCCGCGACGGTGGACGAGATCTCCGGCGGACGCCTGGTGCTGGGCCTCGGCGCCGGCTGGAACGAGACGGAGTTCGCCGCGCTGGGGGCGCCCTTCGACCACCGGATCGCGCGCTTCGAGGAGGCGTTCACGATCGTGCGCACGCTGCTCGCCCACGGCTCGATCGACTTCGAGGGCGAGTTCTTCACGGCCCGCGAGGCGGAGCTGCTGCCGAGGCCGGCGCGCGCCGGCGGGCCGCCGCTGCTCATCGGCTCGATCGGCCCGCGCATGCTCGCGGCGACATTGCCCTACGTGGACGCCTGGAACGCCTGGTACGCGGACACGGGGAACAGCCCGGATGGCGTGGCGCCCCTTCGCCGCCTGGTGGACGGCGCGGCCCGTGCCGCCGGGCGCGAGCCGGCCGATATCGAGCGGACGGTCGCCGTCCAGGTCCGGATGCCCGGGGGCCACGGTCGGATCATGGGTGACACGGACGCCAGGCAGGCGGTGGCTCCGCTGGAGGGGCCGCCCGACGTGATGGCCGAGGCGCTCCGCGCCTACGCACGCGAGGGCATCGGGCACGTACAGCTGGTCGTGGACCCGATCACGGAGGCCTCGGTCGCCGCGCTCGTGCCGGTGCTGCAGCTGCTGGACCGCGGTTGAGCCGCCGGACCGAGCGCGCGCCTCGCCCGGCGCCGTGCTTGCCGCGCGGCGCCTGTCGCGCGGCGCGCGCCGGGGGGTTCCTCACCGTACCGACCGGTGCTAGCATCCGCGCCCACCATGAGTGAGGGACGCAGCCGCGCCGCCAACGGCCGGGGTCACGACATCTCCGAGCTCGACAAGCGGATCATCGAGCAGCTCCAGGAGGACGGCCGCCGGCCGTTCACGCAGATCGCGGCGGACCTCGGTGTCTCCGAGGCGGCGGTCCGGGCACGCACGAACCGGCTGACCGAGCGCGGCATCCTGCAGATCGTCGGCGTCACCGACCCCCTCAAGCTCGGCTTCCAGCAGTGGGCGATGATCGGCATCCGGTGCGAGGCCGCGCGCCTGATGGAGGTGGCGGAGGCCCTGGCCGCCTTCCCGGAGACCGACTACGTCGTGGTGACCGCGGGCAGCTACGACATCCTGGTCGAGGCCGTGGCCGAGGACAACGAGGCCCTGCTCCGGTTCCTGTCCGAGCGACTGCGCAAGATCCCCGGCATCCGCGAGACGGAGACGTTCGTGTATCTCCGGCTGATGAAGCAGAGCTACCAGTGGGGGACGCGGTAGCGACCTGCGGCCGGGGTGGACGCCGCCCGGTGGGGGTGGACGCCGCCCGGTGTAGGATCGGCCGGTGAGCGACCCGCGACCCGGCCCCGGCCCCTCCACGCGCGCGATCCGCGCCGCGTCCCGCGTCCCTGTCGTCACCCAGACGCCCACCTCGGTGCCGATCTACCAGACCGCCACGTTCTCCTCCGCCGACGCGGACGAGCTGGCCGCGGTCCTCTCGGGCGACCAGCCCGGCTATGCCTACAGCCGGATCGACAACCCGACGGTCGTCGCGCTGGGCGACGCGATCGCCGACCTCCACGGCGCGGAGGCCGGTCTCGCGCTGGCCACCGGGATGGCCGCGATCCACGCGGCGTTCCTGTCGCTGCTCCGGTCCGGTGACCGGCTGCTCGTCGGCCAGGTGGGCTACGGCACGACGCGGACGCAGGCGATCTCCGCGTTCGGCCGGCTGGGCGTGGACGTCGCCTACGTGGACACGACCGACCTGGACGCCGTCGAGGCGGCCCTCGCCGCGGCGCCGACCCGCGTCCTCCACGTGGAGACGATCGCCAACCCGACCTGCGTCCTGGCGGACATCCCCGCCCTGGCCGCCGTCGCGCACCGGCACGGCGCGCTGCTGACCGTGGACAACACGTTCGCCTCGCCCATCGTGTGCCGTCCGCTGGAGCACGGCGCGGACCTCGTGATCGAGTCCGCGACCAAGTACCTGTCCGGGCACTCGGACGTGATGGCCGGCGCCGTCGTCGGCCCCGCGGAGCGGATCGCGAACGTCCGGTCGGCCCAGATCGACACGGGTGCCACGCTCGGTCCGTTCGCGGCGTTCCTCGTCCTGCGCGGCATCGCCACGGTCGCCGTCCGCATGGAGCGGCAGGCCGCCACGGCCGCCGCCCTCGCCACCTGGCTGGAGGGCCGGGAGGGCGTGGCGCTGGTGACCTACCCCGGCCTGCCGAGCCATCCGCAGCGCGCCGTCGCCGAGCGGATCCTCGATTCGGGCGGGGCGATGCTGTCCGTGGACCTCGCCGGTGGTCGGGCCGCCGGCCACGCCTTCTTCGACGCGCTGACGATCCCGGAGCGGACGGCGAGCCTGGGCAGCGTCCACACGATGGTCGTCCACCCGCCGACCTCCTCCCACCGCGCCCTGGACGCCGCCGCCCTCGCCGCTGCCGGGATCACCGCGGGGCTGCTCCGGATCTCCGTCGGGCTGGAGGACGAGGCCGACCTCGTGGCGGACTTCGGGACGGCGCTCGAGGCCGCGCGCGCCGCCGGCCCATCCGCGTAGGAGGCCCCCGATCGCGATCATCGCGGCGCGCCGACCGGCCGCGCGCCCGGCCCCCGGACCCGGCCTGCGGCTGGCGAACGCCGCCTGGAGCCTGCTGACCTCCGTCGATTTCGCGGTGCTCCAGATCATCGCGCTGGCGCTGCTCGCGGTCGTCGGGATGACGGTGCGCCAGCTGCCGGGCTTCGCGTTCCGCTCGGCGACCGACTACGCGAACGAGATGGACAGGCTGCACGCGATCTACGACCCGGTGCTGGGCACGGGCGTCGTGGACGCGCTCGACCGCCTCCAGCTGTTCCACGTGTTCAGCTCCACCTGGTTCAGCGTCGGGCTCGTCGTGCTCATGCTCTCGATCGTCGCCTGTACCATCGACCGGACCCCACGGCTGTGGCGCCAGAGCGAGGAGATCCGCGTCGTCCAGCCGGAGCCGTTCTACGACCCGAGGCTGCCGGATCGCGCGCTGATGGCCGGGGTCGCCGCTGCGGACGCCGAGGCGATCCTGCGCCGCCGCCGCTTCGCCGTCCGCCGGGAGGTCGTGGACGGGGTGGCCTTCCTCTACGGGGACCGGAACCGCTGGACGAAGATGGCGACGCTCCTCACCCACACCGGCCTGGTGCTGTTCCTGGTCGCAGCGGCGGTGACGGCGCGATTCGGCGACGAGCAGGGGCTGGTCGTGGCGGAGGGCGAGTCGCTCACGGTCCAGCCGATCGGGACGCCGGGGCTGCTGCTCGTCCGCAACCTGGGGTTCGAGGCGCCGGGCTTGGAGACGGGGCGGCCCACCGACTTCCGGACCCACCTCGCGGTGTTCCAGGACGGGCGGCAGATCGCCGACAAGGTCATCCGGGTCAACGACCCGCTGACCGTGGGCGGCTACACGTTCCACCAGAACGGCTTCGGGCCCGCGCCCGACGTCGTCATCCGCGATCCGGCCGGCAAGCCGCTGTGGACGGGCCCGATCCCGATGACCGACGAGGCCGCCGGCTTCCCGTTCACCCAGCTCGCGGTCCCGGGCCGCGATGTCGCCTTGCAGATGCTCCTCCAGCGCCAGTCCGACGGCACGGGCGTGATGCTGGCGCTGCCGTTCCGGCAGGTGGGCACGAACGCGGACGGCAGCCCACAGGTCCTGGGGCTGGAGCCCGTGGCCCTGACGCGGGGCGAGTCCGCGACCCCGCAGGGAACGGACTTCTCGATCGAGCTGCGCGGGTTCTCGGATTACACGCTGCTGATCGCGAAGCGGGACCCGGGCCAGGGGCTGGTGTGGATCGCCTTCGGGCTGCTGATCGTGGGTCTCCTGGTCACGTTCTGGATGCCGCGGCGCCGGGTCTGGGCCCGGCTCGACGCCGATGGGCGCCTGGCGCTGGTGTTCCGCGCCGGCCGCTACGTGGACGTCGGTCGTGAATTCGGGGGCCTGCTGGACGACCTGGTGGCGAGGAGGCGGGAGGGCGGCCGAGCGGCCCCCGGTGACACCGCCCCGGGTGACACCGCCCCGGGTGACACCGCCCAAGGCGGCTGAGGGTCCGCCCGTGGCCACCCTGACCGAGATCGTGGCGGCGTTGCTGCCGGGCGCCGTCTCCGTTGGCGGTGAGCCGCCGGCCGGCGACGCGGCCCCGAGCGTCGGCTGGGTCCGGACGCTGCGGGCCCGTGTCCCGGCGCTCGATGTGCTGGAGCCCGCCGATGTCGTGATCGTGCCGGTGGCGGCGCTGGGCGTGGTGGCGCCGACCGCGGACGACGTCCGCGACCTCGTCCAGGCGCTGGCCCGCAGCGGCGTGGCAGGGCTGCTGGTCGTCCCGTCCGCCGGCGAGCCCCTGCCCGAGGCCGCGGCGGACATCGGCGCCGCCGCATCCGAGGCGGGCCTGCCGGCGTTCCGCGTGGACGGGCTCGACCCCGGGGCGCTCGAACGGCGGCTGATCGGCTACCTCGTGGACCGGCGAGGCGAGCTGGAACGGCAGGCGGCCGGCCTCGAGACGGACCTCGCGCGGCTCGCGATGGCCGGCCGGGGCCTGGACGCGCTGGCCGCCGCCATCGGATCGTTCCTGCGGCGGGCCGTGGCGCTCGAGGGACGACGCTCCGACGCGCTCGCGGTCCACGCCCCCGCCGACGTGCCGGGCGCCGCGAGCGCCGTCACGGCATACCTGGCGAGGCCGCACGCCAACGGCAGGCGCGTCCCGTTGCCGGGCGCGCCGGGGGAGGCCTCGCCGGCCGGCTGGCTGGTGCTCCTGGGCGATCGTCCGCCGAGCGACCTGGAGTCCGTGGCCACGGAACGGATCGCCCCGCTGCTGTCGCTGGAGCTGGTCCTCGAGGCGCAGGTTCGCCGGGCCCGGGACGAGGCCGGCCGGGGCGAGGCGCTGCCGTCCGACGGCCCGCCGTGGGTCGTGCTGGTCGCCCGCCAGGCGGAGCCGGTGGAGGGCGGCCCCACGCGCGAGGATGTCCGTCGCGAGCTGCGGTTCCGGTTCGCCGCGCGGCGGCTCTCGCTGCGCGGCACGAGCGAGAGCTTGGAGATCCGGGCGATCGCGGCGCTCGAGGCCGGGGACCCGACCGGTGTCCGGATCGCCGGACGGGTGGCCGAGTTCCTGGGGCGCACGGTCGCCCTGTCACGACCGTTCAACGACCCTGCCGGGCGCCCGGCGGCAGAGGCGGCGGCGCGGACCACGCTCGAGGCGGTCGAGCGCCTCGCGGAGCCGCCCCCGGTTGCGCGGGCCGATCGGCTGCCCGCCTATCGGCTGCTCGCCGTGTTGGGCAACCTGCCCGATGATCGGATCCAGGCGACCGCGCTCCTGGAGCCGCTGCTCGGCGGGCCACCCGCGCGCGTCCGCGAGCGCCTGGCGACCCTGCGGGCGGTCCTGGACCACGGCGCGGCCGGCGAAGCGGCGGCGGCGCTGGGTATCCACCGCAACACTCTGGCGTACCGCGTTCGCAACCTTGAGGCCCTGACCGGCTGGGATCTGGGCGACCCGGACCTCCGGCTCGCTCTCTCGGTGGCCGTTCGAGTAGTGCAATCAGCACAACGCTAGCCAGCCGAAGCGCCGCAGATCGCCACCTTAGGGCGGAGGTTCGCCGCTAGACTGCCGGCAGCCGGCGACGTACATGGGACGCCTTCGTGCGGGGCGCACAACCCGAGTCGCCAGTCTCGGCCGCGCGCCGGGGCTTCGCCATCGGCAGAAGGAGGCTCCATTGGTCGTAACGGAAACCAGCGAGGCACTGGACAAGATCGAGGCGGCCCGCGCGGCGGGCATTCGCTTCATCCAGCTCCAGTTCACCGACATCCTGGGCATCGTCAAGGCGGTCACGATCCCGATCCACCGTCTCGAGGATTCGGTCAACCACGGCACCTGGTTCGACGGCAGCTCGATCGAGGGCTTCACCCGGATCGCGGAGTCGGACCAGTACCTCCTGCCGGACATGAGCACGTTCAACGAGATCCCGTGGCAGCCGGGCAGTGGTCCGCGCGGCACGGCGCGCGTGATCTGCGACGTGTACACGCCCCGCGGCGAGCCGTTCGTCGGCGACCCGCGATACGTCCTGCGCCGCCAGGTGGAGCGCGCCGCCAAGCTGGGCTACATCGTGAACACGGGCCCCGAGCTGGAGTTCTTCCTGTTCCGTCGAGGCCCTGACGGGGAGATCGCGGCCCTGCCCCACGACGAGGCCGGGTATTTCGACTTCTCGACCGACCTCGCCCAGGAGGTCCGTCAGGACATGGTCGACGCCCTCGAGGCGTTCGGCATCAAGGTGGAGGCGGCCCACCACGAGGTGGCCAAGGGCCAGCACGAGATCGACTTCGAATACGCGGACGCGCTCAAGACCGCCGACAACGCGATCACGTTCAAGTTCGCGCTCAAGGCCATCGCGCAGCAGCACGGCCTGTACGCGACCTTCATGCCCAAGCCGATCCACGGCATCAACGGCTCCGGCATGCATACGCACCAGAGCCTGTATTCGATCGCCGAGGGCCGGAACGCCTTCGCCGACCCGTCCGCGCCGTATGGCCTGTCCGATGTCGCCAAGTCGTACATGGCCGGCATCCTCGCCCATGCGCCCGGGATGATCGCGATCCTCGCCCCGCTCGTGAACAGCTACAAGCGGCTGGTCCCGGGCTACGAGGCGCCGACGTACATCACCTGGGGCCGCACCAACCGCTCCGCGCTCATCCGCGTGCCGATGATCTCCCCGGGCAAGTCCATCGAGGGCACCCGCGCCGAGGTCCGCTGCCCGGATCCGTCGTCGAACACGTACCTCGCGTTCGCGGCCATGATCGCGGCTGGCCTGGACGGGGTGGAGCGCGGGCTCACGCTCCATGAGCCCGTGGAGGAGTCGCTGTTCGAGATGGACGCGGCCCGGATCGCCGAGAAGGGGATCAAGGAGCTGCCGGGCACGCTCGGCGGGGCGATCGACGAGCTCGAGAAGGACAGCGTCATCTGCGAGGCGCTGGGCGACCACGTGCTCTCGCACTACGTGTCCGCGAAGCGGGCCGAGTGGGACGAGTACCGGACCCAGGTCTCGCACTGGGAGCTGGGCCGGTACCTCGAGGCGTTCTAGATTCCGCGTCCTCGTCCTGCCAGCGGCCCCGGGGCATCCGCCCCGGGGCCGCTTCCTCGTTCCGGACCACCACTCGCAGGTCGCCGCCGAGGGCGCGCGCCCCGTGCCCCGCCCCGCCCCGCGCCCCGTGCCCCGCCCCGCCGCGCCCAGCCCTGCGTCCAGCCCCGCCCCGCGCCCCGTGCCCCGCCCCGCCGCGCCCAGCCCCGCCCCGCGTCCCGTGCCCCGCCCCGCGCCCCGTGCCCCGCCCCGCCGCGCCCAGCCCCGCGTCCAGCCCCGCCCCGCGCCCCGTGCCCCGCCCCGCGCCGCGCCCAGCCCCGCCCCGCGCCCCGTGCCCCGCCCCGCGCTCCCGATATGCGCACCACGTTTAGCGCAGCTCATTCGCGCGCCGCCGAGCCGCAGCGGCCGCCGTCCGGGGTCGGCGCAGACGTGGTACGCATACCGGGCATCTGCGAGCCGTCGCAGGGGGCGGATTTGCATGCCCGGAGCAGCACTCGCGAGGCAAGCGTGGGGTAAGCGGCGCCTGCTAAACGTGGTAGGCATGCAGCGTCAACGCACGGACACAACCGACCGAGCTCGACGACGTGCCACCGCGGCCCGTCGCCGGGGCCGTGCCCGGGCGGAGTACGTCGCCAGGCGAATCGGCACCGGGCTGCGGGACGTCCGCCTGGCGCAGGGACGCCGCCAGGCGGACGTATCGTCGGAGGCCGGCATCTCCCAGCCGTACTACAGCCGAATCGAGCGCGGACTGGAACCCGGGGCGGCGCTCGAGACGCTGACCGCGTGTGCAGCGGCCCTGAACGTGCAACTGGCCGCGTTCGTGGAGGCCATGCCCGGCGCGAGCCTGCCGCGGGACATCGAGCATCTCAGGCGCCAGGCGCTGATCATCGAGATCGCGGCGAGGGGCGGCTGGCAGGCGATGCCCGAAGCGGCACTTCCCGGCGACGGCCCGCGACCCCGGAGCATCGACGTCCTGCTCACGCGTGCCATCCGTCGTGAGGCCGCCGTGATCGAGGTCTGGGACCTGCTGGCCGATGGTGGCGAGGCGATCCGGGGCCTCGAGGCCAAGGTCGCCGCGACCCGGGACCGGCTGGGCGGGACCTGGCGCGTCGAGGGACTCCTCCTGCTGCGCCGAACGGGCCGCAACCGGATGCTGGTGCGGGACCTCGCGCCGTTGATCCGGGCCCGGTACCCGACGGTGTCGGCGGCATGGCTGAAAGCCCTCGGCGATCCCGGCGCGCCGATGCCCGGTGCCGGTGGCTTCGCCTGGACCAGCGTCGCGGGCGACAGGCTCGTGGCCGCCCGCCTGGGTTGACGGACCACGTCGACGCAGGGGCGACACCGACCCGAGCCGGCTGACGACGGGACACTGAACCCCGTCTGGTCAGGACCGCCAGCCGCACCACGCGCCGATCCGGCAGGTCCGCCACCGGGTCTCGTGCGACACTCGGGGGCGTGTCCGTTGCCGTCGAAGACGCTACCCTGCCCACCGCCTCGCCCGGCGTCCGGCCACGTCTCAGCCTCGGGCTCCTGACCGCCCAGCACGCGCTGATCCACGGCCAGTCCGCGCTCTACCCGCTCGTCTACCTCGCCGTCATCGACGAGTTCGGCGTCACGCCGGCGACCATCGTCATCCTGTCCACCATCGGCAGCATCGCCAGCGGCCTGCTCCAGTACTCCTTCGGCGCACTGACCCGGTTCATCGGACGGCCGACGCTGCTGGGCGGCGGAGGGCTCGCCGTGGCGGCCGGGACCGCGGGCCAGGCGTTGGCGTCCGGCTTCGGGCTGTTCGCCGTCGCCAACGTCGTGTCGCGCGTCGGCGGCGCACCGCAGCACCCGGTGGGCAACGCGCTCCTCTCCGAGCAGTTCCCGGGGCGGCGCATCGGGACGGCGATCGCGGTCCACGTGGCCGGCGGCAACGTGGGGACCGTGCTGATCGGCTTCTCGGCCGCGGTCGCCATCGCGACCCTCGGCTGGCGCGGCTCGGTGGCCGCCCTCGGGATGCTCACGGCCGTCGTGGCCGTCCTGATCCTGCTGTTCGTGCGCGAAGCACGCGCGCCGGCGGGCGAAGCCCACGACGACGGCCCGGTCCGGACCCTGTACCGCGCCGTGCTGGCCGACCGCGACCTGCGCTGGCTGTACACCGTCGCCGTGCTGGGCGGGGGGTCGCGCGGCCTCGGGGTGCTCAACATCTTCGTCCCGCTGTATCTCCACCAGGTCGTCGGGCTGGACGCCGCGACCATCGGCCTGATGTACGGCGTGCTCCTCGCGGCGAGCGTGCCGGGCCCGCTGGTCGCCGGCTGGCTGTCGGACCGGGTGGGTCGCAAGCCGGTCATCATCGGTGTGTACCTGGCCGGCGCGATGTCGATCGCGCTGTTCGTCCTGGCCGGTGACGACACGACCTGGCTCTGGATCGGGGTAGCTGCCCTGAGCCTGTTCTCGTTCGTCGAGAGCCCGCAGCTCCAGGCGCTGCTCGCGGACGTCACGCCCCGCCATCTCCGGGACGCCGCGTTCAGCACCTACTTCGCGCTGGCGTTCGGGGTCGGCTCCTTCTGGGGGATCCTGTACAGCGTGGTGGTCGACGCGGGTGGGCCCGGGAGCGGGCTCGGGACGGTGTTCTGGCTGATGGCCGGGGCGTCGATCGCGGCGGCGATCGCGACGCTCCGGATCCGGATCCCGGACGAGCTGCCGGGCCGTCGCCCCGTGGGCCGGACCCCCGCCTGACGAGCCGACCGGCATTCGAAGGTTCGAACGGGATGCGCTATCATCGCCCGGCCCTCAGCGGCGACTTTCGGTCGGGGCGTGGCGCAGCTTGGTAGCGCGCATCGTTCGGGACGATGAGGTCGGAGGTTCAAATCCTCTCGCCCCGACCAATGCACCTTAATGTCCCGTCAGGGGACCGCTGGTGCCGCTTCTTGCGTGCCTCGGTCGTGTCGGACCGGATGAGCCGCGAGCGCCTCCCGTCGATCAACTGCCGTATCACCGCGGCCTTCTCCCCGGTCAGCTCCGCCCGCTCGGGGGCCAGCGCGAGGACCAGCGACTTGCCGATGAGCAGGTCGTCCGCGACCTTGGCCTCAACGATCACGGGACCCAGGACCTCGAGCCGGTCGAACGCGCTCGCTGTTGCCTCGGCGCGCCTGGAGCTCGTACTCCCGTCGGACAGGCGTGTGCCCGGGCGCTTCCGGCAGGTCGACCTCCCAGAGGGAGCGCAGGTCCTCCAGCCAGGCGACGGCGCGGGCGGGATCTATCGACCCAGGCGACGGGCGCGGCTGGCGGGCCTCCTCGACCTCGGCCGTCAGTGCGGCCTTGCGACGCAGGTAGTCGTCGTCGCCCACGCGCCCGAAGGCATTGTCGAGCGCGAGGCTGCGCAGCTCGTGCTCCAGGCGTCCGATCCGGCGCGTGTCCGCCGGCACGGCGGTCCCGATGAGGGCGGCCACGATCCGCAGCTTCGCCGCCTCGTCGAGCTTCGCCGTCGCGAGCAACGCCGCGATCTGCCATTCGTAGACCTCGGCCCGGAAGCTCGTGCGGGTCCCGGCGGCCTCCGTCCAGCTCGCGCAGACCGGGGCCGGGTGGGTCATCCGCCGCCGACGGTTGCTCGCGTGGCCATACAGGGCGAGCCCGCAACCGTGGCACACGAGGTGGGGCACGTAGATGCGGTCCCGTGCCCCGCGCGTCCCGGGCGTCGAGCGCTCCGCGCGGATCGCCTGCACGCGCTCCCACAGGTCGTCCGAGACCGGCGGGTCGACGACGTCGCCGTCCTCGTCCCGTCGTCGGCGCCACGGGGCCTCAACCCGCTCCTCGTCCGAGAAGCCGCGGTACCGGACGAGATAGCCGTTGTAGACCGGGTTACGCAGCAGCTCCGCGATCCCGGCAGCGGACAGCGGGCGCCCGGTCCCGACCGAGACGTACCCGCGGCGGGCTGCCTCGAGCGCGAGCGTGTCGTCGCTGTACCGGCCCGAGGCGTACAGCTCGAAGATCTCCCGGGCCTCGCCGATGTGCGCGGGGTCAGGCTCGAGCACCGGACGGAGCCCACCGCTGCGGCGGAAGCCGAGTGCCGGGTGGCCGCCCGGGTCGCGGTGGGTGCGGAACTTCGCGGCGATGCCCCCGGCGATCGCGCGGGCCCGGTCGAGGTTGTCGATCTGCGCCTTGACCGCCTGCTCGCCGAAGTCGCCCTGGCGGGCGGGGTCGGAGCTCAGGAGCCGGCGGTCGGCGAAGTAGAGGACGCAGCCGCGGGCGTGGAAGGCGTCGCGGAACGCGAAGGCGAGCGCCGGGTCGCGCATGAACCGGCTGAAGTAGGGGACGAGGCCCACCTTGACCCGGCCCTCGGCCGCCCAGGCGAGGGCGGGCTCGAGACGGCCTGCGTCCCAGCCCGGCGAGGCATCACGGAGCTCGAGACCCGTCGGGGCGGTCCCGGTCCGGCGCTCGGCGAGATCGAGCTCGTGCGCCTGGCCCTCGGGTCCGCCCCGGTAGTCCTGGGCCTCGGTCGATACCCGGATGACCCGGAACGACGGGAGACCTGCGAGGTCCTCCTCGTCCATCGGCAGCCGCCGGAACGCGTCGGGTACGCCGATCCGACGGCGCGTCGTGCGTCTCGGCACGGTGCGCTCCTTCTGGTGGTGCGTACCCACCACCGATGATAACCGACCCGTCGACAGCGGTTGCCAGCCGACAGGCCTCGGCCGCCTCGATCAGGCGCGCAATGGCGGCCTCGAACCCACGGGCGGGTTCGAGGCGGACGCGACCGATGGCGGTCTGGCTTGACACCCGGCGAACGTAGCGCAGAAGACCTCAGCCGAGAACCGGTCGTGTGTACGGATCTGAGTACGGGCGAAAGTGGCTGGCAATGTCTTGTGCGTCAAGGACGGTTGGTAAGTCCCACCCCGTCCGTGCCATACAAGATGTCGCTGCCAGGGCGCACGCTCGCGGACGATGGACGCGACGAGCACGGGCAACGGCAGGACGGGACGGCCTCGGATCGTCGTCGCCAACCGCCCGACGGTGTGCTCGAAGGGGCATCGGGGGAGCATCACGCTGTGGGGCCGGCGCGACTGGACGAGCGCTCCATTCCGCCGCCAGCGGTTCCGCTGCGTGCCCGCTGACGGTTCCGACCCGCACACGTTCTCGTTGGGACGCCGCCGCCCGAGCGAGGCACACGGCGCGGGCGAGGAGTGCCTGACCTGCGACGTGAAGCCTGGGGTCGCCCAAGGGCCGATCTCGCCGCCCGACCACCTCCACACGGCAGTCGAGATCGCCACCCTGCTCCAGCTCGTCGCGCAGGGGATGTCGCTCCGGCGGGCCAGCCGCACGATCCGGCTCGAAGCACACCGCTACGTCGAGGATGCCCACG
This sequence comes from uncultured Chloroflexia bacterium, assembly GCA_963703575.1. Taxonomy (GTDB): domain Bacteria; phylum Chloroflexota; class Limnocylindria; order Limnocylindrales; family CSP1-4; genus CAIXZV01. The sequence continues at coordinate 44,916 of CAVPEU010000032.1, forward strand.
GGATGCGGCATGCGAGCCGCCAGCACACGCTCGCCGCCCGCTACCTCGACCTGTTCGGCACGGCGATCGACAAGGCGCTCGCGCCCACGAGGTGCCCGCGCATCCTGATCCTCGATTCCAAGCCGCTGAACCTGCGGGCCTACGGCGCGGACGACCTCGACCCGGCGTGGAACCGCGAGGCAGCCGCCGTGCGCACGCTCCAGGACCGCGATTGTCCTTTTGACAGAGCCGCTCGCGGGGCCGCTGCCAGTGGTCGCTGTCCCGATCGGCGGTGCCGTTCGGCTGGTCTCGGAAGGAAGGGTCAGGGCCACGGTGTCCACAGGACTCGGCGACGTGATCATCGGCTGCATGGCGAGAGGCTGGCGGTATGGCGGCACGCTGGTGCCGAGGACCGAGACCACCGGTGAAGCCATCCTCGAGGCCCGCCAGCTGCTGTGACGAGTCCCTGGCTTGCCGAACAGCAACTCCGGGCCTGGAGCGCGCGCTGTGACTGCGCGGGGTCACTCGGCTGCCTTCATGGAGTGGGCACGGCGACTGGTCGGCTGAGCCCGTCCAGACGGGACTTCGACCTGCGCGTACTCGAGATTGGCGGACTGGACCTCGAGACCGTTCGCCTCCGGGCCTACCCTCCGCTGCCCCTCCCCCGGGTGATCCCGGTCGTCGACGGAGGACGCGCCAGCTGGGGAGTCAGCCGCCCAGCCGTCGCCGTCATGCTCGATGCGGCAAGGCCTGTCCGAACCCGTCCCAAGGAGAGCCTTCGCGAGACCCTCGGCGTTGGGCCGGAGGTGTCCATTGTGCTCACCCTGTTCGCGAGCGATGGCGATCTGGAGCGTTTGTGGTATGAGCGCCTTGCCTTCGTGGATCGCCTCCGCCTGCTGCGTCCGTCGGCTGTCATCTCGCCCAGCTTCTCGGTCTGGCATGGTGACGACTGGGTCGAGCAGCGCTATGCGATGAAACGCTCCCTCGAGTTCGTGCGCATCGTCCAGGAGGCCGGCGTCCGTGCGATCCCACACGTCTCGTGGGGCCGCGAGGCTGACGCATTGGATCTCGCCCAGTGGATCAACGCTAATCGCCCGGGGTTGATCGCGATCGACACCCAGTGCCTCGCTGGCCTGTTCGACGATTGGCTCTGCCAGCTTGACTTCATCCGCGAGCGGATCGAGGTTCCGCCGCGCCTTCTGATCGGCGGGACTCGTCCCGGCCAGCGACTACAGCGAATTGCCACGACGTGGCCCGGGTGCAGTTTCCTCTACAACGGACTGCAGCCTGCCGCCAGTGGTCGCGTAATGACGATAGGTCTCGACGGCCGAACCCGGTACCAGCGCGACCAGGTGCCCGCCGACCGCGATCACCCGTCGATCTGGGGCCCAACTGGTGTCGGCGAGCCCGTGGCTCACCTCTACGAGCGGTCAATCCGGATGTTCGAACAGACCGCTGCCGGCTACCCGACGCACGGGTGAAGACGACCGATCGGGCAGCGATCGAGGGGGGGCAGGAACGGAAGGCCCCGACGCGGCCAACCAGGTCAGCGCATGGGCTGCGCTCGACACGCCGTCTGTGCCGAAGCGCTCGCGCGCACAGGGCATTGCGGCCGGCATCGCGCGTGGCGCGGACGGGCATCCTTGGATGATGCAATCCCGAACCCGAGTGTACCCTCGGCTGCAGGGAGCGTCGACGCGCTCTGTTCCCATGGTCAATTCGCAGGGATCACTCGCCGCCCATGCCCGAACCAGTCCGCAACGCGAAGGCGATCATCGCGCCGGCGTTGGCGCCTGCTTTGCGGCCCTTCTTCGGATTCTACGGCGGCAAGTGGCGTGACACGCCCAAGCACTACCCGCCGCCGCGGTACGGCACGGTCGTGGAGCCCTTCGCAGGCTCGGCCGGGTACTCGGTGCGTTATGCCGACCGGAAGGTCATCCTTGGCGAGAAGGACGAGGTCATCTTCGGGGTCTGGGACTACCTGATCCGCGCGACGCCGGCGGAGATCCGGGCCATCCCGGACCTCGCGCGGGGCGAGAGCGTGGCCGACCTCGCGATCCCGCAAGAAGCCCGCTGGCTCGTGGGCTTCTGGCTCAACCGGGGTGCGTCACGCCCCCGGACAGGACCGTCGGCATGGATGCGCGACGGGATCCGGCCGGGGTCGTTCTGGGGCGAGCGCGTCCGGGAGACGATCGCTTCGCAGGTCGACCGCATCGCCCACTGGCGCGTCTACAACTGCTCGTACGAGGCCCTCCCGTCGCACGTCCGCGGCTCCGCCACCTGGTTCATCGACCCGCCCTACCAGAAGCAGGGCGAGCACTACCACCACGGCGCTCGCGACATCGACTTTCCGGCCATGGGCGAGTGGTGCCGCCATAGGCGGGGGCAGGTCATCGTGTGCGAGAACGACGGCGCGGACTGGCTGCCGTTCCGGGCGCTGGCAGGCGTCAAGACGACCCGGGCCGCAGGGCGTTCGCTCGAGGTCGTCTGGACCCGCGATGAGGAGGACCCTCCGTGACGGCGATCACGGTCGAGATCCAGACCCGCTTCATCGGGTCGTTGGGAGACCGCGTTATCGCGCACGGTGACCTCGAGACGAAGCCGCTCGACGTCGATCTGGCACCGCCGCTGCCGACACTCGTCCGGCTTTACATGTTCTCACTGGTCGATGGCGGCGCCACGCGACCGTACGAGTACAAGGCCGTCGTTCGCGCGCCCAAGCAGAGGGTCGGCGAGTACGCCTCGTTCGAGCATGGTGGCCACCGGCTCGCCGTCCTTGCCGCCTACCGCGAGGACCTCGACGTCTTCGTCCTCTGGGACGCCTCGCTGCACGCGCAGTTCAAGCACGGCGGGAACATCCAGGTCAGCAAGGAGACCGTGGTGCATGCCGCTGCGACCGGGTGGGCGGAACAGAAGCGCCGGCTACGGCTGGCAAAGGCCATCGAGACCGTGTACGCCTGCCAGCCGCGGTACCTCGAACGGGCGCTGCGCGAGTTGATGCTGACCGCCGGCGGGGAGCCGATCGGGTGAGCGGCAGCCTTCCCGAGATCCGCCTCCAGACCTCCTACACCAAGGGGCGCGACGACATCGCCACGGACTTCTACCTGCCCGCGATGAGGCGCGCCGTCGAGTACGACCGTGCGGTCGGCTATTTCCGAAGCGCGGCCTTCCTGATCGCCTGGCCGGCGTTGCGGGACTTCGTCGCCCGCGGCGGGAGGATGCGGATCCTGTGCTCGCAGGTGCTCTCGGCCGAGGACATCCGGGCGCTCGACGAGGGGTATGCCGCGCGCGTCGATGACCGGATCGCCGCCCGCCTCGCCGCCGAGGTCGAGTCCCTGCTCGCTGACGAGGCCATGGGCCCACCCGCCCGAGTGCTCGCGGCACTCGTGGCCGAGGGGGTCCTCGACCTCGAGATCGCCCTGCTCCGCCCGAGTGCGGACGGCAACGCGAGCCGCATCTTCCACGACAAGGTCGGCATCTTCCGGGACGGCGAGGGCAACGCCGTGATGTTCCGCGGCTCGATGAACGAGACCTGGGCGGGGCTCGCCGCCGACGGCAACCTCGAGTCGATCGACGTCGCCGCGACCTTCCTCGGCGATCGGGACCGCGAGCGCGTCGAGGACGCGCAGGCGTACTTCGAGGACCTGTGGGCGGACCGCTACCCCGGGCTCGACGTCCGGCCCTTCCCCGAGACCGCGCGCGAGGCGCTCGTGGCCGCCGCGGACCCGGACTGGAAGGGCTCGGTGCAGCGGCTGCTCGAGTCCCCGGCACCCGCGGACGACAAGCCGAAGCGCACGCTCAAGGCGCACCAGGCGGCCGGCCTCGCGTCGTGGCGCGCGAACGGTCGGCGCGGGATCCTCGCGTTCGTCACCGGAGCCGGCAAGACCTTCACCGCGCTCGACGGCATCCGTGAGGCGCTCCGCCTGGGCGAGGTCCCAGTCGTCATCGTCCCGGACCGCCTGCTGTTCAAGCAGTGGCTCGACGAGCTCGAGCCGGTCGCCGCTGAGGCCGACGCCCGGATCCTGAAGGCTGGCGCGGACCACACCGCGTGGCGTCCCGTGCTCTCGGACTTCACCGCGTCCGGGGACCAGCCGCGCATCGTCCTCGCCACCGTCCAGACCGCGCGGTCCGAGGACTTCCGGGGCCGCCTGCGCGGCGGCCCGCACCTGCTGCTCGTGGCCGACGAGGTCCACCGCCTTGGATCGCGTGAGAACCAGTCGCTCCTTGACGATGCGCTGTTCGGCGCAAGGCTCGGGCTATCGGCAACCCCGGAGCGCGCCGGCGATCCCGAGGGCACCGCTGCGATCCTCAACTACTTCGGCGGCGTGCTCGAGCCGCGCTACACGCTCGCCGACGCCATCCGGGATCGGGTCCTCACGCCGTACTTCTACAACTCGCACCGCGTCGAGCTCACCGAGGCCGAGGCGGACGAGTGGCGGACGATCACCAAGAAGATCGGGCGGGCGGCCGCCGCGGCGAGCAACCTCGCCCCGGCCGAGCGAAGCCCGGGTCTCGACATGCTCCTGTTCCAGCGCGCCCGGATCGTCAAGCAGGCGCAGGGCAAGGTGGCGTGCGCCCGCGACGTGATCGGGCGGTTCTATGAGCGAGGCCAGCGCTGGATCGTCTACTGCGACGACCGCGGCCAACTTGACGAGGTCCGGGCGGCGCTCAAGGCCGACGGCAAGGACACGATGGCGTACTACGCCGAGATGCCGGCTGACCGCGACGCGACGATGACCTGGTTCCGCGACCTCGGCGGGATCCTCGTGGCGATCCGCTGCCTCGACAAGGGTGTCGACATCCCCGAGGTCGACCACGCTCTGATCCTTGCGTCGTCCAAGAACCCGCGCGAGTACGTCCAGCGCCGCGGCCGCGTGCTCCGTCGCGCCGAGGGCAAGGTCTACGCCCACATCCACGACGCCGTTGTGTCGCCACCCCCGTCCATCCAGGGCGTCGGCGGCGGCCCGGACCCGATCACGACGGGCGAGATCGCCCGGGCGGTCGAGTTCGCGAGGGGTGCGGAGAACAGCGGGGCCGAGGTTGATGTGGCGCGGATGGCGATCGCCGCGGGGATAGACTGGCGAGACCTGTTCTCAGTGGGGGTCGAGGACGATGACGACTGACGACGGCGACCTGGTCACGGTGGTGCTCGACGCGCGCGACGAGGTGGCGCCGGGCGCCGATCCGGACTTCCTGCGCGCGGTCTTTGCCGCCGAGGAGGCGCATCCCGACAACCCGACCGCGGCGGTCCGCGAGATCGAGGACGCCCTCGCCGCCTCGCTCGCTCGCGCGGATGCCGCCGGGAGCGCGGAGTGAGGCTCTGGCTCCGCCGGCTCGAGATCGAGGGCTTCGGCCCGTACCCTGACCGCACTGTGCTCGAGTTCCCGGCCGAGCCGGGCGTCACGGTCGTGTACGGCAACAACATGCGCGGCAAGACGAGCCTCATGAACGCCGTCTTCTACGCGTTCTTCGGCGTCGTCCGGGACCGCCACCTGCGCCCCCGGCCGCTCGCCAAGGCCACCAACCGCGAGAACGCCCTGCAGGGCAGGTACGGCTTCACCGTCTCGCTCGCCTTCGCCTACGAGGAGCGCGAGTACGAACTCGTACGCACGGCGCGCCCGGTGGTCGCCAAGCCGGTCACCGACGAGGACTTCACCTCGCGGGCGTACCTGAAGCGCGACGGAGACCCGCTCGGTCCCGACGAGCAGGAGCACCTGCTGCGCACGATCCTGCCAGCCGACGTCGCCCGGTTCTTCCTCTTCGACGGCGAGTTGCTCTCGCAGTACGAGGAACTGCTGATCGACGAGAGCCAGACCGGGCGGCAGATCAGCGCCGCCATCGAGAAGATCCTCGGCGTGCCGATCCTGAAGGCCGGGCGCGCCCACCTCGACGCCCTCGCCGAGGCCGCCGCCAAGGCCGAGAACCGCGAGTCCTCGCGGTACGCGAAGACCGCGGCGCTCGCGACGCTCATCGACGAGCTCACCAAGGCCAAGGAGGACCAGGAGCGCGAACTCGCGCGGCTCGAGAGGCTGCTCATCACCCTCGGCGCCGAGCGCAGCGAGGTGGACGGGTTCCTGCGCGCCAACGAGCGCGCCAAGGCGGCCGTGGGCGCCCGCGATCTGGCCGAGGAGGCCCGCGACCGCGCCGAGGACGCCGAGAAGCAGGGGCGCGCCGACCTCCGCGTGCTGATGGCGAACGCGTGGCGCACCGTCCTCTCCGACCGCGTCCAGAGCGCCCGCGCCGAGGCCAACGCCGGCGTGTCGGACGCCTTCTCCGAACTGCTGCTCGCGTGGCGCCTCGAGGCAGTCGAGCAGTGCCACTGCGGCACCTGCGACCAGGACGTACCCGCCGACGTGCGGGCCAGGCTCGCGGCCACGGTGCCCGCAGACGCCAAGGTGCGCGACGTCGGCCACCTAACTGGCGCGGGCGCTGTCGTCACCGCCGGCGCCCTCAACCGCTTTCGGGACACCGACGTCCGCCCCGCGGTCGCCGCCGTCCTCGCCGGCATCAGCCGCGCCGTCGTCGACCGTGCCGCGGCCGTCGACCAGATCAAGGACCTCACCGCCGAGATCGCCAACGCCGACCCAGAGGTCCTGCGCGAGCGAACGGCCCGCTACGAGCGCCTCAACGAGGAGATGTCGGTCGTCCGCCGGGGCATCGCGGAGGCCGAGCGCGAGATCGGCAAGATCAGCGCCAACATCGAGGACAAGCGCAAGAAGCGCGACGCCCTCGGTGAGCCCGCGCTGGCCGCGTTCGCGCGCCGCACCGGCGCCCTGCGGCAGGCAGCGGACGTCTTCGCGCGGGCCGTCGAGATCCACAAGCAGCGCCTGCGCACGAAGGTCGAGGCGACCGCCACGGGCCTGTTCCTGGAGATGACCACCGAGAAGCAGGACTACGAGCGGCTCGCGATCAACGAGCAGTACGGCCTCTCGATCATCCACGTCGACGGCGTGGAGGAGGACGGCCGCTCCGCCGGCGCCGAGCAGGTCGTCGCGCTCGCGCTCATGGGGGCGCTGCACGCCAACGCACCCCTGAACGGCCCGATCGTCATGGACACGCCCTTCTCGCGCCTCGACCCGGAGCACACGGCGAACGTCGTGACCACGCTGCCCTCGATGGCCGAGCAGGTGATCCTGTTCGTGCAGGAGGGCGAGATCGGCCGCGGCGAGGTCCGGCGGCTGCTCGCGCCCGAGGGGCGCCTCCTGCGCGAGTACGAGCTCCTGCGTCGGAGCTCGCGGCGCACCGACATCGAGCGGGTGGAGTGATGACCGAGCAGCGTGACCGCCAGTCCGTCGGCCTGTCGCCCGAGGGGCAGGTCCGCCTCGAGCGCATCGAGGCCCTCGGATGGTTCGGGGCCAACCAGGACCTCGCCCGCTTCGCCATGGCCTACGCCATCCGCGAGGGCGTGGCGCCAGGCTCCACCGAGGGCACCGAGACTCGCTGGACCATCGGGCTGTTCGACGACACCGGCGAGATCCGCGACCTGATCGGCGCGCTCTTCCCGTCGGTGACTGCGCCCGTGAAGTGCATCGAGCACTTCGTCGGTGAAGGTCTGCGTCTCATCGCGGCGCGCATCGACGCCGGCGAAACCGATCCGGCAGCGTTCTTGTAGTTGAGTTGCGGTTCGCGAGGGAGCGATGCCGGAAATCCGCCACAGGGGACCAGTTGACCCGCGGCCGTTCTCGACGATCCTGCACGTCCCCGGTGCCAGCGCTTTGGCCGCAGCGATAGTGGACAGGGGCTCCATGACCCGAAACGCACGCGTCCGCCATGAACTCCAGCCGCGGAAGAGCCGCGTGAAGGGTGGTCGCCATGTGGCCTGACAACGAGACCGATGTCGACCTGCTTGGGTTCGACTTCCTTGTCGATGAGTTGCTCGTCCTGTTGAGGGAGCCACGCCTCCTTCCTGTGACCGTCGGCGTCGCCGGAGACTGGGGCTCTGGAAAGAGCAGCCTGCTCGCGATGACTGCCCGGGACCTCGAGGCGGACGCCGAGGGGCACTACGTCGTCGTCCGCTTCAGCCCCTGGATGTTCGAGGGCTACGAGGATGTCAAAACCGCGCTGATGCAGGCCGTGCTGCGTGCGCTGAAGACGGCCGTCGCCAACGACAAGACCAACTTCGAGAAGGCGCGCGATCTCTTCCTGCGGCTGGTCAGGCGCGTCGATGTGTTCACGGTCGTGAAGACAGTCGCCACAGCGGCTGTTGTCGCAGGCACCGGGACGCCGCCTGCCATCGCCGCGCTTGCGGGTGGTGCGTGGCTCGACACCTCAGACCTCGCCCCAAAGCCCGTGGATGACAAGCCCATCGAGGCCACGTCCGTTGCCGACTTCAGGCAGGAGTTCGCGTCACTCATGCGCGAGCTCGAGGACGTCCGGGCGCTCGTTGTGTTCGTCGATGACGTTGACCGCTGCGCGCCTGACACGGTGCTGGAAACGTTCGAGGCGATCCGGCTGTTCCTTCACGTGCCGAAGACGGCATACGTCATCGCCGCCGACCAGCGTGTCGTCCAGGCGGCTGTGGACTATCGGTACCGCGATGCCCTCGGGCAGCATCCGACCATCGGCAAGGACTACCTCGAGAAGATCCTCCAGATCACGGTGGCAATCCCGCCGCTTTCGGTTCCCGAGGCCGAGTCGTACATCAACCTGCTCATGGCCGAGGCGCACGTCGCAGAAGGGCAGATGAGCAAACTCCGCGATGCGGCTAAG